>NZ_FMXK01000034.1 GCF_900103635.1 Butyrivibrio sp. INlla18
ATCGTTAACTGAATCCATAGGTTAACGAAGGGAACCCGGTGAACTGAAACATCTAAGTAGCCGGAGGAAGAGAAAACAAAAGTGATTCCGTAAGTAGCGGCGAGCGAACGCGGAAGAGCCCAAACCTAGGAGCTTGCTCTTAGGGGTTCGGACTGTATAATCGATGGAGACTGTTAGTAGAATCTGAATGGAAAGTCAGAGCCAAAGAGCGTGAAAGTCGCGTATACGAAAACGGTCGAAGCGAGACAGTATCCAGAGTAGGACGAGACACGTGAAACCTTGTCTGAACATGCGGGGACCACCCCGTAAGGCTAAATACTACTTAGTGACCGATAGCGAATAGTACCGTGAGGGAAAGGTGAAAAGGACCCCGGGAGGGGAGTGAAAGAGAACCTGAAACCCTGTGCCTGCAAGCTGCGAAAGCTCCATATGAGAGTGATCGCGTACTTTTTGTAGAACGGTCCGGCGAGTTATGTTTGTTGGCGAGGTTAAGCACTTAAGGTGAATAGCCGAAGGGAGACCAAGTCTGAATAGGGCGAGTAGTCGTCAAACATAGACCCGAAACCGGGTGATCTATCCATGGACAGGATGAAGCGGCCGTAAAAGGCTGTGGAGGTCCGAACACACATCCGTTGAAAAGGGTGGTGATGAGCTGTGGATAGGGGAGAAATTCCAATCGAACTCGGAGATAGCTGGTTCTCCCCGAAATAGCTTTAGGGCTAGCCCTGTAGCATTCCTCTTGGAGGTAGAGCACTGAATATCCGCGGGGGCTTCACCGCTTACCAAAGATTATCAAACTCCGAATGCCAATGAGGATGAGCGCAGGAGTCAGACTACACGAGATAAGTTGGGTAGTCAAAAGGGAAAGAGCCCAGATCTACGGCTAAGGTCCCAAAGTACGTGTTAAGTGGAAAAGGATGTGGGATTTCATAGACAGCTAGGATGTTGGCTCAGAAGCAGCCACACATTCAAAGAGTGCGTAATAGCTCACTAGCCGAGAGGTCCTGCGCCGAAAATTACCGGGGCTGAAACACGACACCGAAGCCT
>NZ_FMXK01000031.1 GCF_900103635.1 Butyrivibrio sp. INlla18
CTAGACAATATGTAATGACCTCCTCTTTGTAGCATCGTGGATTTACCTATATACTAAAGATGTCAAGTCAATAGTAACGGGAATTACCGCATACAAAGGGAGGTCACTAAATGAATAATATCACAGTTTACGTAGGAATGGATGTACACAAAGACAGTTTTACTCTTTGTGATTATTTAATCGAAACGGAGAAAGCATCTCACACAAGGCGTACACCAGCTGATTACAAAGAAATCCTAAAGTATCTAGAATTCCTCAGAACCATCTACGGGAACGATTCAAACTTTATATGTGGTTATGAAGCCGGATGTCTTGGCTATACTTTATATCATCAGTTAACAGAACGTAACGTTAAATGCGTGATACTTGCTCCTACCACCATGCTTGAACCTCGTAGTGGTAAAAGAATCAAAACTGATAAACGCGATGCTGAGCTTATTGGCAAATGTCTTGCTCAGCATAATTACAGTCCCGTTCATATCCCAACTTCTACAGATGAAGAAACAAAAGAATTTCTTCGAATGAGAGATGACCATAAGCTTGCACTTAAAAAAGTGAAGCAACAAATTCTTTCATTTTGTCTACGTCACAATTATCGTTTTGAAGGAAAAAGTCACTGGACAGCAGCACATCTAAACTGGTTAAAATCATTAAAGCCTGAGGCTCTATATAAAGAGATTTTAGATGAATATCTGCTGACATATACAACCTTAAGTGATAAGCTTGAACGCTTGGATAAAAGAATAGAGGAAATCGCTTCTAAAGATGAATACCGAGAGTCTGTTAAAAAGCTCTGCTGTTTCATTGGAGTTCAAACTCATACAGCATTATCTGTATTGGTTGAAGTAGGAGATTTCAAACGCTTTGCCTCAGCAAAACAATTTGCTGCATATCTTGGGCTCGTTCCTGGAGAAGATTCCAGCGGTGATGATAAAGCACGACTTGGAATTACTAAGGCTGGTAATAGACATGTTAGACAGTTGCTTACAGAATCGTCCCAATCATATGGAAAAGGGCGAATTGGTCATAAATCAAAGGCCATAAAAGCCCGTCAAAGCGGTAACTTACCTCAAGTCATAGCTTACGCAGACAAGGCAAATGAAAGATTGAGACGTAAGTACTATAAAATGATCTTGGGAAAAAGTAAGACACACAATGTAGCAAAAACTGCAATAGCAAGAGAACTCGCGTGCTTCATATGGGGAATGATGACAGACAATATAGCATAATTGGGTATAACATCACGCTTCCGATATCAAGGCCAAGCCGCCGAAGGCGGTGCTTCGCAGCCTTGACATCTTCAACGCGCTGTTATAGTGCGTAATCAAGCAGATGTAAGATGGCTTACGCCATTTACATCTGGCCAATAATAAGTAACAACTGAAGACATCTTGAAAGGGCTTCGGCCATTTCAAGGTTCGAGCTATCTACGAGCAAGCTATGTCGGCACAGAGAAATCTGTGATCCACGCCGCTAGACGGTAGAGCTCACGGCGGACCATTGACCTGTTGGTAACCAATCCACGTATATCAGAGTGGCCAATGCCGGGAACTGATACTCCGAGGCTCTTTCAAGATGCCTTCAGAAACAATTAAATACATTTGTAGTGATTCCTGTCATTTTTTACTTGACAGGAGGTCATTACATATCAGCTTGC
>NZ_FMXK01000030.1 GCF_900103635.1 Butyrivibrio sp. INlla18
TCCTGTCTTTGACAGTACAACAATAATAATCAACGCCGAAAGCCTTGAATTGTCTGACTTTCGGCGTTATCTTTGTGCTTCTTGAAATATAGTAATATTACCTTTGTTTACTCTGTTTTTCTATTGTTCTCATATCAGATTTGGTAATGAACTCATAGTCAGTTCTGAATCCGCATATTTTGTGGAGGGCATCAGTTAGTTCGTCTCGAACATAAGTGGGCATGTATCCCTGCCCTTTTATGTCTGCAAAATTAATTGATTTCAACTTATCCAGGATTTCTTCGCAGGTATACTTGCTCTCAAGCTGCTTTTCCAATAAACGATATACAAGTAATGCCAAAAAACATGTAAGAAAATGAGCCTCTATTCTGTCATCTCTTTGGATATATACAGGCCTTGCCGAGAAATCTGTTTTCATAATTCTGAAACATTCTTCGATCTGCCATCTGCCTTCACTCACTTTTAGAATTTCTTTGACATCGTCATCTATCAGGTCTGTGCATACAGCATAAAGGCCATCATATCTGGCTTCTTCAGCAACCTTATCCTCATCAAGGTAATAATGGATATCAGCCACTTCACCTTCTTTGGTACAGGCATCCTTGCCTATAAAACGGGCTGGATCATTAGGATTTTTGCGATTCTTTTTGAGCTTTCCTTTTTTTATCATGGCTTCAGCGCGCTGAACCTGAGCCTCTCGGATTGCCTTTTGATATGCCGCATATTTAGGGGAATAGGTGATTATGAGGAGCTGATCTATATTTCCGCTGATGTAGGGGATTTCTTTGTAGTAAAGTTCATCAGAATCATTCGCTTGGATTGCTGCAGCGGAAACTTTCTTATTATCAGAAAGTCTTTTGAATCCCTCCTTACTCAGTGCAAGCTCTTTGTTCTCAGCATCGAGTTTTTTTATTGACTGGGTGACAATAAAAGCCCGTTCTCCAAGATGATTAAATTTGCGGTTATCTGTTGAGCCAAGGCCGGCATCACTGCAGTAAATGAATTTATCATGCCCGAACTGCTGGAGTATTTTAGATTCCAGTGGTTTTAATGATTTTTGTTCATTTTGGTTTCCTCCAAAGATTGAAAATGCCAGTGGAATCCCGTCACCATCAATGAAAAGTCCCATCTGAACGATTGGGTTGGGACGATGCTCTTTGCTCTTACCATACTTTTTATTACCATCTTCCTGCTCAATTTCAAAGTAGAAATTTGAACAGTCATAGTAGAGAATCCTGTCATTGCGCTTTCCAAAAATCTTGCTGCATTTAAATACTTCAGACTGGATAAAATCAGACTCCTCAGCAAGAACTGACAGAGCTCTGTAGACATCGTGCAGTTCATAGGTAGGAGCTTCAAGGTATGACTGAGCTGCTTTATATGCGGAAAGTTTACTGCAAGGATTTAGGATACGGTTATAAACCAAATCTGATAGGATGGCATTCAGGTCGTATTCATACTGATGACGTTGTTTGATAGCTTTGCATATCTTATCCAGTTGGAGTTTGTAATAAACAGCTTGAGGAAATAGATATCCACCTTCAAAGAGCCTACGCTGGGCATAGTCTAATTCTTTATCAGCATGGAAAACAACCTGAACGGATTTTGTTTTACGAGCCTGCTTATACTTTTGAGTTTCGGCAGCGACTTCACTGCGACACCAGGCCACAACATCATCGCGAGTTGGACCATGATCTTTTAGCAATTCAGCAAGAGTACCGAGTTTACGAACTGTAGCAGTGGTGCTTTTTCCAGAATTATCGATATAAGATTTGGATATGTAGAATGATTCTGAGTTCTTGGACTTTGAGATTGTAAGTTTCATAATAAGTACCCCCAGCCCTTATTATATCACACATCACTATATATTGCTATATATTAAGAATAAAAATTTGACAAAAAAATACAGGCCAGATGTGGCCTGTAAGGACTT
>NZ_FMXK01000027.1 GCF_900103635.1 Butyrivibrio sp. INlla18
GGCCTGCCCATGTCTGAAGAATACTTATCTTCAACAAGATCATATATGAATGACCAGTCTATGGCTTTATCAATAAGCCTGAGCATGTGATCCTGAGGTACCAGGTCATCCATGCTCACAAACTGCATTTGCTCACGTTTTCTTTCGGTATTAGAAGTCATCATAAAGGCTATCCCCATCCCCAACTTTGATACTTCTATTATACCATAAAAAGTGCTGCAATCTCAGATGAATACTGGGTTTATAGCGCTTTTGCAAAGAAAAATCCACGGCGCATGCCGTGGACTTTGTCTACAGTCTGAGAGTTTGAGATACCTCAAACTCTTTCTTTTTTAAATCTTTAATTCCATAATAATCTCATCTTCATCTACATCTCCGGTATGATAAAACCCTAGGCTTTCATACAGATTCTTAGCCGCTGTATTTCCTTCAATGTAACAAAGACAAACCTTTTCAAACTTTCGTTCTTTTCTCATCCTATCGAGAATAAGCGTTGCCGCTTCTTTTCCATAACCTTTTCCTTGATATCTCTGGTCAATGAACAACTGGCTAAAATCATATGCCTGCATCTTAGGGCAATCGTAATATAATGCCATCCCTACAGGATTCTCATCATCGTATATTACACAAGCGTAGCTTCCATTTTCTCTGTACGCGTACGCCCTAGCCAATAATCTCATAGGATCAGAAACAAAATTTTTTTGTTCCTCCGAAACTGAAAGATCTTCTCTCCAGTTTTCTCCTGTCACTTTTTCTAAATGTATCATTTTTCCGCCTTAATATTATGTCTTTTTATAGCTTAGATATAAATCTCTCAAGTCTCTCCATTGCAGCCTTCAGGTTATCCAGTGAATATGCGTAAGAAATACGAATATATCCTTCACCGCAATCTCCAAAAGCTGTTCCTGGAACAACTGCAAGTTTCTCTTCCTTCAAAAGTCTTGTACAGAACTCGTCACTACTCATTCCAAACTTCTTAATAGAAGGAAATACGTAGAATGCGCCAAATGGTTCAAAGCAGGTAAGACCTATTCTTTCGAATTCATTTAAGAGATATCTTCTGCGTTGATTGTACTGCTCACGCATCATCTTAACATCATCATCACCATTTCTAAGAGCTTCTACTGCAGCATACTGGCTGGTTGTAGGGGCACACATTATAGCAAACTGGTGAATCTTGACCATCTGCTTCATGATGATCTCAGGCCCACAAGCATAACCAAGTCTCCAACCTGTCATGGCATAAGCCTTGGAGAAACCATTTATGAGGATAGTTCTCTCCTTCATTCCAGGAATAGAAACGATTGAAACGTGCTCTCCGTTATATGTAAGTTCTCCGTAGATCTCATCAGAAATTACAAAGAGATCTTTTTCAATAACTACCTTAGCTATTGCCTCAAGGTCCTCTTTTGACATAACCGCACCAGTTGGGTTGTTAGGGAAAGGAAGGACTAAGATCTTGGTCTTATCTGTTACTTTCTCAAGTACTTCCTCAGCTGTAAGTCTGAACTGATTTTCTTCCTTAAGCTCAATTGTAACTGGAACAGCATCAGCTAAAATAGCACATGGTTCGTATGATACGTAGCTTGGCTGAGGAATAAGAACCTCGTCTCCTGCGTCGACCATCGCTCTAAGTGCAAGGTCAATTGCTTCAGATCCACCTACTGTTACGAATATCTCTTTTAATGGATCATATTCTACGTTCTGAGTTCTCTTAATATAATTTGAAATTTCCTGTCTCAGCTCTTTTAATCCGGAATTGGAAGTATAGAAGGTTCTGCCCTTCTCAAGTGAATAGATACCCTCGTCTCTGATGTGCCAAGGTGTATCAAAGTCAGGCTCACCTACACCAAGGGAAATAGCACCCTCGGTTTCCTGAACGATATCAAAAAACTTTCGAATTCCAGAAGGCTTTATATCAACTACTTTCTTTCCTATTGGATTTCTCATGGTGTTATTATCTCCCTTGTGTCTTCATACTTCTTAGTAAGAATTGTTCCGTGATCCTTATATTTCTTGAGGATGAAATGTGTTGCTGTACTAAGGACAGTATCAAGTGTCGCAAGTTTATTGTTAACAAATCCGGCTACTTCCTGAAGAGTCTTTCCTTCAAGGATTACCATAAGGTCGAATCCTCCGCTCATGAGGTATACGCTGGTAACTTCCGGATACTTGTAGATTCTCTCTGCAATGCTGTCAAATCCAAGTCCTCTTGTTGGAGTAACCTTAACTTCGATGAGGGCATTTACCTTCTCGATTGAAGTCTTGGACCAGTCTATCATTGTGTGATATCCGCAGATCACACCTTCTTCTTCAAGCGCTTTAAGCTCGTTCGCTACTTCTATCTCTTCCGCACCAAGGAGTACGCTAAGTTCATGTACATCGATACGGCTGTTTTTCTCAATTGTCTTTAAAATTTCTTCTCTTGTACTCATGTGGATAAACGCTCCTTTAAATATGTTGTGATAAAACTATTAGCCAAGCACCTTATGTATCTCATCTGTCTGTGGCATCTCCAAAAATCTGGACTCATCAAGATTTGTAATGATCTTGTCTTTGCCCTTTTCAAGGTATCCAACAATGACTGCTGGAATTCCAGCCTCTTCTAAATCTCTTACAAGTGCCTCGCCGTCCTCAGTCGCAAATAAAAGTGCTCCTCCTGAAGTCAGGACGTATGGGTTTATCTCAAAGAACTCACATACTTCGATAGTCTCCTGTCTTACCGGGATACATTTTAAATCGACTTTTAGTCCAGTTCCTGCGCGTTCTCCCATTTCCCAAAGTGCGGCAAATATACCGCCACCAGAAATATCGTGAATCGCACTGACGCTGGACTTCATGGCGACTGCAGCCTCACTATTTATTCCAAGGAGCTTGGAAAGCTCCTCTGCATCATCTATAAATGGCTCCGGATACTTGGAAGCAAGCTCCGCTCGTTTCTCGGCTGCCAGCATTGCTGTACCTTCCATGCCTATCCACTTACTAACTACAAGGGCATCTCCCGCCTTGGGCTTACTCTTGTATAGAGCCTTTATCATGACTTCTGTTCCTACGCAGGTTGCAGTAACTATTGGTCTAGTAACAACTTCTGTAACTTCTGTATGGCCTCCTGCATAGGCTATGTCATTGATATTGCAAGCGCTTATGGCATCTCTGACAATCTTTTTAATTACTGCTTCTTCACTATCTTTATCAAGTAGTATATTAACTATCACATGGTCAGGCTTTATTCCCTGAGCTATCAGAGAATTTGCCGCCTTCATAACAGCATAATATCCGCACTTTGACACGTTTGTAGTAATAGTTGCTGTTGCAGAAAAACTATTTTCAGATTCAGAAAAAGCGCAGTCTGCCCCTACAGCTGCGCTTGTCTTTTTATTTGATTCAGTTTTTATGAGCTTTATGATGGAACGCTTGAGAGCATTCTCTGTTATCTTGCCAATTCTCATATAACCGCCATATTCTATGCAAATGTTTACAGTTTCAGATTATCCTTGTAATTCCTCTTCCTCTGCAGCTTGCTGGTCTCTAAGCTGCTGATTGGCTGCATCTACAGCATCCTGAGCTGCCTGTACTGCCGCTGCTTCATTTTCAGTTCCCTGAGCGTTCCTAGCTGCTCCAAGGGCTCCTGCTACAGCTTTGATAGTTCCAACATCTCCTGTTGAGATAGCTGTCTGTATCTTGGCCATGGCGCTTTCATCGGCACCAGCTGTTCCTATTGTGATAATTCTAGGAACCATCTTGTAGGTACTGCTATTTACAACTTCTCTGCTAACTTCCTGACCATTTTCAGTAACAATCTTCCAGAGCTGTGCCTTGTATCCAAGGTGCGCTGACTGTGTTCCCACATAGCCAAGTGACTGTGATGGGTCTGTTACATATTGATCTGCAGAAGCAGGCGTAGTCTCTAATACTTCGCTCTTGTACTCTACCTTATGACCTGGATCTCTTGTCTCAACGCCATAGATAGTAAATGTAATATGCTTGTCTGATGTAGTATAGCCTTCAATATAGATAGGAGCATCTGTGCTGTTTACAAACTTAAAGTTCTTGCCGCCAGACTCTGCAATAGCTGCATCTGCAGAAGGCTCTACATAAGTTACGATCATTGAGTGATTGTGTCTCTCTGTTACTTCAAGCTCAGCAAGAAGTACTGCATTATAAAGAGTTGTTGATACCTGGCATATTCCGCCGCCAACACTCTCAACTACAAGTCCGTTAAGATATGAACCTGCTGGGAAATATCCGTTAGCTTCTGTGAAAGGAGTGATAGTATCAAGAACTGAGAACTCCTCACCTGGATAAATAGTTGAACCATTGATATGCGCACATCCATTAGCTACGTTGGCACTTCTGGCTGCTCCAGATGTTCTGTAGCTTGTAGTGTAAGTTCCAAGTACGTCTCTTACCTTAGCTAGCTCTTCAGCGCTGCCTTTAGGAGCATCCTCTTTTACAGAGAGCTGAATAACTGTATTGTCTGCGCTCCAGTCATTCTTGATGAAGTCCTTGATGATTCCTACTGATTCTGCGACATCTACAAGGTATCCTGTCTGACCTTCTGTTACTTCAAAACCGTTCTCAGTTTTCTTGAGCCCGTAGTTTACTGTCTTTTGATCAAAATTCTTGCTGCACTTTGCAAGTACATCCTGCAAAGCCTCTTCGTTATAACCATACTCGATATCAAACTTGTGATTGTTTCTCTCAAGGTCCTTCATGGCTTTGTATCTCTGAACGATGTTGCCTTCGTGACCAAGAGCATATGCTTCATCTGCTATGTCTGTATTATTCCATGTAATGCCGAGATCTGAGGCCATAACTGTTATAGTCTTGCCTTCACCGGCTGATAATGTAAGTTCGCTGCTGTTTAATTCCTGGAAATAAGCTTCGATAGTGGTATTTGCATCAGCAATTGTCATACCGGATACATCAATGTTACCGATATATACGCCATTTGCAATTGTGCCCTTATCAGATGCCTGCACATTTATAGCAGGGCATACTAAGATAGATAAGAAAAGGAGAAAAATTCCTCCAAAAAATTTTTTCATAATGCTTCCTCTGTGCTATGATGAAAATAAAAAAAAATTACCCACTTTTACTGAAAGGATATTATAGATGAAATTACCCTTTTTAGCAAGTTTCATTATACTTGCAATCTTTTTCAATATCAGCATGCGTCGCGTTTCCAGAAAGGTCGAACAGAAAGAAGAAGACTTCTGGGAAAGGGAACGCAAATCAAACGAAGTTAGAAGAAAGAGCCTTGAAGGACTTGAATATGTTCACATCCCATTCAATCTCCTTCCTTTTGATACAGCAGGTGACAACGAAGCGCTACAAAATGCGGAAAATGATCTGAAAGCATTAGCCTTCGAAAAAATAGTTAACTTTACTGGAATTTCAAATACAGACCTAAAGCTCGAGTATGGAACAGCTAACATAACTGCTCTTACCCAATACGATCAGAACTATACCACTCTAGTACGTGCCCTTCAGAACTGGGGCGAGCTCCTCTACAATCAGGGCCGCTACGAAGATGCCTCCAAGGTTTTGGAGTTCTCAGTAAAGACTAGAACTGACGTAACAGCAACCTACAGACTTCTTGTAGATATCTACAAGACCAAGTTAGAGCTTAGTGAAGAAGAGATTGAAAAGAAGATAAACGGTCTTATTCCAATTGCCAAGAATCTTAACTCCCTTAGCAAAAGACCTATATTACAGCTACTTGGTGTTCCTATGGATGAAACCAAGAAAAAGCCACCACTTGTCACTTTCTAACTGATATAGCTATAAAAACAAGCCGCAATAGAAAACTTATTATCTATTGCGGCTTTCTTATTTCTTTTATCAAAGAGTACTTACAAAGCGGTCAAATGCAGCCTGACCTTCAGCTGTTCTCTTATATACACCAGCATCTTCAAGTACGTGCATGAAGACTTCTCCGATCTCTTTCTGAAGAATCTCATCAATGTTGCTATCATTTATTGCATCATACTTTGTCTTAAAGGCATCTACCCAATCTGCATGCTTCTCAAGAACTTCGTCTTTTCTGATATCTGCTCCCTCAAGGATTGCTTTCCTAAGGTCAGCCATCTCAGTCTTAAGTCTTGCTGGAAGTACTGCAAGTCCCATAACCTCAATAAGACCAATGTTCTCTTTCTTGATGTGATGAAGCTCAGCGTGTGGGTGATATACACCAAGTGGATGCTCATCAGTTGTGATATTGTTTCTAAGTACCAGATCAAGCTCGTAGTTGTCTTCGCGCTTTCTGGCAATAGGAGTAATTGTGTTATGAGGTGTTCCTTCCGTCTCTGCAAAGATGAATGCAGCTTCGTCAGTGTAGCCTCTCCACTTATTAAGGATCACATCTGCAAGAGCGATGATCCTCTCAGTATCTGGACCAGAAAGTCTGATAACAGACATAGGCCACTTAACGATTCCGCTCTGAACATCTTCAAAGCCCTTAACTGTAAATGTTCTCTCTACAGGAGCCTTGGCCATAGCGAATGTATAATGTCCACCCTGGAAATGATCATGGCTAAGGATTGAACCTCCTACGATAGGAAGATCTGCGTTAGATCCTACAAAGTAGTGTGGGAACTGCTTAACAAAGTCAAAGAGCTTGCAGAAAGTATTGTGCTCGATTTTCATAGGAATATGCTGTGAGTTAAATACGATGCAGTGCTCGTTGTAATAAACATATGGAGAATACTGGAAGCCCCACTTTGAATCCTGGATAGTTACAGGAATGATTCTGTGGTTCTCTCTTGCAGGATGATCAACACGTCCTGAATATCCCTCATTTTCCCAGCAGAGCTGACACTTAGGATAGCCTGACTGCTTGGCATTACGTGCTGCTGCAATAGCCTTAGGGTCCTTCTCTGGCTTGGAGAGGTTGATAGTAATATCAAGATCACCATACTCAGTAGGAGCGATCCACTTCATATCCTTTGCAATACGATAACGTCTGATGTAATCGCTATTCTTGGATAAGTTATAGTAGTAGTCTGTTGCTTCTACAGGATCTTTTTCATATTTAGCGCGGAACTTACTGATAATAGCGCTTGGTCTCTCAACCATAAGTCCCATGAGCTTTGTATCAAAAAGATCTCTATATACAACGCTGTCGTTTTCAATAAGGCCATTTGCTGCTGCAAAGTCATCCATATCCTTAAGAACTGCCTCAAGGTATGCAGCAAGCTCTTTTTCATCTGAAGGAACATCCCCTGCAAGCTTCTCAATATCTGTGCTAACATAATCAGCACTATCAAGGCCAAGGGCAATCAAAAGAGAGTTAACAGTATAGATAACATCCTCTTTCTCAATAAGGCCTGTGGCAAGACCATAGGCCACTAATTTATTAACTGACTCCTGAATATTGCTCATTTCCAAATCTCCATGATTTTATTAGATTACTTCTGGACCTGCACCAATTTCTACTGTGTAGAATGTAGCTTCGTATCCGATCTTCTTGAGATAATTCTCACCAACAGTCTTCTTGAAGTTCTCGATAGCTTCGTCCTTAACAAGAGAAACTGTGCAACCACCGAATCCACCACCAGTCATTCTAGAACCGATAACGCCAGGAATCTTCCAAGCTTCCTCAGCAAGTGTATCAAGCTCAACGCCTGTTACATCGTAATCATCACGAAGTGACTCGTGTGACTGTCTCATAAGCTCACCAAAACGTGCGATATCGCCGTCCTTAAGAACCTTAACAGCCTCGATTGTACGCTGGTTCTCATATACAGCGTGCTTAGCCTTCTTCTGCATATCTGAATCTGTCAAAAGATCTTTGTTTGCCTCGAACTCCTCGATTGAAAGATCACCAAGTCCCTTGATATCAAGCTTCTTCTGAAGGATTGAAAGAGCTTCTTCGCACATGCTACGGCGAGCGTTGTACTGAGAATCTGTGAGCTTGTGCTTCTTGTTGGTGTTAGCAACGATGATCTTGGCACCATCAAGCTTGATTGGAGCATACTCAAATGAAAGATCTGCTGTATCAAGGAATATAGCATTGTTCTCTTTACCCATTGCAACAGCGAACTGGTCCATGATACCGCAGTTACATCCGTTGAAATTATTCTCTGAATACTGACCAATAAGAGCAAGATCCTGATTTGTTACATCAAAACCATAGATATCTCTTAAGATAAATCCTGTTAATACCTCAAGTGAAGCTGATGAAGAAAGGCCTGATCCGTTAGGGATATTGCCGTAGATGACCATATCAAAACCTGCATCAAGCTTCATGCCTCTCTTCTCAAAAGCCCAGATAACACCAAGAGGATAGTTAACCCAGCCTGCTGCCTCTGATGGATTAAGTGCATCCTCAAGATTTGCCTCATATACGCCAAACTTCTCCTGGTTTACTGAATAGAAACGAACCTTCTTGTCATTTCTCTTGGCTGCTGCGCCATATGTACCAATAGTGAGAGCACATGGAAATACGTGTCCACCGTTATAATCTGTATGTTCTCCAATAAGATTTACTCTACCTGGAGCAAAGTATGCTTTAACATTTTCATTTTTGCCATAAACCTTCTCAAAGCTGTCAAGAACAGCCTTTTTCATTTCCTGATCGATCATATAACCTCCTTGATCCATACAAACGTTTAAGTGTTTTTGTGATTTTATCTTACGATAGAGGTGACTTCTTTTCTATGCCTCATTGTTTCATATACCTGTCAAAATGTTAAATAAAATAACTATAAAAAACCGGAGCAGATATTTTTATCTACTCCGGAATCATTATTTCAAATAATTAGTTCTTTGCTGCCTCTAAAAGCTTATCCTTAAGCTGGCTCTCGATCTGAGCAAGCTCTGCCTCAGCTTCACGACGCTTTGTCTTGCCTTCTGTCTGGATCTTGAGTACTTCGTCAAGAGTTGAGATAAGTGACTCGTTTGTATGCTTAAGAGTCTCGATATCAACGATTCCTCTCTCAGCCTCTTTAGCGCTCTCGATCGTAGCAACCTTAAGTGCATCAGCGTTCTTTCTAAGAAGCTTGTTTGTCATATCATTAACTTCTCTCTCTGCCTCAGCTGCCTGTGTAGCATGCTCGATACCGATAGCGATTACCATCTGGTTCTTCCAAAGAGGAATAGTATTAACGATTGTTGACTGGATCTTCTCAGCCATTACTGTATCTGAGCTCTGTACCATACGGATCTGTGGACCAGTCTGCATAGCGATTGTTCTTGTAAGCTCAAGGTCATAGATCTTCTTCTCAAATCTATCACACTTGTTGGCAAAGTCCTTTGCCTTCTCAGCATCCTCAGGAAGTCCTGTCTCTGCTGCCTTCTTCTGAAGCTCTACTAGTGTTGTGCTTCTCTCTTCCTCAAGTCTCTTCTTACCAGCAAGGATGTACATTGAAAGTTCCTTGTAGTAATTGAGGTTAAGGTCGTACATTCTATCAAGAAGCTCAACGTCCTTCATAAGAGTAACCTGATGTCTCTCAAGCTCATTGCTGATAGTCTGAACGTTTGTCTCTACCTTGCTGTACTTAGCCTTAAGAGACTCGATCTTGTTTGCACCCTTTTTGAAAAGAGCTCTTAATCCTTTCTCATCCTCATCAATCTCAAAGTTCTTGAGCTGTGTAACAAGATCAGTGATCATGTCACCAACTTCTCCCATATCCTTGGTCTTAACGTTGTCGATTGCTTTTTCTGAGAAATCTGCAAGTTTCTTCTGAGTACCAACACCGTAGTTCATGATACCTGTTGAGTTTGTGATATCGATCTGCTTGCTGAACTCCTCAACCTGCTTGAGCTCCTCTTCTGAAAGCTGAGCCTCAAGAGCAACGTTTCCGTTGTCCTTCTTTTCCTCTGCAGGTGCCTCCATTGTTGCTGCAGCTGCCTGTGGCTCTTCAGCTCCAAATGATAATGATGGTGCAGCTGGTGCTGCATCGAACTGTAAATCTGCTCCCATGTTCTCCTCCTTAAAATACCTTTCCTCTTATATAAATTTGAAATTTATTCCTGTTTGAGCTGCATAGCCATGCCCTGACCTTCTGTTGTCAGACCATCCTGTGCCATCATAGTCTTCATAACTGATATGTCTGAAGAAATATCCCAAGCCATATCCTGGAACATGCTATCAAGGAGCTTTTCAAAGGCCTCGTTGATAGTATCCATGGCTGTACTGATCTCAGCCTTAGTCTGCTGAACGTTTTCTCCTTGGCCTGCCTGCTTATCAAGCTCTACATAAGCATCAAGAAGCTTCTTGGTAGTAGGAAGATAATAGTTCATAAGCTTATGAAGATCATCAGCACTTCCAGGATTCTTTTTAACCTTTTCAAAGATCCTGTTCATGATATTCTCAAGACGATATAACTTGTCTGACATCTGCTCTGTATCTGGGATGATATCGTTTGTAGCTCGTACAAATCTGATATAATCTTCGCCCTCAGCGATAAGTCCCTCAACGCCAGTAAGGTTAGCTCTTGTAGTAGCATTAACTCCAAGTGAAGCCTTCTGCTGGTCAAGTTCCTTCTTTTCTCTGGCAAGTCTGTCCTTCTCAGCTCCAAGATACATCTGATATGCAGCGTCAGTGATCATAAATGTAGTCTCTGTGCTGTCAAACTTGGCTCTAGGAAGATATCCTGCCTTGACCATTTCCTTAAGATCCTTGGTAACTTCCTTGTCAGTCTTAACTACCTGCTGAGCAAGTTCTGAAACCTTAAAGTATTCTTTATCCTTGATGATATTTCCAAATTTGTGGAAAAGCTTGGCAAGCTTGAGTCTCTTGATACCGCTAAAGAGCCATAACAAACATGCTCCCATAGAAGCGATACCAGTAACAAGCATCCATAACCATGCTCCGCCAAATACTGCGCTAAATACTATTCCGCACACTAAAAGTGGTAAAGCTCCAAAAAATCCCACCAAAGATGAAAAAACAACACTCAGTACACCGTCATATCTGCTGACTTTCTTGGCAAAAAACGGATAACTTGTCTTAACTGCAGCGGCTGGATTCTGATTATAGCTATATTTTTGCTGATAATACTCTTTGCGTCCGCTTGAATACATCGTCCTCTGAGGAATAGTAACAGTTTTGACTGCGTCAGTTATCTCACTGGCAAGCTTGCTGTAATCATTACTATTGATCGCGTCAGAGACACTTTTTAATATATCTTGTCCTGCTTTTACACTAGAATCAATGATCTCTCTAGTGAATTCTTCTGTATTTTTCTCCACCCTAATCCTCCAAAAAGCGTCAAAACAACACCAAAAACGCAAGTCTATTTTACAGTAATTATCCACAAAAAACAATGATAATGCGTATCTTTTCCACTTGAACACACTAGTAGTTAGTTGATAATATTGTTTTGTAGAATTTCTTGTAATTATAGCGAAAGGAACCAAAATGGAAAAGGCATACAAGCTACTTTTTAATACAGAGGAATCTGATGATCTTTACGTTTATTGCTGCGGATTGTCACAGACACTTCCTGGCCACAGCTTTGGCCCTGCACTTAAACCTCACTTCATGATCCATTACGTCATTAGTGGCAAAGGCTCTTTTTCCATTGGAGGCAAAAAGTATCCTCTCAAGGAAAACTACGGCTTCCTCATTGTTCCTGAAGAGCTTGCTTACTACGTGGCTGACAAGTCCGACCCTTGGACCTATGTTTGGATAGGATTTGGGGGCAAAAGAGCTGAGCAGATAGTTTCACAGCTTGGCTTATCCCTTCAGCAGCCAGTATTTAAAAGTACTGAATCCGAGACCATCTATAACCTTGTAAAAGATATGATGGATCACAATACCTTTAGTGTAGAGGACGTTCTTAGAAGAAACGGCCTTCTTTCTATGTTCCTTTCTGTCATTGCGTCAGGCCTTTCCGTGACTCCAAAGAGCGATTCCGGAAGCGCCAATGATTACGTTAATAGGGCGCAGGCCTTTGTTAGGAGTAATTATTGTAACCCAATAAAGGTCACAGATATAGCTGATTATGTATGTATTAACAGAAGCTATTTATACACTCTTTTCCAAAATGCCCTTGGTATTTCGCCGCAGCAATATCTAGCTAGCTATAGGATTGCCAAAGCAACAGAGCTTTTGCAGCTTACAGCTCTTCCTATAGAGTCTATAGCTATTTCCTGTGGGTACTCTGATCCACTTGTCTTTTCAAAGGCATTTAAACAAGAAAAAAAGATGTCCCCTACCGCCTACCGCAAATCACTTCCAAAGAGTGATACTGAAGCAGGAAGCAAGGAACATCTCAAGCAAGTCGAAAAGCTTATAGAAGAAAAACAACAGGAATCACTGTAATTCTACTTTGTCCAGATGCCATACTTCATCGACATATTCCTGAATGGTTCTGTCTGATGAGAATTTACCGCAGCTAGCAGTATTTAGAAGTGCCATCTTAGCCCAGCGCTTCTTGTCCTGGTATGCATCTGAGATTCTCTTTTGAGCTTCCAGATATGATTCAAAGTCTTTTAAAATAAAGTACTGGTCTGCCTTGCTAGAATTTATAGTATTAAGAAGGCAGTTATACAGCGGTCTAAAGAGCTCTTTATCCTCAGAGAAAGTTCCATCTACCAGCATATCAAGTACTTTCTTGACGTTAGGATCGCTGTTGTAGATATCCATTGGATTGTATCCACCGTTCTTTTCATATTCCATTACTTCCTGAGAAGTAAGTCCAAAGATAAACGCATTCTCCTCGCCAACTTCATTGACGATCTCTACGTTTGCTCCATCAAGAGTTCCCAAAGTAACAGCGCCGTTGAGCATCATCTTCATGTTACCGGTACCAGAAGCCTCTTTACTAGCAGTTGAGATCTGCTCAGAAACATCTGCTGCCGCAAAGATAAGCTCTGCATTTGATACTCTGTAATCCTCGATGAATACAACCTTGATCTTGCCGCCGATATCAGGATCATTGTTAATCACATCGGCAACGGAATTTATCAGCTTGATAGTAAGCTTAGCTGTAAGATATCCAGCTGCTGCCTTGGCTCCAAAGATATAAGTCTTTGGATAGAAGTCCTTATTTGGATGAGTCTTGATGTCATTGTATTTGTGGATGACCTGCAGGATATTAAGAAGCTGTCTCTTGTACTCGTGAAGTCTCTTGACCTGCACATCAAAGATAGACTTTGGATCTACCTTTACGCCGTTATGCTCAAGGATGTACTTGGCAAGGCGCTCTTTATTCTTGAACTTGATCTCCATGAACTCATTCTGAGCCTTCTTGTCATTTGCAAAGGCTTTGAGCTTGTCCATCTGAGAAAGATCTGTGATCCATCCATCACCGATCTTATTTGTTACCCATTCAGCCAAAAGAGGATTTGCATGGAGCAGGAATCTTCTCTGGGTAATACCATTTGTCTTATTGTTGAACTTCTCAGGCATCATCTCATAGAAATCCTTAAGCTCTCTCTTTTCAAGGATCTCTGTATGAAGCTTGGCAACACCGTTAACAGAATGACCACCAACAATAGCAAGGTGCGCCATCTTGACCTGGTTGTCATAGAGGATAGCCATGCTTCTGATCTTGGTCTGAACGTCTATACCTGCAGAACCGGTATATTTTCTCATGATCTGATCTACAAATCTTCTATTGATCTCATCTACGATCTGATAGATTCTAGGAAGAAGTCTCTGGAAAAGATCTACTGGCCACTTCTCAAGAGCTTCAGCCATGATAGTGTGGTTTGTATAGCAACAGGTCTTGGTTGTTACATCCCAAGCATCATCCCATGAGAACTGATAATCATCCATGAGAACTCTCATAAGCTCTGCTACTGCAACTGTTGGATGAGTATCATTAAGCTGGAATACGGCCTTTTCATAGAACTTTCTAAGGTCGTCATGATTTTGCATATATTTCTGAACTGCAGTCTGAACAGATGCTGAAATAAAGAAATACTGCTGTTTTAATCTCAGCTCTTTTCCTGCAATGTGATTGTCATTAGGATAAAGGACTTCACAGAGCTGGCTCGCAAGATTCTCCTGCTCTACAGCCTTCTGATAATCGCCCTTATCAAATGAATCAAGTTGGAAGCACTGAATAGGCTCAGCGTCCCAGATTCTAAGGGTATTGACCACGCCGTTTCCATATCCGATAACAGGAAGATCATAAGGGACAGCCTTAACAACCTGATATCCTTCCTGCTTGAACATTGTTCTTCCGCGGTCGTCTGTGTACATAGTTACGTATCCGCCAAACTTAACCTCTTTGGCGTACTCATTTCTTCTAAGCTCGAATGGATTGCCGTTCTCAAGCCAGGCATCTGGTACTTCTACCTGATATCCATCCTGGATCTTCTGACGGAACATTCCATATTTGTATCTGATACCACAGCCATAGGCAATATATCCAAGAGTAGAAAGAGAATCCAAAAAGCATGCGGCAAGTCGTCCAAGACCACCATTACCAAGGGCTGGATCTGGTTCCTGATCCTCAAGGACGTTTACATCGATATCAAGCTCTTCCAAAGCATCTTTTACTGCCTTATAAGCCTGAAGATTGATAATATTGTTACCAAAAGCTCTACCCATAAGAAATTCCATGGACATATAGTAGACAATCTTAGGATCCTGCTCAGCTGCAGCCTTCTGAGTTGTCATCCAGTGGTCAACGATGGCATCCTTGATGGCATACGCTGCTGCCTGATACATCTCCTGCGGAGTTGCCTCTTCCATAGTCTTCCTATAGAGAGTTTTAACATTGTACAGAACACTTCTTTTGAAAAGATCTTTGTCGAATGATAGTGTCTTTTTTTTCATAAGTAAGCCTCCTCGTTACAATTGTACGTACACAATGCTATTTTACTCCAAATTTACACGCAATTCTATTAAATATGCGTAAAATCGTATCTATGTCAACCACAATAAAAGAAGCCACCCTTAGGTGGCTTCTCAAAATATCAGATATTACTATTATACTCTTTCAACACCGATGGTAACCTTTTCGCCGTTGATATCCCATTCCTTAGCATTTGCTACGTCTGATCCATAAACAATCTCGTTTGCAAGAACCTTAGATGAGATGCTGTCTTCGTGAGCCTTAACAATCTCAGCAAGCTTGTCATTTCCGTTAAGAGAAACTTTGATGTGATCCATTACTTCAAAGCCTGAATCCTTACGCATTGTCTGAACCTTACTGATAACTTCAAGTACAAAGCCTTCGTTAACAAGCTCTTCTGTGAGGTTAGTATCAAGAACTACTGTGATACCCCAGTTCTCCTGTGATACAAAGCCTTCCTTCTGAGCCATCTCGATAAGGAGATCTTCCTTAACAAGCTCTACGTCAACATCGTTAACTGTGAACTTGATAGATCCGTTTGTGTTAAGCTCATCCATTGTAGCGTTTCCATCAAGACCTTCAAGGTAACCCTTGATAGCGCCGATGTTCTTGCCGTACTTAGGTCCAAGTGTCTTGAGCTGTGGCTTGAATGTGTAGCTTGTGAAGTCACGAACATCATCTGTAAATGCTACGTTCTTAACATTAAGCTCATCTCTGATGATCTCTGTGTAGAACTCGCCTACAGTCTGCTCAGCTTTAACATACATCTGTCCGATAGGCTGACGATTCTTGATGTTTGCTGCGTTTCTAGCTGCACGTCCAAGTACTACGATATCAAGAACTTCTTCCATGTCCTTCTCAAGCTTCTCGTCGATAAGTGAAGCATCAACTGCTGGGAAGTCGCAGAGGTGGATACTCTCTGGAGCATCAGCAAAGCTTGTGCGAACAAGGTTCTGATAGATCTCTTCTGTCATGAATGGAACCATAGGAGCTGCTGCCTTAGCTACAGTAACAAGTGCTGTATAAAGAGTCATATAAGCAGAGATCTTGTCCTGCTCCATTCCCTTAGCCCAGAATCTCTCTCTTGAACGACGAACATACCAGTTAGACATCTCGTCAACAAAGTTATCAAGAGCCTTTCCAGCTTCTGGAATTCTATAGTTGTTAAGGTTCTCATCTACAGCCTTAACACAGCTGTTAAGCTTTGAAAGGAGCCACTTATCCATTACTGTGAGCTTATCGAGCTCAAGCTTGTAATTAGCAGCATCAAAGCCATCGATATTAGCATAAAGTACGAAGAATGCGTATGTATTCCAAAGTGTTCCAAGGAACTTACGCTGTCCTTCCATAACAGCATCACCTGCAAAACGGCTAGGAAGCCATGGTGCACTGTTTGTATAGAAGTACCATCTGATAGCATCAGCGCCGTACTTCTCAAGAGCTTCGAAAGGATCAACTGCGTTGCCCTTTGACTTACTCATCTTCTGTCCATTCTCATCCTGAACAAGACCAAGAACGATAACATTCTTGAATGCAGGCTTGTTGAAAAGAAGTGTTGCCTCAGCGTGAAGTGAGTAGAACCATCCTCTTGTCTGGTCTACAGCTTCTGAGATGAACTCTGCAGGGAACTGCTTCTCAAAGAGTTCCTTGTTCTCAAATGGGTAGTGAAGCTGAGCAAATGGCATTGCACCTGAATCGAACCAGCAGTCAATAACCTCTTTTACTCTGTGCATCTTCTTGCCGCACTTAGGACAAGTGATCTCAAACTTATCAATGTAAGGTCTGTGAAGCTCTGTTGTCTCAGCAGATGGATCTCCTGAAAGTTCAGCGAGCTCTTTTCTTGATCCTACTGAAAGCTGGTGACCGCAGTCATCACACTCCCAGATGTTAAGTGGAGTTCCCCAATATCTATCACGTGAGATACCCCAGTCCTGAATATTCTCAAGCCAGTCACCGAAACGTCCCTTACCGATTGACTCAGGAACCCAGTTTATCTCTTTGTTGTTGCGGATGAGATCATCCTTAACTTCTGTAACCTTGATGAACCATGATGAACGAGCATAGTAAAGAAGTGGTGTACCACATCTCCAGCAGTGAGGATAATCATGCTCCATCTTTGGTGCAGCAAATAAGAGTCCTCTCTTATCAAGGTCTTTTAATACCTCTGGATCTGCACTGATAGCGCCCTCATCCATCTCTTTCTGAGTTGGCTTACATCTCATTCCAGCAAATGGAGTCTCAGGCTTAAGACGACCTTCTCCATCAACCATCTGTACAAGTGGAGCGTCATACTTACGTCCAACTCTAGCATCGTCTTCACCGAATGCAGGAGCGATATGTACGATACCTGTACCATCTGACATAGTTACATATGTATCGCAATAGATGAAGAATGCCTTCTTGTGCTGCTTAGCAGTTTCATCTGCTGCGCACTGGTAAAGAGGCTCATACTCTTTGTACTCAAGATCTGTACCAACGTATGTCTCGAGAACTTCGTATGCCTTCTGTCCTTCTGAATCCTTATCAAGTAATGTGCCGAGTACTTTATCTGCGAGAGCTTCTGCAAGATAGTAAACATTTCCGTCTACTGCCTTAACCTTGATGTACTTCTCATCTGGGTTTACGCAAAGGCCGATGTTTGAAGGAAGTGTCCAAGGTGTTGTTGTCCAAGCAAGGAAATATGCATCCTCGTCCTTAACCTTGAAACGAACGATAGCTGTACGCTCTTTTAAGAGCTTGTAGCCCTGTGCTACTTCGTGTGATGAAAGAGGTGTTCCACAACGTGGGCAGTAAGGTACTACCTTAAATCCCTTGTAAAGAAGTCCCTTCTTCCAGATCTCATTAAGAGCCCACCACTCTGACTCGATGAAATTATCATCATATGTGATGTATGGGTGCTCCATATCAGCCCAGAAACCTACTGTGCCTGAGAAGTCTTCCCACATTCCCTTATATTTCCATACAGATTCCTTACATTTTTTGATGAAAGGCTCCATACCGTATTCTTCGATCTGCTCTTTTCCGTCGAGACCGAGCATCTTTTCTACTTCAAGCTCAACAGGAAGACCGTGTGTATCCCAACCAGCCTTACGAGGAACGGTGTAACCCTTCATAGTACGGTATCTTGGGATCATATCCTTAATAGCACGTGTGAGAACGTGTCCGATATGTGGCTTACCATTAGCTGTTGGAGGGCCATCATAGAACATATACATCTCACCCTTGCTGCGTGTGTCTACACTCTTTTTGAAGATGTCTTCTTTTTTCCAGAATTCTTCGATCTTCTTTTCTCTGCCGACAAAATTCATGTCAGTTTCGACTTTGTTATACATTTTCAAGCTCCTTTCTTGTGAAACAAAAAAGCCTCGTCCTTGTAAAAAGGACGAGGCAAAATATCGATCTCGTTGTACCACCTGTTTACACATACGCGCAAGCTCATCGCTTGTTGAATACGCTTTCCGTTAACGCCAGAACCTACGTCAGGATCTACTCATTTCAACCCCGCAGCTCAGAAGTGATTTTCAATAAGTTTCTACTCGCACCGCCTCGCACCAACCGGCGGCTCTCTGAAAGCTTTCATAAACTATCTACTGTCTTCGTCACAGCTTTTACTCATATTGCACACATTCTACTACGGATAATTAAAATATGCAAGGGCAATTTATCGTCTGAACCACGGAAGGCTTAAATCTTTTTTAGTCTTCAAGGGCTTTATAAACACAAGCTGCAAGAGCTGCGCCAATACATCCTGCAACATATTTGAATGGTCAAAATCGCCTATATTCTGGAGGATTTTTACTAGAATAAGGTTAATATTCTTTGTAATATGGTTATGGAAAAAATTCTATATATTATTTGGGGATTTAACTATGGTAAAAGACTTTGAATTCTTATTAGACTATAGGACAACTGACTCAGAAGCTGAAGTTTTCTGGGATCTGCCTCTTGATGCAGATCCAGATTGTGAGTACCTAGTTGTTAACAATTCTGCTGATGAAACTATTAAGACCAAAAAAACTCACGCTTCTCTATCTGGCTTAACTCCAGAGAGTCAGTATGATATTTCTGTATATATCGTTTATCCAGACAAAAGAGCTGACCATAAAAATGATCCTGTTCTCTTAGGACAGTTCTCTTTGCAGACAGCTAAGGCCAAAAAGAAAATAGATATAACTGCTGCCCCTTATAACGCAGTTGGGGATGGCAAGACCAATAATACTGATGCTATTCAGGCTGCTCTTACAGATTGCGACAAGGACAGCTTCATCTATATTCCTGCTGGAACTTTTTTGACCGGAGCTTTGAACGTCCACTCTGACACCGAAATATATCTTGAAGAAGGAGCTCTTTTACAGGGAACAGAGAATCCAGAAGATTATCTTCCAAAGATCTGGAGCAGATTTGAAGGTCATGAGATGGAGTGCTACAGAAGCCTTTTAAACCTGGGCGAACTTGACCACGACGCAGACTACAACTGCAAGAACGTCATCATCTACGGTAAAGGGTCAATCATGGGCGGAGGCGCTACTCTTGCCAAGGCCATAGCAAGGACCGAAGGGGAAAGACTTAAGGATTACATAGCATCTCTTGGAGATAAGATAAAAGAATATGAAAAGCCAGAGACAATCGCCAGTAGATTCAGAGGCCGCCTCATCAACATGAGCAACTGCCAAAATATATGGATCCATGGCCTTACTTTGGGTTATGGTCCAGCATGGAACCTGCACTTTATCTATTCAGATAACATCGTAACAGACCACTGCACCATTAAGTCAGAAGGCGTTTGGAACGGCGATGGCTGGGATCCAGATTCTTCAACTAACTCTACTATTTATGCCTGCGACTTCTACACAGAAGATGACTCCGTTGCTATCAAGTCAGGCAAGAATCCAGAAGGTAACGTAATAAATAGGCCAACCAAGCATATCCGTGTTTTTGACTGCGTAACCAACTTCGGCCATGGCCTCTGCATAGGAAGTGAAATGTCAGGCGGTGTTGAAGATGTTCGCCTCTGGGACTGCGAAATGGGTCCAACCTGGTCCGGAATAGAAATAAAAGCCACCAAAAAACGTGGTGGCTTTGTAAAAAATATCCTTGTTAGAGACATTACTGCTTCTCACATTCAGATGCACTCTGTTGGCTACAACGATGATGGAGAAGGCTCAAAGGTTCCTCCACTTCTTGGGGATTGCCACTTTGAACGAATGCACTTACTTGGCAGATTCCTCGATAACAATGCTGGCAAGAATGAATGGCATGACTGCCCATCAATCTTACTTTGCGGATTTGATGTTCCTGGCTATGAGATCAAGAACGTATCCTTTAAAGATATCGAAATGGAAGAGCCAGCAGAAGGAATCGATTCAATTCATATGGAATATTGCGAGTGTATTACTTTCGAGAATATGAAGAATGTTACAAGAAAGACATAAGTCTTTCTACATCTTCTTTTGTAGTAGCCCAGTCTGTGGCAAGTCTGATAACTGTATGGCTATCATCGTACTTTTCCCAGAAACCGTAGCGGATATTCTTATCAAGTTCTTTTAACTTCTCATCCTCTACTACGATGAACTGCTGATTTGTTGGGGAATCAAGGAATATTTTGTAGCCCTTCTCCTCAAGTCCCTTTCTCAGAAGCTCTGCCATCTCGATGGCATTTTCGCTGATCTTGAAATAAAGATCATCAGTAAACAGCGTATCAAACTGAAGTCCAAGGAGCCATCCCTTTGCAAGAAGTGCTCCATGCTGCTTGATAACAGGGATTGGGTGCTTGGTAGTAACGCCCTTTGTGAATACTACTGCCTCTCCAAACAAAGCTCCAACCTTGGTTCCGCCGATGTAGAACACATCTACAAGGCTTGCGATATCCTGAATTGTCACATCAGTTCTTTTACTCATAAGGCCATATCCAAGTCTTGCTCCATCAAGGAAAAGAGGAATCTTATATTCCTTACAAACCTCAGAAATAGCTGTAAGCTCAGCCTTGGTATAAAGAGTGCCATACTCAGTAGGGTGTGAAATATAGACAGCGCCAGGAAAAACCATGTGCTCGTGATTAGCATCACCATAGAATTTCTCAAGAAGCTTCTTTAAATCTGGAGCTGCGATCTTGCCGATATTGTCTCCGTACTTCTTAGTGTCTTTTTCCTCACCATAATATGGAATAGTGAGGACCTTGTGACCTGCATGCTCGATAGCGCCTGCCTCGTGAGCAGCCACATGACCAGTCTCTGCGGCAACTACGCCCTCATATGGCTGAAGGAGCATGTCGATTATAGTCTGATTGGTCTGTGTTCCTCCCACAAGGAAGAATACATCTGCGTTTGGCTGACCGCAGACCTTTTTGATCTTGTCCGCAGCGCTTTTACAATAACCATCTGTGCCGTAGCCATCGATCTGCTCAAAGTTTGTTTCCTGAAGACGCTGCAATATCTGTGGATGCGCGCCCTTTGTGTAATCACTAGAAAATGAAATCCTGCTGTCCATACACTTATCCTCTTATATTTTTAGTTAAAAGAAACTGCGGAAAAATCTATTACTTCTTCTAAAGTCTTCACAACAAGTTCAAGTCCAGCCTGGTCCTCTTCATTGAATCTATTAAGGCTAGGGCTATCTATATCAAGTACACCTACAACCTTGCCATCCTTGTGGATTGGCACAACGATCTCAGAATTGGATGCGCTGTCACAGGCGATGTGTCCTGCAAATTCATGAACATTTGCAACGAGCTGTGTTTCATCATTTCCAGCTGCAGTTCCGCAAACGCCCTTTCCAAGCTGAATTCTGATGCAGGCAACCTTTCCCTGAAATGGTCCCAGTAAAAGAGATCCCTTATCCATGAGGTAGAATCCTGCCCAGTTGAGGTCTTCCATGTTGTCATATAAAAGAGCTGAGGCATTGGATAATACTGGAATGAAATTTGGCTCATCCTCTGCCAGAACTTTTATCTGTGCTGCAAGTAACTTGTAATCTGTCATGTCTGATACTCCTTGTACTTAAAAAAGTGGATATGAATTTTTGATCCATATCCACGATTCTAACATTGTTTTATCTTGTGCACAATCTATTTTTAGTTTTTCTCAGATGTCCACTTTTCAAACTCTTCGTCGGTACACTTTACATAATGGTTTCCATCTACCAGGTGCTCCGTTCCCTTGTTGTAATCAAGTCCTGAAGTCTTGTAATCATAGCTTATGGCTTCACGGCTCTTTTCAAGCTCAGGATTAGGAATAGGAATAGCTGACAAAAGACTTTTTGTATATGGATGGATCGGATTATTAAAGATCTCATCCGTTGTACCAGTCTCAAGGAGGTGTCCTAAATGAAGAACTCCAATCCTGTCTGAAATGTACTTAACCATTGAAAGGTCATGAGCAATGAACAGATATGCTGTTCCAAGCTCTTCCTGAATATCCTTCATAAGGTTTACTACCTGGGCCTGAATACTAACGTCAAGGGCAGAAATACACTCATCAGCAATAACGAGCTTTGGATTTAAGATAAGTGCTCTTGCGATACCTACACGCTGTCTCTGTCCACCAGAGAACTGATGTGGATAGCGGTCTGCATGCTCCTTGGCAAGTCCAACCTTATTAAGGATTGCCTCTACCTTCTTATCTCTTTCCTCGCTGTTCTTGCAGATATGATGGATATCAAGAGCTTCGCCGATTATATCCTTGATCTTCTTTCTAGGATTAAGTGAAGCCATTGGATCCTGGAAGATCATCTGCATCTGAATCCTTAAGTTTTCCTTGGTATCTCTGTTCATCTTGCCAGAGATATCCATTCCATCAAAGGTGATCTTACCTTCTGTTGGATTATAAAGTCTTATGATACTTCTACCAATGGTAGATTTTCCTGAACCAGACTCTCCAACAAGGCCGTAAGTCTCACCTGGATAAACCTTAAAGCTGACATTTTCTACAGCCTTAACTGTAAATGTCTTGCTAACTGGAAAATACTGTCTAAGTCCCTCTACTTCAAGGAGAGGCGCTGCATTATAATTTGCTGCCATTTGCCTGTGCCTCCTTTTTCATTCTCTCAATTCTTGACTTAAGTTCTGCTGGCATCTCAACCTTAGGTGCTCTCTCATCAAGAAGCCAAGTTGCTGCTGAGTGAGTCTCTGTTATCTTGAACATAGGTGGCTCAAGCTTGTCATCAATCTCAAGAGCATAGGCATTTCTTGGAGCGAAGGCATCACCCTCTTTTTCATGTAAAAGATTTGGAGGAGACCCCGGAATTGTATAAAGTCTTTCATCGTCAGTTCCAAGATCAGGCATGGCTGACAAAAGTCCCCAGGTATATGGATGTCTTGGATCATAGAAGATTTCATTGATATTACCAACTTCTACGATCTTGCCTGCATACATGACATTTACATAATCAGCAACCTTAGCAACTACTCCAAGGTCATGGGTGATATAGATAACTGCAATATCTCTTTCCTTCTGAACCTTTTTGATAAGCTCCAGGATCTTGGCCTGAATATTAACATCAAGGGCAGTTGTTGGCTCGTCGCAGATCAACAGATCCGGATTACAGGAAAGCGCTATAGCTATAACGACTCTCTGTCTCATACCACCAGAGAGCTGATGTGGATACTGCTTCATTCTCTTTTCAGCATCCTCAATTCCAACTTCCTTTAAAAGCTCAACTGACCTTTTGTAAGCATCCTTCTTATCAATCTTATAGTGCCAGATCATTCCTTCCATGATCTGCTTTCCGATAGTCATTGTTGGATCAAGGCTGGTCATGGGATCCTGGAATACCATCGCTATCCTTCGGCCATTGATGTGTTTTCTGATCCATTTTTTATCCTGCTTTAGGATGTCAGCTTCTTTCCATTCAGCCGTCTCATCCTGATCAGGGTTATAGTCGATTCCGCCTTTGTTGTCGCGGTATCTGTAGATGATCTCTCCAGAATTAACCTCTGCGTTCTTGGCAAGGATACCCATTGCAGCACGCATGGTTACTGACTTACCTGATCCAGACTCACCAACGATGGCTACTGTCTCGCCCTGATATAGGTCTATATTTACTCCGCGGATAGCGTGCACTTTTCCTGCGGTAGTCTTAAAGGTGATGTCAAGATCTTTGACATCAAGTATTTTTTCTCTTTTCTTTTCTTCACTCATGTCTAGGTCACATCTCCTTTAACTTTGGATCAAGTGCTTCTCTAAGTCCGTCAGCCACAAGGTTAAAGCTCAGCATCAAAAGAGCCATCACGATGATTGGTGGGATTATCTGATAAGGATGTGTTGTGAAGCTGTTAAATCCTTCAGAAATAAGTGATCCCAAAGAGCATCTTGGTACAGGGATTCCAAGTCCTACGAATGAAAGGAACGCCTCTGTGAAAATAGCTGTAGGAATTGAGAACATAACCTGTGTGATGATAGGTCCGATGATATTTGGAAGAACCTCACTAAAGATGATATGCATATTTCCTGCACCCAGTGTTCTTGATGCAAGGACAAATTCCTGCTCTTTTAATTTGAGCATCTCAGCTCTTGCTATTCTACTCATTCCAACCCACTCAGTGAGCATAAGAGCTATGATGATAGTGATCATACCTGGCTTGAACACAAGAAGGAGAAGCGTAACGATTACAAGTCTTGGAATACCATTGGCAATCTCCAAGATTCTCTGAAGCACCATGTCCACTTTGCCGCCAAAGTATCCAGAAATAAGACCATAGCTCATACCGATGATCATATCGATGATAGCTGCTGCAACGGCGATGATAAGTGAAACCTGCGCTCCAGACCATGTTCTTGTCCAGATATCTCTTCCGAAGTTATCACTTCCAAACCAGTAAAATGTATCTGGAAGCTGCTTTTCAAAGTAATAGTTCACAGTCTTTGTTCCTGATGTAGTCTTGATATTTTCATGACCATCAAAAAGACCTGTGTACTCAATAAGCGGAATTCTTGGTGCGAGATTCTTTTGATCAAGGTTCTGTCCTGAGTAGGTGTACTTGTTCATCACAGGTCCTACAAAGGCAAAAAAGGTAATGATAAGCACAAATACAAGACCGATGACGGCGCTCTTTTTACGCCAAAATCTTGCTACAACTTCTTTCCAGAAATTCTGTGATGCAAAGTTTGTATCAACAAAATCGTCTGCTGTTTTTCCCTTTAACTTAAAATCCGCTTCGCAAGGGACATAGGTATCTGACTCTACAACATGTAAGTATGAGTCTTTATCAAAAGCTGCTTCTACCATATTAGTCTCCCTCCTTTGCCACACGGATTCTAGGGTCGATCACGCCGTAGAGAATATCTACCACCAGCATGATGCCTATGTACATAGCTGAATATATGAAGCTAAGAGCTATAACAACGTTATAGTCATTAGACTGAATTGCGTTTACTAAAAGTGATCCAACTCCAGGAATAGAAAAGATCTTTTCCACAACTAGTGAACCTGTCATAAGATCAACAACAAGTGGTGCTAAAACAGTAATAATAGGAATAAGGGCGTTTCTAAGAGCATGTGCAAACACGATCTTGTTTCCAGAAAGTCCCTTGGATTCAGCAAGAAGCATATAATCTGATCCCAAAACCTCGATCATCTCTGCTCTTGTAAATCGTGCAATTGAAGCCATGGTAAACATGGAAAGTGATACAGAAGGTAATACGCTTGATCCTAGAACATCCTTTGCTGAAAAGAGCATTGGGAACCAGTCAAGCTTGAATCCAAACTGATATGAAAGTGCCAGAGCAAATACATAGGATGGAACCGATACACCAATAACTGAGATCACTGTTGCCAGGGTATCCCAGGCGGTATCTCTTTTGAAGGCTGCAAGAAGTCCCAGCAAAAGACCTACTATCGCTCCGATAGATACTGCCGCGAATCCAACGCCAATAGAAATTGGAAGTCTTGATGCGATCAGCTGTGTAATAGGAGTATTCTTGGAAATCTTGTAGCTGACACCAAGGTCTCCCTTGAACATATTGATAACATAATGGAAAAACTGGATAACGATCGGTTTGTCCAGTCCATATTTGGCATACAGCGCAGCTCTTTGTGAATCATTAAGCTTCTCATCATTAAATGGTGAGCCAGGCATTAGCTGCATCAGTATAAAAAGAATTAATGTAATTGCCAGCAAAGTGAAGATTGCTGTGATAACTCGTTTTAATACATATTTTTTCATAGCTACCCCAAAAGATAAAAGCGCGAGGAAAAGTAGAAAATCACTACCCTTCCTCGCGCAGCAATTTTAGTTTATTTGATTATTTCTTTTCTGCGTTCTTGTATACTCTGTTAAGTGCTACTGGGTGGAACTCAATACCACTTACGCTTGTTGAAATAAGTTCTGCGTTGCACTGTGTGTAAAGTGGGAATATAACTGCCTCATCCATTACGATCTGTTCTGCATCATAGAGTGCTGACCAACGAGCTGTGGCATCCATTGCTGTCTCACCTGTTGTGCAATCAGCGATGATAGAATCGTACTCTGCGTTGCTCCAGAAGCCGTAGTTGTTAGCGTTGTTTGTTACCCACATTCCAAGGTATGTCATAGGATCTGCATAGTCAGGACCCCAACGTGTAAGGCCAAGTTCAAACTCGCCTTCCTGCATACGCTGTACTCTTTCCTTCTTTGGCATCTGCTGAAGTTCAACAGTAAGTCCTGGAAGAGTTGTCTCAAGCTGCTCCTTAACAACCTGTGCTACCTTGATAGGAGCATCATCTGCATCGTGGATCATTGTGATAGTAACTTCTGTTACGCCAAGTTCTTCAAGACCTTTATTCCAATACTCTACAGCTGCATCTGCATCGTATCTGCAAACTTCCTTGAACTTCTCCTGATCAGCTGAGAAATCTGATCCGTCTGGACCTGCTGCGAAATCCATAGGAACTGCTGTATAAGTAGGAGCTGAACCATCCTTAAGGACGTCTGTTGTGATTGCTTCACGGTTTAGAGCCATTGTGATAGCGTAACGGATATTTACATTCTGGAGCTCTTTTACCTCCTGAATGTTAGGGCTGATGTACCAGAGGTATCCAGCACCGATTGCCTCGAATGCAGGATCATCCTTTACCTGATCAACCTGCTCACCGTTTACAAGAGTTGTATCAAGGTCACCGCTCTGGTAGCTCATAAGAGCCTGCTGTGAATCCTGAATAACCTGATAGTTAAGACCTGGAAGCTTAACGCTGTCTGCGCCATAGTAATCAGGGTTCTTGGTAAGGTGGATAGTTGTTGCAGCTGGCTGATAATCATCAAGGACAAATGCTCCGTTTGAAAGAGTTGTCTCTGGGCTGGTAGCAAATGTATCTGCGCAGCTCTCAAAGAATGCCTGATTTACTGGGTAGAATGTTGGGAAATACATAAGACTGAGGAAATAGCTTACTGGCACGTTGAGCTTAACTTCAAGAGTCTTGTCATCAACAGCTGTTACGCCAAGTTCACTCTTATCCTTTGTTCCATCGATGATATCCTGGGCATTTACAATCTGTCCGATATCGCTGAGCATATATGAATACTCAGAAGCAACTTCAGGATCAACTGCTCTCTGCCAAGCAAATACGAAATCTGCTGCGGTTACAGGATCACCGTTGCTCCAGTTTGCATCCTCACGAAGGTGGAATGTGTATGTAAGACCATCCTCTGAAACGTCAACGCTCTCTGCAATAGCGTTTACTGCCTGTCCATCTGCATCCATCTGCATAAGACCATCTGTGTAGTCGGCAATAACCTCAAAAGATGTACCATCTGTAGCCTGCTGTGGATCAAGTGATTCTACAGGTGTCTCAAGCATAACGTTGAGATCCTCTCCTGAACTCTCACCTGCATCGGCTGTTGTAGCATCGTCAGCCTGAGCTGAATCTGCCTCTTCTGCAGTTGTATCATTCTGCTCTGATACGCCGCTAACTGCAGAACTTCCGCATCCAATCATGCTAAGAGCAAGCGCTGAAGCAAGCATGACTGATAAAAACTTTTTCTTCATTTTTCTTCCTCCTCCATACTTTAATACATGTATACAATTGATATTTATTAATCATATTAAGGGGCTCTATGGGCAAATGTCAACAAAAACTTTATCACTTTAAATAATTTATGCGTTGGCGCGTCTAATTAATAAAGCAATTTACTTCTTCTTACCTTTTCTTTTTCCGGATCAGGGATTGGAATTGAGGCTAAAAGCGCCTTTGTGTAATCATGCTGAGGATTATCAAACACTGAATCTGTGTCATCCATCTCAACGATCTTTCCCTGATTCATGACCGCCACCTTATCAGAAATATGTCTGACCATGGCAAGGTCATGTGCTATAAAAAGATATGTAAGTCCCATTTCCTTTTGAAGCTTCATGAGAAGATTTACCACCTGGGCCTGAATACTAACGTCCAGGGCAGATATTGGCTCATCAAGGATCAAAAACTCAGGATTAACAGCAAGTGCTCTTGCTATACCAATTCTTTGCCTTTGTCCTCCTGAGAACTCATGAATAAAGCGTCCCGCATGTTCCTTATTAAGATTTACTAATCTTAACAGCTCATACACTCGTTCCATTCTCTCTTCTTTTGTCTTGTACATCTTATGGATATCAAGCCCTTCTGCAACGATCTCGGCAACTGTCATTCTTGGATTCAAAGAAGCGTATGGATCCTGAAAGATCATCTGCATTTCCTTGCGGAGATTCTTTAGCTCTTTACCCTTATAAGTACTGATATCTCGGCCTTTATAAAGGATCTCACCTTCTGTTCTGTCGTACATGCCTATGCAAGTGCGGCCGGTAGTAGTCTTGCCACAGCCTGACTCTCCCACAAGGCCCAGTGTCTCCCCTTTCCTGATGGTAAAAGAGACATCGTCCACAGCCTTTAGTATCTTTTTATTTTCAAGTTTGAAATACTTTTTGAGATGCTTTACCTCAAACAAAACCTCATTTTCCATTAAACTTCTCCGTTCAATCTTTTAGAAATGCCGCATCTTCAGGAAGTCCATCCAAGACATGCAAAAAGCAAGCTGCTTCATGACCTTCTCCAAACTTCATAGTAGGCGGAACTTCTTTTTTGCAGATATTCATGCAGTACTTGCATCTGGTATTAAAGGGGCATCCTGCTGGCGGATTTATAAGATCTGGTGGTGCTCCGGCGATGCTCACAAGTTCTTTGCCTGAAACCTCATCGACACGAGGAACTGCGTCATGAAGTGCCTTGGTATATGGATGCTTGGCATGATAAAAGATGTCGCTTGCACTTCCGCTCTCTACGATCACTCCGCCATACATAACAGCCACCCTATCCGCTATGCCCGCAACAACACCAAGGTCGTGGGTTATGAGAATGATAGATGCGTCACGCTCATCCTTCAGTTTTCTAATAAGTTCTATGATCTGATCCTGTATCGTCACATCAAGTGCTGTTGTCGGCTCATCAGCAATCAGCAGCTTTGGATCATTGGCAAAAGCAATAGCAATCATGACTCTCTGCCTCATTCCACCAGAAAGCTCATGTGGATACTGCTTAAACCTCTGCTCAGGATTATTGATTCCAACTTTATTCAAAAGATCTACGGCTCTTGCTTTCGCTTCTTTTTTACTGACCTTGTTATGATGCAAAATATTCTCAACAATCTGCTTACCAACTGTCATTGTTGGATTGAGTGATGCCATGGCATCCTGAAATATGATTGCTGCATCTTTTCCTCTAAATGCTGCAAGCTCTTTTTGATCATATTCTGCTACATTTTTGCCTTCAAAAAGGATCTTACTCCCCTCTACTATCTTGCCTGGCTCATGAACAAGCTGCATGATAGACCTGGCTGTAACTGATTTACCGCAACCTGACTCACCAACAAGGGCAAGGGTCTCACCTTTATCAAGAGAGAAGCTTACTCCTCTTACCGCCTGAACCTGCCCTGCATATGTGTTATAGGTTACCTTTAAGTTTTCTACTTTTAATAATTCTTTGCTCAAACTAATAGGCCTCCTTAATTGACTGTCTTGGGATCAAGAGCATCCCTAAGGCCATCTCCGATAAGATTAAATGCCAGAACTGCCACAACCAGAACTACTGCCGGGAATATCATCTGCCAAGGATAAAACTGCATCTTGGTCTTACCATCTGAAATAAGAACTCCAAGGGAGATTATATCTCCTCCAAGTCCCATACCAAGGAAACTAAGAGACGCTTCAGTAAAGATGTAATCCGGAATTGAAGAACACAGGTCTAATATCAAAAGAGATATTGTATTTGGCAAAAGATGCTTTTTTATGATCCTTGCTGCACCGCCTCCTAAGAGCTGTGACGCTTTGACATACTCAGACTCTCTAAGGAGCATTATCTGTCCTCTCACTATTCTGGCCGTTCCAACCCATGACGTAATAGACATAGCTATTAGAAGACCAATTACATTTTTACCTACAACCATCATGATAAGAAGTGTGACCAGAAGCGATGGAAAAGAGTTAACTACCTCAATTATCCTCATCATCACAGCGTCAACTTTGCCGCCAAAATATGCCATTATTCCGCCATAGATACTTCCAAATACAATCTGAATACCAGAGCACACAAGCGCCACAATGACGCTGAGCCTCGCTCCGATCCATATTCGGGAAAAGAGATCCCTTCCAAGCTGATCTGTTCCAAACCAAAAGCTTCCATTTGGTCCGATGTTTCTGTTTGCAGCATCTATTTCCGTATAGTTTTCACCACTTAGAGCAGGTCCAAACAAAGTAAAAAACAAAAATAAGACAAATAACCCAAAAGCAAACATGGCTATATGGTTCTTTTTAAATCTAAGGATCGCACCCTTCCAATATGAGATCACCGGACGGGTAATTACATCAGCTTCATTTTCTATCCCAACTCGCTGGAGTTCTTCATCACTATACACACGTACTTCCATCATGCATTACCTCCGCTTATTCTGATTCTAGGGTCAACCACCGTGTACAAAATATCTGTGATAAAGATCACGAAGATATAAATTGCCGACAGAATGACAGTTTCTCCCATTACTATTGTTACGTCCTGTGCCGCAACAGCATTGACATAATATAGACCAAGTCCTGGTATTGAAAAAACGCTCTCTATAAAGAAAGAACCTGTAATACACATGGCAACGCTCATTGGAAGTCTTGTTATTATGGGAATAAATGAATTTCTAAGAACGTGATGAACTATCACTTCTCTCCTTGAGAGGCCTTTAGATTCAGCTGTCAGTATATAATCCTGATTCATGACATCCAGCATGGACACCTTAAGAAGCCTTGCATAGCTTGCAATGTAGCCAAAGCATCCTGCAAATGTAGGAAGTACTGTGTACTTAAATCCTCCAAGCCAGTCCCCTTTTGACGGCCAACCTATAACTGGAAACCACCCTAGCTTTCCGGCAAAGACTGCCTGAAGCATCAGCGCAAATATAAGAGTAGGTACTGATATTAACAGCACCGAGAAGAATATAACTAAAAAGTCCCAGAAAGAGCCTTTTTTCACCGCAGCTAAAATCCCCAGCAAGATTCCAAGAGTGACTCCCAGAAGCATCTGCTGGATTCCAAGCCTTGCACTCACAGGTCCTTTTTCAGAAATGATCTGCTGCACTGTCTCGCCTTCATAAATAATGGACTCGCCGAAATCACCGTGTAGAAGCCCCTTCATTGTTATGAAATATCGCTCCATCACAGGTCTGTCCAGTCCATATTTAGCATATAGTCTTTGGGTGACTTCATCAGGAAGCTTTTCTACTCTTGCTGACAACGCATCGCCTGGAGTAAGTGCTAATAGAAAAAAAGTTGCACTTGCGATCACAAAAAGTGTCGCAAGCGCAATAGCTATTTTTTTTAGAATATATTTAAGGAGATTCATATCCATTACCTTAGAAGTAAATATTTTTAGTGCTTAACAATATAAGCTCTTGAAAACTCAAAGTCTGCTCCAAAAAGTGGGAAGCTGACATTCTTTACATATGACTGCTTGTATATCTGAGCGTTCTGGTAATACAAAGGATTTACACCGCCTTCTGTAAGAAGGATATTCTCAGCCTGGCTAAAGAGTTCAAGTCTCTCTTTGTCATCAAGTGATGCATTGGCCTTCGCAAAAAGCTCATCATATTCCGGATTAGAATAGCCGCCCATGAATCTTGCATATCCGTTGTCTGTTACGAAAAGTCCAAGGAAGTTTGCTGGATCATCGTAATCACCAAACCATCCCATTGTATAGAAGTCATACTTGTAAGAATCACGTGCTTCTTTCCAGCCTGTTACATCTGGATATGTGTCAACCTGTACCTTAACTCCAAGCTTTGACTCAAGCTGCTGTACATACCATTCATAAATATTGTTATCAAGCGTGCTAGGTGAATAGTTCATTGTAACAAGTGTTACATCTTCTGCTGTTCCCTCTACGCCTGCTTCTTTCATACCTTCTTCAAAAAGAGCCTTAAGTGCTGCTGGATCTGAAGCAAGCTTTGACTTCTCTTCATCCTTAAGGATATCTCCTGCATATGAGCGGTACTCTGTATTGCCTACTGTGATTCCGTTTGGTACAAGACCATAAGCTGGTGTAGACAAGCTATTCTGAAAAAGAAGATTGTACTCTTCACGGTCAAGAGCAAGTGTGATGGCTTCTCTAACCTTTGCATTTCTCATAAGGCCTGAAGGTCCACCATTTCCAGCTTCGTGCTGATCAAAAGAAATGTATGTTACTGATGGTGCTGTTGAAACAATTCTTTCAAGCTGTCCAGCATCTACAAGTGGTTGCCACTGATCAACATACTCAAGGTCAGAAAGCTTTAAAACATCAACCTGCTGTGATTCAACGAGCTGAGCCTGAGTGGAAGATTCATCAACAACCTTCAAATTAACCTGTGTAAGGTGAACGTTCTCTGCATCCCAGTAATTTTCATTCTTTGTAAGTGTCATTGAGTTCTCTAAAACTCTGTCTGAAATAACGAAAGGTCCATTGAATACATGGAGTGTATAATCATTTCCCCAGTTCTCGCCTGCGCCTTCAGCTGCATCAATAAGGTCTTTTCTTACTGGATAGAATGAAAGCATTCCAGCCTTCTTAAGGAATGAAGGATTTGGAGACTTAAGTGTTACTTCAAATGTATAGTCATCAATGTACTTGATTCCTACATCTTCTACAGCACCTTCTCCGTTGTAGTATTCCTCAGCACCTGCAATATCATCTGTTGCAAGGAATGCATATGAGAAAGCCTTCTCAGGATCTATAAGTCTAATCCATGAATCCACATAGTTCTGTGCTGTAACTGGCTCCCCATCACTCCACTTTGCATCTTCTCTTAAATGGAATGTATAAGTAAGACCATCTTCAGAAACATCATATCCGGTTGCTCCTGCAAGTTCTGTTTTGTCTACACCATTCTCATCGGTGAAGGTTCTGAACAGTCCTTCCTGCACCTGTGACAACACCTGGAACTCATTTGAGTTTCTTGCATCATTTACATCAAGAATTGAAAGATCACTATAAACAAGATTAAGCACCTGCTCATCTGCAAGCTCTTCATCTCCTGCTGCCTCAGTTGCAGCTGCACTACCATCACTTGTCTGTTCACTGCTTGTGCTCTGTGTCTTAGAATCCTGTGATTCACCAGAATTACTATTTCCGCATCCCACTAATCCGGATGTTAATGTCAGTGTTAATGCCAAAAAAAATGCTAAAGATTTTTTCTTCATGTTTTATTCCTCCCCAGCCACATTTGATGTGACTTTTTGCTTGGGTAAATAATACATGAGAAGAGTCTTTAGCAAAATTATCTAAAATTTATCGCCTGTGATAAGAAGAAGTAAAGGCCCCACTACCCTCCGTCCCATAGATCCACACAATCGAGTAGGCTGACTCCTACTCGATTTCGCACACGAACATTCCGCACTTAGTGCTCCATGTTCTTACGACCGGCAAATGAATTTGTATGCAAGCATCCATTCGCTTGCCGGTCTTGTGCAACA
>NZ_FMXK01000028.1 GCF_900103635.1 Butyrivibrio sp. INlla18
TTTTATAACTGTATCTACACAAGATGTTTTAAAATCTTTGCTATACCGCTTGTTTCCAGCCCCTTTAGTAAATGCGTCTGCTCCATAATTACGGTAAGCAGCCACCCATCTTATAAGTGTGGCTTGAGCTATATCGTTAGCATGGGCAATTGAATCATATGAGCCCATTCCGCTAAGGTATTCATTTACTCTATCAATCATCCATTCTACGGAATGTTTCCTTTTAGCCATAAAAAATCCCCCTAAAGGAGACTTTGGTTATTTCCATTGTCTACTTTAGGGGAATCATATCATTTTCAATAACTTAGCTTCTTTATTGCTTGTCTGAAACATCTGGAATGTAGCGGACTATATCTTCTACTCGGCAATTCAGTATAGAACATAAGTCATTAATTGTACGAGTGGAGATGTCTTTATTGTGCTTTAATCTATGAAGTGTACTGTGCGAGAGGTTGTGCTTGTTTGTGAGTGTGTACCAGTTCTCGCCTGTCCTCTTTAAGGTTTCCCAAAATGGTGAATAATCGATCATATATTAAATCCCTCTTAAAAAAGGGTAAAATATCTTGCGTTTGTTGAATATCTTCGATAGAACGAATATAATAAAATATATTCGATATTTCGAACATATTATTCTATGGAGGTGACTATGGCAGACAATCAGAATCCAAACTTAAAGCCATGTAAGCATTGCGGACAGATGATGGCGAAAAGTGCAAAGGTATGTCCTAACTGTGGTGGAAAGAATAAACCACCTTTCTTTAAGCGCCCTTGGTTTATAATACTTTGTGTGCTTATAGTTCTTGGCATAATTGGAAGTGCCGGTGGTGGAAGCAAGTCATCCAATAGTGGTGGATCATCTTCGGGAACTACTAATACAGAAAAGGTTGAGGAGAAAATTGAATACACACATTATGACGTAACAGAGATGATGGATGACCTAGATGGAAATGCTATGAAAGCACAAAATAAATATAAAGGCCAGTATATTGAAATCACTGGAAGACTTAATGTTGTTGACAGTGATGGAAAGTATATATCACTGACAAAGGCTGATGATGAGTGGGCAATTCTTGGAGTTACCTGCTACATTAAGAATGATGATCAAAAGAACAAAGTAATGGAAATGAGTATTGGCGATACAGTCACACTTAGAGGAAAATGTACTGATGTCGGAGAAGTTCTGGGATATTATCTTGATATTGCAGAGATAGATTGATCATAAGAAGCTAAAGGCGAGGAAAGAATTTCCTCGCCTTTTTTATATCCTACTATGCACCCTATCCACGAAGAACCACATGCCCACTAGGATGAAGATCGTTACTATAAAGAGGTGGGATGAAGTTATCTGGAAATTATTCAGATGTGCTGTCATCAATTCTGCCGTCAAATATTGATAAAAAAAGTGAGCTAGTCAGGCTTTAATAAAGAATCATTTTTGCCGATATATATATAGACAACCATAATTATGCCTAATACAAGATTGTATCAGTTTTGCCATAAGTGGAGGTGCTTTATGAGGATACAACAGAACACGGATGTTCAAATAAATTCTTTCCCAAATCAGAATAATGCTCAGTCGACCACTGGGGCAGGGAAGACTGCACATAAGAGCGGCAATTTGCCCTCAGTATCAGGTGCCAATCTGAAGGGTGAAAGTCTTGTTCAGCAGAGGCAGGGCCTTGCAAGAAAGCAGGCACTTAAGGTTGTGTCAGATGCATTTGGCGGAGAAAAGAAGCTGGATGCCCAGATGCAGTCTATTAAAGATGAGATAAAGCGCCTTCAGGACGAGATCAACGAGAAGACTGCGGACACACTGGAGAATGACGCCAGGTTAAAAGAACTCCAGGAAGCATATGGAATCGATCCGGACAGTGAAGAGAATAATGAGCTTTCAAAACTTGCGTTTAAGATGAATAATTCCAAGGATGGCTTATCTGATGAAGAAAAAAGCAAAATGTCAGAGTATCAGCAGCAGGCTTTATACTATGTTGCGAAGAATCAGCAGAATTCACTTGATATAGACAGGGCAAAAGCTCAGCAGATGGGAAATGTTCAGGGCTATGCAGATATGAAAAGAGAACGAGCTAAGTCACAGGATATGATGAAAGCTCAGGATGAAGCTGAAGATATTATGGAAGCAGCGGGCGAAGAGGCTATAGCTCTTTTGACACAGGAAGCGGTTGAGCATGTAGACGAAGAGCAGAAGGAACGCGAGGAAGAAGCCAAAGAAGCTGCCGAAAAGAAGAAAGAAGAGAAGAAGGAAGAAGCAAAGAAACTCGAAAAAGAAGCTATGCAGCAGGAAATGATAGAGAATATCAAGGAACACGCTGCAGAGAGCCAGAGAACCAGTGCTGATACCAAAAGGGCTATTGCAAGAAGAGAACGTGCAGAAGCTGACAGCATGGGAGCAGAGGATGCCCAGAGAACTATTATTTCTGAGAGTGCATCTATGGAGGATACGCAGAATGCTGTTAATTCTGAAATTACAAATATCCTCAATAAGCTGAGCTTACTTTCAAATGATGTTAAGGGCAGCGCTGTTGACAGTCAGATATAAGAAGGCTATTCATGACATAGATGATGCTATTGGTGACATTAGTATTATCTGATAAAGGATTGATGCCGAAAGGAAAAAGAGAAACCCTTGTGATATTCACAAATCATGTACAAGGAGGTAGATGATTATGGCAGGAATCAATATTACTTCAGTGAACAGACAGGTAAAAGATATTAGTCAGGATATATATGCTGCAAAGTTGCAGCGTGACGAGATACAGGCAAAGTCTGTGAATAAAGATGAGAGCAATGGATTACAGAACGCCGTTGCCGAGAAATTAAGTGATAAATCTAAAATAAATAATGCTTTCTCAGATACGGCAGCTACCTTGTCTATTTCTGCTTTAGGTGCTGAAGAATTGGAAAAAGTAAGAGATTCTTGGAATAATCATGCTGTCAGCGCGTTATATGAAAAAGACATACCGGTAAGCAAAAATGCAGAGGGTGTATATAAAATTGGCGGAGCTTCATTTAATGATGAGGAGTTATCTGCAGCAAGAGATTTGATAACAGGTGTCGGAAGTCAGTTAAAGAATGGATATCTAAGTTACAGAGATTATGCAAAGATGGAAGTAGCGCAGAAGGTTGTTGATAAATATGCTTCCAATGGCTTTAATGAAGATCAGGCAAAAGCTATTAGCATTGCCATGAAAGACTATAATAATAACCTGATCAGAACGCAAGAGCGGCTACTGGCAAATAAGCAAACCAAGACTAATGATGATTCAGCATCCGGAAAGTACTTCGGCATTGAGGTTCATGTGCCAAATGAAGTTAGAAAATCATCTAATGAGTTTGCAAGCACAGATATAGCAACAAATCAGGAGCTTGTTGCTAACATTCGTGACAACATCAGAAATACAGATTTTTCAGACAAAGAGGCGGTAAACAAATTAAAAGCCTCATATGATGAGTTGATGAGACCTGCTTATAATGCACAATATCCAGATGTGCTCAAGGCTAACGTGGATGATGTGATATCTAAAGATATAAGCGATTTTCTTAAGCTTGTTGAATATGCAGATAAGTGGGGATAGATAAATGATATAATGAAGACAGAAATAGAGATGTTTCCGATGTAAGAGCATCGTAAAAAGTTGTGCTGCGGATGGAGCAGGGTAATTATTCCATCTCATAAGATACCATTTGCAGGTATCGAGCCCGGCAACGGGGATAAACGTTGTAGTCCAGGCAGGGGACTTAATTATTTCTGCACCTTTAAGGCATCTTAACTGGGTGCTAAGGCTGACAACCAGCAGAAAACTCTTATCTAAATGTATTGACTACTGTGTGGGGTGTTAATATAATATCTCTAACAGAACCCGACACGCCTCTCGTCATGATGCGGACCACGTCGGGTCATTTTTTCTAGTAGAGAATATTTTAATGTTTACAACAAGTAGAAAAATACTATGAAAATTGACACAAGACGGCATTAATGCTATATTAAAGATACAAAAAGGTACTACCCGTACAGCAACGGCTAGTCCGAAATTATACGATTATTAAAATAACCGCTAGTTTGCAGGCTGGGCGGTTATTTTAATGCTTGCTATTCCGACCTATGGAATAGCCGAGACCGAAGAATGTTGCGCAAAGCGCAAGTACTGCAATCAAGCCTTCCATGGTTATCATAGGGCAGGTTCCTCCTATAGGTATTCTCTTGCGAGTTTCTATATTAACAGGGCTTGTACTCCCTGATAGAGGACTAACCGCGACCGTTTAGGTAGCACCAATAGCATAATTATAGCAGTAATCATAGGCTTGTAAACTTAAATCGGTATCGAAGATATGGAGTTATACTATTTCGTATACTGTATCTGAGAAAGAAAAATTGTTTGACCTAATGTTTGACCAAGAGGTCAGTCGGTGTTGTCAAACCTCCTTTCCATGCGGACTTTGAGAAATTTCAATCGTGTTCGAATCACGTCACTCCGACTATACAAGCAAAATTCAAGCCGCTCATTGAGCGGCTATTTTTATATCCTACTATGAACTCTATCCACGAAGAACCACATACCCACTAGTATCAAGATCGATACTATAAAGAGGTGGGATGAAGTTATCTGGAACTTGGAAGTTGATTCAGCTTTGGGAACATTGTCCTGGTAGAGGATAAGGCAATCTGTAATGGAATCTGCCTTGATGGTGATCATGTCAGTTTCTTTATCCAGGTCATTTAGGAGTGTGCAAACTCCTTTGTTATTGGTAAGTACGTAGTACTCTCTGTTTTCTTTTCTAAGATATAATGGAACATCAAACTGGAACTCCACTGGTTCTTTTAACAAGTCAACGCTACTGTCTGAGTCGCCGATAGCCTTGGTGGAACGGGCGTCGAAGTATACTCCTTCATTTACTTTTCCAATTTCTTTTTCAATATTTGCAATTGCAACTTCAAATTGTGAAGAAACTTCAGAGGATGGAATCTCATCAGACATAACGAAAGTAAAGCTGACTTCTGCGTTTAAGCCTTCATCGATGTAAGTAAGTTCTTTTGGTGTGAAACAGGAGTCAACTAATTGTTTATAGTCACCAGCTCGTACGGCTGGAGGAGAAACTTCGGTTGTGCTGGCGGTGTTGAAGATTACAGTAACGGTACCTTCACCACGTGAGATCTGAGTGGATTCGTGCATGAAACCTCCCGAAAATACTGAAAAAGACGCTTTTTATTGTAAATTAATGATACTATAAAAGCTCATTTTCTTTGCTAAAAAAAGTGTAAAGAAAAGATAAGTTTTCTTTTTATAATTTAGTGTTTTAGTGTACAATAAGATTAGTGTGGTAGTATAACGTAACCAATAGACTAGAAAATAGGAATACAACATGAATCCCGACTTTATCTTTGGTAAAAACGCTTATTATTACAATCGAGAGGTGGAGGCAGAGAAGATCTTACGCCTCGTCAATTATGGGGCCCAGTATGAAGACAATGGGCTTATCATTCTGACTCAGGACAAACACTGTGTCTATGCCAATAAACGCGCATTTTCCATGCTACATTCAGAAGACAATCTTGATATTCTCTATGAGAGCTTTTTGAATTGGATGAAGGAAATAGGTGTTGCCTGGGATACTCCTACCTGGAGTAGGATCTACAAAGTTGATGACAAAGAGAGACTCTTTAGAGTTAGATACCGTCAGCTTTTAGATGAAGAGAGTATACCTGCTGGACACGTTTATATTATTCAGAATCTTTCTGATGTTGTAGAAAATGGAATGGGCGAACAGTACAGACTCACTCATGATGAGCTTACTCATCTTTACAACAAAGAGGGCTTTTTCCAGGAGACAAGGAAGCTCCTTAATGCAAATCCTGACACGGATTACCTTATGATCTATTCCAATATCAAGGATTTTAAGCTCATTAATCAGCTCTTTGGCCTTGAAAAAGGAAATGCCATTTTGGTTCACATTGGAGAACTACTGGCTCAGAGAGTTATGGACGATGACGTATATGGCAGGATCAATGGAGATCACTTTGCACTTGTGATGCCAAAGGATCGCTTCAATGAAAAAGACTTTTCGCTGGCTGTAAACGAACTAGCTGGGCGAATCATCAGTACATCTTATTCTATTCACATCCAGATTGGTATCTATGAGATCGTGGATCCACAAATGGATATCTCTTTTATGTGTGACAGAGCCTATATGGCATGTAAATCTATCAAAAGAGATAACGCCTGCGAGATAGCGTGGTATAGCGATGATATGCTTGTTAATGCTCTTTTGGAAAAAGAGATTCTTTCAAGCTTTGATTTTGCTCTGTTCAATCAGCAGTTTGGAATATACTTGCAGCCTCAGATACGATCAAATGGTGAAGTGTATGGAGCAGAGGCTCTTGCCAGATGGCTTCATCCAGAAAATGGCGTAATAGAGCCAGAAGTCTTTATCAAGGTTTTAGAAAAGGCAGACCTTATCTATAAGCTTGATAAGTATGTATGGGAGCTTGCAGCAAGACAGCTCGCGGCTTGGAAGGACACGGAGTGGAGTAAGATGTCTCTTTCAGTTAATGTCTCTCCCAAGGACCTTTATTATCTGGATATTCAAAAAGAATTTACAAGTCTCATTGAGAAATACAAGATAGATCCAATGCATCTTAACATTGAGCTTACAGAGACAGCTGTAACATCTGATGTTAACAAATGCGCAAAGCTTATTGCAGATCTTAGGCAAAGCGGCTTTATAGTTGAGATTGATGACTTCGGAAGTGGATACTCATCTCTTAATATGTTAAAAGATATAAATGCAGATGTTCTCAAGATCGATATGGGATTCCTTAGAAGGACTGACAACCATGAGAGGGCAATGGTCATCCTAAGGTACACCATAGATATGGCCTACGAGCTAGGTATGGGAGTCATCACAGAAGGTGTAGAGACAAAGGAACAATTTGAGAAGCTTATAGGGATGGGGTGCGAGATGTTCCAGGGCTTTTATTTTGATGAGCCAATGCCTGTAGAAATGTTTGAAAAGAAATATAAAAGATAGTACTATAAGTACGTTGCTAACATTATATTCACGTGGAGGAAAAGTGATGGATAAAAAGTTTGGGATTAAAGAAGTTGTTGCTATGGGTATAGGAACTGCCCTGTTTGTAGTGCTTACAAACGTTCAGATTCCTGTTTTTTTCGTTCCTAACACATCTCTTCAGCCTAGAATGGCAGTTCTTGCATTCTTCGCAGCTGTATTTGGTCCTATCGTTGGTGGTGTAGTTGGTCTTCTTGGTCACGCACTTGGCGATGCTCTCTTTTATGGCGGAGTATGGTGGAGCTGGGTATTCCCAGAAGGTGTTGTAGGAATTGCTATTGGTTTCTTTGCAGCTAAGTATGCTGTTAAGGAAGGTGGCTTCAACACAAAGAGCTGTGTTCTTTTCAATATCATTCAGGTTGTTGCTAATGCAGTAGCTTGGATCGTTGTAGCTCCAGTTCTTGATATTCTCGTATATTCAGAGCCAGCTAACAAGGTATTTGCACAGGGTGCAGTTGCATTCGTTTGCAATATCGTTATAATTGGTATTCTCGGATCAATTCTTCTTACAGTTTACTCAAAGGTAGCTGGAAAATCATCTGATCTGAAGGCGGAGGATTAATAGGTTGGTTAGTAGTGCCCCAATCATTGAGTTTTCAGACGTTACATTCAAGTATAGGTCCCAGCAGGAACCTACGCTGAAAAATATCAATCTTAAAATTTACCCAGGCGAGAAGATCCTGATCGCAGGACAGTCTGGTTCAGGTAAATCCACATTGGCACATTGCTTAAACGCTCTTATCCCTTGTTCTTATGCAGGGGATATGAGCGGAACACTCCGAGTTGATGGGCAGGAGCCCAAGAAGCTCGGAGTTTTTGGCATGTCCCAAATTGTTGGAACTGTTCTTCAGGACACAGATGGACAGTTTATTGCCCTAAGCGTTGCAGAGGATATAGCATTTGCCCTTGAAAATGACAACATGCCTCAGGAGCAGATGTTTGAAAAGGTAGCAGATGTAGCGCAGCAACTAGAACTAACAAACTTTTTAGGAAATGCCCCAGGAGCTCTTTCCGGCGGTCAGAAGCAGAGAGTATCCCTTGGCGGCGTTATGGCATGTGATGTTAAGGTTTTGCTTTTTGATGAACCACTTGCAAACCTTGATCCAGCCACTGGTAAAAGAACTATCGCACTTATTGACGATATTCTTAAGCAGGAAGATCTAACTGTTATCATCATCGAGCACAGACTTGAGGATGTACTCTACAAGGATATAGACAGAGTAATACTGATGGGAGATGGACAGATAGTTGCGGACATGCATCCAGATGAACTCCTTTCATCAGATCTTTTGCTGGAGAATGGTATCAGAGAGCCATTGTACGTGGCAGCACTGAAGGCAGCAGGAGCCAAGATCAATCCAGCTGACCATCCTCAGCATATTGAGACTATGAATATTGAGCCATACAAGAAGACAGTCAAAGATTGGTTCCACAGCATTTCTATGGACAGAAAAGAGACTACTTCTGATGTGCTTTTGAAAGTAGATGGACTTAAGTTTAGATATGACCAAGCAAGGACCATCATAAATGATGTCAGCTTTGAGATAAAGCGAGGTGAGATGGTTTCTCTTGTGGGCAAAAATGGTGCCGGTAAATCAACACTTGCTTCTCTTATCTGCGGATTTGTTGATCCTGATGAAGGCCATATTTATTTTGAAGGCGAGGATCTCTCCAAGTATTCCATCAAGGAAAGAGGAGAGAAGATAGGCTATTGCCTCCAGAGTCCAAACCAGATGATCTCCAAGCCTATGATCTATGATGAAGTGGCTTTGGGACTTACAGTACGCGGTGTTCCAGAAGATCAGGTCAAGGAAAAGGTAAATGAGATCCTTAAGATCTGTGGTCTTTACCCATTTAGAAACTGGCCTGTATCGGCTCTTTCTTTTGGACAGAAAAAGAGAGTATCTATTGCTTCAATACTTGTGCTTGACCCACAGCTCATTATCCTTGATGAGCCTACTGCTGGTCAGGACTATGAACACTATACTGAGATCATGGAATTTTTACATGAGTTAAAAGAAAAGCTTGGGATCACTATTATGATGATCACTCACGATATGCATCTGATGCTGGAGTATACAGACAGAGCCCTGGTACTTACAGATGGTCAGCTCCTTATGGATGCTGCTCCAGAAGAAGTCCTTACCAATGACGAGGTTTGCGACAGAGCGTATCTTAAGAGAACATCTCTTTATGATCTAGCACAGAAATGTGATATCAGCGATGCTGGAGAATTTGTGGCGCGCTTTATTGACAGTGAGAAATCCAAATAATTATTTATAGATTGGTTTTGTTTTATGAGTAGAATGATTTCATACGAAAAAAAGGATACGCCTATACATAAGCTTAGCGGCTTTACCAAGCTTGTGTTCTTCTTGATTTGGTGTCTTACAAGTGCACTTACTTTTGACACCAGAATACTTCTTTTGATGATCCTGCTAGGTGGTATCATATATGTTGTTTCAGGCACTAAGTGGAAGCAGGTAAGCGGCGTATTTATAGCCATCATGTTCTTCATGGTGATAAATCTCACCTGTATCTTTTTCTTTGCGCCATATCAGGGATGCGAGATATATGGTACAAGGCATGAGATAGCTCACCTCTTTGGACCATATACACTTACCAAGGAACAGCTCTTTTACGAGTTCAATGTATTTATCAAGTACTTCACAGTAATACCTGCTGTGTTCATCTTCCTTGTTACTACTGATCCAAGTGAGCTGGCATCATCTCTTAACGGAGTTGGTGTTCCATATATGATCGCATATTCTCTTGAGATTGCTCTTAGATATATTCCTGACGTTCAGGATGAGTTCCACAGGATCAGAAATGCTCAGGAGGCAAGAGGTATTGAGATGAGTTCCAAGGGCAAGATGTTATCTAGGATCAAGAATACAGCTGTTATCATCTTCCCACTTCTTTTCTCAACTATGGAGAGGATCGACGTTGTCAGCAATGCCATGGAGCTTAGAGGCTTTGGCAAAAAGAAAAAGAGAAGCTGGTATTCACGTAGAAAGCTCATGGCATCTGATTATGCTGTGATCGCATTAGTTATAGTTTTCTTTGTAGTCACTATGATCATCACTTTCCATGATGGAAACCGTTTCTACAATCCATTTATTTAAGTTTAGGAGTAACATGGCTTTTTATTATGCGCCTATGGAGGGTATAACTCTTTATCCTCTTCGAAATATTCATAAAGACAAGTTTGGCCAAGAAATGGACAAGTATTTCACACCATTTCTTACAGCTGCCAAGAATTATCATTTCAAAAAACGTGAACAAAGAGACGTGCTTCCTGAGTACAGCACGTCTTTTTGTGATGTATCAAATGAGATAGTGCCTCAGCTCATGGCCAATCAGGCAGAAATCTTTATTTGGGCTGCCAAGAAGATAAGCGCTCTTGGGTACAACGAGGTAAACCTAAATATGGGCTGTCCTGCAGCTACTGTTGTTAACAGACATAAAGGCTCAGGACTTTTAGAAGATCCTGATATTTTGGACAGGATGCTCTATGATATCTTTGATACTGTAGATAAAGAAAATCTAGGATTTAAGGTATCGCTAAAGACAAGACTTGGACTTATGGATGTATCTGAAACACCAAGACTTATGGAGGTTTTGGCTTCTTACCCAGCAAGTGAACTAACTATTCATGCAAGAGTTAGAAGCGACTTTTATAAAGGTGAGCCAAGACTTGATACATTTTGTCAGGCGGTCAGGATCTACAGAGAAAATGGTGGTAAGGCTGATATCTGCTACAATGGTAGTATTTCTACAGTTTCAGATTATACCAGGATAAAAGAGTATCTGGATAAAGAACTACCTGATGTGGATATTTCCTACATGATAGGCAGAGGTCTTGTGGAAAACCCTGCTCTTGTTAGAGAAATTTGTGGAGGAGAACCTCTTGGCGCTAAGGAGTTAAAAGATTATTTGGACAAGCTGTACGCTGGATATGAAGGTTATATTCCTGAAGAGAGAAACGTGATCTTTAAGATGCTTGAACACTGGGCATTTTTGCATGTTCACTTTAAGGATTGTGATAAGCAGCTTAAGGCTATTCGCAAGGCTCGTAGCAAAGGAGAATACCTAGCTGCAGTCAATAATATTTTTTCTAGCTGTGAGTTTACATAATGGACCTTGTGTATTAAAATTTTCTATGTTCAGTTCTATGTGGTATGGCATAAATATATGAACAGGAGCGAGGAAAGAGGTATGAGTCAGGAAAAGATTGATGCATACAAAAAAGAGAAAGCTGGCAGAAAGCAGAGACTTGCCAAGCAGAAGATCAGAAGAAAGATTGCAAAGGTTGTTTGTGCACTTATCGTAGTTGCAGTTATCGCAGCAATTGCAGGTAATGCGATCTGGAAAAAGAATGGGGCTACACCAGAGACTGTCGATGCGGCAATAGCAGCATCTTCTGAAGCATCTGTTGATACAGCAGCTGAGGCATCTTCTGAGGCATCTGCCACAACAGCAGCTGAGGCAACATCAGAAGCATCAGTATCTGAGTCTGTAGAAGCAACATCAGAAACATCTGCACAGTGATCATGTGAAATATGAGAAGTATATAAAAGAGCATCTGCTAATGCAGGTGCTCTTATTTGTTATTATAATTATTTACTTGTCGCAAGGATTCTTCATGCTGATACGGCTTCCAGGTTCAACAGATGATGTGATGAATGCGTTAGCGCCAATAACTGTGTCTGCGCCGATAACTGTTTCACCACCAAGAATTGATGCACCAGAATAGATGGTAACGTTGTCTTCGATAGTAGGATGTCTCTTAACGCCTTTAAGAGCTTGACCTCCGCGAGTTGAAAGGCCACCAATAGTAACGCCCTGATAGATCTTGACGTGTTCTCCGATAATAGAAGTCTCACCGATTACAATGCCTGTACCATGGTCTATCATGAAGTACTTGCCAATAGTAGCACCTGGGTGAATATCAATTCCAGTCTTGGAATGTGCGTACTCAGTCATCATTCTAGGAATAAGCGGCACCTTCAGGAGATAGAGCTCGTGTGCGATCCTATTAATTGTTGTTGCCAAGAGACCTGGATAAGAAAGGATGATCTCTCCTTTGCTGTATGCTGCAGGGTCTCCATCATAGCAAGCCTGAAGGTCTGTATCCAAATACTCACGGATCTTGGGAAGCTGCTTAAAGAATTCGTGAGTGATGCATCTTGCGCCACAATCTAAAGTCTCATCAGTAGCATTTTTGTAATCAGGACTGTGGTGGAATGCTATTGATATCTGTTTTTGCATATTGTAGATGACATCTTCGATAACAACAGCGATCCTGTTGTTGTCATTGTAACTTTTGTAGACCTTGTCTCTGTAGTATCCAGGGTAGATGATACGGATAAGTTTTATCACAATATCTTTTACCGCATCTCTGTCTGGCTGATTGTAGACGTCCATCTGATCTATGTCTCTGCCATTTTCATAGTCGGTAAGGATCAGGTCAACAATACTTTTGATCTCATCTTTTAAAGTATCTTTACTGTTATCTGTATTAAAGTCCATAAGGCGTTATCTCCATTTTTCCTTGAATATAGGAACTTCTGACTCCCATTATATATAAAGAATTCGTATGTTTAAAGTAATAAAGAAATTTTTTTTCAAAAAACACTAAATAAATCTTAAGGTGCGACCGATAAATGATATGACAAGTAATATCATTGTATTCTTTTGGCAAAGGACTGCCGCTTATCACAGAGAACAAGGACGTGCGATAGTGATAATTTTTGGAGGAAGTGCTCTATGATGAGATCATTGTGGTCTGGCGTTGCCGGTCTTAAAACTCACCAGCTTGAAATGGATGTAATTGGTAATAACATTGCCAATGTTAATACAACTTCTTATAAATCACAGGCAACAGGTTTCGCTGATGTCTTATATCAGACTGTAAAAAATGGAACAGGCGCAGGTGACAACACAGCAACAACAAATGTATCTCAGGTAGGTCTTGGCTCTAAGGTTAGTTCAATCTATACCAACGTTACAAAGTCTGGATCAATGCAGACAACAGGTAACGTAATGGACCTCATGATCACAGGTGATTCATTCTTCTGCGTTACACCTGATGTCAGAGAAGGAATCGTAAACTTTACTAGAGATGGTTCTTTTACAATAGATGCAGATGGTAACCTTGTTACACAGAACAACGGTTACTACGTAATGGGACAGATGGGAGAAGGCCAAGTTGGCGGAACGGTTCAGGCTCCTTTAAATGTCATAAATAGGACCAACATCGACTATAACGAAGATGGTCAGATGGATTCTGTAGATTATCTTCCAGGTCAGGCAACAAGTGCTGGCTATTTTAAGGGAAATATTGATAAGTTCGATCCTTCGCTCAAAGAAGGAAAGACAATGAGAATAGAAGTCTTTGGTACAGACGGCAAGAACTATACTATCAAGTTCAAACTTACAGATGCCGGCGATTCTGAAGACAATACATACAAGCTTTCAGTAGAGTCTGTGCTTGATACTAAGGGAAATACAGTTAGCACAGGAGATCAGGAATCATGGGATCTTCTCTTTGATAAACATGATGGAACACTGATCTCACCTACATCAGTTAATTTCACAGCATCAACAGAAGGTGGCGTAGTTGGAGCTCTTAATCTTGATCTCTCATACGTAACAAACTATGCAGGATCATCAGCAACTCACTCATCTACAATGTATGGCTATAAGGGAGATGTTAAGGGACTTAATCAGGGCTTTGCAAACGGCGTACTTACTGGAATCTCATTTGGTACAGATGGTTCTATATACGGTAAGTATTCAAATGGTCAGACCATCAAAAAAGGTCATATCGTAGTAGCAGAGTTCAATAACGCTATGGGACTTGAGAAGGTTGGAGATAATCTTTACTCAGCTTCACTCAATTCAGGAAACCCAATCTATATGGATATCACAGAGGATGGTGGTTACATGTCATCTGGAGTACTTGAATCCAGTAACGTAGATCTTGCAAAAGAGTTTACTGACATGATCACTACACAGCGTGGTTTCCAGGCAAACAGCAAAGTTATCACTACATCTGATGAGATGTTACAGGTTCTCAGAGGATTAAAAAGATAATTAAAAAATAACGATTTTTCATATACAAAATGGAAACTGAGCTAATTTTTTGACTTTTTTGAAAATTTAATTCATTCAGGCCGGGACTAAGTCCCGGCTATTTTTCGTGAAGAAACTGTGAAAAATTTATGAAAAAAATGTTGATTTTATTTTAGGGATGGTTTATATTCATTTACATAAAAGACAACTTCATGTATTACTTAAATGAACATTACAAAGAAACTGAGTAGTATTGAAAGGCAAAGCCGTTGAAAGACGGTGACGCAAAGCTAGAGGGTCTCACTCACATAGGTATGTGACAGATAGCCAGCTGCTGGTGCCAGTTCGTGGCATCATAAGATGGCCGAGCTGTGACACGCAGTCGGTCTTTTTATTTGCAAAAATACGTACGCGAGAGTTCAAGGATGAACGGGGAGCACAGGTGGTGCTTTCGAGTACAAGGAGAGTTATTTTTTAGCAGTTGGATAATTCAGCTTTGCAAATGCCTTTCGTTTCGATTGTTTTTGGTGAGGTATTTTGCAGGGGCATTGCGAAATACCTTATTTTTATGTCACGAAATCGATTAACTGGAGTTTAGGTGAGGTATTATGGCTGAGATCAATTTAAAGAAGCTTTCAAGAGCAGAGCTATTGGAGATGATGATTCAATACTCCGAAGAGGCTGAAGCTGCCAAGGAACACGAAAGGTTATACAAGGAAGAACTTGAAAGAGAAAAGGCTCAGATGCAACATGAGATGGCCGAAGAAAGAGCCAGAATGCTAGCAGCCTTTGATGAAGAAAAAGCTCAGATGAGAGCAAAGTTTGGCGAACAGAAAGCTGAACAGAAAGCCAAATTTGACAAGGATATCGCAGGACTTAAGGCGAGACTTACTAGAGAAAAAGAAGAAATGCAGCAGCAAGTTGATGATGCACTTATGAAGATTGAAAACTCACAATCACTTGCAGAAGCTTCTATAAAACTTGGCGGTATCATGGAGTCAGCTCAGAAGGCAGCAGATCTTTATCTTGAGACACTCAAAAAGAGTGCACAGAAAGAATACCAGCAGTTAATGCAGGAGATTCAGGAAACAAGAGCTAAGCTTCAGGCAGGCACTTTACCAGATGAAAAGATGGAGACAGAAGAGCCTAAGGCTGAAGTAGAAGAAACTGACGTCAAAGAAAAGAAGACAACAAAGACTACAGCTAAAAAGGCTACGACTAGAAAAGCAGCAACTAAAAAGGCAAAAGAATCCGAAGAAGATACAGAAGAAAAACCTAAGGCGGTAAGAAAGCGTAGGACCACCAAGAAGGAAACGGAATAAGAAACTGATGGGTGAAAAGGAATTTGAAAAGCCAACTCTTGAACAGCTAAAAAAAGAGCTCAAGAGAGAGAACAACAAAAAAGAATATCGTAGAGTTCTCAGAAATACGCTGATAGTAGTGGTTGTTGTGGCAGCCTTTGCAGTTTTAGTTTCCAGCTTTTTTATCACAGTACTTAAAGTTACCGGAGACAGCATGACTCCAACTTTGGAAACTGGACAGATTGTAATAGCTCAAAATAGTTCATCATTTGAACCTGGTGAACTGATAGCTTTCTATTATAATAATAAGGTTTTGGTCAAAAGGGTGCTTGGATCACCTGGAGACAAGATCAATATCGACAGCGATGGTAATGTGACAGTAAATGGAATAGCTCTTGATGAACCTTATGCATCAGAAAAGAGCTTGGAACCTACAGATATTTCATTTCCTTATCAGGTTCCAGAAAACAGGTACTTTGTTCTTGGGGATCACAGAAGTGCATCGATTGATTCAAGATCAAGCGTTGTAGGCTGCGTAACTAAGGAGCAGTTAATAGGTAAAGTTATTTTTAGAGTGTTCCCATTTGATTCGTTTGGAACCATTAAGTAATGAGGTAAAAACATGCGAGGTAATGCAGAGAATCGCGCAGAAAAGTACATAAAGAAGCATGAGAACTACAAGAAGTGGCTCGCTTTTGCACTGTGTGTTTCCATTCTTACTGGAACTATCACATTATACATTCTCAACAAGCCAGCTACGGCTATGACAGAGGATGGAGCCAAGCAGGTTGGTCTTGTTCTTGAAACTGCTGACAGTGAGTTCGAGCAGGGACTCATCGAAGAGATGAACAATAACGAGAACAACGGCGGTGATCAGAGCGGTGATGTTCAGAACGATGATGATCAGAACGGTGATGACCAGAATGGTGATGACCAGAACGATGATCAAGGTGATCCATCAGATGGCGACGATGATCAGAATGACGATAATGATGATGCTAGTGCTAATGGTGATGACGATGATGCAGCAGATGAAGCTTCATCTGAGGATTCAGAAGAGAGCGATAGCGATGCATCATCAAGCATGAGCAGCGACGCAGCAGATGAGGCTTCTTCATTAGTATCTAATAAAGAAGAACTTACTTATGAGACAGTTACTCTTAGTGCTACTTTAGTAGATGAGTTTGGCGAAGAGATCGATCCTGAGAAGTATTCAAATATTGATCTTCCAAATTTCAATCAGTACCTTGTACTTGATGAAGAAGAGAATCCACCTTACGACAATGTAAAGGTCAAGATCGGTACATATAAATATGCTACTTATTCATATGTAAAAGCTACAATCGGAAGCAAGGTCATTACAGGGCTTAAAAAAGAGATCGTAAAGGTTCCTGTAAGTGAGACAGCTGAGAATGAGGATGCAGCAGATAGCGCTGCAACATATTCTGGAGCATCAACGGCTCAGACCAAGGACATTGAAGTTTACTCTTACACAGTAGATGGTAGTGAATATACAAAGATCACAGAAGATACAGTTATCAATTTTGTTTATTCAGAAGGAACAAAGGCTGAGTACATCTACTCAGATAGCAATATTAAGATCACAGCTAAGCTTCAGGTTGCTGGAGCAATTCCTGAAGATGCTGAGCTTGTAGTTACACCTATTACATCAGAATCAAATGGATATAACTACGATGCATATATGGATGCGCTTAATGATAATTCACAGGCAATTGCTGATGAGGCAGGTCATGAGGCAGCATCTACATATTCAGAAGATAATACTCTTATGTATGATATAGCTTTCATGTATGAAGGTGAAGAGATCCAGCCAGCTGAAGGATCAGTTAGCATTAGCATGGAGTTCATGGACAAGCAGCTTACTGATAGTCTTGCAGTATCTTCTGAAGAGGAGATCACAGTAGTACATCTTCCTATTAAAGAGGAAGTTAAAGAAGCTAATGAGATTACAACAACTCAGGAAGCTACAAATATTACAGCAAATGATATCGAAGTAAAGACACTTACAGATGCTACAGCAGTTGTTACTGAGACAGAGAAGATTGAGTTTGTAGAAGATAGCTTCTCAATCTTTGCAGTAGTAGCTTATCAGAATCAGGAACCTGGAACAGATACATTTGAGTCAGTTCTCGGTGATGCAGTTAACTTCGGTATCGTAAGTAGAGATTTAACATTATACGAAGCGCAGACAAACTTTGCTACTACACACCTTACAGGTTATACACAGTTTGGTAATGACCTTACTAATATCTGTGAACAGACATTTATGGCAGGAACAGTAGCTGGTGAGTTCCACATTAAAGGATTTGCTGCTTACTTCATCATTCCTAAGGAATATGCTTCTCAGATCTATCATGAGAACAACAATATATTAAGTAAGGATACTGCATATACAACAAGCGAGATAAGTGATGTTGTAGAAGATATGCTCAAGTATGGCAGAGATGCTTCTGCAGACCTTGCTAGTGCTGAAAAGCTTGCTAGAAGTCTTAAACTTCAAAAAGATGGTGACAGATATAAGGTAGATACTACAAAGTTAGCTGCTGGAACCTATTACGTAAATATTGATGACGCTGCCTATGGAAAGATTGGTCAGGCAGAAATGCTCAGAATATATAAGAACTCTGATCAGACAATCGTATTTAATGTAACTGCTTCTGCATCTACATATTATATGCATAAGTTCCATGTAAGCTCTGATGGAAGTGAACTTATCCCATCTGATGAAATTGAGAGAAGTAATAAATATGATTACATCACCAGAACTCTTATTTGGAACTTTGTGAATGCTGATGAAGTACACAGTGCTGGATCAGTTGCTGGTGTATTCATCGCCGGTAAGGAGAATGCAAAGTGGGTTAATGACAATACATCCAGTGGATGGCTTGTATTCCCTAATGCTTATGTAGAAAAAGAATGGCATAACACATATACAGATGTTAAGCAGATTAGTGGAACTGCTAAGTTCCAGGCTTACAAGACAATTGATGGTGAAGATGCTACTGTATCAGGATTTAAGTTTACTCTTTACAAGCAGGATAGTGCTTCAGCTGATGGCTGGACTGAAATTGAGACAGTAACAAATGATGAAGACGCTCCTCATGAGATCACATTTAACACTATTACTTATGGTGATAGAGCTGGCAAGAATGATAAGAACTATCAGTATGTAGGTCTTTCATCAGTAGGTCAGAGCGAGTCTTTCATTTACAAGCTTGTTGAAACAGCTGGTACAACGGACGCTGAAGGAAATGTATACATAGAAGATGAAACAATCTACTATGCAAAAGTAACAGCTACTTTACAGAAGATAAATGAGTACACTAACGGTACATATATTCAGGTAAGTGCTCCTGTTTATTACACAGATGAGGCTTGTACACTGGTTTATTCAAATGCTTCAGCTTCAGGAAAGTCTGATGGAAATCTTCCAGTCTTTGATAATAAGACTGTAAAGGGAAGCATTGGAATCGCACTTAATAAGTATTTGAATGATACAGATCCTGGTGATCTTAAGTTCACATTCACAATAAGAGCTCTTAATAAAGATGCTAATGGACTGGTTACTATTACTAAGCCAGGTGAACTTACAAATGATGGATCCAAGATTTCTTACTCATTTGAATATAATAGTGGAATTGTTTATTACGACAAGGACAAAGTTGGTCACATCTATCTTGTAATTACAGAGGATGATATTGATGCTTCAAAATCAACTGGTATTACAGTTAAGAAGGATGAAGACTACATAATCGCTCATATCATACTTGGAAAAGATGATAATCATATAATTGAGTATTACAAGTACGATTATGAAGATGCAGACCAGAAGAAGTATATTGATACATTCAAGAGTGGCAAGATCAGCCTGGGCTTGTTTGAAAACAGGTATACAACTAAGCGCAGAAGTAACGTCATTTCTGATTCTTCTAAGATTGCTTTCTATAATGAAGGAAGCGCAAATCTTAGAATCCATAAGATGGTTATAAATGATTTTGGATCAGATAAGGTAAGAGAAGGCTTAAATAATGACGATGCCATCTTGAAGCAGGTTAAGTTCCGTATAACTAACAAATCAAATGGTCACTACATTGTATTCCAAGGATTTGTTGGTACTGCTGGTACTGAAGGAACAGCAACTGAGTATCCTACAGGTGAGAAATATACTGTTGTATATAATCAGAGTGCTCAGTGGACAGTTCTTGGACTTCCTGCAGGAACATATACAGTTGATGAGGTAGCTGACGGATTTACCTTCACATATGATGAAGCTAGTAATACAAGCAAGCCATTATATGACAATATTTACTCACGTGTTACTAAGTATGATCTTACAGTAGATGCTGAGGATCCAAATGAAAAGGGCTATGGAAGAGGCGGAGAAAACTATAGACAGGTTTATTCCTGTGATATGACTAATCTTCGTGATCAGGGACCAGACAATGTTTTAGTTGGTAGTCCGGAAGTTGATAATTACTCACATACTCAGACAGTTCAAGTATGTAACTACTATAGTAATCCAGTTGGTCCTATCCAGATAACCAAGAACTTTACTGGTGCAGAGTGGACTGCTGATATGCAGTTTGAATTTGTCCTTGAGCCTATTGGCTATAGCATACAGACTTCTGAAGGTGAGAACCTTTCAACAGATGGAATGGCTCAGCCAATGCCTCTTGGTTCAAGTGATGGAAAGAGCAGCGTAGTATTGTCAGGTGCTGACGCAACCGTAAATGAAAATGGTGTTTACTCAGCAATTGCTAAGTTTAATCCTATTCCATTTAGATTTGAAGGAACCTATTACTACAAGATTACTGAGACAAATACAAGACTTGCAGGCGTTAAGTATGACTCAACTGTTTATTATGTAGAGATGGTTGTAACCAAAAAGCATACAACTTTCCCAAAGAGTTATACATCAAAGAATATGACTCATCCAGATACTGTGAAATATCCTAAGGTTACAGGACTTACTTACACTCAGGATGAGGAAGACTTCTGGTATCTTGGCGCTAACGTTAGATATGCAACAGATGAGAGCTTCAACAATGTAGTAGCTAAGTGCGAATTGTATCTTGGAATCAATCCAAATACAAAGAAACCTGAAACCAACACATATTATGTAAGATATGATGATGGTAAGTCAGTTGCTGATGTAGCATTCAACAATGCTAAGACAGGATATCTTGAGATCAGCAAGAAGTGGATTGCATCTGACGGAAGCGATGATGCTAAGAATCATACAACACTTAATATTGATATCTGGCAGAGACCTGTAGGAACAAATGATTGGACACTTTACAGATCAGAAGTTCTTTCAAGTACTAATGGATGGAGAGTAGAGATTTACGATCTTCCAATAGTCGATGCCAATGGTAACAAGGTTGAATATACTGTAAAAGAAGCTGAGGAATATCTCGCAACTTACACAGTAACATATAAATACTCAGGCCTTTCTGAGGCAGCAACGGGAAATGGTCAGGGCAAGACAGTAGTTGATGGTAAGGAAGTTTATGATACAGGCTATGTGATCACTCTTGGAAGTGATGGCAGAAACTTTGGATCAGTAGAGATCACCAACAAGACAGTATATTCAAACAAGCTTCCACGTACTGGTGGAAATGGAACTGTTCCATTTGCCACAGCTGGAATCGCATTTATGCTTATCGCTTTTGCTGGAATGTATATTTCACGCAAGAAAAATGTAAACATGTAACTATTAACGGTTTTAAGATCTGAAAAGATTTAGAACATACACAATCAAAAAAACAAGATTCAAAAAGGAGACGACAATGAAAGGTATTAAGAAAATCTTAACCGGTATCATTGCTGGTGCTATGGCACTTTCAATGGTATTCTCAGCAGGAAATGCCTTAGATGTTAAGGCAGCTGGAAATGGAAGCATCACAGTAAGCAACACAACACAGGGCGAGTCATATGCTCTTTACAAAGTGTTTGATGCAACATACGAGGGAGACAAGGTAGCATATACTTACGATGGATCAAACAATGCTTTCCTTGCAGCACTTCAGGCTTCAACAAGCCCATTCACAGTAAGTGAGTACAATGGTGTTTACAGCGTAGTTAGAAAAGAAAATACAGCTGATGATGCTGTAATTAATTTCGTTAAGGACAACGCAGCTAACTTTGGTACAGCTATTGATACACTTCCAGGTAACGGCGGAGAGATCACATTCTCAGGTCTTGATTATGGTTACTACTACATCACATCAACTCTTGGTGTTGCTGTTACAATCGATAGCGCAACTCCAAATGCAACTGTAATCGATAAGAACCAGGAGACAACAGTTGATAAGCAGGAATCAGTTGATGAAGTTAACTGGCTTTATGTTGGAATGGGTGAGACAGAGACCCCAGTTCCTACACAGATGGTAGGTATGAAGGTCAACTACAAGGTTACAGGTACAGTTACACAGTACATTGGTAAGGACCAGGTTACATTCCTTCTTTTCACTGATACATTGTCAGAAGGTCTTACAGCTGATAAGAACGTTGAAGTAAAAGTTGATGGCACAGTAGTTAATGCTGAAGTTAACTATGATGGACAGACAACAACAATCAAGCTTGTAACAGCTGATGCAAACTTAAAGCCAATCTATCCTTCAAATGCTCAGTATGAGATCACATACTCAGCTACAGTAAATGAGAAGGCTGTAGATATGGTTCAGAACAACGAAGTTAAGCTTACAGATAACAATGAAAACACAATCGGAACAGATAGAACAGAAGTAGTTAACTACAACATCTTCCTTATCAAGAAGGATGCTAAGACTGGTGATGTTCTTGCAGATGCAGAATTCAAGCTCTTCACAACAGAGACAGGTGATGTTGAGATTCCTGTAGTTCTTGTTTCAGGAACAGGCGATGCTACATCAACAGAGAACATATATCGCGTAGCTACAGCTCAGGAAATCGCAGGTGGCGAAGCTGTTGACACTATGGTAACAGGTAAAACAGGTGTTATCGAAGTTAAGGGATTTGCTAACGGCACATACTACTTCGAAGAGACAAAGGCTCCAGCTGGTTACAACCGTCTTGAGACTCGCACACCAGCTACAGTTAACGGTGCAAACACAGCAGAGATTCCTGTACTTAACAACTCAGGTTCGCTTCTTCCTTCAACAGGTGGAATTGGTACAACAATCTTCTACATCCTTGGTGGAATCCTTATTGTAGCAGGTATTGCATACTTCATCGTTCGCAGAAAAGCAGACGCTGAGTAATTATTTGGGTAATCATATTGGGGTATGAAAAAGTTCATTATATAATTATTTGAATCTTGTAAAAGATATGTATTCTTTGGGGAATCAGGGGATTCCCCAGAGAATACTAAAGATTCATCTTGGTTTAGGAAAATAATTAAATGGCAACTAAAAAAGGCATCAAGAAGCAGATACCTAATTTCATATTTGCAGCTATCTTTATAGTAGGAATATGTATATTTTTATACCCTTCTGTTAGTAATTACATTAACTCCAAGCATCAGAGCCGTGCGATCTCCAATTACGAAGAGGCCATGGCTAATATTTCAGAAGAAGACTATACAAAGTTTTGGCAAGAGGCTTACGCCTACAATGAAGCTCTTTTAGAAAAGCCTATGAGCTTTGAACTTACAGAAGAAGAGCTTGCAGAATACAACAGCATACTTGATCCAACAGGAACAGGTATCATCGGTTACATAGAGATAGAGAATATTGGAGTAAATCTTCCAATATATCACGGAACATCAGAATCAGTTTTACAGACAGGTATTGGACACTTAGAAGGAACCTCTTTTCCTACGGGAACAAAGTCAACACATGCGGTTCTTTCCGGACACAGAGGACTTCCATCCTCTAAACTTTTTTCAGATCTTGATCAGATGATCGTGGGAGATACATTTCTTTTACACATCATGGATCAGACCTTTGCTTATCAGATAGACCAGATAAGCATTGTATTGCCAGAAGAAACAACTGGCCTTTCAATTTTTGATGACGAAGAATATGTCACGCTGGTGACTTGCACACCTTATGGTGTCAATACTCACAGGCTCCTTGTAAGAGCAAGGCGTGTTGATTATAATGAAGAAACAAAATTAATCGTGCCTGCGGATGCAACGAGATATGGCACTATGATAATTGCTCCTTTTGTTGGAGCGCCAGTTTTACTTATAGCATTTATTGGTTTCCTGTTTAGGACCAGAAAGCCAAAGAAGAAAAATGCTAAAGCTAAATGAGGAATCATTCATGAAGAGATTTAGTAAGATTCTAAAAAGAATAACGATGGCTGCATGCGTTATTTCCCTTATGTTTTCAGGTAAGACAATGACCACGCAGGCCAGAGGCCTTATTGATACCAGCAAAAAAGGCTCACTTACCATAGAGTACAAATATGGTGACAGACATTTTGATGGTGTTGAGGTTAATATTTATAAGATCGGAAGTGTAAGCTCAGATGGAAGTTTCTTTGAGCTTGATAGTCAGTATAAAGCTATATCACCTGTAACAGACCTTAAGAGCATTACAGATAAGGCAACAGTTGATGAGCAGTGGAAGAAGATCTTGGATGCTGTTGAGCCATATGCAGTAAATACAGTTGGACCTACAGCTACTACCACAAGCAATGGCGGATATGCTAAGTTCACAGGTCTTGACCTTGGAATTTACCTTGTCAGAAGCAGCACAGTAGTAGATGAGTCAGAGGAATGCACATATGTATTTTCATCATTCCTTATTTCAGTTCCACAGCTTGATTCATCAGATAACTGGATCTATGAAGGCGGCGTTTACTCAGCAAGTGCTACATGTAAATGTGAAAAAGAAGCACTTAATGAAGAGTTTGAGTTATTAAAGAGATGGAATGATGCAGGATATGAGAATCTTCGTCCTTCATCGATCGAAGTAGTTATCAAGAGAGATGGTGAAGAGTATGCAACAGTTACTCTTAATGAAGAGAACAGCTGGCATTACTCTTGGAGTGATAAATCTGGTTATATGTGGACTTTCGAAGAGAGAGTTGGCGGAGATATTCAGTATTCAGTATCTCTTTCAGATACCAGATCCAATGCCAATGGTAAGGTGAAGATCACATATGTACTTACTAATACATACAATCCACCTGATAATCCACCACCACCAGACAACCCACCACCAGATAACCCACCTGATAATCCTCCGGACAATCCACCTGAGAATCCTGAGACACCTGGATTCCCAAGTCTTCCAGAAGTACTTGGTGCTATCAGAAATCTTCCAGAGGTACTTGGTGCCAGAAGACTTCCTCAGACAGGTCTTTTGTGGTGGCCAATTCCTATCCTTGTTATTGTAGGAGTAGTCCTTATAGTAAAGGGAATCAGGAAGAACAGCAAAGCATAAAATTCTTTTGAAAAAATACCCTGCGAAGCTACTTCGCGGGGTATAATATTACTAGAGGATAATATATGAAGAAGATATCAGGTTATATCTACATTGCCCTTGGCGTACTTTGTATACTGCTGGCGGTTGTGATAATCAGAAACAATTTCATAGAGTCTGCTCAGGCTGGAAGCGCATCAGATGCATTCCTTAGCGGAGTTATCAATCAGATGCCTAACACTGTACTTGAAGATACTTCTACAGATATGCCAGTAGTTGATGTTGATGGACATAGCTTTGTTGGAACCGTTGAGATTCCTTCACTTGGACTTCTTTTACCAGTTCAGAGCAGATGGAGCAAGGAAGATGCCAAGTACGCAGTTTGTAGATACAGAGGCTCTATAGCTTCCAATGATCTTATCATTGCTGGACACAACTATGTAGAGCATTTTGGAAATCTCAACCAGCTTACAACCGGTGATGAAGTCATTGTAACTGATATGAATGGTAAGAGTTACAAGTATGAAGTAGCCAATATCGAGACTTTAGGAGCCTACGATGTTATAGATATGGTAGCTGGCGAGTGGGATCTGACTCTTTTCACATGTACTATTGGCGGAGCTAATAGAGTTACAGTTCGCTGCGAAGCTACAGGAGAGATGAGTGCTACAGGTTCTACACCTGATGTATTAGAAGCAGCTGAAAAGAGTAAACATATCAGAAAGCAGCAGTAATCTATTGCCCTTGCGACAAATGATCGCAGGGGCTTTTTAAATGTCTTTAAACATCCGATATATATGTATATACAAAAGATAAGATTTAAGACTTTTAATAGAATTTTTAGCACTCTTTCATAGACAGTGCTAATTGGCAGATATATAATAACAGTACAATAGGAGCAGGCTATTCGCCATTATTTGGCGGATGATCCAAGGAGAGGAGTTGATGCTTAGTGATTATTGTAAAAATGAATGACACAACTGTAGAATGCAACATAGCAGCATCAGAACTTCATGAGATAGGTCTTACTCCAGAAGCAGTAATAAGTGGTGCAGAGAATACAACATCATTTTTTGCCCAGCTCAACAAGGAAGTAGGAGCTCAGCTCGATTATGACCCTGAGACAGAGGTCATGATGATGAGCAAGAATATGATGATGGATGGTAGTGTGCGCATCTTCGCTGTGAAGATGACCAATGAAGATATTCAGAAGGCTACAGACCGTATTCGCGGAGCAGCAGAGACTATTTTGAAGACTCTGACTCAAGAAAAGGTTCAGGAAATAAAGGACAAGACAGGTAGAGATAAGGGTATAGCTTTAAACGAAGTTATTACCAATGTTACGGATACGATCAATAGGATCTATGGAAGGAGTCTTGATGATACTCCGGTTGTTGATGAGAACAATGCCAGCTATCAGCCGCTTACAGAGTATGCCAAGTATATGATGGAATTTGCGGGTATGGATGAGGCCAAGCGTTTTGCAAAAGTTATCCAAAGGCTCCCTATTGTGGATTCTCATCTGTACAAGTATGAAGACAGATATTACCTCATTGCAGGCCTTATGTCTGCTGAAGAGAGCATTATATACGATATGAGAAGAGCAGGTGTTGAGTATTCAGAGATGATGACTATCAATTCACCTGAGGCTATGTTTATTGAAGAGCACGGAGATGCTCTTATTAAGGAAGATGCCATCGTGCATTTGGCTGATCTTGCTAGATGATAAAGAGGACTATATATGAAGCCATTTTTTACAGTTGTTAATTTTTCAGGAATCTATGAGAAGGAGAGCTTTTATCAGTTAGATAAAGGCTCTTCATTTTGTGGTAAGGTCTTGGATCTTAAGGATATTTCCGGAACAAATTGCATGTGCGACGATGAAGCAAAAAAGGAAATAAAGCTAAGATTTGAAAGCTTTATAAATCAAGAAGAAGTGCCTTTTACGGATCTTGAGGATCTTGCAAGGTCTGTGCATTTTATTGATTCAGGCAATTACCATTATATGTCAGCTCTTTGGCTGAATATGGTAAAAGAGCCCTTTTCACTGGTTGTACTTGATCATCATCCTGACATGCAGCCTCCAATGTTTGGAGACATCTTGTCTTGCGGAGGATGGGTACTTAATGTTTTGGAGAACAATCCATATGTTAAGGACGTGCATGTTATTGGTGCAGACAGAGAGCTTATAAGTAAATTGGATAAAGAGATCCAGAATAAGGCAAAGTTCTATGACCTTGAGGACATATTTGACGCTGGAACAGGTGATATCATACTTCCTGAGACCCAATATCCTGTCTACCTTTCAATTGATAAGGATGTTATAGCTAGGGACGAACTTGTGACTAACTGGGATCAGGGAGAGGCCCGCTGGGAAGATGTGACTTCTTTTACCAGAAAGATATTATCAGATAGGCAGGTAATAGGCGTAGATATCTGCGGTGAATGTGCACCTGACCAGGAAGACTGCGATGTGGCTTTAGAGACAGAGGGCAACGACGAGTTCAACAAAGATATCCTTGAGTATATTTATATGTAAAATATTGTCGCTATAGCGTATAATATAAAATGTTAGACGGAATGGTAGTACAAATGGAGGAAATATGGAAAAGAGATTTAGGGATTACATCAGACATTTAGAAAAGCTTGATTTTGAAGTTCTTTCCGATGAAGAGATCATTACAGAAAGAGAAGGAATCCTTCTTCAGATAACTGTTCTTCATCAGAGTATGCTTAGAAGCCTTGTTGCAGCCATCGGTATGCTTGTATGTGCATGCATTTTCCTTGCAGCTGGCTTTGTTCATTTCTTTGTTGTAAGCTACGTGCTTGCGGCAGTCTTTGCAATCTGCGCAGCATGCTTTGGCATGAGATTTAAGAGCGCAGCATTCGTCATGAATATTCTCTATACATTTGTGGATAAGTTATCCAGACTATAATATTTGACACATATTTGTATTAGTGTTAATGTTTTTGAGGCGAAAAGGTGTGACCAGGATTGATTCTCCGGTGCCACTTAATAGGGAATGAAGTGCGATTCTTCAGCAGTGCCGCTACTGTGATGGACATAGTGTCCCAGCCAGATACCTGCCTTTGAGCTAGTAACCAATTTTCTTCGGGTCAAAGAAAGTGAGGAATATTATGAAGAAAAAGTTTTTATCTATGGTCATGGCTGTAGCCATGATGTCTTGTTTTGCCTGCGGATGTGGCGCAAATGAAGATCAGAGCGTTGCAACACAGGAGGCTTCAGTAGAAGCTAGCGCAGAAGCAGTAGAAGCTGCTACAACAGAGGAAAGCGCATCTGACGTAGTTACTGATAGAAGCGGTAACGAGATCACACTTCCAACAGAAGTAAATTCAATCATTTCAATGGCACCATCAACAACACAGATTCTTATCGACCTTGGTCTTGCAGACAAGATCGTAGCATGCGATACATATTCATATGCTAGCTATGCTGATTCTCTTAATGCAGACATTCCACAGTTTGATATGATGACTCCAGATCAGGAGCAGATCGTAGCTCTTAACGCTGATATCGTATTCACAACAGGTATGAGCGCTAGCCACGGTGAGGATGTTTTTGCATCTGTAAAAGAAGCTGGTGTTTGCGTATTTGATATCCCAAGTAGCGCGAGCCTTGCTGATATCCAGGAGGATATCCTTGCAATTGGTAATGCTGTAGGTAAGGCTACAGAGGCTCAGGCAATCGTTGATGATATGGTTGCTGATGTTGAGGCTATCAAGGCTATCGCTGCAACAATCCCAGAAGAAGAGAAGAAGACAGTTCTTTTCGAGCTCTTCACACCATCAGGTGATTCACCAGTTATCTACACATGCGGTGCTAACACATACATCGATGAGATGATCACTCTTGTAGGTGCTACAAACGTTGCTGGACAGGAAACTGATCAGTGGCCAGCTCTTACAGAAGAAGCTGCAGTAGCTATGGATCCTCAGGTTATTCTTACAGCTGATATGTACACAGATGACGTTATCAACGTTCTTCTTACAATGAAGGGCTGGGAGAATGTAACAGCTGTTAAGGATCAGGCTATTTACCAGATCGATGGAGATACTGTTAACCGTCCTAATCATCATGTAGTAGATGCTATGATCGAGATCGCTAAGGATATCTATCCTGAGTACTATGCAGATTTCGATGCAGAGCAGCCAGCTGCATAAATCAAAATAAAAAATGAATAATAAAAAACTGTCAGTAAGAATAATCGCATCTTGTATCATAGCTGTGATAGCTATTATTTTGTGTATAGGAGTTGGCAGTGTTTATGTGCCGGTAATGGATATTTTGTCCATTATCTGGCACAAGATACTAGGAACTTCTATACCGGATAATATCGATCCATCTCTTGTTTCTATTTTGTGGGAAATAAGGATGCCAAGGGCACTCACTGCATTTATTGTGGGAGCTGCGCTATCAGTCAGCGGAGCTATTATGCAGGCTATACTTCAGAATCCTTTGGCTTCTTCCTATACAATGGGAGTTTCAGCCGGAGCATCTCTTGGGGCGGCCGTCGTCATAATAACAGGAGCTACAAGCTCGGTATTAGGTTTTTTCCTTTTACCTGTTACAGGATTTGCGTCTGGTCTTCTGACAGTTTTTTTAGTTATTGCATTTGCAGCTCGCCTTGATAAAAATATGCATAACCACACCATTATCCTGTTTGGTATGGTGTTTTCGCTTTTTGTTAACGCTATATTGACGTTCCTAAGTTCAATGGCTGGCGAACATATGCAGAGACTTATCTTGTGGCAAATGGGTTCATTTTCCGGCAGGAGATGGATACATGTTGGTATTCTCCTTGGCTGCACCTTGATCGGTTCACTTTCTGTTATGTTTTACCATAGAGAGCTTGATATCATGACTTTTGGTGAGGAACAGGCTCTTAGTATTGGCGTAGATACTAGAAAAGTAAAGATCATCCTTCTTGCACTTGCTTCATTTTTGACAGGAGCGGCTGTGTGCTTTTCAGGTATCATTGGCTTTGTGGATCTTGCGGTGCCTCACATGGTGCGAAGAGTCTTTGGCTCGAGGCACAAGATCGTGCTTCCCATGTCTATGATTCTGGGTGGCGCATTTATGTCCATAGCTGATCTTGCTGCGAGAACTCTTTTATCCCCAAGGGAGATCCCGGTTGGCGCGGTAACAGCACTTGTGGGAGCTCCATTCTTTATGTGGGTTTACTTTAGGGACAGGAGGTGACCGGGATGCTGTTAGAAGTCAAAGATCTAAGCTGTGGATATGGTAAAAGACCTCTGGATAACCCTGTGGTAAAGAACGTCTCTTTTACCCTGGAGGAGGGAAAAAGCCTTGCTATCCTTGGAGCTAACGGAAGTGGCAAGACTACGCTCCTACGCGCTATTGGAGGAGTTCTTGATTATGATGGCTCTATTTCTATGCTGGGCCATGAAATAGGAAGTCTTAAGAGAAAAGAGATTGCGGCTATGCAGGCTACCTTTTCTCAGTTATCCACATTGTACTTTTCATATACTATAGAAGAAACGGTTATGCTGGGAAGATATCTGTATTCCAGCAAGTTTATGGGGATTCCGTCTGCAAAAGACAAGGAGATTGTGGATAAGTGTCTTAAACAGAACGGATTGTATCAGATAAAAGACAAGCAGATAGGCGAACTGTCTGGTGGCCAGCTTCAAAGGGTGTTCCTTGCTAGAACTCTTGCTCAGGAGACGCCGGTTCTGATGCTGGATGAACCAACTAATCATCTTGACCTTAAGTATCAGGATGAGCTTATGAGCTTTTTAAATGAGTGGAAAAAGGAAAGTACTACACTAGCGGATGGGACAGTTGTAAAGAACACACTTATAGGTGTTTTTCATGATATAAACCTTGCTCTTAGCATAGCGGATGAGGTCTTATTTATCAGAGAGGGAGAGATACTTGCTAAGGGTTCCATCGAGGAAGTTTTGACAGATGAAAATCTTAAACTTGCCTATGATATGGATGTCTCATCTTATATGAAAAAACAGCTGAACTATTGGAAATAATGTGGCAAACTCTTGACATGACACGTTAAAATCGGTATTATAAATTTTGTCGCTTGCAGGAGTGGCGGAATGGCAGACGCGCATGGTTCAGGTCCATGTGTTGGCAACAACATGAGGGTTCAAGTCCCTTCTCCTGCACTATGAATCTTTTCATAGTGTAGTGACAAGGTTCTATATATTTTTAAATGCGGAAGTGTCGGAATTGGCAGACGAGCAAGACTAAGGATCTTGTGATGCTTACATCGTGTGGGTTCAAGTCCCATCTTCCGCACGATTAAAAAGGACTAGTTCGAAAGAACTAGTCCTTTCAGACTGTAGACAAAGTCCACGGCATGCGCCGTGGATTTTTCTTTGCAAAAGCGCTATAAACCCAGTATTCATCTGAGATTGCAGCACTTTTTATGGTATAATAGAAGTATCAAAGTTGGGGATGGGGATAGCCTTTATGATGACTTCTAATACCGAAAGAAAACGTGAGCAAATGCAGTTTGTGAGCATGGATGACCTGGTACCTCAGGATCACATGCTCAGGCTTATTGATAAAGCCATAGACTGGTCATTCATATATGATCTTGTTGAAGATAAGTATTCTTCAGACATGGGCAGGCCCAGCATGGATCCTGTCACTCTTATTAAAATTCCCTTCATCCAATA
>NZ_FMXK01000025.1 GCF_900103635.1 Butyrivibrio sp. INlla18
TATCTGGGAAGATTACATGGAAGAATGTGAGAATATAAGGTACACAGAAGGAATGAAGGATCTCTATTCTCACAGAAAAGAAACAATAGAGAGAATCTTTGGAACAGCAAAAGAGAACCACGGATTCAGATATACGCAGATGTATGGCAAGGCGCGGATGGAAATGAAGGTCGCGCTTACCTTTGCGTGTATGAATCTGAAAAAGCTTGCAAGAATCAAGCATGAATGGCGGTTAGAGATGGCCTGATAGAGGCCGTTTCTATCCTTTATTATCAATAAAACACTCGCGAAAAAGAAAAATGGTCTTGAGAGCTACGCTCTCAGGACCACTTTGTCTACAGTCTGAGAGTTTGAGGTATCTCAAACTCTTTCTTGTATTTTAGAAATGTTTATTAATCCATACGTGAATCGTAGATATTACTCTCAAAGAACTTATTATATCCCTGCCAGCCTGGAGCTGTGATGTTGGCAAGAAGTTCTGTGAAGGTTTCCATCTTGGCGTCGGTGTTGTCTGCAAGGTTAAGGGCAACAGCTTCGATGATAGATGGTTTCTTTGGAGAGCCGTATTCGTACTCGCCGTGGTGAGCAAGGATACAGTGCTGGAGCTCCTGCTTGAGGATTTCTGGGAAGCCGTCGATTTGACGAGCTTTCTCACCGACCATCTCTGCGCCCATAACGATGTGGCCAAGGAACTGACCTTCATCTGTGTAGTCATTTACTGGGAAGAGACTGAGCTCTTTGGTCTTACCAATGTCGTGGCAGATAGCTGCTGTAAGGAGAAGGTCTCTTTTTAGAACTGGGTAAGACTTGCAGAAGTAATCACAGAGCTTAGTAACGCTAAGTGTGTGTTCTAAAAGCCCGCCGATGAAGCCGTGGTGAACAGTCTTGGCTGCACTAGACTTACGGAATACATCGATAAACTTTTCATCGTGGATGAAGAACTCTTCAAGGAGCTTTTTAAGATATGGGTTCTCGATGGAACCAATTATTCCAAGGAGCTCTTTGTACATGTCATCGATGTTCTTGCTTGAAACAGGAAGGTAAAGAGATGGATCATACTCACCTTCGTGGCACTTTCTGGCGCGCTTAACGTTAACCTGTATCATACCGTTGAAGCTTGTAACTTCACCAAAAACATCAATGTAATCTGTATCGTCAAACTCGTCGATACCATCACTGTTAGGTTCCCAAACCTTTGCATCAACTGTGCCTGTCTTGTCCTGAAGAGTAACTGAGTAGTACTCTTTACCATTCTTGGTAGTGGCGCTGAGCTTGTGCTTGCACATGTAGATGTCAGCAATGCGATCGCCTGGCTTTAAATCTTTAATGAACTTCATTTAAAAAATCCTCGTTTCTAATACTTCTTTACTTGTCTGTTGTGGAGGCTGAGAGAGTAACTTCAATCTCAATATCTATGTACTCGTTTGGAGCCTGTCTCATAACAGTAATTGTAATTATATCATTAGGTTCGCAACCTGCAAGCTTGCTAACCAAATGTTCATAGGTATCAATAGGAGATCCGCCAAAAGATGTGATGATATCTCCGCTCTGTATGCCTGCGCGCATAGCTGGTGAACTCATTTCTGTCTGAGTCACATAAGCGCCGGCTGGAATTCCAAGGCTTTCCTGAATGTCACTAGGAACTGTGGCACCGTGGATACCAAGGAATGCTCTGTCTTTTTGATTTGAAAGATCTTCGATAAGGCCTTTTAATTCAGTAATTCCGATGGCACTTATCTGATTGGACATGTCTGTTTGATTGTGTGACATATCAATGATTCCAATAACCTGACCGTGAAGATTTATAAGTATTCCTGTAGCAGATGAGCTTCCGTAGATGTCTGTTGTAAGAAGCTTATAATTTGTATCTACAAGGTTTATGGAGCTCTTTTCAGAAGTGATGATTCCGTAGGATACTGAGTCCTGAACGCCTACAGGGCTACCAAGCGCAATGACAGGAGATCCTGTAAGATTACCACCTGCTGAGCTTCCAAGATCAGCTGGCCCAATAGTATTTCGTGTGTCCTGGGTAAGAGCAGCTCTTTTGACACAGATGACACCAAGCTTGGTGATGCTATCCATAAGGCAAAGGTCAGCACTTGCAGTTGCTCCGTCGCAGAAAGTCACGCGGATAGTCTCTGCACCTGAAACGGCAGTTGATGGAACAAGGATAAAAAGATTTGTTCCATTGTCAGCTACGATGAGGCCTGATGTAGAACCGCTTGATTCATAGGAATCGCTAAACCAGTTAGTATCATTAGAAAGAGCTGTGACACTTACAAGGCTAGGCTTAACGGCATCTGTTACGGACTTAAGTGACCTTACCATCTTGTTATAATCTGATGAATCAAAGGAATAAGAAGCAATAGCCTGATCGATCTGATCTTTCTGGCTTTCTTCAAAACTCTGGGCTTCGCTTGCAGCAATCTGATCGTCGTCTACAAACATCTCTTCAGGAGTAAGCTCGTCGCTGGCTGATTCCTGTGGAAGTGTGACTGGATCAGGCTCTTTTTCTGGATAGAGCTTGTCGCTAAAAAGTGGCTGCAATAAAAGGAAAGTAAGACAGGCAACAAAGCCAAAAAGTACTGCCAAGGTGACAGTAATAATGGTGCGCCTTAAGAGCTTTTTCCTGTTGATAGGTCTTTGTTTTATCTTTTCGCTAATAAAATCGGTATTAGCTAGGTTTTCGTTTTTGTTTTCTTCTTGATTTGTTGGCATAGAATACCCCATCCCCATAAAACTACTTGATACATTTCAATATTATACCATAGTTCCCTAAATGCCCCTATCTTTTAAGTATAAGAAGTAGCAAAGAAACTCTTATGATGGTAAACTGTAATTTGGATGATTATGTAACTTTAGACACAGGAAAATAATTATGAATCAGAAAGCTTTACACGTACTAGAATACGACAAGATTATTGAAAGACTTACAGAACATGCGACTTCAGAGCCTGGTAAGAAACTCTGCAGAGAGCTTGTTCCTTCATCTGATATAAAAGAGATCAGAAAGAATCAGGAAAAAACAAAGGATGCTATTTCAAGGATCTTTAAAAAGGGTAGTACAAACTTTGGTGACAACAAGGATTTTCAGGGGATACTTAAGGCACTTAAGATCGGAAGTGCACTGGATATGGCAGCTCTTTTAAAGCTTGCAGCATTTCTTGATAATGTCAACAGAGTTAAGACTTACGGCAGACCTCAAAGGGATAATGAGGAGAGAGACTCTTTATCAGAATCTTTTGAGATGCTTGAGCCACTTACCTTTGTATCAGCTGAGATCAGAAGATGCATCATCTCAGAAGATGAGATGAGTTCTGATGCAAGCCCAGCCCTCAAGCATATCAGACGCGGAATGATGCTGACCAATGACAGGATCCACGAGCAGCTAGGCAAGATCATCAACGGATCAATGAGGACATACCTTCAGGATACTGTAGTAACCATGCGTGGTGACAGATATTGTATCCCTGTAAGAGCTGAGTATAAGTCTCAGATAAATGGTATCGTACACGACCAGTCATCATCAGGATCTACGCTTTTCATTGAGCCTCAAGCAATTGTTGAGCTCAATAATAAGTTAAGAGAAATGATCTTACAGGAAACAGCAGAGATCGAAAAGATCCTTGCTGAGCTCAGCCTCAAGGTTGCAGAGCACGTAGACTCTATCAAGTACAACGCAGATATTATGACTGACCTTGACTTTGTGTTTGCCAAGGCTTCATATGCACTTGAGATAAATGCCATCACACCAGTATTTAATGAGCAGCACGCCTTTGATATCAAGAAGGGAAGACATCCTCTGATTGATAAAGACAAGGTTGTTCCTATCGATGTATACGCAGGTCGCGACTTTGACATGCTGATCATCACAGGACCTAACACAGGTGGTAAGACAGTTACACTTAAGACAGTAGGTCTTTTGACCCTGATGGGACAGGCTGGCCTTGCGATTCCAGCTGGTGACAGGTCTGAACTTTCAGTATTCACAGAAGTTTATGCAGACATCGGAGATGAGCAGAGTATTGAGCAGTCTCTTTCTACCTTCTCATCACATATGACTAATTGCGTTAGCATCTTGGAGAAGGCTGATGAGAATTCACTTTGCCTTTTCGATGAGCTTGGCGCAGGAACTGATCCTACAGAGGGCGCAGCTCTTGCTATATCTATCCTTAATGATCTCCATGAGAGAAAGATAAGGACCATGGCTACAACTCACTACAGCGAGCTTAAGGTATATGCCCTCAACACACCTGGCATCAAGAATGCCAGCTGCGAGTTTGATGTTGAGTCCCTGAAGCCAACCTACAAGCTCCTTATTGGAATCCCTGGAAAGAGTAATGCCTTTGCGATCTCTTCAAAGCTTGGGCTTCCAGACAGGATCATTGAAGCTGCCAAGGAGCAGATCGGTACTGAGGACAAAAAGTTTGAGGATCTTCTTGCAGACCTTGAGAAGAGCCGTAAGACTATCGAGAGCGAGAGCCTTGAGATCGCTCAGTACAAAAAAGAAGTTGAAGAGCTCAAGACTCAGCTTGAGGAAAAGACCTACAAGCTTGATAAACAAAGGGATGAGATCATCAGAAAGGCCAATGAAGAAGCGAGAGACATCCTTCAGGAAGCCAAGGATGTTGCTGATGAGACTATTAGAACCTTTAGAAAAGCCGGACCAGATGCCACAATGCAGGATCTTGAGAGAGCAAGGACCAGCGTAGGACAGAAGATCTCTGACAAGAATAAATCCATTTCCAAGAAGGTTGAAAAACCAAAGGAGACACATCCAATTCTCAAGGAGTCTCAGCTTAAGCTTGGAGAAACAGTCAAGATCGTGTCTATGGGACTTAAGGGAACTATCAGTTCCAAACCTGACAAGGATGGTTACCTCTTTGTACAGTGCGGTATCATGAGGACCAAGGCTAATATCAGAGACCTTGTACTGGTGCAGGATGAAGATGGCAAGGCTGCCATGAAGAAGTTCTATGGCAGAAACACCAGTAGTAGCGGCGGCAAGATGGATCTTTCAAGGTCAGCAAATATCAGGACTGAGATCAATCTTATTGGCAAGAATTCAGATGATGCGCTTGCTGCACTTGATAAATACCTTGATGACGCCTATATGTCACACCTTAATAACGTAAGAGTTGTACATGGTAAGGGCGCAGGCATATTGAGACAGGCTGTTCATCAGTATCTTAAGGGTGTTCCTTATGTCAAATCCTTCAAGCTTGGAGAATTTGGCGAAGGCGATGCAGGCGTGACAATAGTAACGTTTATAAAATAATATTTTGGGGGAAATTATGGCAACTAAGCAGAAGATATTAATTGTAGATGATGACAACAATATCGCAGAGCTCATATCTCTTTATCTGGTAAAAGAGTGCTTTGAGACCAAGATCTGCAACGATGGTGAGACTGCCATCAATACTTTTGACACATTTAAGCCAAACCTTGTGCTCCTTGATCTGATGCTTCCTGGCATTGATGGATATCAGGTCTGTAGAGAGTTAAGAACAAGATCACAGGTACCTATCATCATGCTCTCAGCTAAGGGAGAAGTGTTTGATAAGGTTCTTGGCCTTGAGATGGGTGCTGATGACTACATGGAGAAACCTTTTGATTCAAAAGAGCTGGTGGCTAGAGTAAAGGCAGTTCTTAGAAGATATAAGCCTCAGACTCAGGAAGCACCTGAATCTAACGATAAGGTTGTAAGATATCCTGATCTTGAGATCAACATGACAAACTACTCTGTTACATACATGGGTGAGAGAGTTGATATGCCACCAAAAGAATTAGAGCTTTTGTATTTCCTTGCGGCATCACCAAACCATGTTTTCACAAGAGAGCAGCTCCTTGATCAGATCTGGGGCTACGAATACATTGGAGATACTAGAACAGTCGACGTTCATATCAAGAGACTTCGTGAGAAGCTAAGTGATCATGAGAGTTGGAGACTTGCTACAATTTGGGGAATCGGATACAAATTCGAGGTAATGGAGTAAATGAAGAGAACTCTCTATCTGAAGTTTCTCTTGGCGTACCTTTTGTTTGCCGTCTTTGGCTTTATAGTGGTTGCGACTTTCGTATATAGCATGACCTATGAGCGCATACGAAGAGACAAGACAGACAGCATGTATCAGGTTGCCACGCAGATTGCCAACACCTATGCGGCAGATCTGTACAACAGTGAAACTTCACTTGAAACAGTACACACTCAAATGGTTACATTGTCCAAGTACATGGATAATGAGCCCATATGGATAATAAACCCATCAGGAAGACTGGTTCTTGATTCATCAAGAAATCTTGGGCCTGGGGATGAGATAGTTATCAAAGGCTTTGATCCTTCAGTTCTTGGGGGCTCATATTACACCACCGGCAATTTCTGGGACTCTTTTGACTCAGATGTGGTAAGTGTATTTGCGCCTATAACGGCCAATTACAAGGTTCAGGCTTATGTAGTAATTCACGAACCTGTTTCTGATATTCAGGAGCAGGCCAATGAATTTCTTAACATATCCTACCTGATGCTGATAGTTCTTTTCCTACTGTCTCTTATCATCCTGATCTTCTTCACGGAGCTGGTATATATACCACTTCGCAAGATCACCAAGGCTACAGAGCAGTATGCAGCCGGCAATATGTCCTATGAGTTCTCGGTTGAGTCAGAAGATGAGATGGGATATCTTGCGGCGTCCCTATCATATATGGCAGGCGAGATCGCAAGACAGGAGGATGACCAAAAGAAGTTCATTGCAAATGTATCTCACGACTTCAGGTCTCCACTTACATCTATCCGCGGCTATCTTGTGGCAATGCAGGATGGAACCATACCTCAGGAGATGCATGAGAGATACCTTGGAATTGTAATCAACGAGACAGACAGACTTACTAAGCTCACCAACGAGCTTTTGACGCTTAACAACCTCAACACTAAGGGAATGCTCCTTGATAAATCTGATTTTGATATTAATCAGGTCATCAGGAAAGTTGCAGAATCTTTTGAGGGAACATGCAGAAATAAGAAGATTGCAATCGAGCTGGTTCTTACTGATGATAAGATGCTGGTAAATGCTGACGTAGACAAGATTCAGCAGGTTCTTTATAACCTGGTTGATAATGCTATCAAGTTCAGTCACCACGATTCATCAATCAAGATCGAGACCACAGAGAAGCACAGCAAGGTGTTTGTGTCTGTTAAGGACAGCGGAATCGGTATTCCAAAAGAAGACCAGAAGCTTATCTTTGACAGATTCTACAAGTCGGATCTTTCAAGAGGTAAGGACAAGAAGGGTACAGGCCTTGGCCTTTCAATTGTAAAAGAGATCATAAAGGCCCACGAAGAGAACATCAACGTTATCAGCACAGCAGGTGTTGGTACCGAGTTTATCTTTTCTCTTCCAAAGTCAGCAGTTATGGATGCTGATGATGAGGAATAATAGTAATAAAGGAAGTTAGTTTAAGAATGCATATAGTTTTACATCAGCCTGAGATTCCACAGAATACTGGAAATATCGGAAGAACCTGTGTGGCAACAGGAACAAGTTTACATCTTATCGAGCCTTTGGGATTCAGACTCAATGAAAAAGAGATAAAGAGAGCCGGAATGGATTACTGGGAAAAGCTCGATGTCACAAGATATATAGACTACGAGGACTTCAAGGAAAAGCACCCAGGAGCCAAGATCTGGTACGCTACAACCAAGGCAAAGCGTTCATATACAGATGTTAGCTTTGGAATGGATGACTACATCATGTTTGGCAAGGAGAGTGCTGGAATTCCAGAGGAAATTCTGGTGGACAATGAAGAAAGTTGTATCAGGATTCCTATGGGACATGATATCAGGTCTTTAAACCTTTCTAATTCAGTTGCGATAGTTCTCTACGAAGCCCTTAGACAGAACGAATTCAAGGGACTTGAGACAGAGGGCGAGCTCCACAGACTTCATTGGAAAGAGTAATACAGGTAGGATCAAATGGGAAGTAAGAAAAAAGAAGATGTCAGATATAGCAAAGACGAGCTTCTGACAGTATCCATCACAGATATAGGAAACGACGGAGAGGGCATAGGCAAGATTGACGGCTATACCCTCTTTATTAAGGATGCGGTAATTGGAGACACAGTAAGCGCCAAGATCATGAAGGCCAAGAAAAACTATGCTTACGCCCATCTTGAAAAGGTTATTGAACCTTCGAAGTTTAGACAGGAAGCAAAGTGCCCTATCGCAAGGCAGTGCGGCGGATGTCAGCTTCAGAACATGACCTATGAGAGACAGCTTCAGTTCAAGCAGAATAAAGTAAGGAACAATATCGTAAGACTTGGGGGCTTTGATGGAGATTTCATCGACAGCATAACTGAGCCTATTATCGGCATGGATGAGCCTTGGAGATATAGGAACAAAGCCCAGTACCCAATCGGAACTGACAAAAGCGGCAAGCTTGTTGCCGGCTACTATGCAGGCAGAACCCACAGTATCATACCTGTGGATGATTGCTATATCGGAATAAAAGAGAATAAGGCTATTCTGGACGCAGTATTAAAGCACATGGAAGAAAATGGGATCAAGGCTTATGATGAAGCTTCTGGAAAAGGTCTTGTAAGGCACGTGCTTATTAGAAAAGGCTTTACCAGCGATCAGATCATGGTATGCCTTGTAATAAACTATAAAGGCAGCAAAAAAGCTGGCGCTGAGTTTATTCCAGCACAGGCAAAGCTTGTGGATGCACTTAGTAAGGTTGCCGGCATGACAAGTATTTCGGTTAGCATCAATACTGAAAAGACAAATGTCATCATGGGCTACGAGATTCATACAATCTGGGGAAGAAACACAATATCAGACACTCTCTGCGGCCTTGATTTTGAGATTTCGCCTCTTTCCTTCTATCAGGTTAATCCTGTTCAGGCTCAGAAGCTTTATGAGCAGGCAATCACCTACGCTGATCTATCAGGGAAAGAGACTGTTTGGGATCTCTATTGCGGAATTGGAACCATTACATTATCCATGGCCAAAACTGCAGGGCATGTATTTGGCGTAGAGATCATTCCTGATGCTATAGAAGATGCAAAGAGAAATGCCAAGAGAAACGGACTTTCAAATGCAGATTTCTTCTGCGGTAAGGCAGAAGAAGTGCTCCCTGAGTTTTATAAAAATGGCGGCTACGATGGAGTATCAAGTAATGATGCACTTCACCCAGATGTCATCGTAGTTGATCCTCCTAGAAAGGGATGTGATGAGAAGTGCCTTGAGACAATGCTCAAGATGCAGCCAGACAGGATCGTATATGTAAGCTGTGACTCCGCAACCTTAGCGCGAGACTTAAGAATACTAGCTGATGGCGGCTATGAGCTTAAGGCTGTCAGAGCCTGCGACATGTTCAGCTGGAGTGGGCATGTCGAAACAGTCGTTCTCTTAACGAGAACGACCTGAAAGGGCGTTGGAGTTTAGAGACGACTGTTGTTCCGATATCGCATATATGCGATATTGGAACTTCCTTGTGAAAAAATGAGCGCTTTTTATAAAATTATGCGCTCGCAACCAAATTTAACAAAAAATAGCAAAATATGTAAGCTTCGCTTGGTAGACAGGTGGAGCTTACTTTTTTATGATTGAGAAAAATGTTAAAATATTTGGCAAAGGTGGTAGAAATATGAGGAAGGTGTACTTGGATAATATTCGCTGGATAACAGTAGTGCTGGTTGTCATCTATCATGTAATCTACATATTCAACGGTGTAACACAACATGGCATCATCGGACCTTTCAGTAAACATCAGCCCCAGGATACATATCAGTACATTGTATATCCTTGGTTCATGTTACTTCTGTTTGTGGTATCCGGCATGTCAGCCCACTATGAACTAATTAAACGAACAGAAAAGGAATTTATCAGCGTAAGGACGAGAAAATATCTTGTACCATCAACAATCGGCCTTCTGGTTTTCGGCTGGATTCTTGGCTATTACAACATGCTGATGTCTGGTGCATTTAATTCCATGAACAACGTACCGGGGCCAATCCTTTTCCTGATAATGGCAGTCAGCGGCTCAGGTCCTCTGTGGTATATTCAGATGCTTTGGCTCTTCAGCCTGATACTGGTACTGATCAGAAGAATTGAAAAAGACAGATTCTATAATATCTGCGGGAAAGCAAATCTTTTGACACTTATACTTCTTGTCATACCCGTATACGGAGCAGCGCAGATACTTAACACACCGATAATAGTGGTATACAGATTCGGTATTTACGGACTGGGCTTTTTGATCGGCTACTTTGTACTGTCCCATGAGGTCGTGATGGATCGACTTGGTAAAAACTGGCTGTTATTAAGCGTCCTTGCCTTCGCATCCTGCATAGCCTTTGTGATTTTATATAAAGGTCAGCCTTATCCGGATCACGTGGTTCTGGACACGATCATGTGCAATGTATACGCATGGTTTGGAACTCTCGGTATACTTGCCTTCATGAAAAAATGGGGGAATTTTGAGAATGCTTTCTCAAAGTGGATGTGCCGAAAATCATGGGGCCTCTACGTATTCCATTATCTGATGATAGCGGTCAGCGGATGGTATCTGCATACATTATGTCCGTTCCTTGCCCCTGTCATCGTATACCTGTTGGTTGCAATAGCAGCATTCGCAGGCTCCTACCTTCTGTATGAAATCATGAGCCGCATTCCTTTCATAAGGTGGTGTGTTCTGGGAATAAAAAAGGAGAAGAAAGAATGAGTTTTGCAGACAATCTTATGGAATTAAGAAAGCTTAATAACCTGTCACAGGAGGAAATTGCAGAGAAGATAGGCGTATCCAGACAGACGCTTTCAAAATATGAGACCGGAGAGTCGCTGCCGGATATAGAGAGATGTAAGATGCTGGCTGACCTCTTTGGTGTAACAATGGACGACCTTATATCATATGAAAAGAATGATTCGGACAACCTGGGATATGCTATACCACCGAAAGGAAAACATATCTTTGGAATGGTCAAAGTGGGAGATAAGGGTCAGATCGTCATTCCTGCCAAAGCAAGAAAGATCTTCGATATTAAAACAGGCGACAATCTGATTGTCCTCGGAGATGAATTCCAGGGGATAGCTCTTATTAAGGAGACGGGCCTTCTCGGTCTTATCAACAGTGCGAAAGAAAGTATAACTGACTAAAAGAATGTAGGTGAAAGATGATGAATAATGTACGTTTAAGCTTCGGTGAAAGTGCCGGAGCTTTTTCTTTGAAATAGTGTTGACAAAATGTAAAGCAGATACTGCTGAAGCTTGAGAAAAAGACAATGAAAAAGTTGTTTAAGACATTTCTTACGATAGTAATCATATTTGCATTGGTAATCATCTTTACATTTGCCGTGGTTAGTATTCGGATGACAGGACAGGTAAAGGCTTTGAGCTGCTTTCTTGTTGTGCCAAAAACCTGTTGACACTAACGCGGTGGAATGATACTCTTGTGTCACAATAATATTGGCACGAGAGGGAAAGTATATGATTACAACATTTGAAGCTGCATTAAAAAGGATCAAAGAACTTGAGGAAGAAAACTCAAAGCTCAGAGAAGAGCTTGAATATTATAAAAGCAAAAAGTTTGCTGGAAGACAAAAGCATGATGAACATTGGATGCAATCATATAACGAATTTGCTATTCAATACGAAGGTGGAATGACAATAATGGAGATTGTAAATAAGGGCGAAATAAGCCGCAGAACGGCTTATAGGTATAAGGCTTATTATGATGAACTAAGGAAGTTGCAGGAAAAGGACAATAAAAAGGAATTGTAAAAAAACGATTGCAATTTGTGACCATAAAAAATAAGTAGTTGGAGATTAAAGATGGGAATAAAGGAAAAAGAAGAATTAGATAACACGGAAGATGAAGTAATTGAGATTACAGCGGCGTTACTAAATAAAAAACTTTATGAAGTCCGGGGATTCAAGGTTATGCTGGATACAGACCTTGCTAAGATATATGGATATGAAACAAAAAACTTTAATAGGCAAGTGAAGAACAACGCCGAAAAGTTTGAAGGCGATGAGTTTATGTTCCAATTGACGAAAGACGAATATGATGAAATCTTGAGGTGCAAAAATTTCACCTCAAGTTGGGGCGGTTCTCGATATGTCCCATATGCATTCACTGAACAAGGCGTATATATGTTGATGACAGTGCTAAAAGGCGACTTGGCAGTAAAGCAAAGTAGGGCATTGGTACGTACCTTCAAAAAGATGAAAGATTACATAATTAGCAATCAGAATCTTATAAGCCAGCGAGAAATGATGCAGCTTTCCATGCAGACGGCAGAGAATAAGATGGAAATAACAAAGCTTCGCATGGATCTTGGCTCTGTGGAAAAGCAGATGTCTGATGTCATGGACCAGCTAGGAGATGTTGTCACCAAGTCAGATTTAGCAGATATGATGAATGGTTTTGTAAATGACACCGATAACGGCTGGCTTATGTACAATACCAAGTATTGCAGTGCTGATATAGCATATTCGTCCATTTATAGTCAGGCAAAGAAGTCAATCTATCTGGTTGATAATTATATAGGCCTTAGGACGCTAGTGCTTCTTAAGAATGCTAACGCAAACATTGAAATCAAGGTGTTCAGTGATAATGTTGGTAATGGAAAATTACATAATGTAGAGTACAAGGATTTTTGTAAAGAGTATCCGGCAATAAAAATTACAATGCAGCGTACTGGTGGAGTGTTTCATGACAGGTTTATCGTGTTGGATTACGGAACAAAGAATGAGAGAGTTTTCTTATGTGGTGCATCTTCTAAGGATGCCGGAGCAAGAATAACAAGTATCGTTGAAGATTTTGGAATACAAAAGTATGAACCTATCATACAAAAGTTATCGAAAAATGCGACTTTAGTTCTTCCGTAAGCCAGTAGCGTAGATGTACAATGGATAAAACGGTTCATTGGAGATAAAAATATGACATTGGAAATTCAATCCAAACTATTCGAATTACAAGACAAGAAATATAGAGATTTTCAAAGTGGCCTCATTCCTGGTGTTGATGGATTTGAGGCTATAGGCGTGCGCACTCCGGAACTTAGGAAGTATGCAAAAGAGCTTGTGAAAAGAGAAGGCATAGAAGAGTTCTTGAACGGCCTTCCTCATAAATACTTTGATGAAAATCAATTACAGGCATTTATCATCTCAGAGATTAAAGATTTTGATAAGTGCATGGAAGAGCTTGAAAAGTTTCTCCCCTATGTAAATAACTGGGCAACCTGTGATCAGATGTCTCCAAAAGTTTTCAAGAAGCATAAGAGTGAGCTCCTAAAATCCATAGAAAAGTGGATGAAGTCAAAAGAGACTTATACCATAAGGTTCGCTATAGGAATGTTGATGCAGCACTTTCTTGATGAAGACTTTGATCCTAAGTATCTAAAAACGGTAGCAAAAATAAAATCAGACGAATACTACATAAACATGATGATTGCCTGGTACTTTGCAACAGCCCTGGCTAAGCAGTATGAGGCTACCATACCTTATATCCAGGAAAAGAAACTTGATAAGTGGGTTCATAACAAGACGATACAGAAGGCGATTGAAAGTTATAGAATAACAGCAGAACAAAAAGAATATTTGAGAACGCTGAAGATAAAGTAAAAAGTGCGTGCATCGTTGTGATGCACGCAGTTTATTATTTCTTCGCAAGTATTGTGTACCATTCTATATCTTCGAATGGAAGCATTGGAGCATATGATGGGAAATTAAAGAGTTGTATTTCATTGTATCCAAGTTCTGTGAGCTTATCGGTAATAAGCTGTTTTGAAACTGGATTATAATGCTCCTCGAAAATTTCCTTTTTGTAAATCTTTGAGTCTTTCTCAAACGTATACAACAGATTGAAGGTCATAGTTCCATCTGAATTGTAATCCCAAACCTGTGTGAAATTGACTCTGTCACCATTTACAAAGAATGGATTATACAGATAAAAGCGATTTCTTTCTTTTAAGATCTTGTCCCAGTTTCTGGTGTCGATGTAGATGAAACCATTGTCTGCAACATGTTTATCCATCTCTTCTAGTACATGACAGACATCTTCGTTAGATACATATGCAAGAGCATTACCTGTACTTGCGACAATATCAAACTTTTGATTTCCCCAGCATGAAAGATCTCTAAAATCAGCGACCTTTAAGTTTGGAGTAAAGCCTTTATCAGATATCTTTTTGGAACAACTATTTAGCATGGTTTCACTAAGATCTGATCCGCTAAGTGAAATGCCTAAATCTAAAACTGGTAATGTAACACTTCCAGATCCAATGCTGATATCTAGCATGGAGATTATCTCTTTGCCTTCAAAAAGATGTTTCCAGTGCTTTTTGTAAGCGTTATATCTGTTCTCATCTTCAAGAAGATCGTAGATTTCTGAATGATCGTATATGCTTCCCATGATGTCAAACCTCCTTAAAGTGCCATATCTCCTTCTTTTACCCAGCCAAGCTTCTTGACACCTGCGTTTATCACAAGTGAGAAGATTGCTGGAAGGATGATGCAAACCATAAGAAGTCCGATCCAGTCAAAGGCTGTGATAGCACTCTTAGTACCATCAAGTACTCCGTTTACCCATCCTGTGTAAACACCGATAGGGCCAACAAGTCCGCAAGTACCCATACCTGATGAAACAGGAGCTCCGTTCATCTCAAGCTTAAAGAGACATGTTGCAATAGGTCCAGTGATTGCAGAAGCAAGTGTTGGTGCGATCCAGATGCGTGGATTCTTGATGATGTTACCCATCTGGAGCATTGATGTTCCAAGGCCCTGTGATACTAGGCCGCCCCATTTGTTTTCCTTAAATGAGATAACTGCAAAGCCAACCATCTGAGCACAGCAACCTGCTACAGCCGCTCCGCCAGCAAGTCCTACTAATCCAAAGGCTGCGCAGATAGCTGCAGAAGAGATTGGAAGTGTGAGGGCTACGCCCACAAGAACTGAAACAGCAATTCCCATGAAGAATGGCTGAAGTTCTGTTGCCTTCATAATGACATCTCCGAGCCACATTGCAAGCTGTCCAAGTGGAGGTGCAATCAGCCAAGAGAAGAATATTCCAGTTGCGATAGTAACGAGTGGAGTAACTAAGATATCTATCTTTGTCTCTTTTGACACAGCCTTACCAAATTCAGCTGCAAGAATAGCGACAAAGAGAACTGCCAGAGGACCGCCTGCTCCGCCAAGGGCGTTAGCAGCAAATCCAACAGTGATCATTGAAAAAAGTACAAGTGGTGGGCACTTAAGTGCAAAACCAATAGCTGTAGCCATTGCAGGTCCGCTCATTGCAGATGCAAGTCCGCCGACGGTGTATTCTTTGCCAGCAATAGTGGCTACTGTGTTTAATAAAAATGGTATGTTGAACTGTTTGCCGACTGTGTCGATGATAGTTCCAATGAGCAGTGAGCAGAAAAGTCCCTGAGCCATTGCTCCAAGCGCATCAATACCGTAGCGCTTAAGTGAGATTTCGATGTCTTTTCGTTTTAAGAATTCCTTTACCTTTTCCATACTTTCTCCCTGTAAATACATGTATTTTTACTACACATCTTCACGATTATACTATATCCTATAATAGATAACTATAGTAATATTAAGGGCTGATGGCACTTTTACAAGGATAAAGGTACTAAAATGAAAGAACAACTGATAATAGTTTCAATAATTGTGGCAGTCATATTACTGTCGACGATCATATTTCTTTTGATAAAAAGGCGTAGACTTCGCCCTCTTCCAATGGATGAGATGGAAGGGCACGACTTTGAATACTACTGTGCAGACCTTTTAAAAGACAACGGCTTTTTGGAAGTCGAAGTTACAAAAGGTAGCGGCGACTTTGGAGCAGATATCCTGGCTGAGAAGGATGGCATTACCTACGCATTTCAGTGTAAATGCTATGATAAGCCTATTGGCGTTAAGGCAGTTCAGGAGATATATGCCGGAAGAGATTACTACGGCAGGATGGTGGGCGTTGTCATGACCAATCAGTATTTCACTCAGCCTGCGGTAGAGCTTGCCCAGAAGCTTAACATCATGCTCTGGGACAGAGGCTACGTAGATGGAATGGAGATCCAAAAAGGAAGAACAAAATGAAGATTACTATAAAAGATGATTTTGATCTTAAGAAAATTGCAGATAGTGGCCAGTGCTTCAGGTTTAATGAATGCGAGACAGAACCTGGAACCTTTAGCGTAGCAGCACTTGATAAACACGTATTTGTAAAAGAGCTTGGAAATTGCGAGTATGAATTTAGCTGCAGCAAAAAAGAATTTGATGAATTTTGGAAGAACTATTTTGACCTTGAACTGAGCTACGCTGACATCAGAGGACGAATTAGCAAAAAGAAGGACATCTATTTATATAATGCATCTGAATATGGCAAGGGTATCAGGATCCTTAGACAGGACCCTTGGGAAATGCTTATTTCTTTTATCATATCTCAGAGAAAAAACATTCCGGCTATCAAGGCCTCTATTGAGAAGCTCTGCGCCATGGCAGGAGACCTCATAGCAGAAGATGAGAGAGTGGGAAGGATATATTCATTTCCTACACCAGAGAAATTAGCAGCTCTTTCTCTAGATAAGCTTGGTAGCTGCAGCCTTGGTTACAGAGATAAGTATGTAAAAAAGGCAGCAGAAGATGTGGCAAGTGGTCTAGTTGATCTCTCTTCTTGGGATAAGCTGTCTGATGTGGAACTTATGGAAGAACTTTTAAAGCTTTTTGGTGTTGGAGTTAAGGTTGCTAACTGCGAGATCTTGTTTGGATATCACAGGCTAGATGCTTTTCCAAAAGATGTATGGATCAACAGAGTGCTTGAAACCAAGTATCCAGAGGGCTTTGTTTTTGAAAGATACGCGCCATACAACGGCGTGATGCAGCAGTATCTCTTTTTCTATTCCAGAAATGATGGACTTGTAAAAGACAAATAAGGAAATTTGTACATATACAACTTTACAAATTTGTATATATTACTGATTGATTTTAAAAACTCGTGAATTTATGATGATTATGCTTGGATTAGTAAATTGCTGACAAAAGTGCAAAAACGATACAAGTTCTAGGGGAGAATACAACTTTTGGCTAAGTACGAGAGCGTAATCGAATGGATAAATTCAAATATAGATAATGGAACTCTTAAGCCTGGATCTAAGATCCCGTCTGAGAATGAGCTGTGTGAGATGTTTGATCTTAGTAGGCAGACCATCAGACATGCTATCGAAGTCATGGCTGGAGATGGCCTGTTAGAGAGCCGCAGGGGAAGCGGAACTTACGTGGCTGACCAGAGGGCAGATGACAGTCTTCGTTCAGTTGTGGCAGTAGTTACAACTTACGTTGATGATTACATCTTTCCTAGTACCATAAGGGGCATAGAGAGTACCCTTAGTGAAAAAGGTTATTCAATTCAGATCTCTTTTACCAACAACACGGTCAACAGGGAGAGGCAGATACTCCTTGATGTATTAGATAGAAAAGATATAGCCGGTATCATCATGGAGCCGGTAAAGAGTGCACTTCCAAATCCAAACATGGACTTGTACAAGAGGATAGTTGGTCGGGGGATAAAGGTTCTTTTCATAAACAGCTTCTATCCGGAGCTGGATCTTCCACACGTTTCTATAAATGATGAAGAGTGTGCCTACAAGGCGGTCAAGGCGCTGATTAATGCTGGGCACAAAGATATAGGATGTATCTTGAAGCTAGATGATGGTCAGGGACGCGAGAGGTACAGAGGGTATCTTAGGGCGGTGACGGAGTTTGGGCTTCCTTTTACCTATGACCACGTGAACTTCATCGACACGATAGATATCAAGGACGGAGCAAGGGCTCTTTCCAGGGTAAAAGAAAGACTTAAGGGCTGTTCAGCTGTCTTTTGCTATAACGATCAGGTGGCTGGCATGCTGATGCAGATACTGTCGGAGGATGGATTGAAACTTCCTGATGACATGTCGGTAATTGGCATGGATGATTCAGATATAGCGAGAATGGGCGTTGACGGAGTTATGATCTCGTCAATACCTCATCCCAAGCACAGGCTTGGCGAAAAAGCTGCTCAGAATATGATAAGACTCATACATGAGCAGAAAGTGACGTTTAATGCAACTTACGAATTTTCTGAGGATGTGATACTTAGGAATTCGATAAAAGAAAAATAAAAAGAGAGGAAATGGAGATTATTATGGGAGAAGTTAAAGGGCTTATAGCTGAGGGAAAGACATTTTTGGGAATCGAATTTGGTTCAACAAGAATCAAGGCGGTTCTTACAGACGAGAAGTACAATCCAATCGCTTCTGGCTCTCATGGTTGGGAGAACAGACTTGAGGATGGTATCTGGACTTACACACTTGATGATATCTGGGGCGGACTTCAGGACTGCTACGCTAAGCTTGCTGAGGATGTAAAGGCTAAGTATGGCGTTGAACTTGAGACAGTTGGAGCTATGGGATTTTCTGCTATGATGCATGGATACATGGCTTTTGACAAGGAGGGCACACTTCTTGCTCCATTTAGAACATGGAGAAACACAATAACAGAGGAGGCTTCTGAGAAGCTTACTGATCTCTTTGGATATCATATCCCTCAGAGATGGAGCATTGCTCATTTGTATCAGGCTATCCTTAATAAGGAAGAGCATGTTTCAAAGATTGATTTCTTTACAACACTTGCTGGTTACATTCACTGGCAGCTTACAGGAGAGAAGGTTCTGGGCGTAGGCGATGCTTCAGGAATGTTCCCTATTGATTCAAAGACTTGCGATTACAATCAGAAGATGGTTCAGCAGTTTGATGAGCTTATTGCTGACAAGAACCTTGCTTGGAAGCTTGAGGATATCCTTCCTAAGTCACTTCCAGCTGGTGCTAGAGCTGGCGAACTTACTGCAGAAGGTGCCAAAAAGCTTGATCCTAGCGGAAAGTTAAAGGCTGGTATTCCAGTATGTCCTCCAGAAGGTGATGCTGGAACAGGTATGGTTGCTACTAACTCAGTAGGAGTTAGAACTGGTAACATCTCAGCTGGTACATCAGTATTCTCAATGGTAGTTCTTGAGCACAGCCTCTCAAAGGCATATCCAGAGCTTGACCTTGTTACAACACCATCAGGTGAAGAGGTTGCTATGGTACACTGCAACAACTGTACATCAGACCTTAATGCATGGGTTGGCCTCTTTAGAGAATTTGCTGGCGCCATCGGTAAGGATGTTGATGATGACACACTTTATGGAACTCTTTACAGAAAGGCAATGGAAGGCGACGCAGATTGCGGCGGACTTCTTGCATATAACTATTTCTCAGGCGAGAGCATTACTGGTTTCAATGAGGGAAGACCTCTTTTCGCAAGAAGACCAGATGCTAAGTTCAATCTTTCAAACTTCATGAGAGCACATCTTTACACAGCTCTTGGAGCACTTAAGGTTGGTAACGATATCCTTATGAAGGAAGAGAATGTTAAGGCTGATTTCTTCTTTGGTCAGGGCGGATTCTTCAAGATCAGAGGCGTTGGCGACAGAGTTATGGCAGCAGCTCTTGATACACCAATTAAGCTTATGGAGACAGCTGGAGAGGGTGGTCCTTGGGGACAGGCTATTCTTGCTGGATACATGATGCAGAAGGCTGAAGGCGAGACTTTAGAGAAATATCTTTCTGACAAGGTATTTGCAAGCGGTAAGGTTGAGACTTGCGAGCCTGTAGCTGCAGATGTGGCAGGATTTAATGAGTTCATGAAGGATTACAACGCTGGTCTTGCAATTGAGAAGGCTGCTGTTGAGTCACTTAAGTAATCACTTAGCGAGGTATTTTCGAGGAGGCAGAAATGTTAGAAGAATTAAAGAAAAAAGTTTATGAAGCAAATATCTTACTTCCAAAGTATGGTCTTGTTACTTTTACATGGGGAAATGTAAGTGCCATCGATAGAGAGAGCGGGCTTTTCGTGATCAAGCCAAGCGGCGTTGATTACGAGACTATGACTCCTGATGATATGGTCGTTATGGATCTTAATGGCAACAAGGTAGAAGGTAAGCTCAATCCTTCATCAGATACTCCAACTCATGTTGAGATCTACAAGGCATTCAAGGAAGTTGGCGGCGTAGTTCACACTCACTCATCCTATGCAACAAGCTGGGCTCAGGCAGGAAGAAGTATTCCTTGCTATGGCACAACTCATGCAGATTATTTCTATGGCGAGATTCCATGCGTAAGATGTCTTACAAAGGATGAGATTGAGTCAGCATACGAAGAGAACACAGGTCATCTCATTGTTAATGAATTCAACAGAATGGAAAAAGACCCTGTGGCTGTTCCAGCAGTTCTTTGCAAGAACCACGGTGTATTCACATGGGGCAAGGATGCACATGAAGCTGTTCACAACGCAGTTGTTACAGAAGAAGTTGCTAAGATGGCTTACAGATGCGAGGTTATCAATCCAGAGGTTAAGCCAGCTCCTCAGGAGCTTCAGGATAAGCACTACTACCGTAAGCACGGTGCTAATGCATATTATGGTCAACGATGAGAATTTTAGCATCATTTAGGAAAAGTTCGGCAAAAAATACGATAGACTCATATTTTCAAGTGTGATACATTTTAAATGCATTTAGTAGAAATATGTAATTTTAGAGGTATGATACAAAGTAAAGGAAGTGGAGGAATTATGACAAACAAAGAATTGCAGGTAATTGCAAACGAAGTCCGCAAGGGCATTGTTACAGCGGTTCATGCAGCAGGTGCAGGACACCCAGGTGGATCACTGTCAGCAGCAGATATTTTCACATATCTGTATTTTGAGGAGATGAACATCGATCCAAAGAAGCCACAGGATCCAGATCGTGACCGTTTTGTTCTTTCAAAGGGACACACAGCACCAGGTCTTTATTCAGCAATGGCTCAGCGCGGATATTTCCCAGTAGAGGAGCTTACAACACTCCGTAAGCTTGGTTCAAGACTTCAGGGACATCCTAGTATGCAGTATTTACCTGGCCTTGATATGAGTAGCGGATCTCTTGGACAGGGTATTTCAGTTGCTTGTGGTATGGCACTTTCTGCAAAGCTTGATAATAAAGATTACAGAACATATACACTTCTTGGTGACGGTGAGATCGAAGAAGGACAGGTTTGGGAAGCAGCTATGTTTGCTGGATTCCGCAAGCTTGATAACCTCGTAGTTATCGTAGATAACAACGGACTTCAGATCGACGGACCTGTAGATCAGGTTTGCTCACCTTATCCTATTGATAAGAAATTCGAAGCATTTAACTTCCATGTTATCAATGTTGATGCTCACGATTTTGATGCTCTTAGAGCAGCATTCAAAGAAGCTAGAGAAACAAAGGGTCAGCCTACTGCTATTATCGCACACAGCCTTAAGGGCAAGGGCGTTTCCTTCATGGAAGGCCAGGTTTCATGGCATGGTGTAGCACCTAATGACGAAGAGTACGCTAAGGCAATGGATGATCTTAACAAGATCGGCGAGTCATTAGCTTGATAGAACAGAAGGAGGTTGAAATGAGCGAAGTAAAGAAGATAGCTACCAGAGATAGCTATGGTAAAGAACTTATAGAGCTTGCTAAGGTTAATGATAAAGTCGTTGTACTTGACGCTGACCTTGCAGCAGCAACAAGAACTGGTTGGTTCAAGAAAGAATTCCCAGATCGTCACATCGATTGTGGTATCGCTGAGTGTAACATGATGGGTATTGCAGCTGGACTTGCTACAACAGGTAAGATTCCTTTCGTAAGCACATTTGCTATGTTTGCTACAGGAAGAGCTTTCGAGCAGGTTCGTAACTCAATCGGATATCCACACCTCAACGTTAAGATCGGCGGAACACATGCTGGTATTACAGTAGGTGAAGATGGTGCCAGCCATCAGTGTAACGAAGACCTTGCGCTTATGCGCACAATTCCTGGAATGGTTGTTATGTGTCCAGCAGATGATATCGAGGCTAGAGCTTGCGTAAGAGCAGCAGCAGAGCATGAAGGCCCAGTTTACATCCGTTTTGGACGTGCAGCTTGCCCAATTGTTAACGATAGACCTGATTACAAGTTCGAACTTGGAAAAGGTACTGTACTTCGTGAAGGAAAAGATGTTAGTATTATAGCTACAGGTATCGGTGTCGGTTCAGCACTTGAAGCAGCTGAGAAGCTTGCCGCTGACGGAATCGATGCTGAAGTAATCAACATCTGCACAATCAAGCCTATTGATAGAGAGCTTGTAGTTGCAACAGCCAAGAAGACTGGCAAGGTTGTAACTGTAGAAGAGCACTCAGTTATCGGCGGACTTGGAAGCGCTGTATGTGATGTTCTTTCAGAAGAGTGTCCTACAGTAGTCAAGAAGATCGGTATGCAGGATAGATTCGGTGAGTCTGGATCTGCTGCAGCACTTGTTAAGAAGTATGGTCTTGATGGTGATGGTGTATACGCATCAGTAAAGGAATTTCTTAAATAATGATGAATATTTTAAGCCCTTCAATTTTATCAGCAGATTTTTCTAAGCTTGGTGAACAGATAAAAGAAGCTGATCAGGCTGGAGCCCAGTATATTCATATCGACGTTATGGATGGCATGTTTGTGCCATCCATTTCCTATGGTATGCCAGTTATCAAAAGTGTGAGAGGTGTGACATCCAAGACATTTGATGTTCATCTCATGATCATGGATCCTATCAGATATGTAAAAGACTTTGTGGATAGCGGTGCAGATATTATCACTTTCCATCTCGAGGCAGCTCAGGATCCTAAGGCTGTCATAGATGAGATTCACAAACATGGCAAAAAAGCGGGCATTTCTATAAAGCCTGGTACAGATGCTTCTGAACTTGAAGCATATCTTGATATGGTGGATATGATTCTGGTCATGACGGTTGAACCTGGATTTGGCGGACAAAAACTCATTCCAGAGTGCGTCCACAAGGTTAAAACTGTAAGGGGAATGCTAGAGGCCAAAAATCTTAAAACTGATATCGAAGTTGATGGTGGAATTTATATTGAGAACGTTTCCCAGCTTTTGGCGGCGGGAGCCAATGTAATAGTATCTGGTTCCGGCGTGTTTAAAGGGGATATTCAATATAACGTTAAGCGCTTCTTTGATATTCTTGGAAACTGAGTAAAAAAGTTCATAAAAACGGCATTTTTGCGCTGTGGAACTTTAACGCAATAAAGACAATTCGTTGTTGACAAAGTTGTCAGTTTATCATAGAATCTTAGGCGTGTAATTTGCAGAAAGCTCATGTGTAATACACATGAGCTTTTATTGCGAAAAAATATTTGATAAGCCCATGACTATGGGTAGGAGGAATTATGAAGAAATTTTTTGCAATGATGGTAGCAAGTATTTCATGCGTAGCTATGCTTGCAGGCTGTGGAAACAGCGCATCTACAACAGAAACAACTACTGAGAGCGCACAGGAAAGCTCAGTAGCTTCAACAGAAACTGCAGAAAATACTGAGGTTGGAGCACCTGCAGAGACAGTTACTATCGACAAGCTCACAATTGGATTCGTTCCATCACGTGATCCTGACGAGATCGTTACTGCAACAGAGCCACTTAAGGAGCTTCTTACAACAGAGCTTGCTGGCCTTGGCTATGATGTTAAGGAAGTAGACATCACTGTTGGAACAAGCTACGAAGCAGTTGGTGAAGGTCTTTCAGCCGGAACTATAGATATCGGTCTTATCCCTGGTGGTACATATGTACTTTACGAGGATGGATGCGATGTAATCCTTACAGCTACAAGAGATGGTCTTTCAATCGAGAGCCCAGAAGCTAAGGATTGGAACGACAACAAGCCTACAGAGCCTACAGAAGAGCAGGTAACATTCTACCGTGGTCTTATCATTGCTGGTCCTTCAGAAGCTGGTCAGGCTATCTCAGAGAAGGTTAACAATGGTGAAGCACTTACATGGGAAGATCTTGATGGTCTTAACTGGAGTGTTATGAATTCTTCATCATCAGCTGGATATATCTATCCATCACTTTGGCTTCAGGACAAGTTTGAGAAGCACATCACAGATCTTTCACACGCTGTACAGGCTGATTCATATGGTAATGCTTTTGCTAGACTTGCTTCTGGTCAGATCGACGTTCTTTGCTGCTATGCAGATGCAAGACGTGACAACGAAGAGAAGTGGACAACAGAGTTCGGTAGAACAGCTAGCATCTGGGATGAGACAAACGTTATCGGTGTTACAGATGGTATCTACAACGATACAATCAGCGTAAGCAAGACATCAGACGTTATGGATGATGCATTCAAGGCAGCTGTTACACAGGCATTTATCAATATCGGAAATTCAGACGCTGGTAAGGAAGTTATTTCAATCTACAACCACAACGGTTATGTAGAGGCTAAGGCTGAGGATTATGAGTCAGAAAGAAAGGCTCAGGAGCTCATTAAGTCAATGAATTAATTCCGCCGCCCGGCACAATGTTTTATTGAATATTTGAGGGGAGATATTATTTAATATCTTCCCTTATTTTTAGAATTAGAATCAGGAGAATAGTAATGATCAAGTTTGAAGACGTAGGAAAAAAATATCCTAATGGTTTTGAAGGCCTTAAGCATGTGAATTTAACAATCGAGCAAGGCGAATTTGTAGCAATTATTGGTTTGTCTGGTGCTGGTAAATCCACACTGATCCGTACCATCAACAGGATGCATGATGTAACAAGTGGTAAACTCACCGTGGATGGTGTTGATGTTATGAGCTTGTCTGGCAAGCAGCTTAGAAGATTCAGAAGAAAAATTGGTATGATCTTCCAGTCATTTAACTTGATCACTAGAACCACTGTAATAAAGAATGTTTTAACAGCATTTGTTCCAGATATGCCTTGGTTTAGATCAACATTCGGAATCTACACCAAAGAAGAGAAGCTCAAGGCTTTAGAGTGCCTTGATAAAGTAGGTATTCTTGATAAGGCTTTCGTAAGAGCTGACCAGCTTTCTGGTGGACAGCAGCAGAGAGTAGCTCTTGCTAGAACACTTGCACAGAATCCACAGATCATCCTTGCTGATGAGCCTGTTGCAGCTCTTGACCCTGTAACAGCCAAGCAGGTTATGGATGACTTTAAGAGAATCAACGAGGATATGAACATTTCAGTCCTTATCAATATTCACCACGTAGACCTTGCTCTTAACTATGCTACAAGAGTAATCGGTATCCGCGAAGGTGAGATCGTATATGATGGCCCAGCTTCTGAGGCTACTCAGGAAGTACTTGATAGAATCTACAACGGAAGAGTAGACAAAGAAGGTAACGTCCAGGAAGAAGTGGGGTGATCACGTTGAGTATTTACGATAAGATTTTTAAGCCTAGAGTATATACGCTTCCTAATGGAAAGTCTGTAGCCAAGAAGGCTTCAAGAGCACCTATCTACGTGATCCTGATCCTTGCTATGTGCTGGCTTTCTGTTAAAATCACAGGCTTTGATATGAAAGTTTTGACAAAGCGTATCGGACAGTTCTTCGTAATCCTCGGAGAGATGTTCCCACCTAACGCTTCATACATGGGTTCAGTATGGAATCCTCTTTTTGACACCATCAAGATGTCACTTATTGGTTCAGTACTTGGCGCTTTATTATCAGTGCCTTTTGCAATGCTTGCCAGCACAAACGTGTGCCCTAGCAAGATCATTGTTTCAATCATAAGAGTTATGTTCAGTTTGATCAGAACTCTTCCTACAATTGTCATTGCCCTTGTTGCAACACTTATCTTTGGCCTTGGAACATTGGCAGGTACAGTTGCTATAGCAGTTTTCTCTTTTGGCTACATTGGAAAGCTTACTTATGAAGAAATAGAGACAGTAGATATGGGCGCTTTCGAAGCTATGGAAGCTATGGGTGCTACTAAGACAAGAGCCTTTATCTCTGCTATTATTCCTCAGGTACTTCCATTCTTCCTTTCAAACTGTCTCTTTAACTTTGAAGGAAATGTTCGTTACGCTGCGGTTCTTGGTTATGTAGGCGCAGGTGGAATTGGTCTTATTCTTAATGAAAAAATAAGCTGGCGTGAGTATCCAAACGTTGGAATGATCCTAGTAGCTCTTTTCGTTACTGTATTCATTATCGAGTCAGTCAGCCGCTATTTACGTAAGAAGTTAGTGTAAGAGTGGAGGAAGATATGAATCAGAGAATAGAAGAAGCTTATGCAAAAAGACCTAAGAACTGGGTCTACAACTTAACAATAGCAGTTATCGTAGCAATACTTATGATCTGGAGTGCTAGTGCTATTGAGACTAGCGGCTCAACAACCGATGGTGGACAGATTGCACTTAATGTACTTTCTGGTATCTTCCATCCTGATCTTGAGTTCTTGCTTGATTTTAAGACAACTTCAGGTGTTCCTTACTTGATGCTTGAAACAATGTGTATCGCATTTCTTGGTACTATCGTAGGTGCGATCATTTCAATCCCACTTGCATTTATCTCAGCATCAAACCTTACTCCAAAGCCAATCGCTTTTGTAGGAAGAATGCTGATCATGGCAGTTAGAACCATCCCTGCATTTGTATATGGTCTTATGTTCATAAGAGTTACAGGACCTGGAGCTTTTGCTGGTCTCCTTACAATGGGTGTTTGCTCAATCGGTATGATCAGTAAGATGTACATTGAGGCTATAGAGGATCTTGATACACACGTTATCGAGTCTCTTGATGCCGCTGGATGTAACACATGGCAGAAGATCCGCTATGGAATCCTTCCACAGCTTATGCCAAACTTTGCATCTACTGCGATCTACAGGTTTGATATCAACTTAAGAGATGCTACAATCCTTGGTATGGTTGGAGCCGGCGGTTTTGGTGCACCACTTATCTTTGCTATGAATTCCTACAGATGGAACGAAGCAGGTGCCCTCCTTACAGGACTTATCGTACTCATTCTTATCATCGAGTACATTTCAACCAGGATCAGAGTAAAACTTACAAGAGGTTAAATATATGCGCATTGTCTATACATCAGATACACATGGACATGTATTTCCTTTAAACTATGCAAAAAATTGCCCCGAGAATGCGGGGCTTTTTTGTATAGCTTCTCAAATTGAAAAAGATGGAAATACATTAGTAATGGACGGTGGTGACAGCCTTCAGGGCACACCGCTTATTTCATATTACATAGAACACAAAGATGAGTTTGAACTTAACCCTATTGCAGAAGGTTTTAATGCAATGGGGCTTGATTATTACACTCTTGGTAATCATGATTTTAACTTTGGATATGATGTGATCCTTGATTATGTTTCCAGTATGAAGGCGCAGCTCATCTGTGCAAACGTAGAGGATTTAAGAGGAGCCCTTGGTATCAAGAAAAGCGTGATCCACACCTTGGAAGATGGAACAAGAGTTGGAATCACAGGCGCTGTTACAGGATATGTTAATGTTTGGGAGCAAAAAGAGCATCTCACAGAGCTTAAGGTAACTGACCCTGTTGAAGCACTTGAAGAGCAGCTGTCTGAGCTTAAAGGAAAGTGCGACATCACAGTCTGCATCTATCACGGAGGTTTTGAAGAGGACCTTGCTACAGGCAAGAAACTATCTGATACAACAGAGAATCAGGCCTGCGAGATAGCAAGAAAGCTTGATTTCGATATTCTTTTAACTGGTCATCAGCATATGTCAGTTGAAGGCGTAGAGATAGCTGGAAGCTATGGGGTTCAGCCACCAGACAAGGCTAGCGTATATTGCGACCTTCAGGTTAAAAGAGCTTCTGACAAGTGGGATATCACATCAAGGCTTGTCAAGGTTGAGGCTCCAGATGAGAGATATCAGAAGTTTGAAAGCTCTTTTGCCAAGATGGAAGAGCTCACAGGCAGAGTGGAAAAGTGGCTTGATGAGCCAATTGGAAGCTTAGAAAAAGAAATTGAACCAGAAGGAAAGCTTGAAGCTGCCCTCTACGGAAGTAAGGTTGCTTCTATATTTAATCAGGTTCAGCTTGATTACACAGGAGCGGATTTCTCATGTACAAGCCTTGCCAATGACCCACTTGGTCTTAAGAAGGACATCTCCGTTCGCGACGTACTTGGAATCTACCAGTTTGCCAATACTGTAGAAGTAAAGAAGGTTACAAAGGAAGTTATCAAGAAGGCTTTAGAGAGATGCGCAGAGTACTTTGAGATCGATAAAGAGTCAGGAAAGATCTGCATTTCAAATGTCTTTTTACAGCCAAAGGTTGAGCATTATAACTACGACTTCTATGCAGGACTTGAGTATGAGTTTGATATCACAAAGCCAGTAGGAGAGAGGGTTACTAAGCTTACTCTTCTTGGCGGCGGCGAGTTATCTGATGACAAGACCTATACTCTTGTAACTAGCAACTATAGAGCAACTGGTACTGGCGGTTATGAATGTATCGGAAATTGTGAGACAGTTGGAAGCTATTCTGATGAGATGCCAGACCTTCTGATCAGGTTCTTAAGGGACCACAGCCCAGTTGGAGAGATAGTTAATAGCAAGTTGACAGTTAAGGACTGAAAAGGCATACTATATTTGTGAAAATATCGAAATTATGAGAAGGAATGCAATGTATAAGAGACTAGAACGCAATGACCTATGCTGGTGCGGCAGTGGAAAAAAGTACAAAAGCTGCCATGCTGCCTTCGATGACAAACTTATCCAGTTTGAGCATCAGGGTATGATCATTCCCAGCAGAGATCTTTTTAAAACTGAAAAAGATATAGAAGGAATCAAGAAGAGTGCGGTTATCAACATGGCTGTGCTTGATGAGATCGGTGAGAAGATCCATGCAGGCATGAGCACTCAGGAAATAGATGACATTGTTTACAACACTACTACCAAGATGGGCGGAATTCCTGCAGATCTTAACTACGAAGGATTCCCAAAGAGTGTTTGCACATCTATAAATGAAGAAGTATGTCACGGTATTCCATCTGAGGATATCATTCTTCAGGATGGAGATATCATAAATGTAGATTGTTCTACTATTCTTGATGGTTATTTTTCTGATTCATCACGAATGTTCTGTATCGGAGATGTTTCTCCAGAAAAGAAGAGACTTGTTGATGTAACTAAAGAGTGCCTTGAAGAGGGACTTAAGGCTGTTAAGCCATGGACTCCTATTGGAGATATGGGTAATGCGGTTCATCAGCATGCGCTCAAGAATGGTTACACAGTTGTTAGAGAGATTGGCGGTCATGGATGTGGTAATGCTTTCCATGAGGAGCCATTTGTAAGCTTTGTAAGTAAGCCAGGAACAGGAATGCTCATGGTTCCAGGTATGGTATTTACTATAGAGCCTATGGTCAATATGGGCACAAACGAGATCTTTATTGATGAAGAGAATGATTGGACAGTATATACCGCAGACTTAAAGCCTTCAGCGCAGTGGGAAGTTGAGCTCCTTGTAACTGAGACAGGCTATGAGCTTTTGTGTTGGTAAATAATATAAGAAGGGAACATAGATAATGCAGAATAAGGGAAAATATTACATCACTACTGCAATTGCATATACATCTGGTAAGCCACATATCGGTAACAGCTACGAGATCGTACTTGCAGATGCAATAGCAAGATATAAGAGAAAAGACGGATTTGACGTACATTTCCAGACGGGTTCAGATGAGCACGGACAGAAGATCGAGACACGTGCGATCGAAGCTGGTTGCAGTTCACCAAAGGAATTCGTAGATCAGGTTTCAGATACTATCAAGGGACTTTGGAACTTGATGGATACTTCATATGATAAGTTCATCCGTACAACAGATGAGGATCATGTTAAGCAGGTTCAGAAGATCTTCAAGAAGTTCTATGATCAGGGCGACATTTATAAGGGATCATACAAGGGTATGTACTGTACAGAGTGTGAGGCTTTCTATACAGAGTCTCAGCTTGTTGATGGCAAGTGTCCTGAGTGTGGCGGCCCAGTTCATCCAGCAGAAGAGGAAGCCTATTTCTTCAAGATGAGCAAGTACGCTGACAGACTTATCGAGCATATCAACACACATCCTGATTTCATTCAGCCTGTATCCAGAAAGAATGAGATGATGAACAACTTCCTTCTTCCTGGTCTTCAGGATCTTTGTGTATCAAGAACATCATTCAAGTGGGGAATCCCAGTTGATTTCGATGACAAGCATGTAGTTTATGTATGGCTTGATGCTCTTACAAACTATATCACTGGAATCGGCTATGATGCAGATGGCAACAGCTCTGAGGAGTACAAGAAGTGGTGGCCAGCTGATCTTCACCTTATTGGAAAAGATATCATTCGTTTCCATACTATTTATTGGCCAATCTTCCTCTTTGCTCTTGGCGAGCCTCTTCCAAAGCAGGTATTTGGACATCCATGGCTCTTACAGGGCGGCGAGAAGATGAGTAAGTCAAAGGGAAATGTTATCTATGCTGATGACCTTGTAAGTCTCTTTGGCGTTGATCCTGTTAGATATTTCGTTCTTCATGAGATGCCTTTCGAAAATGATGGTGTCATCACATGGGAGCTTTTAGTTGAGAGATTCAACTCAGATCTTGCTAACACACTTGGTAACCTTGTAAATCGTACTATCGCTATGAGCAACAAGTACCTTGGCGGCGTTGTAGCAGATAAGGGTGTTGCTGAGGATGTAGATGCAGATCTTAAGGCAGTTGTAACTGGCTGCTACGAGAAGGTAGAAGCCAAGATGAATGAGCTCAGAGTTGCTGATGCTCTTACAGAGATCTTCTCACTCTTTAAGAGATGCAACAAATATATCGATGAGACAGAGCCTTGGGTACTCGGCAAGGATGAGAGCAAGAAAGACAGACTTTCAACAGTTCTTTATAACCTTGTAGAAGCAATCTCAATCGGCGCTTCACTTCTTGAGCCATTTATGCCAGAGACAGCTCAGAAGATCAAGGAGCAGCTTTCTACACCAGATAGAGATTTCGATACATTAGGTCAGTTTGGTCTTTGCCCAAATGGCACTAAGGTTTCAGAGAGCCCAGAGATGCTCTTTGCTAGAAAAGACCTCAAGGAAGTCCTTGAGAAGTCAGCTGAGATAGTTAAGAAGCAGAAGGCTGAGTTCGAAGAGTCACAGAAAAAAGCAGCTGAGAATCTTGCAAAGGCAGGCCTTGCACCAGCTCCAGTCAAGAAGGAAGAGTCAGGAGAAGAGAAGGCTCCTATCGACATTCCTGCAAAGGACGAGATCACATATGATCAGTTCGGAGCTATGCAGTTCCAGGTTGGTGAGATCATTAAGTGCGAAGCAGTTAAGAATTCCAAGAAGCTCCTTTGCTCACAGGTTAAGATCGGAAGCCAGGTCAAGCAGATCGTTTCTGGAATCAGAAAGTACTATTCACCTGAAGAGATGGTGGGCAAGAAGGTAATGGTGCTTGTAAATCTTAAGCCAGCTAAGCTTGCAGGCGTAATGTCTGAGGGAATGCTTCTTTGTGCTGAGGATGCTGAAGGTAATCTTGCACTTATGACTCCTGAAAAGGATATGCCTGCAGGAGCAGAAATTTGTTAATCCTATAATACTTCGGATATTGCACAGTTTATGTACGATTCGTGGTATTATTAATATAACAATATAATGTATGGGAGGGATTTCCGAATGGTACGCAAAGAGGAACTGACTTACAAATCACGTGACAGACAGACCATGCTTCATGCAATAAAATGGATTCCTGATGGACAGCCTGTAGCAATCTTACAGATTATCCACGGCATGCAGGAGTACATTGATCGCTATGATGAGTTTGCCCGTTTTATGGCAGAAAAGGGCATTCTTGTTATGGGTAATGATCATCTGGGTCATGGCGGCTCTGTAACTGAAGGAAAAGGTACCTATGGCTATTTCTGTAAGAATGATCCAGCTACAGTATTAGTTCGAGATGCGCACAGACTCAAGAAAATGACACAGGAAGAATATCCAGGTGTTCCTGTATTTATTCTTGGTCACAGTTTTGGCTCATTTGTTGCTAGAGAGTATATCACTCGCTATGGAACAGGTATTAATGGTGCAATTATTCAGGGCACAGCTTTTATGCCTCTTGGCACTGTTAAATCATTAGGAAGATTTGTTTCTTTCATGCAGGTCATCATGGGAGAAAAGTACCGTTCAGAAATGATCAATAATATGGCGTTCAAGGGATATCTCAAGAAGATTCCTAATGCCAGAACAAAGTTTGATTGGCTTTCACATAACGAGGAAAGCGTAGACAGATATATTGCAGATCCTAGAGACAACTTTATCTTTACTCTGAATGGCTTCAAGACAATGGCTGAGCTTTTAAAGAGAGTTGGGGATACTGACAAGATGGAAGATATTCCAAAGAATCTTCCAATACTTATCACAGGTGGAAATGAGGACCCTGTAGGCGATTACGGTGAGGCCCTTACTAAACTCCATGACATTTACAAAAATCAGCTTGGTATCACCAATGTTGAACTTAAGATCTACGATGGAATGCGCCATGAACTTCAGCAGGAGATCGGTAGAGAAAAAGTATTTGAAGACCAGTACGCTTGGATAAAGAAGATATTGGATGGCAGAAATGCAAATTGATAAATCCAAAATAATGGTCAGATGTGCATACAGCTCTGATTGGGATGGTGCCATTAAACTCGCATGGGATACCTTTGTGAGGTATAATGCGCCTGATTACTCTCAGGAAGGCATTGAGAATTTCAGAAAATTCGTCAATGATGATATGCTCCGAAAGATGTTTTTGGCTGGACACTATCAATTGTTCGTGGCGGTCTTTGAGGGAAAGTACCTGGGGATGCTCTCTCTTAGAGAAAAGAAACATATTTCACTGTTATTTGTAGATGGCGACTGTCACGGAAATGGGATAGGCAAAGCGCTGATAAGATTTGTATCTAAATATGTACTCGAAGAGGAGGGCATTGACAAGATGACTGTCAATGCTTCTCCTTATGCTTTAGAGTTCTATCACAAGATGGGCTTCAAAGATTTACGAGAAGAAATGGAAGCAGACGGTATCATTTTTACTCCGATGGAACTGAGTCTGGTCAAAAAAAGTTAGAAGGAACAGGTATAGAAAAAAGAAATGGGAAAGTTATTTGATCTTGAGAGCCCACTTATGCGTGCACTTACAAGAGTTGCTGATGTAATGTGGCTCAACATTTTGACACTTATTTTTGCAATTCCTCTCATTATTGAGCAGGCTGTTTTTTTAGGACCAGTATTTGGCCCTGTAATGTTTGATGGCGCACAGCTTGATTACAGCTATTTCCTTAGCGCAGTTTTATGGGCATGGATCTTTGGTATCATTTGCTCTAGTATCTTAGGCCCTGCTTGTACAGCAATGCACTTTGTACTTCTTAAGATCGTAAGAGATGAAGATAGCTACATTACTAAGACATACTTCAGATCTTTCAAGGAGAACTTCAAACAGGCGTTAGTTCTTCAGATCATCAAGTTTACAATTGGTGGAGTTTTAGTTCTCGACTTCTTTATCCTTAATAACTTAAGTGGAATTTACAGATACATCATCATCGGTATCAGTGCTTTCTTGTATATGGTTTCACTGTACGTGTTCCCTATTTTATCCAAGTTTGATAATACTAACAGGGCAACTCTTAAGAATTCTCTTTTAATGTCTATTCTTGCATTCCCTAAGACAATTCTTATGACACTTATTACAGGACTTCCACTTCTTATTTTCTACTTCTTTGATGTGAAGTCTATTCCAGTGCTTATCCTTATGGGCATAGCTGGACCAAGTTTCCTAAATGCTCTTTTATACAACGGAACATTTAAGCGCTTCGAGCCTAAGGAAGAGGAGCTTACAGAAGAGGAAGAGCTGGACAAGGCAATCAGAAAGCTTGACGAGGAGTAAGGCAATAGTCAAGTTGCATATAGAATTGTAATTTTCTTCGTCATTATTCCGGATTTGTGGATAAAATGCCAATCTACTGAGCAGAATTGCTAATGAAAAATAAAATATTTGTGAAAATAGTGAATAGTAAATAAACAGCCCAGTATATATACTGATAACTAGCATTAAGCTATATGGAAATTAGGAGGAAAAATAAGGTATGGCAAGTTTATCACTTGAGCATGTAACTAAAGTATATCCTAATGGTTTTGAGGCTGTTAAAGATTTCAACCTTGAGATTCAGGATAAAGAGTTTATTATTTTCGTAGGACCTTCAGGATGTGGTAAGTCTACAACACTTCGTATGATCGCTGGTCTTGAAGATATTTCTTCAGGTACACTTAAGATCGGTGACAGAGTAGTTAACGATGTAGAGCCTAAGGACAGAGATATTGCGATGGTATTCCAGAACTACGCTCTGTACCCACACATGACTGTATATGATAACATGGCTTTCGGACTTAAGCTTAGAAAAGTTCCAAAGGCTGAAATTGATAAGATGGTTAGAGAAGCTGCTAAGATCCTTGACCTTGAGAAGCTCCTTGATCGTAAGCCAAAGGCTCTTTCAGGTGGACAGAGACAGCGTGTTGCTATGGGACGTGCTATCGTTCGTAACCCTAAGGTATTCCTTATGGACGAGCCTCTTTCAAACCTTGATGCTAAGCTCCGTGTACAGATGAGAACAGAGATTGCTAAGCTTCACCAGAGACTTGGCACAACAATCATCTACGTTACACACGACCAGACAGAGGCTATGACTCTTGGTACAAGAATCGTAGTTATGAAGGATGGTGTTGTTCAGCAGGTTGATACACCTCAGAACCTCTATGACAAGCCAGGCAACCTCTTCGTTGCTGGATTCATGGGATCACCTCAGATGAACTTCCTTGATGCAGAAGTTGAAGTACAGGGCGACAAGGCTAGCCTTAAGATTGCTGGTCAGTCAATCGAACTTCCACCTGCAAAGGCTAAGAAGGTTATCGAGGGTGGCTACGCTGGAAAGACCGTTACATTCGGTATCCGTCCAGAGGATGTTGATGATTCAGAGATGGTTGTTAGCACATCTAAGGCTGTATTTGAGTCAACAATCAACGTATACGAGCTTCTTGGTGCAGAAGTTTATCTGTACTTCGATCTTGATAAGTTCCCTATCACAGCTAGAGTTGATTCTCGTACAACAGCTAGACCTGGCGATAAGGTTAAGTTTGCATTCGATGTTGAGAAGATCCACATCTTCGACAAAGAGACAGAGAAGACAATCACAAACTAATAAGAATTTCAGGAGCCACGCATATGCGTGGCTCTTTTTTTCATTGGTATGATATACTATAGGTAATACTAAGGAGGATCACACAGATGATTTCAGGACAGACAATAAAAGGAAGTATTGAAGAATTAGGAGCTATCACCAAAGTAGACCTGTGTGTAATGGATCTAAATGGTGAAGTGGTAGCTACTACTACTGATCGAGATTTTTTGGATATTTCTATTATTATCAGTTTTGCTAATTCTCCAGTTGATTCACAGGTTATTGGAGATGTTCATTTGTTCAAGATCCTTGACGAAGGAGAGCCTTTGTACGTGTTACTTGCCAAGGGTGACAGTGAGCACGCATATATGGTGGGCAAGATTGGAGTAAGTCAGCTTCAGAATCTTATTGTGGCATACAAAGAAAGATATGACAGAAATAACTTTTTCCAGAATCTCCTTCTTGATAATATGCTCCTTATCGATGTTTACAATAGAGCTAGAAAGCTCAAGATAGAGACAAGCGTTCCAAGAGTCATCATCCTTGTTGAGATCAAGCATTCACAGGACAATACTGCCCAGGAACTCTTAAGTGGTATGTTTGCGCCTCATTCAGGGGATTATGTAACTGCCGTTGATGAGAATAGCGTAATACTCATCAAAACTCTGTCTAAGGGACAGTCCTATGAAGAAGTGGCTCAGATTGCTACAACTATTGTGGATATGATGAATACAGAAGCTATGCTTAGTGTAAGAGTATCCTATGGAACTATCGTAGAGGAGATAAAAGACCTTAGTAAGTCCTACAAGGAAGCGAAGATGGCCCTTGAAGTAGGCAAGATCTTTTACGCTGAAAAGAGAGTTAATGCATATAATACACTTGGAATTGGAAGACTAATCTATCAGCTTCCAGAGAGCCTTTGCAAGATCTTTATAGATGAGATATTTGGAGGCAAAGAGGTTCCAGATGATCTTGATGAAGAAACATTAAATACTATTGCTAAGTTCTTTGAGAACAATCTTAATGTATCTGAGACTTCAAGACAGCTCTTTGTACACCGAAATACTCTTGTTTATAGAATTGAAAAGCTTGAGAAGAGTTCTGGACTTGATGTTAGAAAGTTTGATGATGCGCTTACATTCAAGATCGCACTCATGGTTATAAATTACATGAAATACCTTGATAACAAGAATAATTAAAAAGGCAGTTCTGGGAAGGATACATGCACGTTGACTTCCCGTAAAGACAGGCGACCTTACAACACATGAAAGGTTCTACTTAGTGCTGCTTCGTTCCCGACCTGACACGGTTCGTAGATTTCCATTGCATAAGACCCATCCTTACAATAGAAGGACTGCTACATGCACCCTTCGCAAAACTGCCAAAGGGTCATAAAGACTCTTACAAATATACTTGGTTTTTGACGGATTGTCAATTTTGATCTATAAGATCCTGCAAAGTATAGCTGTTAATGTAGTTGTTGACTACTTCGTCAAGACCTTTCCAGAAAGGAAGCGTGGTGCAGGA
>NZ_FMXK01000033.1 GCF_900103635.1 Butyrivibrio sp. INlla18
AACCTGCGCTCCCGCGAAATTATACCAAGGCTCTGGTATAAAGCGTTAACAGTTACTACCGCAAATCCTTGATATTACTGGCTTTGCGAGCACAAAATATTGTATCAAAAACACAGATTTGGCTTGATATTCCGTTAATTCCTTGGTATAATTATACCAAGGAGGTGAGTTATGGAAATCAAGATAAATGAGCCCTGGATCACTGATAAAGTCCGCATTCAGAATGGTTACGCATACATTGATCATCCCTTCTGGAACGTAGAAAAGCAGCAGGCTGATCACAAGCGTGAGTACATTGGTAAGTACGATGGCAAAGATTTCAAGCCTAACAAGAACTTCCATCGTCTCAAAGCTGAATACGAAGCCAGCCTTACAGCCTCCAAGACCGGACCTGTACCGACAGACATTTGTCTTCGACAGTTCCATGGAGCCACATACCTGCTTGACAGGATTGCTGAAAAAACAGGCATCGCCGGTGATCTTGGAAAGTGCTACGGCTCACTGGCACCACAGATACTCTCCATAGCTTACTACCTCGTTATCGAGGAAGGGCTGCCATTATACCGTTTCACCAAATGGGGCAGCACCCACAGGCATCCTTATGGCAAGGATATTCCTTCTCAGAGGAGCAGTGAACTTTTCGGACTGATCACTGAAGAATCCAAGATGGATTACTTCAAATATCAGGCAAAACGCCACTCCTGCGATGAATACCTTGCTTTTGATACAACATCTATCTCTTCATACTCGACTCTGATAAAGCAGGCCAAGTATGGAAAGAACAAAGAAGGTGATTCCCTTCCGCAGATAAACCTTGCTCTGCTGTATGGAGAGGAATCAATGCTCCCTGTTTACTACAGGAAGCTTGCAGGTAACATCACTGATGTTAAGACTATAGAGAACCTCGTTAAGGATGTTGATTTCCTTAAACTTGAGAAACTCAAGCTTGTCATGGACAGAGGCTTCTACAGCGAGAAGAACATAAATGATCTGATGAAGCATCATCATAAGTTCCTCATAGGAGCCAGGCTATCACTGAATCTTGTAAGCAGCCGTCTTAACAAGATCCGTGATGATTTTGTTACCCGCTTTAACTATAATTCCGAGCTAAAGCTTTATGTCATGTCATTCACAGAGGAATGGGAATACACCGAGGAAAAGCCCCGCTCCGGTGAAGT
>NZ_FMXK01000023.1 GCF_900103635.1 Butyrivibrio sp. INlla18
AACGCTCTGTTCTCCTGTAATTGATTATTATAAAATTTAAAATCATCTTTGTTTGGAGGTATTCTATGAAACGCTTTAATTCTTTTTTCTTATGCACATTATTAACTTCATTCCTACTTGTGGCTCCTCCCCTAGTAAAATCTGACTTTGATACCAATGAAGCATATATTACATCTAGTGGTCAATATACACTCTTTGATTATATTCCAATTTTTGATTCCGATTATTCAGAAGGAAATGGTTCATAAATAGGCCTATTATAATACTCCATAAAACCATCTTCTATGATTTTCTTATTTGCTTCATCGCCAATTATCTTACATAGGTAATAGGCCTCTGTAATCAATTCTATGCTAGCTTGCTCATTCGCGTTTCTATGCTCGCATTCTGCCAGGATCATTAAGTATCCTGGCAGATTTATATAGGCACAATAATGCACAGCTAAATCTTTTCCTTCTTCTGCATATGATTTAGCTCTTTTATTATCACCAATAATAAGCAATTCCCTTGCCAAACTGTATAATACTAACGTCTTATTTGATACAGTTGGGATTATAGTATCAAATCTATCCTCTATGTTTTTTAATAATTGTTCTAATATATTTATTGCCTTTTTGTGATTGCCCATCTGAGAATAGCATCCAGCCAGTTGATTTATGAGTTTAACATCATCAAAGGTGAACAAGCCACTTCTTATTTTAGACTCTTCGAATCTAGGCTGAGTAAGTTTTATGGCATCTAGTACTTGTCGTATTTTTTCTTCTGGAGATTCTTTACTTATCACCATTTTTGAAATTGTGAGAAACTGTCTCGTAATATTATCATTATCATCAATACACTTCTCTAGTTCTTCCTGCTTTTTCAACAATTCTTCGCATATTTCCTCTTTGCTTTGTGATTTAATATAGCGCATGTTGAGCGCTGTTATATCTTTACGTAATGTATTTAACTCTATTTCTTCTTTTGAAACAGCTGCATAATAACGCTCATCATTAAGCCCTAATCTCTGTAATATTTTTCTTGCATTTTCTCTTGTAGGTTCTTGATCGCCATTTTCTAGCCTGGATAATGTACTTACGCTACAAATTCCCTCACTTAATTTCTCTATTGTCAATCCCAATTCTAGTCGTCTTTCTCTTATTATTTCCCCGAGAAATCTCTCATTCATATCGCATCTCCTTCTTGCCTTACATTAGCTGCCTTATCTAACATCCCGTATTAAGTGATTTCCTGTAATCCGGATGTTAAAATCTTTTGAACAGTTCTATCTACGAAGTCCGCCGACTGCTCTGGAGTCAGATAAGTGTACTTTCTATGAAGGTCACCGTGGTTGTCACTTCTATAGAAGCCGCAAATGTATTGCCTGCGGTTCTCAAAGGCGTCCTTACTGAAGATATCCATAAATTCGTTGTCGTAATCTACTGCACTTTCGTAAATGTGAAATGCCCTGAAATCAGGATGCTCTTCCAAATACAAAAAGTCTATGTCGTACCAGTCACCCTTGGCAGTCCACACAAGCTTATTTTTGTCCTCTGCTGCTTCCTTTGGATATACCTTTAAAAGGCCGCAATACACATCATTTGTCCAGTCAATATCAGTTAAAAGATGTACGTAATAGCCAAGGAAAAATGAGTATTCTTTCTTGCTATAACTCTTAATAAGCTCTTTGTTAAAGTTCTTGTTACAAAATTCTTCCACATCAAAAAATGTTTCGTCATCTGCCTTAGTCTTAAAATGAGAAACCACCTTTGGTGGATGAAACTCAGTCCAGTTCTCGTTTGGAACGCCACTATCCGGCGCAATGTTTCCCATAACGAATGCTGTCTCATCCAGGTCTTTGATCCTATCAAGGAGCTTGTCTGCAATTCTTAAGTGTACCATCCATGATGCCATATATCAGTCCTCGCAGTGTTTTTATAATTCTGTTTCTTCGCGATATTCTTCAAGAAACGCATTCATATAATCATGTCTTTTTTTGGCTATATCCTTAGCCGCATCTGTATTCATCTCATCTTTTAACAAAAGAAGTTTGTCATAAAAATGTTTTACAGATTCATCGAGCGGTCTACCAACCTTTCCTCCATAAGCAAAAGTTCTTGCTATGCCTATAGCACCAATAGCATCTAATCTATCTGCGTCTTGAACAATCTTACCCTCAAGTGTTTCTGGAATTTTGCCTCTGTTTTGGCTAAAAGATACTCCATTTATCACTTCACAAATAAAGTCTGCTTTATCTGATGACACTTCCATTCTATTTAGGAATGCTCTTGCATTTGCATTATTTTCTGTTTTGAAAAGCTTATGATCGTCAGCATCATGCAGTAATGCTGCTAATGATATAACAAAAGAGTCTGCCTCAGGATAAGATTCCATGATCTTCTTAGCATTATAATATACTCGCATAGTGTGATCTGCACCATGACCATCTGAATTACCAGTAAATAATTCTCTGACATACTCTACTGCCTTACTAATTATTTCACTCTCGCTCATACTCATTATTTCCTTTCTGTCTTACCCTTGTTGCGTTTTATAATAAGCATATGTACTATCAGAGCCTTCAATTCCCTCAAACCCAAGCGACTCATACAAGGAAATATCTTCTGTATTATTTACTTCTACCTGAACCATCATTCCTTTGGGGCTATTTAACTCTATCGCTTTAGAAACAAGAGCCTTTCTATACTCTTTGTATCCTTCTTTTGTAAAAAGATCATATGGCTCATTCTCAGGAAAAGAACTTGTGATATCTAGATATCCAACCACTTCCTCATGTTCAATAGCTACAAGAACTCGAAAGCGGTCTTTTGCCTCCAGCACCCTTTCTCCAGTCCAATAGGTATCTTTGTTGTGCAGGCTTAAGTATTGATCCTTATATTTTTCAGGTAATTCTTCTACTTTGCTATTTATATTGAGTTCTTTTGTTCTTACTAGTCTAAGCTTCTTGGTTTCTTCTTCAAAAGTCGCTTGTTTGCTTATTAATATGTCTATGAGTACTTTGTTTTGGGGATTAATGACAAAATCCATTTTTGAATTTGGATTTTGTGTTTCTATAAAAGAAAGCATTTCTTCCCAAGATTCTCTTCTACGAGAAAGACCTACAATAAGCTCAACATACTGCTCTTCTGGTATAACTAACCAAGCATATATTCCTGTTACTTCATCATTCTTCCTAGTCACATAAACCATTTGATTTTTCTTTTCTAAAGCTCGATATAAATTCCCGGAATCGTAGGAAAAATGAGGATCTAAAAAACACTGATCAATCGAAATATCTTTTATAAAGTCTTCGTAATTATCTAAGCTGTCAATTTCAATTATCATTAGCTATTTACCTTTTTATTGGAACTAGTATCTCAGAGCTATTCTTATCTCTGTTACTATAGATATCGTGTAATTCGGCAAGTACATCTTCCTTCTTACGAAGTAATTTAGGATAGTGACTTACAAGAAAATATTGAGCTTTAAGCCTTTCTAGAACTTCAATCTCTGCTTTAACTAATTGGGAATTATAGATATAATAACCGTCTTTAACTTTGCTGTATAGCGCATCACCTAGAAAAGCATACATATTATCAACTTCTAACCCTAGGCATCCTTTAGCATGACTGGATGGAATAGGAAATATGTGCATGTTCCCGATATAAGTATCTGACTCGATAATAGTTCCTCTTCCAACGTGTTTATACGTTTCTTTTGAAACATACAGCTCATCGCAATTCACATTATCTATATTCCCAATATGATCAGCATGGAAATGAGAAAGAACCACGTTACATTTACACTCTGGAATGCTTGATAAACTCTGCTCTCCATTTCCAACATCATAGAGCCAGGTTTTATCTCCATCCTTAATAATCCCAATGTCCGCAGATAAGGGATTATCTGATGCTTCTATGTAACTGATGTGGTCATTTATCTTGATAATGCTCATATTATATGTCTTCTTATTCCCTTCACTCATTGAAAAGCGTATCTATTCTCTTAAACAGCTCCTCATCTATCTTGAAAAGACTCACATAATTCTTGAATCTTAGATTCATCTCTTCTGGTGCTGTTCCATAAACCGTCTTCAATCCCTCAACAGAATCTTCGAACTTATAGAATTCCTGATATTTTTCCTGCCCATATGAAGTAATAAGCCACTCTGTAAATGCTCCCACAATAGGATAAGTGATTCTGCAATCCTGTTCAAAGAAAAAATCTCTATTGATCAACTTCTCTATTGGCAAATACTTTCCCGCCTTCAAGAAATACTCTACCCAATGTATGTTATGTATTCCCCACCATCTTTTGTCAAAATACATCGCAATTCCTTCACGAATTGCTGGACTAATAGGATGTCCAATCAGCTCAGAAATAAGATGAGCATCCTCATGAAAACCAATACACTTCATTTCTTTGTTGTATACGCAGTAAACCTTATCAGGAATCCTAGCAAAACCATTCCCTGGCTCATCATCACCATAGTAATGACCAACTTCTTCAGGTGTTTCGCACAGATAATAGTTTATCTTATAATTAGGTTCAACATTAAGCGCATCACAAATATATCGATAACATGCCTCTTGATGACTAGCTATCTCTGAAATATCACGCTCAGCCAAGCTATTTTCTTGAAAATGAAAAACATAGTGCTCGCTAAAATATTGTTTCATGCTTTAGTCCCCATATTGTAAATACCCTATACTACTTTCTCATTATAACAATAATTCTTTTGAAAGTTCTTCTGCATGTTTCAAATACCAATTATCTTCATCCTCATCTGCCTCAATAAATTCAACGTATTCATTGAGAAGAGCAAGTTTTATGTCACGAATATACTGCTGATAATCAGGCTTTTCTATAAGTCTCTCATAAACCCCATCTATAAAAGACTTCTTTTGATCTTCATTCATATAAAAAGGAAATGTAGCCCTATCTTCAGTTGCATGAGCAATAAATCTTGCAATATCTAATGAATATGGCATGATTCCGCCAAATCCCCAATCAATAATTACTGCCTTTCCCTTATGATCAACGATATTGAACTGTAACAAATCGCCATTTGACATAGTTCTTGGGCATGTCTTTTGACGTTTTAAAAACAAATCATATGCTTCACCAAGGATAGGATAATCTTTTATGAAAGAGAACCTTCTTTCAATTCGATCTAAATATGCCTGATATCGCTCCTCATCCGAATGATTCCAAAAAGCGTTTTGTATTTCAGAAATGCTTTCAGCAGCTGCATTAACTAGATCTCTTGTCATATCACGTAAATCGTTTCCTTCTATGTTTTCAATTACAATCCAAATATCCTTTCCGTCATTATAACTACCGTAATATTGCGGGACATTAAAGTTTTTTCCGTGAAGATACATCTCATAATTTTTTACTTCTCGTTCTGAAGTTTTTTTAAGAATTCTTTCTTCTTTATCTGTCTTTATCTTATAAACATCATATTTTCGAATATCCTCTTTCTTCTGCCCATATCGTTCACATATTCTCGTAACGGTTCTTCTGCTATCAGCACCAACATTACTATTTACAATATCCATCACTTTGCTACTTACTTCATTTATTTCAAATCTTCCAAGCTCCATATATCTAACGTTACTCCCTACTTATTTCCTCAATCTGCTCATCTATCTCATCAAGCGCATAACCATATCTTGCGCCCCAATCGTCTTTGATGAGCTGCTTTTTCTTTTTGTAATACCCAATAGCTGAAGCTTTATCGCCAAGTCTAATGTAGCACTGCGCTATTGCATCATACATGTCGGTGTAACGAGGCTTTTCCATTGCTTCAAAGCTCATAAGCCAGTATTCGATTGCTTCCTCATAGTGCTCGTTTTGAGCAAACTGGTTTGCAACGTGGAAAAGAACTCTCCAATCCTTAGGATATTTCTCTGCTAATGCTTTGTACTTATCAATCACTGATGCAAAGCCATGCTCAATTTCTTCTATCTGAACTTCATATGTGTCATAAAGTGTATCTTTTGATACAGTCCTAGCTTCAGCTAGTATCTCTTTTGCTTCAGATAATCGGCCTGCGTCCATGAGATCGTCTAAGAGATAGAGATATGCTCTTACGTTCTTTGGCTCTGCCTTTAAGATCTTTTTCCAGAAATCGATGGAGTCCTTATGACTACCTATGTTCCAGTCATGATTTTTTCCGTGAAGAGCATGGAATATAAGTGTCATATTATCTTTAGAATTTGGCTTTAGTTCAAGAGCTCTTTTAGCATAGTCAAAGCTTTTTTTCTCAAGGATTTCAACCCAAACGCTATACATATCAGCTAGGAGATTTATTGGCTTGTAGTTATCAGGTTTTAAATCTATCTCTGACTTTAAGAAGCTTTCCATCTCGAAAAATTCCTTAGTCGTTATGTCTCTGTTGAATTCTAGTGTGTTTGAGATCTTTTCGTATTTCTTTTCTTTGGAGTACTCAAAGAGATCATCTATTGCTACTCCAAAGCACGCTGCGATATTTGGAAGTGTCTGAATATCTGGTTGTGAGATATCCTTTTCCCATTTGCTGATTGCCTGACTTGTAACTCCTAGTTTTTCCGCTAGTTCACTCTGTGACATTCCTTTGTCGCGCCTTAATTTCTTTATCTTTTCACCTATTGTTGTCATATTTTCTTCCTCGTTTTGATTAGTCTTAGTGTTCTCTATATCAATATCCGGATTTGATAATATGATTGTAGTATTAGAGAAATCAACTGTAAATCGAATATATGGCTATTTTTTACAACTGTTGGTTTAAAAAAGGCAATCCTCACATCTGTAAGGATTGCCTTTCAATTAACACAAATTCTCAACAAGTCCGATAGACACGTAATTATCTAATATCGCACCTATGTCTGTTCCAGTTTCAGAGACGGGAGCGAAGGTTCCATCAACCATGTAGCTGATGCCGCCATTGTCTAACTTCTTAACTTCTTTATAACTATCTATGTAGAAGGCTCTCCTGGAAACTGTTCTGTCTCTTAGGATTCCCTTGCACTTTTCTAGCTTGCAGCCTGGGAAATTTACGTTATAGATAAATCCTGGCTTGTACTCTTTTTCTACAAGTTCTGCCATTATCTCTTTTAAATACTTATCAGTTGTTTCGTGGATTCCGTTAAGGCCTTCTGAGAAGGCTATTGAATGATAGCCTTGGAATTCGCCTTCTAGAGCAGCTCCAACAGTTGCTGAATACTGAATATCTGAAGCTACGTTGTAACCAAAGTTAATGCCTGTCATCACGATGTCTGGTTTTTCTGGCATTACGCTTAGACTTCCTACTCTTATGCAATCTGCGGGAGTTCCTGAACATGAATATGCATGAACTCCGCTTACCGGGAAGTCATATGGATACACATCTATTGGATTTCTAAGGGAGATGCTGTGTGACGCTGCGCTTCTTTGACCATCTGGCGCAACTACCCAGACTTCTCCGAAGTCTTTTGCAGCCTCCGTCAGCCTTATGAGGCCATCTGCATCGATTCCATCATCATTTGTAATTAGAATTCTTTTTGCCATCCGAAAGTTCTCCACATTTCTAGATTAAAAATCTTAAATTATCCACCATAACAATAGTAATCCACAAAGAAATGCCAGATTAAAAATCGTGAATACACCTATATATTTAGCGCCATTTTCCTGATATTCCTTGGTATATGCCTTGTAAGAGATAAGGCTTGCCATTGAAGCTATAAGTGTTCCGAGTCCGCCTACATTTACGCCTACCAGCAGTTCTTTATAATTGGTAGTAAATCCTGAAAGAAGGAGCGTAGCTGGAACGTTACTGATAACCTGACTTGCAAGAACAGATATCAGTAGCTCTTTGCCCTCCATGATGCCTCTTAGGAAATCGCTGATAAATCCTATTCTACCCATGTTTCCTGTGAAGATGAAAAATCCAATGAATGTAAGGAGCAGGATGTAGTCTGCCCTAAGGAGGATCTTGTAATCCATTCCGCCTACTACAATGAGGACAACGCCTGCAAATACGTACCATGGCAGTACTCTCATTACTGTCAAAAGAGCTACTGCAAAGAGCACTATGTATATGATGATCTGAACTTTACTGCCAAATTTACTTGTTATGAGGCTATCTTTATTTGTATCTAAAGAGCTATTTTTTCCTGGAACAATCAAAAGGCAAAGCGCTAAAAACACTGCAGATACGAGGCTATATGGTAGCATTGTCATTATGAATTCTACAAGGCTCATTCCTGTTAAGCCATACATATAGAGGTTCTGAGGATTTCCTATTGGAGTTAGCATACTTCCAAGGTTTGCTGCTATGGTCTGAAGGACGATCACAGGAATCATCATTTCTTCTTTGTGGCAGCTGTGAAGTATCATGATTGCAAAGGGTACGAATGTTATAAGAGCTACGTCATTTGTGATGAGCATGCTTCCTACAAAGCACATGAATACTAATACTGCAGCCAGCTGCCAGCCTTTTTTTACCTTGGATAAAAGAGCTCCAGCAATCTTCTCAAATACTGAATTTTCCTTAAATCCCTGGATGATGACCATGAGCCCCCATAAGATACCAAGAGATCTAAAGTCGATATATCCGATGTACTCTTTGTCTGGATGAACAAAGAATGCGGATATTATCGCCAGAATCCATGCTATTGTCAGAACTACATCTAATTTTTTTAGCTTTTTTAATGCGTTCATTTATTACTCACCGCCTGTGCGGTTCTCCTTTTTACTCATCTCGTAAGGTCTTTTACCCATTTATACTTTCTGAATCTGTACATAACCCACGGAATCTTGCCAACTTCATCAAGACAGGTACAGGCATACACTGCAAGCGGCGACCAGTGAAACAAAAAAGCTCCGGCAAGCGCCAGCGGAATTGCTATCATCCACATGCAGACGATGAGGCTATACATGTCAAAGAGTGTATCTCCGCCGCCATCAAGGACGCCGTTTATTGTAACTGTATTTACGCACCTTCCGATCATGTAGATGGACATTATGATCATCATACCAATGAGGTATTTTCTTGCGGAGTCTGTAAGGATTACTCCGTGGACTACTGCTGGTGTAACTGCAAGTACGATTGCTGTTGAGATAAATCCAATCACGTAAGAAATATTCTTTAACTTGATACCATATTTTTTTCCAAGTTCCAGATTACCTGCTCCGAGCTCGTTACCTACCATGATTCCTGCGGCGCTTCCTATGCCGTTACATGCGCAGCACACGAGATCACGCACGACAGCAGCTATTGAGTTTGCTGCGGCTGCGTCAACTCCCATGTGACCCATGATTGCGGTGTATGAAGTGAAGCCGATTCCCCAGCAAAGAGAACCGCCCATAAGTGGAAGGCACTGCTTGGCAAAGTCGCCGATGAGGACTTTTGGTACTGACAAGAATCTTGATAATGCTGGTCTGATATAGTCTTTGCCTGTTGACAGGATAATGCAAAGGGCAAGTTCTATTACTCTTGCTATTGTTGTGGCAAGAGCTGCGCCGTTTGCTTCCATTCTAGGCGCTCCAAATAATCCAAAAATGAATATTGAATTGAATATGATATTCGTGATAACAGCCATACTACTGATAAATGCACCGGCTTTGACCTGCTCAGTTACCTTCATGATTGCAAGGTAGCACTGAGATACGCCTGTTATAAGGTATGACCAGCCTGCAATTCTAAGATAGCTACTTCCAATTTCATTTAGCTGAGCTTCGTTTGTAAATATCCCCATCAGAACCTGAGGGCACAGCTCACATGCTGCAAAGAACAGGATTGATACTATACCGCAGAACCAGAGCATGAGATTAAAGATATTTTCAAGGGTCTTTTTATCTCCCTTGCCCCAATATTGGGCTCCAAGGATTGCTCCTGCACTAGTTGCAGAAAATATAAACATGTTCTGGACAAATTGAATCTGCGTAGCAAGAGACACTGCTGTCATCTGCTCCTGTGCTACACGTCCAAGCATCAATGCATCTGCTGCAGCTACCATAGCCAGCATCAGACTCTGAAGTGCTATAGGAAGTGATATTCTTGTTAAGTTCCTGTAAAAGAGCTTGTTATCTATAGTTGTTTCCATTTATTTTAATGCCTTTCTATCATCCATCTCTCATTAAATCATCAATAAATGCTTTTGCAAAGATATATTTTTAATTAAAAATTTTTTCTTGACGTATCTTTTTTATTAGAGTATTGTATTAACAATTATTCAGAAAGGGAGCTATTTTATGATATTTATATCTGCCAAGAGATTTAATACAGATAATTATCCTATGGTTAATGATAATAATAATCTTAATCATGGGCTATTTGTGTATCTAAATCTAGGCGGAGATGAATAAGTGTAGCTATATATAAATCTATTTTGGAATTTAGCACTTATCACTCACATGGTAAGTGCTTTTTTTATTATCATTTTTAGGAGGAGTTTTATGTTACTTGAGGAATTTGATTTTTGTAAGAAGGCTATTATTAACCCGGATATGATCCATGATAAGATTGAGGGCTTTCCTGAGACTGTAATTGGAATCTTTTCTCATCATCTTTTTGACAGGATTGTGAAGTTTCTTGGTGGTGAAAAGATTGCTGAATACAGTGACGTTGATGGTATCTTCAATATTTACAAGGTCTCATATAAAGGAAGAGAGTTTGGTCTTGTAAAGGCTCGTCTTGGCGGTCCTTCATGTGTTGGATGTTTCGAAGATATTCTTGCAATGGGCGGAAAGAGGATCATTCTCCTTGGTAACTGCGGCGTTCTTGATAAATCAATCGATGATTGCGGTATAATTATCCCAACTAAGGCTATTCGTGATGAGGGCACAAGTTATCATTATGCTCCGCCTTCTGATTACATTGATGTAAATAAAAAATATATTTCTGAGTTTAAAGCTGTTTGTGATGAACTTGGTTATCCTTATGTTGAAGGCATCACCTGGACTACAGATGCTTTCTATAGGGAAACTCCTGACAGGATCGCAAAAAGAAAAGAGATGGGCGCTATCTGTGTTGAAATGGAGTGTGCTCCAATGCAGGCTCTATGCGACTTTAGAGGAATTGAATATTTCCAGTTCCTTTATGCCGGTGACAACCTGGATCATTCAAACTGGGATCCAAGGAGCCTTTCTGGAACAGATAGGTTAGATGACAAAGAGAAAATTGCACTTCTGGCATTTGAACTTGCCTTGAAGATAGAAAAGTAATAGGAGGATGTTATGGAAGAATTGTATTTAATGGAACCAAATGAAGATTATCTTGAGCAGATAACTGAGTACCGCGATGAGTTTCTGAAAGCTGACAGCTCAATGGACGGAACCAGTGCTCTTAGAATTTTTGAGGATGCCAGGGAATGGCTTGATCATTTAAAAGAATATAGTAACGAAGATACTATTCCTGAAGGAAAGGTTCCTTCTACACTGTTTCTTTTTATGAGAAGATCAGATAATAGAATCCTTGGTATGATCGATATCCGACACAGACTTAATGATTATCTTCTCAACTATGGAGGAAACATCGGTTATTCAATTCGTCCAAGTGAAAGACAAAAGGGATATGCAAAAGAGATGCTTCGTCAGACTTTACCTTTCTGCAAGTCTCTCGGTCTCGACAAAGTCCTGATTACTTGTAACGATTACAACGAAGGTAGCCGAAGGACTATCTTAGCTAACGGTGGTGTTTTTGAGAACACTAGCTTTGAACCGGATGAGCAGATGACACTTGAAAGATATTGGATAAAACTCTGATAATAGAAATCACCCTCTTTACTCAATAACAGTAAAGAGGGTGATATTTTTTACTTCGCAAGTCTGATTACGTTCCAGCTCTTTGCAGGAAGTGTGCTTGTAAGGATACCTTTTTCTACTTTAGATGCCTTTGTGAAATCTACTGGCTTAACGTTGTCTGGCTTTTTCTCTGTGTTTACTGCCTTGAGGTCTTTGTGTGTGAGCATGCTGTGCTCTACAACCTTGTAACCTGAGAACTGTCTGAGGTCGCAGGTAAGCTCATAGTCACCTTCAAGGTCTTTGTTTACAGCAAAGATTGTCAGTGTCTCATTTTCTTCATCGCAAAGGACTACGCTGTCTACATATGGAGCATCGCCGTGCTTGGATTCATAGGTAGGAACCTTAACAACAGTGTTGAGAACTTCTCCTCTTCCGTATACACTTGCCTGCATGTATGGATAGAAGATTGTCTGTCTCCATGCTCCTGTATCTGAAGTCATAATAGGTGCAATAACATTTACAAGCTGAGCAAGACACGCAATCTTAACTCTGTCGGCATGTCTAAGGAGTGTGATGAGCATTGAACCAACAAGGAGAGCATCTTCAAAGTTATAGATGTCTTCAAGCTGATGAGGATGCTCTACCCATTTCTCAAGCTTTTTATCCTGCTCGTTTGAATGATACCAAACATTCCACTCATCAAATGAGAGATTGATAGTCTTCTTAGAACGCTTAACTGCCTTTACATAATCGCAGATGCTGATAACCTGACCAATAAACTGGTCCATTGCTACGCTGCTTGCAAGGAAGTTAGGTGTGTCATCCTCAGCATTGCCATAATATGTGTGAAGTGAGAGATAATCTGTTGTATCGTAGCTGTTCTCAAGTACGATTCTCTCCCAATTTCCGTATGTATCCATATAAAGAGATGATGATCCGCAAGCTACTGTCTCGATCGTAGGATCAACGAGCTTCATGATCTGACCTGCTCTTCCAGCCTTTAAGCCGTATTCCTCAGCAGTTAAATGTCCCATCTGCCATGGTCCATCCATCTCATTTCCAAGGCACCAGAGCTTGATATTATAAGGATCCTTAGCGCCATTTTTGATTCTCATGTCACTGTACTTAGTGCCACTCTTGATATTGCAGTATTCTACAATGTTCTTGGCATCATCTATTCCTCTTGTTCCGAGGTTAATAGCGTACATTGGCTTTGTTCCAACTTTTTTACACCAATCCATGAACTCATCAAGACCAAACTGATTAGTCTCTACTACGCCCCAAGCAAGCTCTAATCTTCTTGGTCTATCTTTCTTTGGTCCTACGCTGTCTTCCCAGTTAAAGGCTGATACGAAGTTTCCGCCTGGATATCTTACGATAGGAACTCCTATCTCTTTAATGAGCTTCATAACGTCCTTACGATAGCCATTTTTGTCTGCAAACTTGTTGCCTGGCTGATAGATTCCTTCATAGACAGCTCTTCCAAGATGCTCGATAAAAGAGCCATAGATACGCTCGTCAACTTTACTGATAGTAAAGTCACGATCAATACATAGCTGAACTTTGTTTACTTTTTTACTATTTTTCGCCATTTTTATTTACCCCTAAAATACTTTATTTTACTATGAACTATGATAAAACATAATGATAAAAAAGAATACCGTTTTCTTGCTTATTTTAACAAAAAAAATGCTATTATATATATAGCTTTATATATACCGGTGTCATTTCCGGTGGATTGGAGACTTAATGAGTAAGAAAAACGCTTTTGTAAAGCTAGGCATCTTTTCAGCCTTATTTGGAGGCGCTTTTGCTTTTAGCAATTACATCTACAAGATTTCTACAGTTCCTCATCAGCACACAGATGATGACAAGGACTTTGATGAACAGATCACTGAGGGACGTCACTTTGTAAGAAATCATCCAAACAGACAGGATATGTATATCGACAGCATCGACCAGCTAAAGCTCCATGCTTCATATATTCCTGCTTCTACAAACTCTCACAAATATGCCATTATTATCCATGGCATTTGGGACAATCACGAGAGTAATGGAATTTATGCTAGGCAGTATCTTGAAGATGGTACTAACTGCTTACTTCCAGACCTTAGAGGTTTTGGTAAGAGTGAAGGCAAGTACATTGGATATGGTCTTGATGACAGGCTTGATATCTTAGAGTGGATCTACTGGATCATCAAGAGAGACCCAGAAGCAAAGATTCTTTTACATGGTATGTCCATGGGAGCTGCTACAACTCTTATGACTACAGGTGAGCATCTTCCAGAAAATGTTAAGGCTGCTATTGCAGACAGCGCATACGCAACTCTTCGCGAGCAGTTTGCTGCAACCTACAAGAGTTTCAAGGGATCCTTTATACCAACGCCTATTGCCCTTGCTCTTTCTAGAATTATCATCTACTTGAGAGCTGGCTATGACATCAATGATGCAAGCCCTATCAAGGCTGTTGCTAAGTCTGAAACTCCTACATTATTCATTCATGGAGATGATGATTCATTTATCGATCCTCACATGTGCTCAAGACTTTATGAAGCAGCTAGCTGTCCAAAGCAGTACTGCATGATCCTTGGTGCTGGACACATTGAGGGAGTTGTAAAAGACCCTGATAACTACTGGGGCAAGATTGCAAGCTTCCTTGCAAAGACAGATTTTTGATCTAGTTTATGAGATTAAGAAAGCTCTGATTCGTATGAATCAGAGCTTTTATTGTGCTTTATTTTAATATGAGTCCAACTGGGCAGTGGTCTGAACCAAGAGCTTCGCTATAGATCTTGGCATCTTCTACCTTTGGCATGAGGCTTTCTGAAACTACAAAGTAGTCAATACGCCAGCCTGCGTTCTTGGCTCTTGAGTTAAATCTATAGGACCACCAAGAATATGCACCTTCGAGGTCTGGATAGAAATGTCTGAAGGTATCTACAAGTCCTGAATTTACTACGTTATCAAACTTAGCTCTTTCTTCGTCAGTAAATCCTGCGTGTCCTCTGTTTGGCTTAGGATTTTTGAGGTCTATCTCTTTGTGCGCTACGTTTAAATCACCGCAGTAGATCACTGGCTTTTTCTCTTCAAGCTTTTTGATGTAGGCAAGGAAATCATCTTCCCAAACCTGTCTATATTCAAGTCTAGATAGATCTTCTTTTGCATTTGGAACGTATACAGTTACAAGATAATAATCTTTATACTCTGCAGTGATCACACGTCCTTCGTGGTCGTGCTCTTCTATTCCGAGACCATAAGTTACGGATATTGGCTCTTCTTTTGTAAAAATTGCAGTTCCTGAATATCCTTTCTTTTCAGCGTAGTTCCAATATTCTTTGTACTCTGGAAGGTCCATCTCTATCTGTCCTTCTTGGAGCTTGGTCTCCTGAAGGCAGATCACATCAGGATTTTCTTTTTCCATGAATTCCTGAAAACAGCCTTTTGATACACAGGCTCTGAGTCCATTTACATTCCAAGATACTAACTTAAGTCCCATTATGATATATTTCCTTTTATTCTCTGTAAGTTTTCGTCTGTCTCTTTTAACATCTCACGAAGTGAGAGATTGTCGTCATAGCTAAATTCGCAGATAGCATACTGAAGGTGATTGATATATCTTGGCGAATCAGCAAGGAGTTTTCCGTTCTGCATGGACATCTCCTGAATGATTGCCTCGGATTTGCCCTCTTCATCAGTGATCTCGATCACAGCAAATTCGTCGCCTCGGATTCTACCGCAAAGGCTATCTCCAAATACATCCTGAAGCACCTTAGCTACTTTCTTGACTGCCCTGTCACCTTCGTCATGTCCGTAAATATCATTGATTCCTTTAAGTGATTCCATGTGAATATAGGAAACAACTGCAAATTTTCCTGGTTTGAATTCTTCTTTTAAGAGGTCATACGCCTTTGCAAAGAATCCTCTTCTATTGAGTCCGCCGGTGAGATAGTCCTGATCTCCGATGTGATCAAGAACTGAGTCGTCTCTTGCGAGCTCTTCCTGAACTTCATAGAGTTCTTCTGTGGTTTTAAGGAGCTCTTTTTCCAAATATGAAAGCCTGGAAATTGCTGTTACAAATCCCTGGAAGCTCTCAAAGTAATGGTCGATGAGCATTCGTGGGTTATACTCGGTAATTAATAGTCCTAGCTGATAATCTCCTACGAATAATGCACCAGTTAAAAGAACTGTTGTCTTTTTTTGTGTATAACTAGAGAAGATTTTGTCTGTCTCTGTGGATAACTTTCCATCAGAAAAAGTAGCACAGCTTCCATCAATTACTGTACTTTTAACAGTAATGGTCTCTGGGATACTCCATGGATACTTGTTGGTATTCTTTACTTTTTTGTCATAAAGATAAATACCAAAATTCTTGATACCCATGTCTACTGCTGCTTTTGCAAGTATCTCATGAGCTTTTTCTGTTTCATATTTTTTGTGGAACAGATTAAAACCAATTTCAGAAATAATAGAAAGAGCGTTGGAATCTGGCTGTTCTACGAATGTAAATTTCTTTGCAGCTTCTGCTGGAGGAATAACTCCATTTTTGGCAAAGAATATTGCATCGCATACAGCCTCATATCCTAACTGCTCAAATTGATCATGATCTGTCTCAACTGCATTTACTGACTGAAATCCTTCAGTCTCAGTAAGTGTCAAAACAGGTACTTTGTCGAATTTTTTTAGAAAAGCTTCTCTCCTAAGGATTGATGTTTCTTTTCCTATTCTCTCGATGTCTACAACAATGGCGTCGAAATCGGACGTGTTGGCATAGTCAAACAGAGCACTATATTGATGTTTATCTGAATCAATATATTTACCAGGCATAATGACAAGAGATGCACCCTTGTCATTTGCTGCCTGACTTGCTCCTATACAAATTCTTTTTACTTCTTTGTCTTCTAACTCAGATATTAACAGTCCGATGTTCATAGGCCCCTCATTCCTCAGGAATATCTTCTGTAACGTCTTCTATATTGTCGATCTCTCTATCTCCGTCAGATACTTTCTCTCTGACTTTAGCAATCTTGGCTACTGTAACACCCTTATCAAGGTTGATCATTTTAACACCTGATGTTACTCTTCCATGAACTGTTATTTCATCCATTCTCAGCTGAATGATGATACCTGCATTTGTGATCATCATGATCTCGTTATCATCATTAACAGCCTTAACACCGACTACATTTCCTGTCTTTTCAGTGATCTTGTAGCACTTAACACCTTTACCACCTCTGAACTGGCTGTGGAATTCGTCGAGTGTTGTTCTCTTACCAAATCCTTTTTCTGAAACGATGAGAAGTGAATCGCCCTGTGTATTGAGCTGCATACCAACGATCTCATCAGTATCATCAAGCATCATACCTCTAACACCCATTGATGATCTGCCAGTAAATCTAACGTCTGATTCATCAAAGTGGATGCACATACCATTCTTGGTTACGAGGAAAATCTCAGCGTTCTTCTTAACAGTCTTAACTTCGATAAGCTCATCGTCATCTCTTAAGTTGATTGCTGCAAGTCCAGTCTTTCTAACATTTGAGAAATCTGTGATTGGAGTCTTCTTAACGGTACCTTTCTTGGTAACCATGAAGAGGCTCTTGTCTTCATCCTCAAATCCGCTAACTGGTATCATAGCTGAAATCTTCTCACCAGGAGCGAGCTGCAGGAGATTAACGATTGCCATTCCTCTTGAAGTTCTTGATGCTTCTGGAATCTGATATGCTTTGAGTCTGTAAACTCTACCAGTATTGGTAAAGAACATTACGTAGTTATGTGTTGTTGTCATAAGGATATCTTCAACGAAATCATTGTCGATTGTTGTAATACCCTTGATTCCCTTACCGCCACGGTTCTGTGACTTGAAGTTATCGATTGACATTCTCTTGATATAACCAAGGTTTGTCATTGCAATAACTGTATTCACATTTGGGATAAGGTCTTCCATGTCGATATCAGAATCGTCATGTCCGATCTGTGACTTTCTGTCATCTCCGAATTTATCAGATATCTCCTGGATTTCTGTCTTGATTACTCCAAGAAGTACCTTTCTATCAGCAAGAATTGCCTTTAATTCTTCGATTCTCTTTAAGAGCTCTGCGTGCTCCTGCTCAAGCTTGTCTCTTTCCAAGCCTGTGAGAGTACGAAGTCTCATATCAACAATTGCCTGAGCCTGAGCATCTGAAAGTCCAAAACGGGACATCAACTGCTCTTTTGCAATAGCAACTGTCTCACTGCCTCTGATGATCTTGATTACTTCATCAATGTTATCAAGGGCAATCAGTAATCCTTCTAAGATATGATTTCTTTCTTCTGCCTTGTTGAGGTCGAACTCTGTTCTACGTCTAACAACGTCTTCCTGATGCTTGATGTAGTGTGTGAGCATCTCTGTAAGGCTCATGATCTTTGGCTGGTTGTTAACCAATGCCAGCATGATGATACCAAAAGAATCCTGCATCTGTGTATGCTTGTAAAGCTTGTTGAGCATGATGTTAGGGTTAACATCGTTTCTAAGCTCGATAACTACACGCATACCTTCTCTATCAGACTCATCTCTAAGGGCTGTGATTCCATCAAGCTTTTTGAGCTTAACGAGTTCAGCAATCTTTGAGATCATGTTTGCTTTATTTACAAGATATGGAAGCTCTGTTACAACGATTCTGTTCTTACCATTCTGCATTGGCTCGATATTTGTAACGGCTCTTACGATAACCTTACCGCGTCCTGTTCTATAAGCTTCCTCTGCTCCTCTTGTTCCAAGGATGATACCACCAGTTGGGAAGTCAGGAGCCTTAACGATCTCGAGAAGTTCCTCGATCTCTGTCTCTCTATCTTCAAGGATTCTGTTATCGATCATCTTGGTAACAGCATTTATTACTTCTCTTAAATTGTGTGGAGGTATGTTTGTTGCCATACCTACGGCGATACCTGTTGTACCATTTACGAGAAGGTTAGGATATCTACTTGGGAGTACTGTAGGCTCTTTTTCTGTCTCATCGAAGTTTGGTATGAAATCAACTGTGTTCTTGTTGATATCAGCTGTCATCTCCATTGAGATCTTAGTAAGTCTAGCCTCTGTGTATCGCATAGCAGCTGCGCCATCGCCGTCCACAGAACCGAAGTTACCATGTCCATCTACAAGACAATATCTCATAGACCATGGCTGAGCCATGTTTACCAATGCTCCATAAATAGAACTATCACCGTGTGGATGATATTTACCCATTGTATCACCGACGATACGAGCACACTTACGGTGTGGCTTGTCGGGACCATTATTGAGCTCTATCATAGAATAAAGAATTCTTCTCTGAACTGGCTTAAGACCATCTCTTACGTCTGGAAGTGCTCTTGAAGCAATAACACTCATGGCATAGTCGATGTAGTCTGCTTCCATTGTCTTCTGGAGGTCGACTTCTTTTATTCTATCAGTTGTGACTTTCTCAAATACGTCATCTGATAAGTCATTGTTGTTGTTATTGTTAATATTATCAGCCATTTTTTATACTCTTCCTCTTTAAATATCAAGGTTTTTAACGAACTTAGCGTTTTTCTCGATGAATTCTCTTCTAGGTTCAACCTTATCACCCATGAGAGTTGTGAATGTTACGTCAATATCTGACTCAGATTCTTCGTCCATATTAACTCGTAAAAGAACTCTTCTCTCAGGATCCATTGTTGTTTCCCAGAGCTGCTCAGGATCCATCTCACCAAGTCCCTTGTAACGCTGGATCTTGTTGTTCTGGTCTCTTCCAACATCAGTCAGAATCTGATTGAGCTCTTCATCGCTGTATGCATACCAAACCTTTTTATTCTTTTCAAGCTTGTAAAGAGGTGGCTGTGCAAGATAAACGTGACCTTCTTTGATAAGTTCTGGCATAAATCTATAAAGGAATGTCAGCATAAGTGTTGCAATATGCGCACCGTCTACGTCGGCATCGGTCATGATAATGATCTTGTTATATCTAAGTTTGCTGATATCAAAATCGTCATGAATACCTGTACCGAATGCTGTGATCATTGCTTTGATTTCTGCATTGCCATAAATTCTATCAACTCTGGCTTTTTCTACGTTTAGGATCTTACCTCTAAGTGGAAGGATAGCCTGAGTAGCACGGCTTCTTGCTGTCTTAGCTGATCCACCCGCAGAATCTCCCTCTACGATGAAGATTTCGCAGTTCTTAGGATCTTTGTCTGAACAGTCAGCAAGCTTACCAGGAAGTCCAAGTCCATCAAGAGCGGACTTACGTCTTGTAAGGTCTCTTGCCTTTCTTGCTGCATCTCTTGCTCTCTGAGCAAGGATAGCTTTTTCAAGAATCTGCTTGGCAACGTTAGGATTCTGCTCAAGGAAATATGTGAGCTGCTCACCAACGATGCTCGCAACAGCGCCCCTAGCTTCTGAGTTACCGAGCTTTTGCTTGGTCTGACCTTCGAACTGAGGATCCTCGATCTTAACACTGATGATAGCTGTAAGACCTTCTCTGATATCTTCACCAGTAAGGTTTTCCTCACTGTCTTTTAACATCTTATTAGCTCTAGCGTAGTCGTTGAATGTCTTGGTAAGAGCTGCCTTAAATCCTTCAAGGTGTGTACCACCTTCTGGAGTGTTGATGTTATTAACGAATGTGTAAATGCTCTCTGTGAAGGAATCGTTGTGCTGAAGGGAAACTTCAACCTGAACGTTGTTCTTGTTTCCTTCGAAATACATGATTTCTTCGTAAAGAGATGTCTTGCTCTTATTGAGGTATGCTACGAATTCCTTGATACCGCCTTCGTAGTGGAAAGTCTGAACCTGTGGCTCTTCACCTTCCTCAACTCTCATATCAGTAAGTGAAATTCTAAGTCCCTTTGTAAGGAACGCCATCTCACGAAGTCTCTGCTTCAAAATGTTGTAATCGTAAACGGTTGTCTCTTTGAAGATAAGAGCATCTGGCTTGAAATATACTCTTGTTCCTGTAACTCCTTCTGGAGCATCACCAACGACCTTAAGAGGGTAGCAAACTTTTCCTCTCTCATAGCGCTGCTGATAAATCTTGCCATCTCTTGTAACCTGAACCTCTAACCACTCTGAAAGAGCGTTAACTACAGATGCACCAACGCCGTGAAGTCCACCAGATACCTTGTATCCTCCACCGCCGAACTTTCCACCTGCGTGAAGAATGGTAAATACTACTTCTACACCGGTAAGTCCTGACTTGTGGTTAACATCTACAGGAATACCTCTACCATTATCTTTGACAATGATAGTATTATCTTCGTTTATTGTTACTTCGATATGATCACAAAAACCAGCAAGTGCCTCATCTACTGAGTTATCAACAATCTCATAAACGAGGTGATGAAGACCTCTGCTTGCTGTTGTTCCGATATACATACCTGGTCTTTTTCTAACCGCTTCAAGTCCTTCTAGAATTTGAATTTGGTCAGCGCCATACTGTACTTCTTCGTTACCCATTCTTTGCTCCATTTCTTAGTTTTCACTACTTACTGTTCCATCTGTTACCTTGAACAGTTTATCTATTTCAAATCTGTTATTAACAAATTCATCAAGACCAGTACATGTGATGATAGTCTGTATGTTTCCGATAGTATTGAGCAGGTAATTCTGTCTGTTACTATCAAGCTCTGACAATACATCATCCAAAAGAAGTACTGGATTTTCTTTCTTAGCTTTTTTTACAATCTCAATCTCAGAAAGCTTCAAAGATAGAGATGCAGTTCTCTGCTGTCCTTGAGATCCGAATTTTCTAATGTCTATTCCATCTTCAGATTCATTTTTCTGAATGATAAAAGAAAAATCATCTTTATGAGGACCAACTGTCGTCTGCTTAGCATACATATCTTTTTGTCTAGAAGCTCTTAACTTCTTCTCAAGATCTTCTGCTGAAACATTTGGCTCATAGTAAACTGACAGGATTTCTTTTTCTCCCGTCAATTTCTTGTGTATAGGTCTTATTATTTCATTGAGCTCTGCGATGAATTTTTCTCTAGTTTTGATTATGACGGATCCGTACTCGCATAACTGCTTGTCTTGAACATCCAAAAGTACTGAATTTTCAGGGTGTTCAAAAAGATCCTTTAGAACTTTATTTCTTTCGACAACTAATTTGTTGTATTTAGATAGACTATTTAAATATATCTGATCTAGCTGACACAGCTCCATATCCATGAATCTGCGTCTCTCTGAAGGACCATTTTTAATAATACTAAGATCTTCTGGTGAGAAAAAAACTACATTCAGCCTTCCAATCAGATCAGAAGCTCTTTTGATCTTCTGACCATCTATGGCAATACCTTTTGTCTTGCTTTTCCTAAGGTGCATATCAACGCGATATTCCGCGTTGTCTTTTTCAAGAATAGTTCTGATATGAGCTTCTTCTTTACCAAAGCTTATGATTTCTTTGTCTTTGCTTCCCTTATGGGATTTTGTTGTAGCAGAAACAAATATTGCTTCAAGGATGTTAGTCTTTCCCTGAGCATTATCCCCGTAGAGTATATTTGTTCCGCTACTGAAATCAATTTTTAAGTTTTCATAATTTCTAAAATCAGATAATTCCAGTGATTTTATTATCATTTCTCTATTTTTACCTGTGTGTTGTTATACTCAAAGATGTCTCCATCATAGAGCTTACGGCCACGTCTTTCTTCAACTTCGCCATTAACTTTTACAAGACCTGCCTGAATGTCCATCTTGGCATCAACACCAGAACCTTCAAGACCAGCTTTTTTGAGGGCCTGACCTAATTTTATAAAATCATCCTGTGGTCTTAACTTAACTATTTCCATGATAAATCCTTTGTTAACAATAATTAGTCAACAGTTGTAAAGTTGACTGGAAGAACAAGATAGATATAAGCGCCATCTTTATCTCTGATAAAGCAAGGAGCCTTAGGATTAACTAAGTAAATATCTACTGTCTCATCCTCAATTACTCTAAGAGCATCAATTAGGAACTTAGGATTGAATCCGATCATGAGATCCTTACCTTGTTTCTCAATGTCTATTTCTTCATCCATGCTACCAATTGCAGAATTGATCTTAAGTTCCATCTTTCCATCAGTAACAGATATGATAACTGGCTTCTTATCACCTTCTTTAACGAGAAGAGTAGCTCTGTCGATACACTCAAGGAACTCTTTTCTGTTAATTGTCATCTTTGTCTCATAATCACTTGAAAGCATCTGATCAATGCTGAAGTATTCACCTTCGATAAGTCTTGATACTACGATTGTCTTATCAAACTCAAAGAGAACATGCTTGTCAGTAAAGTAGATGTTGACCATCTTCTCAGTGCTATCACCAAGGATCTTACTGATTTCACCAAGTGTCTTACCTGGAACGATAACTTTTTTGTTTGAATATGTTCCGCCAAGCTTAACTTTTCTGATAGAAATTCTGTGTCCATCAAGAGAAACTAACTTAAGGTTTTCTCCTTCTACCTCAAAAAGCTCTCCGCTCATCATCTTATTAGCATCTGTCTCAGAAATTGAGAAGATAGTCTGCTGGATTACATTACGAAGTGTAAACTGAGAAACTGTTATTCCATCAATCTTTTCAATTGATGGAAGATAAGTAAAGTCATCACCTTTTCTTCCGATGAGGTTGAACTTTGCTTTTTCGCAGCTGATAGTTACTTTATTAGTTGAATCTGATTCAATAGTTACATCATTATCTGGAAGCTTTCTAACTATGTCTACAAAGATCTTAGCATCGAGAGCAATAAATCCTCTCTCAACTATATCTCCATCTACTATAGTCTGAATTCCAAGTTCCATATCGTTAGCAATGAATTTAATAACTCCTTCTGTTGCATCTACTAAGATACATTCCAGAATAGACATTGTTGTTTTAGAAGGAACTGCTTTAGAAACAATCTGTAAACCACTTACAAGATTAGATTTAGAGCATACAAATTTCATTTAAGTCCTTACTCCCTTCGCGTGCGTATATAAAATAATTATTAATAAATCATAAAAGAATTAATAATAGCTGTTGATAAGTGTAAAACCTATTCTATTATACAATTTATGCGGCTTTTTTACAAATTTTTGATTGTTGAAAACAAAAAAAATGGTGTTGAAAATTTAATAGTTATAAACAAGCCAAATTTTAACAAATGAGGCCTAATTTTTTTATCCACCCCTAAATAACAGATTATCCTCTTTTAAATCACAAGTTATCAGGATAGTTATCCACAATTAATGAACAAGTTATAAAGAAGGGTTGAGTTTCTTCATTATAATATCGATGTTTTTATTGAGTTCTTCATCAAAAGCCATCTTTTGTTTGATCTTGTTGATACCGCTCATAACTGTTGTGTGATCTTTTTTACCAAGAGTTCTTCCGATTTCTTCTAATGAAGCATCTGTGTGCTCTCTGCAGAGATACATGATGATCTGTCTTGGAAGTACGATCTCAGAATTTCTCTTCTTGGAGATAATGTCGTCTTTCTTGGTTCCGTACTGCTCACAAACTGTATCAATGATAAGCTGAGGTGTGATAACCTTTGACTTATCGGGATAGATGATGTCTTTGAGAGCTTCCATTGCATTTTCAAGAGTAACGTCTACATTGTTAAGTCTTGAATAAGCGATTATCTTGTTATAAGCACCTTCCAGCTCTCTGATGTTTGATTTGATATTAGTAGCAATGTAATCAATGACTTCATCATCGATGTTCTTGCCGTAGTTTTCTGAGTTCTTACGAAGAATTGCCATTCTTGTTTCGTAGTCAGGAGACTGAATATCAGCAATAAGTCCCATCTCGAAACGTGATCTGAATCTCTCTTCAAGTGTTTCCATCTCTTTTGGTGGCTTATCAGATGAAAGGATGATCTGTTTACCAGCCTGATGGAGCTCATTGAAGGTGTGGAAAAATTCTTCCTGTGTTGACTCTTTACCTATAATAAACTGAACGTCATCGACCATCAGTACATCAACTCTACGATATTTTTCACGGAGCTTGGACATGCTCTCAGTCTTACCACTTCTGATGGATTCAATAACTTCATTAGTAAACTGCTCTGAAGTTACATATAAAACTTTAGCTTTGTGATCATGCTCCATAATGAAGTGACCGATTGAATGCATAAGGTGAGTCTTTCCAAGTCCTGGTCCTCCATATAGGAAAAGAGGGTTGTAGGAGATTCCTGGAGACTCAGCTACAGCAAGAGATGCTGAATGAGCAAACTTGTTGTTACTTCCTACTACGAAGGTATCAAATCTATATTTAGGGTTAAGATTAGACTGTTCGTAGTTGATTGTGCCTTTGTAGCTACCTTCGCGAGATTCTTCAAAATTATCTTCTTGAGTTTCTTCATTATTAATAGTGTCTTTTTTCAAAATAAAAGAAACGTCTACCATTGTTTCTAAAAATTCTGAAATGGTAACCTTAATAAAATCCATGTAGTGATTGATAATGTACTGAAGTGCCATGGAATTATCTGATGGTATAAGGATCTTTACATTATTGTCCTGTACGCTATATACAGTAAGAGGGTCTATCCAGGTACGATAAGAAATCTCTGTAATACCAGATTCTATCTTGATAGTATGCTTGATAGACTCCCAATTATTCTTCAATTTTTCTGTGATTTCTGATGATGATTGCATGAAAAAACTCCCCAAAAATGCATATTTTTAGACTTTTACTATTTTATATTAAAAGAAAACAAATATCAAACGACAGGAATTTGTGGATAACTTTTAAAAAAAATGGAAAATAAAATGGCAAAAAAATTGATTGTGGAAAAAGACTATTTTTTCCACGTTCGTTAATCTACCGTTATAAAGGGCATAAACTTCGGTGTTTAATTAATTTTTCCTCAGATTATGTACTATGTTTTCCACAAAAATGGAAAAAATTGTGGATAAAAGTGGGTATAAATAATTAATCAACAGGTTATCCACAAAATCAACATTTTGTTGTGGATAACTTTTTTCAGTACAAAATGTTGTTACTAATTTTTTGAAAAAAATTTTAATGTTTTATTATAAGAATTAATGCCCATTAATGGCTTGACTGCTAGTTTTTTATTTATTATAATTATAAAGATTTTTTCCACACAGGATAATTATGACTTGATTTATTTCTGATCAACGTCATTTAACAGACCTTTATGGTTAGTTTGGTTAAGAAGGAGGTGTTTCCAATATGAAGATGACATTCCAGCCTCATAAGCTTCAGAGAGCCAGAGTACACGGCTTCAGAGCAAGAATGGCTACTAAGGGCGGTAGAAAAGTACTCGCTGCTAGAAGAGCAAAAGGAAGAAAGAGATTATCTGCATGATATTAAAGGCCGCAATTAATGTGGCCTTTTTTCTTCTTATATAAAAAGGACAGAATATGCTTTTTTCGGAATCAATGAAAAAGACAACTGATTTTCGAAGATGTTATGAGAACGGTAAGAGCTATGCTAATAAGTATATAGTTCTTTATGTGTGGGAAAATGGTAGTTCGATTAACAGACTTGGAATTTCATGTAGTAAAAAAATAGGGAACAGTATTGTAAGGCACAGATTTGCAAGACTTGTTCGAGAATCATACCGACTACACGAAGATATGTTCAATAGTGGTTTGGACATAGTAGTCGTAGCCAGAGCCTGTGCAAGAGATGCTAGATACATTAATATAGAAGAATCTCTATTAAGCCTGGCAGGGAAGGCCCGCATAAAGAAAAATGGCGGTAATTGATGAAAAGAATACTTATTTTTTTGATCAAAGTTTATAGGAAGTATTTGTCTCCATTAAAAAGAACAAAGTGCCCATATATTCCAACATGCTCGGAGTATGGGTTAGAAGCAATAGAAAAATACGGGGCTCTTAAAGGGGGACTTTTGGCTGCATGGAGGATTCTTAGGTGTAATCCTTTCTCCAGCGGTGGATATGATCCAGTTCCGTAGGTTTTCAGAGGAGGTACATTTTGACGGGAGCTATTTTAACCCCTTATCAGGGTAAGATTGTTGGACCAGTAGCTTGGATTCTTGGTCATATCATGAACGGAATCTTCAATGTTCTTAATGCTATTGGAATTCCTAATATCGGTCTTGCAATCATTATTTTCACAATTGTAATTTATCTTTTACTTTTACCACTTACATACAAGCAGCAGAAATTCTCTAAGCTTCAGGCTAAGATGAGCCCAGAACTTAAGGCTATTCAGGCTAAGTACAAGGGCAAAAAAGACAACGATTCTATGCTTGCTATGCAGCAGGAAACTAAAGAGCTTTACGCTAAGTATGGCGTATCACAGACAGGTAGCTGCTTACAGCTTGTTATTCAGATGCCTATTCTTTTTGCTCTTTATCGTGTTATCTATTCAATTCCAGCTTATGTAACAATAGTTAGAAATGCTTTTTATCCTTTAGTTGAGCAGCTTCGCACTACTGATGGTGCTTTGGCATTCATCCAGGAGAATCTTTCAAGTGCTAAGTCTTTCTCTGGTCAGTTCAAGAACGAACTTTTCACAGCAGGAGATGCTTCTTATGTAGAGAACACTCTTATAGATGTTCTTAATAAGGCTTCATCAGCTGATTGGGATTCACTTACATCTAACTTTGGAAATTTAGCTAGTTCAATTGATACCACACATGCTTTATTAAACAAGTTCAATTTCTTCTTAGGACTTAACATTGGTGATAGTCCTAGATATATGGTACAGACTGCATTTGCTAACAAGAACTTCATTCTTCTTATTGGAGGTATCATAGTTCCTGTTCTTGCAGCATTTACTCAGTGGATCAACACAAAGCTTATGCCTCAGCAGGTAGACAGCAACGCTAAGCCAGATCCAGATGATCCAGCAGCTCAGATGCAGCAGTCTATGAAGACTATGAACATTATGATGCCACTTATGTCAGCATTCTTCTGTTTCAGTCTTCCTGCAGGTATGGGTCTTTACTGGATTGCTGGTGCTGTTATCAGATCAATCCAGCAGATAGTTATCAACAAGCACATTGATAAGATCGATATCGATGCTGAGATTGCCAAGAATACTGAGAAGTACAAGGCAAAGATGGAGAAGATGAAGGCAACTCCTCAGATGAATAGATATGCTAACATGTCTACTCGTAATATTCAGTCAACACCTTCTAAGGCTGTTAATGCTGATAATGAGGCAGAACTTCAGAATGTTAGAACTAAGCTTAACGGCAAAGAAATCCGTAAAGATTCACTTTTAGCTAAGGCTAATATGGTTAAAGAATTCAACGAAAAAAATAATAAATAATTGCCTTATATGGGGAGGTCACAATGGAATATAAAGAGTTCACAGCAAAGAATGTTGATGAAGCAATCACAGAAGCTTGTGAAAGTCTACTTGTTACTAGTGATAAACTTGATTACGAAGTTGTTTCTGCTGGATCTGCTGGTCTTTTAGGAATCGGTGCTAAGCCAGCTGTTATCAAAGCAAGAATTAAAGAAGAAAAAGAAGAGACAGTTGAGACAAAAGTAGAAGTTAAAGAAGAGAAGAAGCCAGAAGTTAAAGCTGAAAAGAAAGCAGCTTCTTCTGATATAAATGGCGATGACCTTTGCAAGAAAGCAAATGATTTCCTTAAGGAAGTATTCGGAGCCATGAATATGGAAGTTACTGTTGATACTAAGTTTAATTCAAATGATAACATCTTAGATGTTGAGCTTAGTGGAGCAGAGATGGGTGTTCTCATTGGTAAGAGAGGACAGACACTTGATTCTCTTCAATATCTTATTTCTTTAGTAGTAAACAGAGATATTTCAGAGTATGTTCACGTTAAAGTTGATACAGAGAACTACCGTGAGAGAAGAAAAGCTACTCTTGAAAATCTTGCAAAGAATATTTCTTATAAGGTTAGAAAATCAAGACAGTCAGTTGCTCTTGAGCCTATGAATCCTTATGAGAGAAGAATCATTCATTCAGCACTTCAGAATGATAGATATGTTACAACACACAGTGAAGGTGAGGAACCATTTAGAAGAGTTGTTGTTACATTAAAGAAATAATGTTAACCAAATACCCCTAGGTTTTCTTCCTAGGGGTATTATTTAAGTAGAATATTAGTGAGGTTTCATATATGTCTACTGTTTTGAATAATCTAAACAACGATACAATCTGTGCAATTGCAACTGCTATGTCTGATGCTGGAATCGGAATCATCAGAGTTAGTGGTAAAGATGCTGTTTCTATTTGTAATGAAATCTATATTTCTGGTTCTAATAAACATGACCTATTTGATCATGAAGCGAATACCATTAAATATGGATATATTTGTGACGGCGAAAATATCGTTGATGAAGTTATGATCTCATATATGAAAGCCCCTCATAGTTACACCAAAGAAGATGTTATTGAGATTAATTCTCACGGCGGAATGCTGATCATGAATCAGATTCTGCAGCTTTTACTTGATCATGGTTGCAGACTTGCAGAACCAGGTGAATTTACAAAAAGAGCTTTTTTAAATGGTAGGATAGACCTTACCAAAGCAGAAGCTATAATGGATATCATCAGTGCTCAGAATAACTTTGCACTTGAGAGTTCCAGAAGACAGCTTCAGGGTAAGATTTCAAATAAGATAAAAGAGATAAGAAAAAAGATTCTTTATCAGATGGCATTCATTGAATCTGCTCTTGATGATCCTGAAAATTATGACCTTGATGGTTTTCCTGATAGATTAAAAGAAATAATTAAACCTATTATTTCTGATATTGATAGATTAGTTAGTACAGCGGATGAAGGTAAGATCAGAAAAGATGGCATTAAAACCGTTATTGTTGGTAAACCAAACGCTGGTAAATCTTCTCTTTTAAATGCACTTACTGGAGATGAGAGGGCGATAGTTACTGATATTGCTGGTACTACTAGAGATATTATTGAAGAGACAGTTAGACTTGGAGACATAGTTCTTCATGTTATTGATACAGCCGGTATTCGAAATACAGATGATGTAATTGAGAAGATAGGTGTTGATAAAGCAAAGAGTAAAGTTGAAGAAGCTGACCTTGTTTTGTATATTATGGATTCTACTTCTGATACGGATGATGAAGATAAAGAAATCATCAGCCTTTGCAAGGATAAGAAGACAATAGTTCTTCTTAATAAGAATGATTTATCTGATGATATTAAAATAACAGAAGATATCGTTCGTATGCTGTTTTCATGTTCATCAGATGAGTATTTACCTGTTATTAGTACTTCAATGCTTAAAGGACAGGGAATTGATGAACTCAAAGATGCTGTGTCTAAGCTTTTCCTTAATGGTGATATTGTTCCAAAGCAGGAAATATATATTACTAACTTAAGGCACAAAGATCTTTTGAGACAAGCTTATGATAGTTTAAATTTAGTAATTGATAGTATAGACAAAAATCTTTCAGAAGATTTCTTTACTGTTGATCTTACAAATGCTTATGCTTCTTTAGGTGAAATAATTGGTGAAGAAGTTGGAGACGATCTTGTAGAAGAAATTTTCTCTAAGTTCTGTATGGGTAAATAAGATGATAGATATTAAAGAAAAATTTGATGTAATTGTTGTTGGTGCGGGTCATGCTGGATGTGAAGCTGCTCTTGCCTGCAGTAGACTTGGCCTTGAAACAATTATTTTTACTATGAGTGCTGATAATATTGCATTCATGCCTTGTAATCCTCATATTGGTGGTTCTTCTAAGGGACATCTTGTTAGAGAAATTGATGCCCTTGGTGGAGAAATGGGTAAAAATATAGATAAGACTTTTTTACAGTCTAAGATGCTCAATACTTCTAAGGGCCCAGCTGTTCATTCTCTTAGATGTCAGGCTGATAAGATGGAATACTCTAAAGAGATGAAAAAAGTTTTAGAGCATCAGAATCATCTTACTATCAAACAGGCAGAAGTTTCTGAGATTCTTTTTGATGATATTGATGAAGATGGATATATTCATAAGATCACAGGAGTAAAGATTTTTTCAGGAATCACTTATGAGGCAAAGGCGGTAATTCTTTGTACTGGAACATATCTTAAGAGTAGATGTCTTACAGGTGAAGCAATTACTTACAGCGGACCAAATGGACTTCAGCCTTCTAATCTTTTATCTGAATCACTTATGAAAGCTGGTATTGAGCTTAGAAGATTTAAGACAGGAACTCCTGCTCGAATGGATGGTAATACAATTGATTATTCTAAAATGTCAGAGCAGTTTGGTGATACACCGGTTGTTCCATTTTCTTTTGATACAGATCCAGAAAGTGTTCAGAGACCACAGGTTTCATGCTGGTTGACATATACCAACGAAAAGACACATGAAATAATACGAAATAACATTGATAGATCACCTATCTATGCTGGTATCATCGAAGGCGTTGGTCCTAGATATTGTCCTTCTATTGAAGATAAGGTTGTTAAATTCCCAGATCATGAGAGACATCAGGTATTTGTTGAGCCTGAAGGAACTTTTACTAATGAGATGTATATCGATGGAATGTCTTCTTCTTTACCTGAGGATGTTCAGATTGCAATGTATAGAACAGTTCCTGGTTTAGAGAATTGTCGTATTGTAAAAAATGCTTATGCTATCGAGTATGATTGTCTTTGTCCTGGACAGCTCCATCCTACACTTGAGATAAAAAATATTAAGGGCTTATTCAGTGCTGGACAGTTTAATGGAAGTAGTGGATATGAAGAAGCTGCAGCTCAAGGACTTTATGCTGGTATCAATGCTGCAATGCAGATTCTTGGTAAGCCATATATTTCTATTGATAGATCTGAAGGTTATATTGGAGTCTTAGTTGATGACCTTGTAACAAAAGAAAATCTTGAACCATATAGAATGATGACTTCAAGAGCAGAGTACAGACTTTTACTCAGACAGGATAATGCTGATATCAGACTTCGTAAGCTTGGATATGAAGTTGGTCTTATTGATGAAGAAAGATATCAAAAGCTTCTTACTAAGATTGATCTTATTGAAAAGGAAGTTGCTCGTTTAAAGAAAACTGTAGTCGGAGCAAATGCTAAGATTCAGGATTTCATGGAGAGACATAATAGTTCTACTCTTAAGACTGCAACATCTTTGGCTGAACTTATCTGTAGACCAGAATTTGATTATGAATCTCTAAGTGAGATTGATAGTGAGAGAGTAGAACTTCCAGCTGACGTTATTGAACAGGTTGAGATTACTATCAGATACGAAGGTTATATTGATAGACAGCAGAGACAGGTGGAACAGTTCAAGAAACTTGAAAAGAAATTAATACCTGCTGATATTGATTATGATGATGTTAGTAGCCTTAGGCTTGAAGCGAGACAGAAGCTTAAAAAGTTTAGACCTGTTAATATAGGACAGGCATCTAGAATAGGTGGAGTTAATCCTGCAGATGTCAGTGTGCTTTTAATTTACCTTGATTCTCTCTATAGAGGAAATGCTGATGAGAAATAAATACGAACTTATGCTAAAAGATTTTTCTGAACTTGGAATAGAACTATCTGATAAGCAGCTTGATCAATTTAATAAATACTATGAACTTCTCATTAAGTGGAATGAAGTAATGAATCTTACAGCTATCACAGAGTTTCAAGATGTATGTAAGCTTCACTTTGTTGATAGTGTTTCATCATGCAAGTATTTTGATTTTAATAAATCCGATTTTAGTCTTATCGATGTTGGTACTGGAGCAGGATTTCCTAGTGTACCTCTTAAGATTGTTTTTCCTCATTTGAATATGACATTACTTGATTCACTTAATAAGAGACTTAACTTTTTGAATGAAGTAATAGATGAACTTGGTCTTAATTCAGAGGGAAGTATCAAGACACTTCACGGAAGAGCAGAAGATTATTCTTCTACAAAACCTGATTCTCTTCGTGAAACTTTTGATATTTCTGTTTCTAGAGCAGTAGCCAATATGTCTACTTTATCTGAGTATTGTTTACCTTATGTAAAAGTAGGTGGAACATTTATCGCTTATAAGAGTGAAAAAGCTGCGGATGAACTTAACGCAGCTAAGGGTGCAATTCATCTATTAGGTGGCAGGCTTCTTTCAGCAAATGATTTCATGCTTCCTAATTCAGATATTAGTAGGATTATCTGTTTGGTTGAAAAGAAAGAAAACACATCAAAGAAGTATCCTCGTAAAGCAGGAGTTCCTTCTAAACAACCACTTTAATATATCTAGTGTTCATATGTTGCAGTTGATGAAAATGTTTCACGTGAAACATTCAAATTAAAAAAAATCATGATACAAATAATTGTTTCACGTGAAACATTAATACCCAAGATATTGTAAAAAGAATCGTGAAACATTAATAAAACGTGAGAATTGTATTGTGAAACTGAACAATTTAGGTATACAAGATATTGTAATAAAGAAAAAGTATTTGGAAAATACACTCAGGGATGAGTCTATATAAGAATAATTATGATATAATCACATTAGTGTGTTAGATTTAGGAGGAATGATGGGAAGAGTTATTGCTATTGCAAACCAGAAGGGCGGAGTTGGTAAGACTACAACATCCATCAACTTATCAGCTGCTCTTGCTGAAAGAGGAAAAAAGGTATTAGTCATCGACACAGATCCACAGGGTAATACAACTAGTGGTTTTGGATTAGACAAGAATGAATTAGAGAACACAATCTACGAACTTATGATAGGAGAGTGTTCCACAGAAGAAGCAATTAAAGAAAATGTAGTTGAGGGATTAGATGGAGTAGATATCATCCCATCAAATGTAAATCTTGCAGCTGTAGAGATTGAGTTGATCGATGCAGAGCAGAAAGAATACATTCTTAGAGAAGCAATCAGTAATGTGAAAGACAACTACGATTTTATTATAATTGATTGCCCACCATCACTTAGTATGTTAACAGTTAATGCTATGACAACTGCTAACACAGTATTAGTTCCAATTCAGTGTGAGTATTACGCACTTGAAGGACTTAGTCAGTTAGTACATACAGTTAACCTGGTAAAAGATAGACTTAATCCTGAACTTGAGATGGAAGGTGTAGTATTTACTATGTTTGATTCAAGAACAAACCTTTCACTTCAGGTAGTAGAGAATGTAAAAGAGCACATTCAGGAAAATGTTTACAAGACAATTATTCCTAGAAATATTAGATTAGCAGAAGCTCCAAGTTATGGACTTCCAATTAATGTATACGAACCAAAATCTGCTGGTGCAGAAGCATACAGATTATTAGCAGATGAAGTAATAGATAGAATATTTGAGTAAGTTGGAGGGGAAAATGGCAGTACCAAAGAACGCAAAGAGGGGACTAGGAAAAGGACTCGATTCAATAATTCCAGCAAAAGTTGCTACTACAGCAAAAAAACCTGAAGCTGTAACACCACCTGTTGATGGACAAGTAGTTAAACTCAACATTACAAAGATTGAGCCAAACAGAAGTCAGCCAAGAAAGACTTTTGATGAGGATACATTGATTGAACTTGCAGATTCAATCAAACAGTTCGGAATCATCAATCCTCTTATTGTTACAGATAAGAAAGACCACTATGAAATAGTTGGTGGTGAGAGAAGATGGAGAGCAGCTAAGAAAGCTGGTCTCAAAGAAGTTCCAGTAATAATCAAAGATCTCACTGAGCAGGAGATTGCTGAGATTGGTCTTATCGATAATATTCAGAGAGAAGACATCAATCCTATTGAAGAAGCTCTTGCTTATAAAAAGCTCATTGACGACTTTGGATATACTCAGGACGTTGTAGCTGATAAAGTATCAAAGAGCAGAGTAACAATTACAAACTCTCTTAGACTATTAAAACTTTGTGATCATGTTAGACAGATGGTCATTGAAGGTAAGATTTCAACAGGACATGCTAGAGCACTTATCTCAATTGAAAATGAAGAAGAGCAGATCACACTTGCTCAGAAAGTTTTTGATGAGAAGCTCAGTGTTCGTGAAACAGAAAAGCTTGTTAAGAATCTTGGTAAGACACCAAAGTCAAAAAAGACAGTTGCTAACAAGGCAAGCCTTGACGCAGTATATTCTAGCCTTTCAGAAAAATGCAAACAGGCAATTGGAACCAAGGTAGAAATTATCTCCAAAGGTGATGGAACAGGAAAGATTGAAATTGAATTCTATAGTAATGACGATCTTGAAAAAATCACTGATAGACTTTGTAAAGGATGAATGGAGATAAAACATGAATAGCGAATTATTTAACTTACTTGGAATTGGAAATCTTGACCCAGCTTATTTATTTATCGCAGCATTTGTACTTATTCTGATATTACTTGTTTTGCTTATTGTAACAAGAGTGAAATTCAGAAAGCTCGAGAAAAAATATAATAAGTTCATGCAGGGTAAAGAAGCTCAGTCACTTGAAGATGAAATCGTTGGACTCTTCCATGACAACAGACTCATAAGAAGTGAAAATGAGAAAAATAGAAAAGACATCATCGACATCAATAAGAGAATGGCTAGAACATTCCAGAAGATTGGACTTGAGAAATACGACGCTTTCAATCAGAGCGGAGGAAAGCTCAGTTTTGCACTTTGTCTTTTAGATGAAAGTGATAATGGTTTCCTTCTCAACTCAGTTCATGGAACAGACGGAATCAATTATTCATATTCAAAAGAAATCAATGCCGGAATGGCAGATGTTGAGTTAAGTGGAGAAGAGAAAAAAGCTCTTGACCTAGCTCTCGGCAGTACCAGCAGATAAGCTATAAATAGCAATAAATTAAATTGCTTAAAATATATTTATATAAATATTTAACTTGGAGGAGATCGAAATGATCGACATTAAATTTTTACGTGAAAATCCAGATGTGGTAAGAGAAAACATCAAGAAAAAATTCCAGGATGAGAAGCTTCCTCTTGTAGATGAAGTAATCAAGTTGGATGAAGAGAGAAGAACAAACCAGCAGAAGGCTGACGAGATCCGTTCTCACAGAAACAAGATTTCTAAGGAAATCGGTGGACTTATGGCTCAGGGCAAAAAAGATGAAGCTATGGCCCTCAAGGATGAAATAGCAAAAGAAGCTGCAGAGCTTGAGAATCTTGAAGCAAAGCAGAAAGAACTTGATGAGCAGGTTACAAATAAGATGATGATCATTCCACAGATCATCGATGAGACAGTACCTATTGGAAAAGATGATTCACAGAACGTTGAGATTCAGAAGTACGGTGATCCAGTAGTTCCTGAATTTGAGATTCCATATCACACAGATATCATGGAGAGATTCGATGGTATCGACCTTGACGCAGCTAGAAGAGTTGCAGGTAACGGATTCTATTATCTCATGGGTGACATCGCAAGACTTCACTCAGCAGTTATCTCTTATGCAAGAGATTTCATGATCGACAGAGGATTTACATACTGCGTACCACCTTTCATGATCCATGGAAACGTAGTAGCAGGTGTTATGAGCTTCCCAGAAATGGAAGCAATGATGTATAAGATCGAAGGTGAAGACCTTTATCTTATCGGAACAAGTGAACACTCAATGATCGGTAAGTTCATTGACCAGATCATTCCTGAAGAAGAGATGCCAAAGGCACTTACAAGCTACTCACCATGCTTCAGAAAAGAGAAGGGTGCTCACGGTATTGAAGAGAGAGGTGTTTACAGAATTCACCAGTTTGAGAAGCAGGAGATGGTAGTAATCTGTAAGCCAGAAGAATCAAAAGAATGGTATGACAAGCTTTGGAAGAATACAGTAGATCTTTTCAGATCTATGGATATTCCTGTTCGTACACTTGAGTGCTGCTCAGGAGACCTTGCAGACCTTAAGTGCAAGTCATGTGATGTAGAAGCTTGGTCACCAAGACAGAAGAAGTACTTCGAAGTTGGTAGCTGCTCAAATCTTGGAGATGCTCAGGCTAGAAGACTTAAGATCAGAATCAAGGGTAAGGATGGAAACTACCTTGCTCATACACTTAATAATACTGTTGTTGCTCCACCAAGAATGCTCATCGCATTCCTTGAGAACAATCTTCAGGCAGATGGAAGTGTTAGAATTCCTGAAGTTCTGCGTCCATACATGGGTGGAAAAGAAGTACTTGTTCCAACAAAGTAATTAAGTAAAAGGCATTAGAAAAGAGGTGAAATCTCATTGCACAAATTCTTGCGAGCAGTTGGATTTTCCAATCTGAAGGATAGAAAAGAATTAACAAAACTTATAACAGACACGATCCAGGAAGCAAGAAAGCGTTCATATGTCACAACAGATGAGAATATGATCCTAGCTGAGTTTGCAAGAGATTACGCTGATGGAATAGGACTAGCAGTCTGTGGTGAATTTGATGAGGAAGATAAATTCGTTTACGAATATTATTATCCTTATCTTGTTCCAACAGGCATTAGTACAGAAGAAGACATCAATGTCGAAAGGCACGCAGCACAGTATTCTTATGCTGGAGTGTGTAATGAACCAAGACTTGGTGTAACACTTATTTTCTATCTTCAGAATATGATCCCATACGTTAAGTATGAGAATGAAGACCATTTCCCAATAAGAGGAACTACTCTTAGCCTTTCATCACTATCAACCAAAGGTCAGATAATGATGCCAATAGCTAAGACTGAAGAAGAAAAAGAAGTAGCAAAAAAGAAAACTAATTATAGAAATAAACTCATTAACAATGCACGAAGAGGCGATGAGACAGCAATTGAATCTCTGACTCTTGATGATATGGATCTTTATACAACTCTTTCCAAAAAGATTAGAAAGCAGGATGTATATAGTCTTGTTGATACGTACTTTATGCCATATGGTGTTGAGTGCGATCAGTATTCAGTTCTTGGAGAGATTGTTGAGGCAAAAAAAGTAGAAAACTTCCTCACCAAAGAAACTGTTCATATCATGAAAGTAAATTGTAATGATCTTGAATTTGATGTCTGCATCAATGAAAAGGATCTCTTAGGAGAGCCTGCAGTAGGCAGAAGATTCAAAGGTAATATCTGGATGCAGGGTTATATCAACTTCCCAGATACCAACTAAAGAAAAGGAGAAAACAAATGGCAACACCACACAATAGCGCTGAAAAAGGTGATATTGCAAAAACAGTCTTAATGCCTGGTGACCCACTTAGAGCTAAATTTATTGCAGAGACATTCCTTACAGATGTAAAGTGTTTCAATGAAGTAAGAGGAATGCTCGGATTCACAGGTAAGTATGAAGGAAAAGAAGTTTCTGTAATGGGACACGGAATGGGAATCCCATCAATAGGAATTTATACATACGAACTTTTCAATTTCTATGATGTAGACAACATCATCAGAGTTGGAAGTGCCGGTGGTTTGCAGGACGATGTAAATGTAATGGACATCGTATTTGCAATGGGAGCTCACACAGATTCAAATTACGGATTCCAGTTCGGACTTCCTGGAACATTTGCACCAACAGCATCTTTCAATATCTTAGAGAAGGCTGTTGCTCTTGCAAAAGAAAAAGGTGTTAAGTATCACGTAGGTGATGTTCTTTCATCTGATGCTTTCTACAAGAAGTGCAACGAGAGCGAGCTATACAGAAACGTAGGAGCCCTTGCAGTAGAGATGGAAACACCAGCTCTTTACATGAACGCAGCTGAGGCACACAAGAATGCCCTCACAATTCTTACAATTTCTGATCACCTTTTCAAGAGCGGAGAGCTTTCTGCAGAAGAGAGACAGACAAGCTTCACAGATATGATGGAAATCGCACTTAAGACAGCAATTCAGCTTTGATCAAAATGTGTATAGAGTGGAACTTTGAGAGATTTCAAGGTTCCACTTTTTTTAAAAGGAGAAGCCATGAATATTTTTTTACTAGAAGATGATGACGCAATCGGCATAGGGCTGAAATATTCATTAGAAAAAGAAGGCTATAACGTAACCCTTACAAAATCTGTAGCTAAGGCAAAAGAATCATTTGAAGAAAAGAAAAATGATCTTTGCATTTTGGATATTAATCTACCAGATGGTAATGGCTACGAAGTTTGTAAATACATAAAAGAAAAAGAAGATGTACCAGTAATCTTCTTAACTGCCAGTGACGCAGAAGTAAATGTTGTCATGGGACTAGAGATGGGAGCAGATGACTACGTTTGCAAGCCATTCAGGATAGGTGAACTCATGGCAAGGATCAAGACTGTTCTCAGAAGAGCTGGAAAGAATCAGTCAGTTCAAGAGGCAAATGATAACATCATTAAGATAAACAACGTAAATATCTACACAAACGAAGCTAAGGTAACAATAACAAAGGAAACGGAAGGCGTAGAAGAGCCAGTAGAGCTTACCGCCTTAGAATATAGATTACTTCTGACATTTTGTAATAACAGAGGAACAGTTCTTTCTAGAAATAAGTTGTTAGAAGATATGTGGGATGTAAGCGGAGACTTCGTAAACGACAACACACTTACCGTTTATATCAAAAGACTTCGTGACAAGATAGAAAAAGATCCTACAAATCCAGAGATAATAAAAACTGTGCGTGGACTTGGATATATTGTGGATAAGTAATAGGCAACAAGCCAAAGTTGGGGACAATTATGGGAAATAATAAAGACTTCAAAGTAATGACAGCAGTAGGAACTTCTATAACTCTCATTTTAAGTGTAATGGGAGTTATTTTTGTAGGTATAAAAGCTGGAATTATTATATTGGTTACAGGAGCACTAATTCTTGCGATAAATATTATTTTTACAAAAAGAAGATATTCTGAAATAGAGAAATTAAACTCTTATCTGGAAAAAGTTCTCTCTGGAGATTACGCACCTGAGATATTGGATCAGAAGGAAGGTGAACTCTCCATCTTAAAAACAAATATCTATAAAGCCACAACGACGCTTAAATATCAAAAAGAATTATTAACAGAAGATAAGGTTAGACTTGCAAATGCCATAGCAGATATCAGTCATCAGCTAAAAACTCCCCTGACATCTATGATGGTCATGAATGATCTACTAGAGACTGAAGAAGATCAAAGTAAGAGAAAAGAATTTTTAAAAACCCAGTCAGATCAGCTTGATAGGATGAACTGGCTTATTCAGACACTTCTTAAACTATCCAAGATCGATGCTGGAACTATCACAATGAAAAAAGAAGAAGTGACTGCGATGTCACTTGTAAAAGAAGTAATGAAGCCATTTGAAATACAGATGGAACTTAAAGGCATAAAATACAGCTCTTTTGACAGCGATATGAAACTAAGCTGCGACAAAAATTGGACTATCGAGGCAATTCAGAATATAGTAAAAAATTGCATTGAGCATATGGAAGAAAATGACGAGCTTACGATCAATGCAGAAGAGACCAATATCTACAAGCAGATAATCGTGTCAGATACAGGATGCGGAATTGCTGAGCAGGATCTGCCACATATCTTTGAGAGATTTTATAAAGGAAAAAACGCAGGAAAGGACAGTGTTGGAATTGGACTTGCCCTTGCAAAGACGCTTATAAGTAGTCAAAGGGGAGACATATTAGTTGAAAGCACAGAAGGCGTTGGTACTACATTTTATGTAAGATTTTTCAAAACAATAATCTAAAAAAGAAATGTGACAAAACTGTAATAAAAAAGTCACGAGATAGTAAGATAAAAAAGTTAACCTATTCTCAACAAAGTAAACAAGCAGCTTGAGAAGGGAGTACAAATGAAAATACTTGAAATTAATAACTTATGCAAAGTTTATGGTAAAGGCGAGACAAGAGTAGATGCGCTTAAAGACGTATCTTTTGACGTAGAAAAAGGAGAGTTTGTAGCAATCGTAGGTCCTTCCGGATCAGGAAAGTCTACACTACTCCATATTCTAGGAGGAGTTGATACTCCAACATCTGGAGAAGTCAACATCGCAGGAACAGATATAGGTAAGCTTGAAGAGACCAAGCTTGCAATATTTCGTAGAAGGCATATTGGTCTCATTTATCAGTTCTATAACCTGATTCCAATTCTCACAGTAGAAGAAAATCTCACACTTCCAGTACTTCTTGATGGAAAAAAGCCAGATAAAAAGCTTTTGGATGAACTAGTAGAAAAGCTTGGAATTGGCAAGAGACTTAAGCATCTTCCAAATCAGTTATCAGGTGGACAGCAGCAGAGAGTATCAATTGGAAGAGCACTTATGAATCATCCAGCAATCCTCCTTGCTGATGAACCAACAGGAAATCTTGATACTGAGAATAGTAAAGAGATCATTTCTCTACTTAGAAAATTTAATAGAGAGTACAACCAGACAGTTATCATTATCACTCACGATGATAGAATAGCTCTTTCTGCAGACAGAGTCATAACAATTGAAGACGGCATGATCACTAAGGATTCAGGGAGAGTGGAGGTGACTGCGTAATGAACATCGTATCAACGCTCACCTTAAGACATTTGCAGGAAAACAAGAAAAGAACTATCGTAACAATTCTTGGAATTGCAGCAGCTACAGCTCTTATTACAACAATGCTTGCTGGTGTTACATCTTTTTTTGCCTTCTTTGGAGATATGGCAGTTCAAGAAATGGGCTACTGGGACGGAGAGTTTAAAAACCTTACCCAGGAGCAAGTTCAGGAGCTCAAACAAGATCCAAGAATAAAGAATGTTTCTGTGGCAGATGCCAACATAGATATTACCGGAATCAGAGTACAATCAGACGCATCAGAGAGAATGCGAGTTGGAAATATCATTCATCTAGACAGTCAGTTCATGGAAAATAAAATTTTTCCCCAATATTATGATGGAACACTTCCAGCAGCAGAGGGTGAAGTTGCAGTAGAAGAGAAATACATTACTGACAATAATCTCAATATCGGAGTTGGAGATACTATCACTGTAGAACTAGGAAACAGGTTCTATTACGACCCGGATGGACAAAAAGTAGTTATCGGCGGAAACTACAATACAAATGAAGAATTTGAGACTATAGAGAATAAGTCTTATAAAGTAACTGCAATATTGCATGGAAACCGCCCAACAGGAAGCTATGATCTGGTGCACTATATATCAGGAGACTCCGTACCACAAACAAACTATGTAGATATCAGGCTAAAAAAATTAGGCTTTAGATCTTATGAAATCTTAATGAATATAGCAAGTGATCATAATCTTCATTATGATTCTTTAAATACAGAGTATCTTATCAGCTATTTTTCATTTAATAAGGACAGCCGTGGTGTAGCAAGTATAGTCCCTGTAGGAATGATAGCTCTTTTAATTGTTATTGGAACAGCAGTGATCCTAATATATAACGCTTTCGGAATGTCACTTACGGAGAGAATGCGCTATCTTGGCATGCTTGCAAGCGTAGGAGCAACCAAAAAACAAAAAAGAGCCTCAATCTATTATGAGGCCTTTGCCCTTGGAATGATTGGAATTCCTTTGGGAATGGTCCTTGGCTATATAGGTGCGTATTTTACATTATCTTTCCTTGGAGGAAAGATGATATCTACAGGAACATTAGTTGGAGCTAAAGAGTTTGCCAGCACAGTTCCAGTAAGAATGCCTTTGAGCGTAGCATTATTTATAATTTTTATCTCTTGTCTTACTATTTTTATCTCAGCATTTATACCTGCCCTTAAGGCTTCAAAGGTAATGCCAATAGATGCCCTTAGACAGACGAATGTGATCAAAGTAAAGGCAAGAAGTTTAAGGATAAATCCTGTTATCAAAAAAATCTTTGGCTATGAAGGAGAACTAGCTTACAAGAACATCAAAAGAAATGGTGTTAAAGGCGCAGTTATCACTATATCAATAGCAGTATCGGTTACAATGTTTCTAACAGTTATGCAGTTTTGTGGTCAGGTCGAGACCGTTAACAACTATGACTGGGAGATTCCATATCAGGTTTCAGTAACAGTGGCAGAAAAAGATTCTGAGAGATTTGAGGAAGTTCTTAGGTCATTACACGAAGTAAAAGACTTTTACAGGAATCAGTTTATTCAGTTTGAATACCGAGAAGATCCGGAGAATCCAGATCATATTCCACCAAACGGAGATATCTTAAACTCAGATTATCTGAATTCAAAATACAAAAAAGCCTTTGATTCTAAGGTAATCTCAGTATGTACCATACCGGATGAAGACTTTAATGAGCTACTTCTTAAAAATGGTATCGATCCAGAACCATATTTTAATGGTGAACTGAAAGGCGTAATATTAAATGATTACAACAGATCCGGAAGGAAAGAAAAGGTCTTTAATGAAGGAATAATTGGACAAAAGCTCTTTTACGATGAGCAGGAAGGTAATCCTCCAGCGATTACGATCAGCGCGATGGTAGATTATGAAAAGGACAATTATATATTTAACCTTGTTCCTAAAAAGTGTGTTGTGGTGTATGTTCCAGATTCTAGGTATATGAAAAAAGCAGAAGAAGTAATGGGGGATTATGCAACTGCAAGTTATGCTATCGTGACAAATGACTCAGAAGCTTTATGCAGGGAGTTGTATGGGTTCATGGATACAGAAGAGTTCCATTCCTATTCAATAGGTGATATTGAAGAATCTATGGCAACTATGAAAGTTGTAATGCTCCTTCTAAAGACTGTAATGTACGGATTCACAGCACTTATCACTCTTATTGTCCTTGCAAACATGATCAACACAATATACACCGGAGTTATCATGAGACGAAAAGAGTTTGCCATGTACCGCTCAGTTGGTATGACAGAAAAAGGATTCAAAAAGATGATCTCATTAGAGACCATTCTTTATGCTCTTAGAGCATTAGTAGTAGCGCTTCCACTTTCAGTTTATGTTTATTATCTCATGTGCAAAAAGAGCCACAACATAGAACAGTTCCAATTAAATCTGGGACTTTATTTCATAGTTATCGTGGTGGTTTTTGCGATAGTCGGAATCAGCATGCTCATGAGCATCTCAAAGGTCAAAGATGATGAGATAATAGAAGTGCTCAAAGAAGATATCTGCTAATGATCAATTTCCGAAATATCTAAAGCAGAGCATAGTAATATCGTCAAATTGAGGAGCATCTCCAACAAAGGCGTCGATGTCATTTTTCACAACTCTTAATAGAGTAGTGGCATCGGCGTCTTTTTCTTTGTTAAGAGCATCCACCAATCTATCTGTACCAAAGAGAACATTATTGGAATCAGTTGCCTCTGTAACGCCATCAGTATAAACAAATAGGGAATCACCAGGGTTTAAGTGGAATTCATGTTCTTCAAACTTAATATCAGGCATAGTAGCTACAGCAATGGAATGGCGATAAGTCCTAAGAGCATAAGGTTGTCCAGAAACTTTAACAGCTGGATGTTCATGACCAGCATTTGTTATCCGGCAAAGGCCGGTAGATAGCTGGATTATGCAGAGCCAGACTGTAACAAACATCTCAGCATCATTTCCCTCACAGAGCTGATTGTTAACATCTCTTAGAATTTCAGAGGTTGATAGCTTGTCATCCATCATAGTCCTGTTCTTGATAAGGGTCTTAGTGATCACCATGAAAAGAGCTGCAGGAACACCTTTACCAGAAACATCGGCCATTACTAGTGCGATGTGGTCATCATCTATCATAAAGAAATCATAAAAATCGCCGCCAACTTCCTTAGCAGGAGTCATTGTGGCGTAGATATCGAATTCCTTTCTATTTGGGAAAGGAGGAAATGTTCTAGGAAGCATATCCGCCTGTATCTGAGTTGCGACACTTAGTTCTGCACTGATGCGTTCTTTTTCAGCAGTAATTGCTTGAATATTGTCAATATATTTCACAATGTCTTTTTCCATCTTATGAACGGAACCAGCAAGCGCTTCAATCTCATCACCAGTCTTAATTGATGAAAGGGAATCATCAATCTGACCATTATTTTGGGCAAAATCTTCAAGACTTTTTTTGATAAGCATAATGGGCTTCAAGAAATTTCTGTTCATAACCTTCCAGTTAGAAATACAGAAAACAACAAGAAGGATCAGTGAGATCACCACCATGTAAAAGATATATTTTCCAAGGATGGAGAGAATCTCATTCATATTTGTGTCAACAAATAATAGAGCAACGACATTTCCAGAGCTGTCTTTAACAGGAAGACAGCTAGATGTAAGAAAACCATATTTTTTTGACTTTCTTACAAGGTAGCTTGTAGGTCTTTCACCTTCGGTATAGGCTTTCCATATCTCTTCAAAAGAAGCAGAGATCGGGTCTGAATCACCAATGAAAGTATCTGAGTCATATACATAGCGCATAGTGTGATCTAGGTTTGGAACTGCGATATAGATATATGCTGCTCCGGAATGTTCTTCAACCTCATGAAGATAAGATTCCATTTCGGTATAATAATCATCGGCGGTCCAAGTTTGCGTGTATTCTGCAATCTTGTCATGATCAATATCATTGAGAATAAGGTTAGCGACTACATAGCCTTTGTCGTTATAAAGCTTTTCAATAACCCTATCAAAAATAAGGGAACCTGCGACACATGTGAGAACACCAAAGAAAAGAGTAAATATAACTATTCCAAGAAGAGCTTTTTCATTTACACTAGATTTATTCTTCATATGAGCAGTGTTCCTTTCGTAATTTTGTATAGAAATATTATACCAAATAACACACATAAACATATGAAATAAAAATAAAGCCTTTATCTCAGAAAAATCTGAAATAAAGGCTTTATAGGATAATTAATGATCATTTCATAACAACTAGCTCGTAATCGCGTGTTCCAACTCCAATCTTTTGAGCATGCTCAAGAGTTTCTGCCCATGAGACATTAGGATTACTGTTGTGCCATACATCTCCGTGATCGTGGAAATGTTCCTTGGCCATGTTATCTCCAAGCTGGCTGTTTCTGATAGGTTCTGCCTTCTGACAAAGGTCAACACAGGCCTGATCAAGAGCGACAGGATCAAATGAAGCAAGCATTCCGATATCTGGAAGGATAGGAGCATCATTTTCACCGTGACAGTCGCAGTTAGGAGATACATCTGTAATAAGAGAGATGTGGAAGCTAGGCCTTCCGCTTATAACAGCAGAAGTATACTCAGCCATTTTTCTGCCAAGCATCTGAGGTGCATCGGAGTTATTATTTTCTATAGCATCAAAGGCGCATGCGCCGATACATCTACCGCATCCTTTACATTTATCAGGATCGATCCACGCCTTATTTCCTTCGTAGCTGATAGCATCTGAGCCACATTCCTTGGCACATCTTTTACATCCTCTGCAAAGGTCTGTGATTACATGTGGTTGACCGCTGTTGTGCTGCTGCATCTTTCCAGCGCGGCTACCGCAACCCATTCCAAGGTTCTTGATGGCGCCGCCAAAACCAGCCTGCTCATGACCCTTAAAGTGATTAAGAGAGATCACGATGTCTGCGTCCATAACAGCTCGGCCAATGTAAGCCTCTTTGCAATATTCAGCGTTAGGAACAGGAACCGCTATATCATCAGTTCCTCTAAGACCATCAGCAATGATGATCTGGCAACCAGTAGTAACTGTGTTAAAACCATTTATATTAGCGCAGTCCAGATGTTCAAGAGCATGCTTGCGGCTTCCAGGATACAGAGTGTTACAGTCAGTTAAGAAAGGCATGCCTCCAAGTTCTTTTACAACATCCGCTACTGCCTTAGCATAGTTTGGTCGTAGATAAGCTAGGTTGCCAAGCTCACCAAAGTGCATTTTGATCGCTACGAATTTGTTATCCATGTCGATGGAATCAATTCCAGCTTTTTTGATAAGTTTCTGAAGCTTTGCTGTAAGGCTTACGCCCAGAACAGTTCTAAAATCTGTGAAATATACTTTTGACTTTTCCAATTCGAAACCTCCATTTTTATGCCAATGCTACCTACCATTAATCATATATGGAGAAAAGAAATATTGAAAATAGTTTTTTGCTAAGTTTTGACAGATTTTTGTTCTAGTATATTAGTAATTAGGATACTTATATGGATTTGTTGCCCATCCGGCATTGTATTTGACAGTTACATAGAGTTTAGTGTCTGAACCCTTGAGGTGAACGTTCCAGACTCCTCTTATAATATTTAATTATGCACTTTTGCGATTTTTTGTGTAACCAAGATGAAGTTCTAAGTTTTTTATATAATCAATATTGTCATTATTTTCATACTGAGTAGATAGTAATATGGTTTTACCGCTTACTTTATCTATTCCGATATGAGTGTCTAAATCTTTAAGTATATCCATGCCTAATAATATGTTTCCTGTAGAATATGGTGTTACACGAACAGGTACATCCTTAAACCTAAGAGACCCAATTCTTAAATCATCAGCGATTGTTGATATTACTAGCCCTTTATAATTCTTGATAAAGTTCTCGTCACTATTTCTAAGATCGGCATTACTCAAAGAATTAGTACTTTCTACACCATGCAGAACAGAAAGTTTTGATTTATCTGATATACTTGCATTAATAAATTTAGCTATCTCATCTGGATCCCAGCCAAGTGTTTTTAGTGGAATTAAAATACCGTGAGCCCCAGTGTCTATTTTTATTCCAGTTTGTCTTATAAAAGGAAAATAAATAGAGTTGCTATGTATTCCAAAAATCGTTGCTTCAAAATCAGTTCTGAATTCGTAGCTTTTAGAAAGATATAGTTTTAAAAAATCAGTCATAAACAGCTACGTCCTCATCTTCATAAAATTTAGGCTGGTATATTACGCTGGTTTTACCGTATGCCTTCCGTATTTCGGCAACTTTTTTTGAATCTATATTTGTCTCATTACAAAAATAGAGAATGTCAAAGCCATCTTCTGAAACGGTATTAGGATTAACATATAACCACACGCCATATAGATTGGATACCTGCTCAGGTTTTACATGCATTCCAATTTTAAGATCTTCGTATCTTAATTTTTCCAAGGTATTTCCCATGATAATAACTCCTTCCTTAGAAAATGAACCCATGCTCTTGGGTTCATTATATCATTGATATAATGACGCTACTATATGATCATTCTTAATTATTTATGAAACAGAAAGTTGCACAGATAATTCATTCATGACCAAATCGAGATTATTACTTCTAACAAATAACAATTTCTGATTTTTTTCTTTAGCTGACACTAGTTTGTAGTAAGCTGCATGAGAAAGGACTTCGGTATTACAAATGATATAGTCCTTATCCTTTATAGCATTAGCAGGAAATGTTTTATTTGCAGAGCTTAAATATGTCCAATTTGGAAATTCCTTTTTTATCTTACTTTGCCAACTGTCGTGTCCGCCTATCACAACAACTTTTTGCCCTAGCCAATCGTTGAAGTCTATATCTAACGAATTAGAGTATGTATTATCAGAATCCTTTTTGCTCATTAGATATACATAATTTCTCAATGCAGATAAATCTTTTATTTCTGTTTCATGCTGCTTGGATAAGTTTTCTTTTTCTAAACGAAGATGTGCTATTTCCTGATTTAGGGATATTATTTCTGATTCAAGATTGTGAATAGAATTTTGAATGAAAAGCTTTTCTTTTTCTATACGATTTTTTTCTATTAATAACGATTCTTTTTCTTTTTCGTAAGAATGCCTTTCAATGTTAGAAGAGTTTTCAAAAAGACTAATTATATTTTTTTCAAGATCATTTATATATTTGCATAAAGAAGATATATTTAATGCATACCAGTAATTTCTCTTATTCCAAGTAGACATCAAGCCTAATATGTCGTTTATTTCAGATTCATCTAGCTTATATGTGGCAAGTTTTCTAGGACTTATTCCGTGACGAAGCATTAGTTGCAAGACCATATTGCTTTGCGGAGCGAATGTAATATCAAACGTTGATGATGGCATATATAATTCTGTTGCGGATGATGTTGTACCATATTCACATTTAAATTTATCCAAAAAAGCCTTAGATTCTTCACTAGTTTTCTTGATGGTTGAATTTGTATGATTTTTAATACTATTTTCTTCACTTTCGAATTCAAAATTATAATTCTTTAATAAATCAAGCATAGTGAGAATGTCATAGTCATAACGAATTGGTAATTCATTATGATCAGCAAGCGCTAATGTAATTGCAACGGAGCATACTTTATTAAGAAATGGAATCGAATCATCATCCAAGTCTTTGGTCACTATATCTCGTAGAGTATCAGAATCAATGTGCTTTGATCTCTTGAGTACTTTTTTTATTTGAGGAAAGCCTTCATTGAAAAGATCAATAAATGTATGGTAGATATTTTCAGAGTTTTCAGAACGCATAATTTCAATCATTGCATGCAACATACGAGAATAAGGAATGAGATTAGCCTGTAATGTACTTTCAAATGTAGGATTAACTTTCATTTTAGCCTAAAGTCCCGTCATTTTATACCAAGGATTATGTCGGGACAGGAACTTCCATAAGCTCATAGAGCTTACGTTGTTTATTAGTTATTTCAGACAGATGATGGGCTTTGCCGGGCTGCTGGTAGTATTCGATGACATCCAGCTCGTCAAGCAGTGACTGCATTGTGTAGTCGCTGAACAGGCCATTTTCATCCATCTGCTTTTTGATATAAGACATCAGCTG
>NZ_FMXK01000010.1 GCF_900103635.1 Butyrivibrio sp. INlla18
CTTGTATATCGTTTATTGGAAAAGCAGCTTGAGAGCAAGTATACCTGCGAAGAAATCCTGGATAAGTTGAAATCAATTAATTTTGCAGACATAAAAGGGCAGGGATACATGCCCACTTATGTTCGAGACGAACTAACTGATGCCCTCCACAAAATATGCGGATTCAGAACTGACTATGAGTTCATTACCAAATCTGATATGAGAACAATAGAAAAACAGAGTAAACAAAGGTAATATTACTATATTTCAAGAAGCACAAAGATAACGCCGAAAGTCAGACAATTCAAGGCTTTCGGCGTTGATTATTATTGTTGTACTGTCAAAGACAGGATTTTTTCACAGTTTTTCAAGAAGTGACTTGAACCCATACTTCTCAAACTGCGCTGCTGCCTTATCTTTATCAAGTTCAAATTTGAAGTCGTCAAGACTCTTCTCAAATGGATAATCCCTGCGGATCTGTGCAAGTTCTTTTGACAAAAGAGCTATGTCTCTATATTCGTTAAGGGCCTTCATTGGGCTCCTTGAAATGCCAAGTTCCTCTTTCCAATAAGTGCCAAGGGCCTTCAAAGCCTTGTCGTCTGCGCACTCATCAATAGCTTCGTAGATTCCCTCAACAGTGCCATATCTAGCAAGAAGAGGCATTGCAGCACTGCTAACACCCTTAACTCCAGGGATATTATCACTTGAATCTCCCTGGATTCCCTTAAGATCAGGAATCTGCTCAGGTCTAACGCCGTACTCAGCAAGGCAAAGTGGTGGTGTTACTTCAAAAGCCTTGTCAGGAAGTGGTGCCATCTTGCTGTTCCATCCAAACTCAGCGCCGTACTTATTCTGAAGTTCCTCAGCTGTCTCAGCCTTGGTCTGGATCAGCCACACTCTTGTGTAGTCGCTTACAAGCTGGAGATAATCGTGGTCCTTGGTGATGATGTAGGATGGAATCTCTTTTTCAAACCTAGAAACAACGCTTCCTACGATGTCGTCCGCCTCGAACTTCATGTCGTACATAACCTGGAAGCCCATGTCTTCTAGCATCTTCTCCATGTTCTCAAACTGTTCCTTGAGAGGCTCTGGAGTATCGCCGCGGTTACCCTTGTAGTCAGGGTACTTCTCGCGTCTAAAGGTATCCCTAGTCATATCAAAAGCAAACATCATGTGTGTAGGCTTCTGCTCATTAAGGATCTTCATGATAGTGCGCATCATGCCGTACATAGCGTTTGTGTACTGACCTTTATCGTTATGCATGATCTGAGAATAAAGAGCTTTCTTTTTCTCAGGGTCTTTTTCAAATAAAAGAGCTTTTGGAAGGTTGCCGTAATAATTTGTAACCAGCATTGAACTTCCATCTATTAAAATAAACTTCTCGTTTGACATATTATCCTCACTTTTTTCTTATCATTATACACTATACATTCTCGTAAGATACATATATAATGATTGTCTTCTTATGATAATATGTTATATTGTAAAGAACTATGAAAACGCAAAATAAGGAGTAAACACCTATGAATGACGCCTTATCAATATTTTTGAAATACGTTCTTCCTTTTCTGGTTGCGTATGTTTTAAATCTTCTTATTAATAAATTTTTGAGCAAAAAATTCCTTAGAGGAAAGTTATTCTTGATTTTCCTTAAAGGCATCATAATTGCCGTTATCTGGCTTGCCGCTGCACTTACAGCCCTCTCCGGAATCCCAGCTTTTTCTAAGACTTGGGAGACAGCCGTTGCTTCATCCGGAATCGCCGCTGTTGTACTCGGTCTTGCAGCTCAGTCAACACTTGCCAATGTCTTTGCCGGAATCTCACTTTCCGCAACACATTCAAGAGCCTTTGACATCGGCGACAGAGTCAAGATTGACGACCACGATCCAGGTTACGTCGAGGACATCACACTTAGACACACTGTGATCAAGACCTACCAGAACGAGATCATCTACATTCCTAACTCCATCGTAGGTTCTGCAACCATCGTCAATTACACTCAGGAAAAGAGCTTTTCTTTTCCTGTAGAAATATCTGTAGCCTACGGAACCGACATGGAAAAGGCCATGAATATCATGGCTGACGTCATCTACGAGCATCCGCTGCACCACGGTCCAAGGCCTACAGTTCTGTGCAAAAACTGCGGTGATAGTAGCATCACATTAAGAGCTCTTGTAGAAACCAGAGATTTCAAGGACAATCCAAAGTCCTGTTCAGACGTACTAGTAACACTTATGGATAGGTTTGCAGCAGAAGGCATCGAGATTCCTTACAACAGGCTCGTTGTGCTTAAGGGCGACAAGTAATTTTTTAGATAAAAAGGAAAGAGTTTTAGATCATGATTTACGCATTAATTATGTTTGCAATGCTGATATATCTCATCGCTGAGATCATTCATTACTGCAAGGTCAAGGCCAACGTCATTAGCAGAAAAGAAGTTAAAACCGCTGCTGAGCAGCAGGCCAAGAATTTAAAGATTGTTGATCCTATCATCTCCTGTGACTACTGCGGAGCCAAGGTAGACACTAGAATACACAAGGTTTGTCCTCAGTGCGGAGGCGCTTTTGACAAAGATATCGAGTGGACTTCAAGATTCAACGTTAAGAGCGAGTTCATCGATGAGCAGACTAGAGAGATCATCACTCAAAGAGAAGAAAAGGCTCAGGAAGAAGCCAAAAAAACCTTAAAGCGTATTAGAAATACAATAATTGCACTTGTTGGAATAAATCTCTTTATATTGGGAATTGGTCTGATTTTCCTGCTTATGGATCCTCTTTTCTCAGGAAGAGGGAATGAAACTATTGATAAGCAGTTTAGTGGCTATGTTAAATCTGACAACGCTATCCAGGGCGACGGTGTTATCTGCGACGCCAATGGCTTCAAGATTACCCTTACTGGTATCTACACCAATCCTAAGCGAATTGGTGACGACGGCTACTACGGAAGCATTGTCATGGAGTTCCAGGTTGAGAATAATACAGGAAAAGACGTTTCTGCTTCACTTTACTGCGCTGGAAATAGCGGAATGGCCTGCGAAGGCTACATTCTCTTTTATGACGATTTTAAAAAAAATAAGACCGTTACCATCTACGAGCAGATGTACCTTGGAGAATCTGAGAAGGTCAGCGAACTTGTCTTTAATGAACTTAGAGTCTCATCAAAGAAAGGCTTCGAAAACATTTATGAATTAAAAGATCCTGTTAGGATCAAGACTTCCTGCGACTTTACTTATCCACTTGAGCTTGAAGAAAATTCAGTTCTAGTTTTTTCAAATGATATGGTGGACGTTTACAAGACCTACAAGTGTAGGGAAAATGACTGTGGATACATATTCACGATAATCAATAAATCAGACAAAAACCTCTATGTTTCTTCTGATAATTTCCTGGTAGGCGGAGCAGAGGTTGATTCTGATAAGCTACGAAAAGAGCTGATTCCATCCGGATACTGGTTTAAATCAAATGAGCTGGATCCTCTTGTCGCAGACTACACTGACCTTTCAAAAAATAATACACACGTCAGTCTTAGTTTCTTTTGCAAAGAAGATCCAGCCCTTGGTTTCTCAACCGGCTACCTTGATCTAAATCAAGATCATGATATTGAATAATCGATGGCGTCTCCAATCTGACCATCTCCAAGGCTGCCAAACTCAATGCTTGCGCCATTTGCGATGTTTGAATTCCATTCAACAGGAGTGATCACATAATAATCGCCATCTTCAGTCAGGTTAACATTCCATGAATTTGAAATGTTGACCTGGCTCTTTTTAATTTTAAGAGTCCAAGTATTTACAGCACTTCCAGTGTTATTAGTAATCTTATAGCTTACCTGATATCCTGATCCCCAGCTGTTGATCGAATAATCAAGGGTCAATCCTTCTGGAGCAGGTGTTGGATCTGGAGTAGACTCTGGATCTGGTGTTGGTTCTGGCTGTGGCTCTGGTGTTGGCTGAGCCTGTGAGTCAATCTTTTCAAACTGCCACTGCTGGTTTGGATTACCGTAATAAAACCACTGGCATACGTTTGTGCCATCAGCTGTCTTGTGCTCATAAACATCAAGATACTTTGTGGCGCTTGAACACTTTGTTGCTATAGTATAAAGTCCATCCTTATCTGTTTTCTTTACGATGAACTGCTGAGCTGTTCCGCCGTAGCCCTGATAAGTTCCAACGTTTGTTCCGTCTTCATTCTCACCATTTGCTACGTCCAGCATGATGTCCCCAAGCTTACTTGTAAGTGTGATGTATCCGTCGCCCTTGTTTGTTACGTACCATTTCTGTCCATCAACGCCTGTGCCAGTGCTGATTACTACACTGTTCCATCCATCTGCCTTGTTACCAGAAACTGTAAGGTATTTCTGAGACATAGGATTCTTGATGTAGTACCAGCCATCCTCGATCTGAGCTGTTGCATTCTTATTTGTGTCAGGGTTAGGTGTTGGCTGAGGGGTGCTTCCACCGCCCTGTCCAAATACTTCTGTGTATGCCTGAAGTACCTTGTTATAAGCCTGCTTTGGCTGACCAGGTCTTGAGAAAAGAAGTGGAGCGGAATTTTTGATCCATGTGGTCTGATCTGAAAGTCCCCACCATGTGATACATGCGATGTTTCCGCCATTCTTCTTGATGTTGTTGATCTTGGTAAAGAGATCATAGCAGTAATTTGCCATGTCGCCTTCGCCCTTATTTGTGATATCAAGCTCAGTGATCTGAACTTCATATCCAGCCTTAACAAAAGAGTTAAGGGCATTGATATAATAGTTAACTTCAGGATAGCCAGTTCCAAGGTGAGACTGCATTCCTACACCAGCGCAGACTTTTCTTCCCTGGTTAATGTATGTGATAAGGTCGATAATGTTCTGAACTTCCTGATATGTATTGAAATCGTTGTAAAAGAGCTTTACTGAATCTGTAAGCTTGAAATACTCAAGACAGTCATATGCGTAGTTGAAAGCTTTTTTAACATAAGGAGCATTCTTCTTGTTGTTGCCGTATACTGCCTCCCAGCCAGAATTCTGAGCGTGGAGCACTTCGTTTGCTACGTCCCATGCGTATACTACGCTACCATACTGATTTGTGTACACATGGTTCATAACTGTCTTAACATACATCTCAAGACGAGCATCCATAGTAGCCTGATTTACAAAACCGCCGTTTCCTGTATAGCCGTTTCTAAAGAACCATGTAGGTGTCTGTGAGTGCCATACAAGAGTGTGTGCTCTCATCTTGAGTCCATTCTGGTAGCAGATCTTCATAACTTCATCTACTGTGCTGAAGTTGATCTGTGGAACATAAGACTCTTTGTAATTGTCTGGAATGTAATAACCTCTGTTCTTGGCTTCGCTTACAGTAATAAGACGAGCAGAATTGCCAAGGAGCTGATCAGGCTTCATCTCATTCTCAAGTGTGATGCTGTTGTAGTGCTGTTTAAGGATATTAAGCTGATTAGCATCTCTTAGCTGATAGAGATTGATACAAGTGCCTGAATAACCATACTTTGCGCCATACGTATTGAGAAGTGTGTTATCTGCTGCCTTTGCAGTTACACCTGTTGCAGTAAAGATCGTGCAAACAAGCATTACCATGATAAGGAGCTTGGTGATAACGTTTCTTAAGTTTAAACTATTCCTCTTCATAGTTTTTCCCCATTTATTCTGTTGTATTTGTAGTTACCTGCTCGAGCACCCTAATTCTAGCAATTCTGCACCTGAAGCACTATTCATTAATTGCGACTTTATTACTAATTGTTGCGGTACGTGTAATATATTTTGTAATATATTTTACGTTTTTCCAAAGATACTCCATGGGGAGTAAAAAAGTGCGCTAGCTCCCCTTCAGCTAGCGCACCTACTTACAGACATGAAATACGCCGGCTGTTGCAGTCACCGGCGTATTTCGCTTTTATGAGATTCAAAAAGGATTGGGATTAGCGATTTGTATAACTTACAAATTGCTTTTATTATAAGTGTCACAGCGAATGTAACATCTTATGTAATATATCTTAACATCTTTTCAAAATTTTGCAAGTAAAAAATTATTTAACAGAAAAAGCAGGACTCATCCTTTCTACCTCACTTCTGCTTATTCCATATTTTTTTGCTATGTTCATCCAGTTGTCAGCAACAATTGTTTTTATTTCATTTATAGTTTCTTGTGCTTGCTTAGGTTTTAATCCATAATAAGCTGCCGAATTATAAGCTAGCTCAAAATCTAACATAGAATCATTGTCATCAACATTTAGTTTCAGACAATCTCCATAAATATCTGGATTGACATCATACAAAGGCGACAGTCTCCAACCATTCTCAGTCAATATAAATCCATGATTTCTAAAGTGATCATCAGTATTTGAAACTGCCATACTGAAAACAATTCTTTTCCAAAGTTCATACAGGTCATTTTGAGGAGAAGCACCGTTAGCTTTAAGAAATGAAACTATTTCCAAATAACTACCGCCTTCAGTATGATCATCACCATCGTTTTTCCCAAGCATAGTCATTGCTGATGAAAAATGCACTCTTCGTTTTCCTTGTCTGTCAAACCTCTTCACAAGATATGTTGATCCCAGCTTTGAGAATTTCTGAATTTGAGCTTCAGGGACATTCAAGTGACACATCAGTGCTAGGTCATGCACAACCATTTCCCATGCACCAACATCTGTATCATCATTTCTAGATGGAAACTTAGCTATCCATAGAGAGCCATCTGGTGCTACAACTGAAGCCTTTGGTCTAGCTCCACCAAGCGATGAACCAGGTGCAATAAGTTGTTTAAGCCATTTTTCATTAAGTGCCTCATCTTCTTTTTCAAAAGCAAGTGAAGCATGCTCAAGCTTTCTAAGTGATGTCATAGGAGGGGTTGCATATTCTTTATCGTTGGAAACAAAGTCACCATCAATATCAGTTTTAAAACGTAGCCCGCCCATTCTTGATTCATCATAAACACCTAATAAATAGTCACTTTCCAGTAGCTTTTTAGGCTTTTCTTTAGATGCCTTTGCTTTAATCTCTTCCCTACGTTTCATGAGTAAACGCCCCCACCTATCTGGGCAGGAATCTGCAAATACACCAAATATTGTTTTATCGTTTCGAGTATACTGCCTTCCTCCAAATAACTGAAGATCAGGATCCAGATAATAATTTGCCTTCAATAACCATTCCTTCTCATATTCAAAGGCATACATCTCTTTGCCCCTTATTTCAGAAATATACATTCTTCCAACAGGAGTACAATTATAAGGTCCAAAATCAGCGTATACAAAAACTTGTTTTTCACTACTCATTTCTATTACCTTCTAATACGTTTTTTTACAGTGAGGTCCAAATCTTGCAACTTACGGCCAAATTCATCATCTTTTGCCACAAGCAATAAATCTTTATCCATATAATTTAGTGCATGCAGCACTGCCGCATAACAGCCCAATGCAACTGATGGTGCACCTTTTTCTATTGCAGAAAGAGTAGCTCTGCTTATCCCAGCTCGTTCAGCAACAAGTTCAGAAGTCAATTTACGCCTAAGCCTCGCGTACTTTATTTGCATTCCCATCTGAGACATAATATCTATTGTTTCCGGTAAAAGAACTATTGATTTTTTTGCCATATCTTTTCTCCTTATGTAAATAATATTATACAATAATTCTTCTTATGTCAATTTTTATTGACGTTATGTTTTCCGCTTTTCAGTTAAATTTCTTACCCTCACATGTTAATCTTCAAAGCCTTCTCTCCGATAATATAATTAGATGACGTGCCAACATCTACTAGCTATGGAAAGCGTGGGGTCTTCATGGACGAGTTTCTACTTCGTAATGAAGGTCCTTTTTTTGGGCCTTCAAAGACATAAGGAGGTACCATGAAAATTGCGCAGGCAAATGTGAACATGGTCTCAACCAACAGGTACTACGAGGAAAACTCGGTTACGGTACAGACTGGTATGGTGACCAAAGGCTCTTTTCTTGAGAATCTAAATGATCAGGAAAAGAAAATGGATAGCCTGGAATTATCCAAAACAAGCGATGAAAATGAGGCAGTAAGCAGCCAGTCCTATTCATCGCTAAAACCATCAAAGACTGAGCAGATCAGCAGGATTGGATCTACGCTGGAGGATCAGCTTGCTGAGATAAGGAGCACTCTTCTTTCGAGAATCTTACAGCTCCTTGAACTTCTTGGTGGTGAAAACCAGAGCAAGTATTATCAAAAAGCTCTCGGTGACGTCTCAGGGCTGCTGGAAAACAATTCATATCTAAGTGTTACCACAATTGAAAATGTTCATATTGAGGAAGAACAGACTACATTTTCAGGACAGGGGCTGGCCCTTACTGAAGATGGCAGAACAATTGACTTTAATGTCGAGTTCTCACTGTCCAGACGCTTATGTGAATATGCTGGAATAAGCGTTGCCACAGCAGGTCACTTCCTTGATCCCCTTGTTATCAATGTTGGAAGCGATGTAACGAGCATCAGCGATCAGTCCTTCTATTTTGACCTAGACAGTGATGGCCAGGAGGAAAAGATCTCTAACCTTGGCGCAGGCAGTGGCTTCCTTGCACTTGATAAGAATGGTGATGGCAAGATAAACAACGGCTTGGAGCTCTTTGGCACAAAGAGTGGAAATGGCTTCAAAGATCTTGCTATGTATGACAAAGATGGAAATGGCTGGATCGACGAAAACGACGAAGTCTACGAACATCTCAGAGTCTGGCTTCGTGATGAAGACGGAACCGACCGTCTCTTGTCCCTTTCAGAAGCAGACGTAGGCGCTATCTATCTTGGAAGCGCTGAAACTGAGTTTACGCAGTACAACAGCTCTTTTGCCGTGGCAGGAATGCTCCGCGCCAGCGGCATGTTCCTCAAGGAGAGCGGCGGAGTTGGCACGCTGCAGCAGGTAGATATGGCAGCCATGTAAAAGAGCTCCGGCTCCGAAAATTAGTAGATAAAAAGCCTTGAAAAGTGTATAGTTAAATAGCTGAAAAAAATAACGATTCGGGGAGTTTACAATGGGTAAATTATATTTCAGATATGGAGCTATGGGGAGTTCTAAAACGGCTAATGCACTGATGGTGCGCTATAACTATATCGAAAAGGGTCAGAATGCGATTCTTTTAAAACCAAAGGCTGACAACCGCGACGGAGATACAACTATAAGGTCAAGAATAGGACTAAGCGCAGAGTGCACCTTCGTTGAAGATTTTCTTGATGAAGTCAAAAATGAGTGGTATACAGGTAAGTCCAATGCATGGGACAAGCTTGACTGCGTAATAGTCGATGAAGCGCAGTTCCTCACCGAGGAGCAGGTAGATCTCCTTGCTGAGATCGTGGACAAGTATGATCTTCCTGTAATTTGCTACGGACTTAGGACTGATTTCACAAGCCATCTTTTTTCAGGCTCCAAGAGGCTTATGGAAATCGCCAACTATATAGAAGAAGTGCCAACTGTCTGCTGGTGTGGACGAAGAGCCCACTTCAACGCTCGCGTGAGCAACGGAAAAATTGTGAGAAGTGGCGAACAGATCATGATGGGTGGCAACGAATCTTACGTATCACTCTGTAGGAGACATTTCCTCAGCGGCGAAGTTGACGGAGCTAGAGAAAGAGAAATTTAATAGAGGTAGACAAGACCCAGACAATAATGTGCGTACCGGCTTATCCAGGCTGGTACGCATTTTTTACGATTTTATACTTTTTTAATTTTTAGGGTGTTGACTTCTTGTTCTAGTTGTTCTATAACATACTTGTAACAAGAAATTGGCAGCCAACATTAGAGAGTGCTAATTAAATTTTAAACAACACATCTCAGTGCGCTCTAATGTCAACTGCTACAAACTACTACAACCTACAACAAGTATAAAATAGAAAAGGAGTGATGACTTATGTTGATGCCTATGATTTGGAGTAACAATGATATCTTTGATGAAATGGACAATTTCTTTAACAGAGGACTTTTTGATGGTCTGTGCGACAATACCGCTTCTGACAAGCAGTTCCAGTCAATGACAGGCCTCATGAAGACTGATGTTATCGAGAAAGATGACAGCTATCAGCTGGAAGCTGAACTCCCTGGATTTAATAAAGAAGATATCAAGATTGATCTTAAAAATGATGTCTTGACAATTAGTGCTTCACACAGCGAAAATAAGGATGATAAAGATAATAACGGCAAATATATCCGTCGTGAGAGAAGAAGTTCATCCTTCCAGAGATCCTTCCGTGTAGATGGCCTTAAACCTGAGGACATAATTGCACAGTACAGAAACGGCGTACTTACAGTTAGTCTTCCAAAGAAAGAGGCAATTCCTGAGAAGGAAGAGGCAGCCAGAATCGAAGTTAAAGATTAAGACCTTTGAATAAATCTGACATCTTGATCGTAGCTTATAATCTAAGATATGACCTCTGCTTTTTACGGCATTATATATGCCTAGAAAGCAGAGGTATTTTTATGTCTACTGATAAATTAGAATACGAAGGCTACACAGGAACCGTTAACTACGACAAGAACTGCGACTACTACACAGGCGAAGTCGAGATTGACGGCGAGATCTACACCTACGAAGGTGACACTTTGGCGGAACTCCGCGAGGACTTTGAAGACATAATCGATTCGATTATTGCTTTTAATGATATGGATGATGAGGAAGAAGATTAATTAGGAGGGTTTGGAAATGGCCAGATACACCAAGGAAGACATTTTTAGGATTGTCGAAGAAGAAGATGTAGCATTTATCAGACTGCAGTTTTGCGATATCTTTGGTATTCCAAAGAATATTGCTATCGCAGCAAGCAAGCTCGAAAGCGCTCTTAACAATGAGTGCATGTTTGATGGCGTGTCCGTAGAGGGCTTCATGAGAAGCGACGAAAGCGACATGTATCTTTATCCCGATCTCGACAGCTTCGAGATCTATCCATGGAGACCACAGTCAGGCAAGGTTGCCAGAATGTTCTGTAATGTCTACACAGCAGATGGCAAGCCTTTTGCAGGTGACTCCAGAAACGTTCTTCATGAAGTTGTCAAAAGAGCTAAGGACATGGGCCTTAACTTCAAGATCAATCCGGAGCCTGAGTTCTTTTTATTCGACTATGATGATGACGGACAGCCTACAACCAAGACTCACGAAAGAGGCGGCTACTTTGACGTAGCACCAGCTGATCAGGGCGAGAACGTACGTCGTGACATCATCTTGAACCTTGAGGAAATGGGATTTGATATCTCCTCTTCTCACCACGAGATTGCTCCTGCTCAGCACGAGATCGACTTCAAAGAAGAAGACGCTGAGCGCACAGCAGACATGATCATGACTTTCAGAATGGCAGTTAAGACAATTGCCAAAAAGCACGGTCTCTACGCTACATTCATGCCAAAGCCAGTTGAGGGAATCCCTGGTTCAGGTATGCACATCAACATCATCGCTGAAGATGAAAAGGGCAATAACATCTTCTGTGGAGAAGGCGAGAGGCTTTCAGATACAGCCAAGCACTTCATTGCCGGCGTACTTGCACACGTTAAGGGCATGACTCTTGTAACTAACCCTGTAGTTAATTCCTACAAGAGACTTGTTCCAGGCTATGATGCACCAGTTAACGTTTCCTGGTCTTCTCTTTCCGCTAACAGAAGTGCCCTTATCAGAATCCCTTCCAATAAGGGTAACGGCACTAGAATCGAGCTTAGAAACCCTGATGCAACCTGCAATCCATATCTTGCAATTGCGCTTATCCTTGCTGCCGGAATGGACGGTATCGCCAATAAGATGACTCCTCCAGCAGAAGTTAGTGACAACAACGAAAGCGGTCTTGAGACTCTTCCACTTACACTCGGTGAGGCTCTCCGCGCTTATCAGGCTGATCCTTTTGTAAAAGAGGTCCTTGGAGATTCAATCTACAACAAGATCTTAGAAGCCAAGAACAAAGAATGGAAAGACTTCCGTACCTGCGTAACTCAGTGGGAAGTCGGCAAATACCTTAATCTCTTCTAAATTTACTACTTAATGAAAGCTTCGAGGATTTTGGGTTGAATATCATTGTAGCCTTTGCTAAGACCGACGATGGTCTTAAGTTTAAGAGCATATTGGGCCGTGGTGGATACGATAACGTAGTCGTCTGCTCCTCTGGAATGCAGGCTTTATCTGCCATGGAAGATTTAGGAAGCGGTGTCGTTATATGCGGTCACCGCTTAAGTGACATGCTCTACAATGAACTCCTCGATAATATGCCCGAGTACTTCCAGATGCTTATGGTGGCTTCTCCAGACAAGGCGCCATTTGATAACTCAGATGGCAAGCTCATCTTCCTTCAATCACCATTAAAAAAGTCAGAGCTCTTTTCATCCCTTAGCATGATGCTAGAGGGCGTAAGCAGACGTAAAAAGAAAGCAAAAGAGCGCCGCATGCAGCGAAGTGCTGCGGATCAAAAGACAATAGATGATGCCAAACACTTGCTGATGGAAAGGCATCATATGACTGAGCCTGAAGCTCATAAATATCTCCAAAAATGTGCCATGGATTCAGGAACTGGCCTCCTTGAAACCGCGGAGATGGTAATATCACTTTCGGAGATCTAAGAAAAAGGGCCAAGGGGACGGGGGTGGTGAGCTAGCTCACCACCCCCGTCCCCTTGGCTCTTTTTTGTTTATCACATAAATATATTTCTGATTCTTCTAGTTACATTTCCTGTGCCGTAGTCAGCTTTCTGAGTCATCATCAGGAATGTAGTCTTGGTGGATGGATCATTCATAAAGTATGTTCCAAGCCATCCATCCCAACCGTATTCACCCTTGTTTCCAAGAATAAGCGCCTGTTTTGGATCATCCATGACACGCATGAGGTTACCATATGTGTGACCCTCAAGTCCGCGCCAGTTCCAAAGGTCTTTCTGCTGATACTCTAGGAGCTTACCTGTTGTAAGGAACTTCACAGCTGATTCTGTAAGAATTACCTTTCCTCTGTAAACGCCATCATCTATGAGCATTCTGGCAAAGTGTGAATAGTCATCTAATGTTGAGAAAAGACCTGCTCCGCCTGATTCAAAAGCGTTAACTCCGCCGTTATTTCTAATACCAAGATTATTGCCCTTGTATTCTTCGAGGTCATTACCCTTTGCCTGATAAGCATGGGCAAGACGAGGTTTCTTTTCATCTGGAACAAAGAATGCTGTATCAACCATCTCAAGAGGATCAAAAAGTCTCTCTTTGAGGAACTCGCTGTACTTCATACCTGAAGCTTTCTCGATAACAGCACCGAGGATATCTGCTGATGTTCCATACTGCCAATGGCTTCCAGGGAGGAAATTGAGTGGAAGCTTACCAAGCTTTTCAGCAAACTCCAAAGTTGACATCTGGTTATCAGATGAGAGGCGATCAATAAGTTCATCAAATAAAACGCCTGTCTCTTTTTCGGCTTCTGAATTAACACCTGGATAAACAAGTCCTGATGTCATGTTCATAAGCTCGAAGATCCTCATCTTCTTATCTTCAGGAACCTTGTGCTTTTGGCCGTTCTCATCAAGGTATTCCTGATCATTAAAGCTATCTATGTATTTGCCTACTGGCTCGCACAGATCAACGATTCCGTCCTGCACAAGGAGCATCATTGCTGCGGCTGTAATAGGCTTGGACTGTGAATACAGATGGAAGATAGTGTCTCTTTCGATAGGTACCTTATCCTCTTCGTCAGCATAACCGCTCTTTAAAAAGAACTTCTCTGTTCCATCCTGTATTAGAAGCGCGCTTACACCTGCAAGCTCTCTCTCTGCCACCGCGCGGTCCATACATTTCTGTATTAGTGCTAATTTGTCTCTCATAATAATCTCCGGTCTTTATTTCAAAGCATTTGCAATATCTGCGATAAGGTCTTCCTTGTCTTCAAGTCCACAAGAAATTCTGATAAGTCCTGCTGGGATACCAGCTGCTTCAAGCTGTTCGTCTGTCATCTGACGGTGAGTTGATGTTGCAGGGTTGAGGCAACATGTTCTGGCATCAGCTACGTGAGTTTCGATAGCTGCAATCTTGAGTTTCTTCATAAAGCTCTCCGCTGCTGCTCTTCCGCCCTCAAGCTCAAATGAAACAACGCCGCAACCACCGTTTGGCATGTACTTCTGAGCAATCTCATAATATGGATCAGACTCAAGTCCAGGATAGTTAACCTTCTTGACCTGTGGCTGCTCCTGAAGGAACTTAGCAACTGCAAGTCCGTTCTCTACATGCTTTGGCATACGAACATGAAGTGATTCAAGTCCAAGATTTAAGATAAATGCATTCTGTGGAGACTGAATGCATCCAAAGTCTCTCATAAGCTGTGATGTGCACTTTGTAATGAATGCACCTTCTTTGCCGAACTTCTCAGCATATACGATTCCGTGATATGAATTATCTGGCTGTGTAAGTCCTGGGAACTTGTCAGCATGTGCCATCCAATCGAGCTTACCTGAATCAACGATGACACCACCAACTGCAGCTCCGTGGCCATCCATATACTTGGTTGTTGAATGAGTTACGATATCTGCGCCCCATTCGATAGGTCTGCAGTTAACTGGTGTTGGGAATGTATTGTCCACAATAAGTGGAACACCGTGGCTGTGTGCAGCCTTGGCAAATTTCTCTATATCAAGAACTGTAAGAGCTGGGTTAGCAATTGTCTCGCCAAATACTGCTCTTGTGTTGTCCTTAAAAGCTGCATTAAGCTCATCCTCTGTGCAATCAGGTGAAACAAATGTAACTGTTACTCCCATCTTTGCCATAGTTACAGCAATGAGATTAAATGTTCCACCATAGATTGAAGATGAAGCTACGATGTGGCTTCCGCATTCACAAATATTAAACAGAGCGAAGAAATTAGCAGCCTGTCCAGATGATGTGAGCATAGCAGCTGTGCCGCCCTCAAGTGCTGCAATCTTGGCAGCTACATAATCATTGGTTGGGTTCTGAAGTCTGGTATAGAAATATCCTGAAGCTTCAAGATCAAAAAGCTTACCCATATCCTCACTGGTGTCATACTTAAAAGTTGTAGACTGGATGATAGGTATCTGACGTGGTTCGCCATTACCTGGAGTATATCCTGCCTGTACACATCTGGTTCCGATTCCCTGCTGACTCATTTCTTCATCTCCTCTTAATATTAAATTTTAGAATTATAAGTTTGTGTTATCTACTGGAGCTTCTGGTGCTACTGGAGCCTCAGCTGCTACAGGTGCTTCTGCTGCAACTGGAGCTACTGGTGTCTCCTGAACTGGTTCTGTCTGTACAGGAGCAACTGGTGTTACAGGTGTTTCCTGAGCTGGAGCAACTGGAGTAGGCTGTACTGGAGCTACTGGTGTAGGCTGTACAGGAGTTGCCTGTACTGGAGCTGCCTGCAAAGCAGGAGCAACTGGAGCCTGCTGAACTGGTGATACAGAAACCTGCTGCATAGGTGCTACTGGTGTAGCCTGTACTGGCTGCTGCATTGGTGCTGCCCCCATTGGCATTGCCTGTCCAGGGATAGCTGGCTGAGCAACAACTTTTTTCTTCTTGTTCTCTTTACCCATTGTTACGTACTTATAGAATTTGTTTACATCATAACCAAGCTCTACTGCTGGGTTCTTGGCCTGAATTGTAGCCATGATGTTTGAAATTGTCTCAGTAAGATTTGCCATGTTCTTAGGAGCTTTGCAGATCTCATGAACATCGTACTTCTGATCAAATAATGTGATAGACTTACCTGTCTGTGAGTACATCCAACGAACATCTGAATACTTAACGATATCAAGTGTCTGACCAGCACTGATAACATAGTTTGGTGTGAAATATGTATTGAGCTGAGGAACAACTACTGATGTAGGATCAGCAAGTTCCATATTGATCTCCTGAGCATTCTGAAGAGTGAGATCTCTGATTGTCTTGTAGTAGCTAAGGAATCCTTTGATATTTACGATCACGATCACGATTGCTGCTACAAGGAAAATAACTCCAAATACGATAGCTACTGGCTCTGAATCAGCATCTTTTACCCAAAGAGCCTTGCCCATGAAATACTCATCAAAGTAATCACGAGCTTCCTTGAGCTCATCCTCGTCGTTCTCATCGTCTACATAGAATGTAATAGCTTCATCGATCACATCATTTGTGAGAGTGTAGATAGAACCTTCAACTTCAGCATATCCATCTTTTTGGATTCCCTGAGAGATGGCATCTGCCTGATCTTCTGAGCATCTAATGATATAGAGATCTTCGTAATAGTCATAAACGAAATAGTAAGCTTCAGATGAGTCGTAGTAACCGATCTGTACAGGATCTTCTGTAGCATAGATCATTACTCTCTTGCCTTCATCAAGCTTGTTATCGTTGTAAGCTTCTGAAAAATGAACTGCTGCCTCATCGTTTCTCAAGGCGCTTCCAAGATCACCTGCTGCAAAGCAGATAAAAGAAAGAACAACAAGTACTGCAGCAACGATCATCATGATCATGTTATGCTGATACTTCTTGTTGATAATAGGGCTGTTAATCTTATTCATATATTTTTCCTCCGTTTTCCCCTCAAACACTTTATATAATTTACCATATACAGCCGATAAAAAAAATAACATTTTTCAGCAAATTAATTATGTATATAGACCTATTTTTGCAAAATAAAACGCATGGTCCAAAAGCTCATGAACCATGCGAATCTATACTTTTTTACAGATTAAAGAAGATGTGCTCTGAGCTCTTCTCCAGACTTATCAGAAAGATATGCTGGTGGAATATCAAGAATTGTCTTGCATCCCTTCATACCCTCGCTCTGCATACGGTGTGCAGCTCTTGCTACAGCTACAAGTACGCTTGTTGTGAACTCTGGGTTTGAATCAAGCTTCAAGCTATATTCGATAATGTGGTTGTGCTCTTTGTCGGCACCAGTCTTACCACTTCTAAATACGAAACCACCATGAGCCATTCCGCTGTGGTTCTGTAATAGCTCTTCTTCGCTGATGAAATGAACTGTTGTGTCATAATCAGCAAAGTAGTTTGGCATTTCCTTGATCTCTTTTTCTACAGTAGCTGCATCAGCTCCGTCCTCAAGAACTACAAAGCACTCTCTTGTGTGCTTCTGTCTTGTTGTAAGCTCAGGATTCTGACCACTTCTAACTGCCTCAAGTGCACTCTCAACTGGGATAGTGTACTGCTTGGCATTCTTGACACCTTTGATCCTGCGGATTGCATCTGAGTGTCCCTGTGAAACACCCTTGCCCCAGAATGTATAATCATTGCCATCTGGAAGGATAGCGTTTGAATAAACTCTTGCAAGTGAGAACATTCCTGGATCCCAGCCACATGAGATAACTGCAACCTTGCCTGCTGCCTTAGCTGCCGCATCAACATTTGCAAAATGCTCAGGGATTCTGGCATGTGTATCAAAACTATCAACTACGTTGAACATAGCAGCGTACTCTGGAGTCTGAACTGGAAGGTCTGTAGCACTTCCGCCGCAGAGGATCATAACATCGATCTTGTCCTTGTAATCTGCTACATCGTTAACTGAAACAACAGGTACTCCCTTAGTTCTGATCTGAAGCGTAGCTGGATCTCTTCTGGTAAAAACAGCTACAAGCTCCATATCAGGCGCCTGCTCTACAGCGAGCTCAACACCCTTACCAAGGTTACCATATCCTAAAATACCGATCTTTGTACTCATCTATTCCTCCTAACGATCACTCTATGACTCTTTTACGAAATCTCTTCTATAATATCATTAAATCCAATGATAATAACATCTTTAGATGTTGGCATTTTTACAAAATAGTCATTGGTCAGGATCTTAAGCTTCTTGCCATCTTTTTTGGTGACAACTGTAACTTCCTGCACCATCTCTTTTCCCTCCTTGTAAGCCTTAAGGAGAGCAAGTCTTGAAAATGTATTGTTGAATATAACCTTCTCTTCGCCTTCACGCATCTCTATCCCTGCCTGTGTCAGTTCGTCAAAAGAACCTGTGGAAGGAATGAATTTATCAACATTATTCTTCATTATAAGGTAGCTGTTCTTGGACAGGTTACCATATACGATCAGCGGATATTTCTTGTAAATAGCTTCTAGTAAAAGATCTATAGTACCGAACTGTCCGCCGTCTGTAAGGACATCGTAGTTTACGGCTACATTTTTGGAAGATCCGCAAAGGAGCATGAACTCCTCTTTTGGCATAGGCTTAGCAAATAAAAAGCCCTGAATCTTCTGGCAGTCAAAGGACTGCATAAGCTTGAGCTGGCTTGAGTTCTCAACACCCTCAGCTACAGTCTCAAGATTAAGCCTGTGTGCAAGGTAAAAGATTGACTCGATAGCAACCTTACCTTCTGGTGTCTTACTGGTCTCCTGCATGAGGCCTTTGTCTATCTTAAGGACAGATACTGGCATCTCAGCCAGGAGCTTGATGGAAGTAGAACCACTTCCAAAGTCATCAATGGCAATCTTGATACCCTTTTCATGGATGTCCTTGCCCCAGCTTACTATATTCTCGTACTCACCTAAAAAAGCTGTCTCTGTAATCTCAACCTCAAACAAGCTCTTGTCTACTTCATATCTCTTGAGAAGTCTCTCAAGCCTGCTGGCGAAGTCTTTCTCGTTGACATGGCGCTGTGAAAAATTGACAGATATAGGAACAGCACGGTCTCCAAGTTCCTTAATGGTCTTACAGGCTTCCTCCGCCACAAACCAATCAAGGAAAGTGATAGCATTTGTTTTCTCAAGTTCAGGTATAAATTCTGAAGGCATCTTGATATTGCCATCAGCATCCTTCCAACGAACCAGTGCTTCTGCACTAACCAATATCCCAGTGTTGGCATTATACTGTGGTTGATAATATGCAATTAATTCATGAGACTCCATGGCCTCAAACAAGTCATCAACTAAAGTTGGCTCCAATATGTGCCTCTTTCTTAAATTTTTTTGTGATTAGTTTTGGAATTTCCCCACTGATGTCAGAACAACATCTCTTGATTCTCATTATACCAACTTATTGAATATTTTATTCATGTTAAGTGTGACAATTTTGTGATTTTTTTGAAGCTTTTTTTCAATGTGAGATTCCAAAAATGTAGCTTTACTTCAACACTTTAAAGGGATGTGTAATAAAAAAAAATCCCTTAGTTAATCATTACGAAACCCTCTTCAAAAAATGCATAAAAAATGTATGATATGCATAAAAAAATACTCATTCCCCTGGAAAAGTAGAATGAGTATTTTATATTAATCTAAAATTTACTTTTTATCGTTTAGTTTGAAGATATGCTTGCTATGCTACTGCACATAACTACAATAAGCATAAAGGTAACTTCCTGAGCAATGGTAACAGCTATCGTATTTCCAATGGCTGAACTTGCAGGATTTTTCTCTTCATTATAAATTGCAGCGGTGATCATACTAGCATACATGAGCCTTGTCTCTTTGCTCATATCAAGAACGCCCAAGCCTTTCTGACTTCTAAGGTAAACTTCAGCTTCTACAACATCCTGGATAAGCTGTTCCTGATCTACATCAAGATCAACAAGGCAACCCAGCATTGAAAGCTCATAGTTCTTTCCGTAAGGAGCGCCTGCTGCCTTAAATGCATCATATAGATTCAACGCCTTCTCGCATTTTTCCTCTGAAGATCCACCAAGTGCTGTGATAACCTGCGCAAGTGAATAAACATCATTGTCATGGAAGATGAATTTCTTTTTAAGGATCTGATATGAATCCTCAAGCTCTGTAAGGATATCGTCTACGTTCTTGTCACTCATAGCAAGAAGAACAGCAAAACATGTATCTTCATCTGTTGTAAGGAATGGGTGTTTCTCTTTCATTCCTTTCATGATCTGGCTTGTTCTATCAACGATAACATCTGCATTTCCCACTCTCTTAGAATCACAGATGACCATTGCTGCAACTGCTCTGTAGATAGAGCCCATGAGCTTGCCTTCTTTTAACTTGTCATAAACTGCAACAGCATCCTCAAGATACTTCTCTGGCTGACCACTTACAGCCATCTTGGATGAAACGATAACCTCGTTAAATCCGCGGAAATATGAGAAATAGTTTTCCTCCTTCTGAAGGATCTTTTGACATTCCTTAACATATTCTGCATCTACTTCTCTGCCATTCTGTGTAAAAGCGCTACTAGCAGCAACTTTGATAAGTCCATACTCTAAGATAAAAGCCTTTCCCATGGCATATCTATTTTCAGCAAATAAATCACATCTTTTTTTAATTAAGTCTTTCATACATTTTCTCCTTTGTTATTGTCGCGATTCCCCAAAATAGTAATGGAGAATACTTGATCACATGCGCCTTTAAAGAGTCTGCAATTAACATGGATCCTGATTCAGGGTCAATATACAGATCAGCGTTAAGAACATATCTGAATGCTATCGAGATCAGCGCCAGTACAAATGGCACCAAAGCAAGCAGATAGTACTTTGAGCCTGCTACCTTTCCTCTAAATGAGGCTACCACAAAGAACACAAGAAACGCAAGTCTTATAAGTATCTCAAATCCTGCATCTCCGATTGCATCAATGAGCCAATAGGTTGAAGGCGGGCTCATTAGCGTATCCTTCATCTGTAACAACTCATAAATGTAATAGAACATTATCAAAAGAGCTATGACCTTACTGATAGTCTTTTTCTCTGCCTTTTCTATGAGGGTTATGATCAGGAGAGCGTCCAACACAAACCTTATCAATGTGCCTGTCATAAGTTCCCTGAACAAGTCTGGAAACTCATCTTTCATATCCCAGTAAATTGAACCCACTACTATATGCTTGATGCACACTGAGATAGCAAACACGATTGTCATCACTATAAATGCTATCTTGGCGTGCTTTCGTTTTTCGTCCATATTGTTTGCGGTGTAAGTTACCATGCCATCCATTTTACGACCTCCCGTTGTCTATATAACTAGTATACAAGCTTATCAGGGAAAATGTTGCGGGAAAACCTGCAATTCACATATTATTGAATTTGAGGTAAACTCATATAAGATTGTAATATCTAAAACTCAAATAACTCAGGGGGACAATCACATATGGAACTTAAGAAGGTAACATGCCCAAGTTGCGGCAGTTCAGAGATAGAGAAGATAAGCGATGAACAGTACAAGTGCTCATATTGCGGCGCAACCTTCATGATCGATTATGACGAAGAGGACGCGCAGATCATCAGCAAGGAAAAAGAGCTGACAATGCAGAGGGAGCGCTTCGAACATGAAGAAAAGCTTCTAAAAGAAGCTCAAACAAGCACATCAGGAAAAAATGCGCCACGATTCTTTGCACTATTTATGTTTGTAATGATTGTAGCAATTTTAGCGCTGTCTCTTTTTGCAAGTATTTATGAGCCAAACAATAGCTCTTCAACAGAATCACAAACAGAACAAACCTCAAAGAAAAAGTCACAATATCGTCTCCTCGACTCTAGCGACATCTCAGCAGGCATCGACCTTTCAGAATTCAAAAAAGCCGCTGATACTTTCGCACAGAACAAAAAAGAAGCCTACACCGGCTCTTGGACTCAGGCAGGCGAGCCAAAGTTTGTTGCGGAATATCTCTTAAATAGCGACGACGCCAACATGCTCTGGTTCTTTTACGAGTATACCTGGGAAAAAGAAGGAAGCGACCCAGAAAAGCGCTATGTTGCTGTCCACTTTGACGACATCCGCATGACTGAAGATGGCAAGATCAAGTCCAATTACCGCCCAGAAGAATATTACCACAGTGAATTTTTAGGCAACAGCTTGGTTAGCGGCTACTTCGATTTCGATTCCGCTTACAGAGAGACGATTACCGCTCATCCAGAGAGCACAGTTACTGAGATTACGCTTGCTGATTGAGGAGGCACTTATGGAAACTTGGTATTACGTAGTTGAAAGCATTGACGGCGATTACGCCAATTTAAGAAGAACAGACATTGAAAGTTCAGAACTTAAGCTAGTTGCGAGAGCTCTTTTACCAGAAGGAATCGCAGAAGGAACAAACTTAAAATACGAGCTCATGCAGTATTCAATCGTAGAATAAATGAGCCACAGGGACGGGGTTTGTGGCTCACTTTCACAAAAATGAGCCCTAACCTCCGTCCCTAGGGCTCATTTTTTCATCCTACTTCGCTGCCTCCCCACTCTACTACTGTGAAGCCGGCTCTATGTGGTGTTTCGATCTCCTGCTTAGAAATATTGATGTAGTTGTCGCAGCCATAATATGTCATGAACACGCGGATCACTGTGTCTGGCTCAGGACTGATCTTAAGTTCTGAATGGTCTGTGTACTCATCAGTCTGGAAACGAATGATGTTGTACTTGTTGCCCTCCATCTTTGGAAGCCAGTAGGCAACGAACTCCTCAGTTTCTTTTTCATTAAGTCCCAGCTGTGGAAGGGTGGTTCTAAGGAAGCTTTCAGTATCTGCTCCTGCGATGCAGAATCCGTCGTGGAATGTGTAGGTTGACTGAAGCATTGCTTCCCAGAACAGATAGTCAAAAGACTCATCGTCAAGATGTATGGTTCCATCTGAATCCGCAGTCACTGTCCAGCCATTATCTTCGTTAAAAGCAGGATCTGTATCTGTAAAATAGCCATCAATACTAAGTTCCACCGAAACCTCAGTGCCATCTTCTTCAGGATAAAGATAAATTGCAGGCTTAAGGCAAGGCACCTCCTGGGCTTGGTTCCTATAATAAATAACGCTATAATCTGCAGAAAGAGCGGCCTCTATATCAACGCCCGTATTAATCGTCGTAGCAATTCCAGGATTGAAAGTGATGTAGCCGTCTCCATCATTTACATTGTACTCATCTCCAAGCTTCTCCACATCTTCCTTCGTCGCCTCGTCACCATTTATAAAATACGTGGTCTCACTTGTCTCAAACTCAGTGCAAAGCGCCAGCTCAAGATCCAAGTATACTTCATCCTCATCAGCCTTAAAAATGTACTCGTAAAGCCACACAGAATCAGTCCCCGCCTGCTCCCGATCATAAAAGAAAAAGCTTTTTTTATCATAATAACTGAAATTTCCATATTGTCCATAAAACGGGAAGCCCTCGGTAGCAAGGGACTTAACTTCGCCATCAGCGTAGGTGAAAAGCTCTGCTCCGCAGTTCTCAATTGATGGATCATCCACAACTGCCAGCTCGTAAACATCATCTTCATCCAAATGCAAAAGAGCTGCTGTAAATCCGCCGCCCGTTGTATCAAGCTTTTCTGTTAAAAGAGCTCTGTATGCATCGATCCCTTCCCCTTCAAGAGCTTCCTTTGTGGTACTCACTACATATGAAGCGCCTGTTCCGCTACCATCTGATTCACTTCCATTATCTATCGAAGGCTTTGCATTCTCCTGCCCTGCAGAAGCTCCGCAGCCTGAAATTGCCATAATAACTGCCATTCCCAATGGCAAAAGTCTAAATTTTTTCATACCTCTTTATCCCCTGCCTGTATATAAACATGCGCAATTCAGTAAATATGCGCATTCCAACTATATCAAAATTATATTTTTAACCGACTTATTTTAACACAGATAAAAAGGAAAGATAAACCGACATATTCGATAAAATCCAGCAATTTCCTGTATTTCGAACACAAAGAAACACCCACCGCCTTATGCGATGGGTGTCTCAAAATCACCTATTTATCCAAACTCTCATTTCGCCTTCACCCCTGTTAGCCCAGGTGTAGTAAGGAATCAGCTCTAGTGTGACATCTTCATATTCAGGCTCTTTGTAAACGCTATAGAGTGATTCCGCCTTCTCTTTTTCCCTCTTTCCTGGTAAAAGAATTTTTGTAATCTCGTTTCCCTCTATTAACGCTTTTTCAAACCTTGCTTTTGAAGCGTCAGTTGTGATTGAAACCATGTGAAGGTCTTTGCCGTTGTCTTTTTCCTCAATGCAGTACACGAATGGGCCGTAGGTAACCGCAACTTTGCCGTGATCTTCGAAGACTTTTGAGCTCGCCTCCATTATCCTTACTTTCTTGGCAAAAGAGATCTCGATAACGTCGCCTTTCTTAAATTCACCTGTAATGTACTCATAGCCCTTCTTTAGCTCATGCGCAAATCCACCGGCATTAAGCTCATACGCCTCGCACCAATCAGGAATCCTAACTGCAACAGTTTCCTTCCCTGCTCCAGCCTTCTCCTTAACATCTTTGCAAACTATTCGGAGTCTTCCGCTATCAAGCACATCTGATTCAATTTTCCACAAAACAGTCGCATTCTCATACTCTTTTTCCACAGTGCCGCCAACGTAAAGGTGCATAAATAGCGTATCATCGCTCTCTGTATAAGCATAAGCCGCAACAGAACTAAGAAGTCTAGCTATGTTAGGTGGGCAGCAAGCGCAAGGGAACCACTTCTGACGAACAGGCTTCACATGATTTTTTCTCGCATCCCTGTAGCAGGCTTCTGGCCTAACTTCCAGAGGATTTACGTAAAAGAAGCTCTTTCCATCAAGAGCCATGCCGGCAAGAACCGTGTTGTAGAGAGCTCTTTCCATGACATTACTATACTTACTATCCACATTCATCTGAAGCATGCGGCGTGCAAAGAACACAAGGCCCACAGATGCGCAGGACTCAGTGTAAGCAAGATCATTTGGAAGATCATAGTTGTAGGTAAAGGCTTCTCCGATATTAGTGGATCCGATGCCACCTGTGATATACATCTTCTTGTTAACAGCGCTGTCCCAGAGTCTTTCGCAAGCTGCGTAGAGCTCCTCATCTCCTGTAAGACGCGCAACGTCAGCCATTCCAGAATAAAGATATACGGCTCTTACAGCGTGACCAACTGCCTCATCCTGCTCTCTTACTGGCTTGTGAGCCTGATAGTAGTGATACCACTCCTTATCTCCGTGCTTCTTAGCTTCGTCCGGATGCTCTTTATCAAAGTAATAAGGCTTCTGACCTCTCTCATCGATAAAATACTTGCTAAGCTCAAGGTACTTGGAATCTCCAGTAACCTCATAGAGTCTAACTAGCGCCATCTCTGAGATCTCATGACCTGGAAAACCATTTATCTTACCTTCTTCCTTGCCAAATCTCGAATAGACGTAATCCGCAAATTTCCTAGCAGCGTTAAGGAGCTTATCCTTGCCAGTTGCCTCATAATAAGCAACCGCGCCCTCTGTCAGGTGACCAAGGCAGTACAGCTCGTGATGGTCCTTAAGATTAGTAAACACCTTAGACATATCATTTATGATGTAATAGGTGTCCAAATATCCGTTCTCCTGCTGGGCTGCGCAGACAATGTCTATTGCTTCATCAGCAGTCCTTTCAAGTTCAGGATCAGGATGCTGGGTAAGTGAGTATCCTACTGCCTCAATCCACTTTGAGAAATCTGTATCCTGGAAAAGAAATCCATAAAACTTATCCTCTAACTCTTTTCCCTCTTCTGGAACAGGTCTAAAGACGTCTGTAGGCCAGATAACTTCCTTGTAGGCGCTTCCCAGCTCTTTTCTCCTTGCTGTGATCTTACCTGCAACCTTGAAATTACGCATAGCATAGCTTGGCTCTGCGCCCTCAACCTCATCGTTTATGGCCTTCCACTGATAAGGAATGACCTCGTTTCTCACAAGCTCCATCTCGCTCTTCCAGAATGGATCGTCGATATGGACTTTTCGTAAATTTATTGGCTTTGCAATATTCTTGACCATTGTAACTTCCCCTTTTACACTGTCAGTATTTTTCACATGCTTGCCAGTAATCAACTGGCCTTTTGATAGTTTCAGAATAGCATTTTTGCTTTTTTAATAACATTGATATAATAGAATTAAACATGTATATTTTGGAATATTTTATCGAGGTAGACACATGAAAGTCTCATTTGAAATAGCTGACAATCATAAAATAGAAAGCGCTAACTACGTTACTAACGTTGTTCCAATGCTTCATCCAGACCGCGTACTTGAAGTTCATGACTTTTTGTATATTTTGGATGGAACCTGGGAGATATATGAGAACGATACTGCCTATGAGATGGGAAAAGACGATCTTTTGATCCTGTCAGCTGGTAATCACCACTACGGCAAAAAGCCCAGCTCTGCAGGAAACAAGCACATGTATATTCACTTATATCAGGAGAACCATAAACGCAGCACATCAAAAAGAGCAGGCTCCACCGATATTCCATCCACAGCCCTCACTTCCAATTCACCCTTATTTCACTGCGCTTCCAACCCGCGCATCAAGCAGTACTTCAAGGAGATAATCGCAACTCACCTAAGCGATAATCCTTCGATCAATCAAGAACTGAAAGAGGAAAAGATATCTCTTTTGATGGGACTAATGCTGTGGGAAATAAATTCATTGCAAAGCGCTTCAGAAACAAAACCCAAGCACTCTGAGCTCATATCCAAGATCATAGACCTCCTCCAGACAAATCCCCATCACATGTACACCACAGAGGAAATCGCAGATAAATTCTACGTTTGCTCCAAGACTATTTCCAACATGTTCAAAGATGCTTACGATGCCACATTCTACAGCTATCAGATGAACATGAAACTAGAAATGGTCAGACAATATCTGTCTGACCATCCTTATGAAACTCTGGCAAGTGCCGCCAGAAACTATGGTTTTTACGATGAATTTCATTTAGGTAAAGCTTTTAAAAAGAAATATGGTTATTCGCCAAAGAGAAAAATCTAGCACAAAGTCCGCGCCACTTCTCACTTCACAGGTACGCAGTGTTTATCATTGATATCGCATACCTTCTGAACTCTTCTGCGATATTTCTCTTCCATAAGCGGATCAGTATTTAGCCAGGTCTTTACGATCTCCATAGCCATAAGTCCGCCAATTATCTTAGCTCCAAGGCACAATATATTTGAATCTGTGTGCTGTCTTGCAAGTGTGGCACACACAGGATCCTGACAAACTGCCGCATAACAACCATTTATCTTGTTGGCGATAAGCGCACTTCCATAGCCAACTCCATCGCAAAAGATTCCTCTTTCGCAGTCACCCTTTGCAACCGCCAGCGCAGCAGGATAAACAAAATCTGAAAGATCACAGGACTCACTGTCATAAGTACCAAAGTCCTTAACGTCGTATCCTTGCTCGACAAGATACGCCTTGATTTCTTCCTTCATCTGCGTTCCCGCATGGTCATTTGCCATAGCAATCGTCATAGTGCACCTCCTTATTTATTCTTTCTTTTTCACATGCTCAGTTAGAGCCTTCAGCCCGTCCACATCCAGCGTCAGCACATTTGTTGCAAAAATGGTCTTCACAAGCCAGATCAGGAATACGAACACAAGCACTGGGATCACGCATGCTGTAACGATCATGACCGCAAGCGACTCCAAGAGACTTCCAAGGAAGTCAGACGCCTTCTCAACGGTCTCAGTCGTGATAGTCGTGAACTCGTTAAAAAAGCTTGTTCCGCCCTCGCCCTCTATCTCTAAGCTCTCATATTCCTCAACTGCGTTATCTACTCTTGCAGCATGTGTCTCATAAACCTTATCAGAGAGCCATACGCTCGAAGGCACGATCAGGAATATGATAAGCCCAACTACTGCAAGTTTCCCTGCGATGGTTCTCAAATGTTTTTTACCAAATGCAATAGATAGGCACACCAGCACGCATGCGACTGGTATCAGCACTGAAAATGCGATGTATCCAGAAAGGCTCACCAAAAACTTCTCAAGGTAAAGCGCGCACAGTATAAGTAAGAAGTACTTGGCAAGTTCAGCAAGCTGATCCGCGATAGGTGTGCACAGATCTCCAGGAAGGAGCGATATTGTAGCAGATGTTGCTGCCGCTCCACCAGATAAAGTCATGACTTTGGTGATCTTATCCTCTGTCTGCTCCAATGTATGCACGTGATTATTTGGATCTGCTGCCCATGGCGCGATCTTGGTAAAAGAAATAACGGCCACAAGTAGCATCACCACTATAAAAGTAATCTTTTTGATATCCAAAGCTGCTCCTCCTTACTGATAAACAATGGTGTACTCTGCAGTTGCAGGGAAGCTGTTTACAAAGTTCTGCACTATTGCCTTCGCCTGTTCATCAGCTCTTTCTAGAATTCCACTATCAAGTGCCTTCTGCTTGGCAGTTTTCTCATACTCCGCCATAGCAGCGTTATAATCATCGAGCTTTAGCGGATTCCAAAGGGAGTCTTTTTCTGAATAGCTCTCAAAAGAATCCTTGTCTATAGCCACAGACTGAATCTCAGCATCTGGGATATCAATAGTCACTGTCCTTGTGGCGTCATCCTTGGTGATGGTGATCTTCTCGAAGTCCACTCCAGCAAAAACCTGGCCGTCATACTTAAACACCATCTGTGATGAGGAATCTATCATGTTAAAAAACACCTTTTTCTCTTTGGTGTAGGTTTCAACATTTGTAAAATAGTATTCCTGAGTAACCAAAAAGCCCATGTTTGCTAGCCCATCTCGAATCGTCTCAGTGCTGATGGACACAAGAACCTTGGCTTCACTCTTAGTATCTTTTTCCTTGGCAGTCTCTGACGCAGGGCTCACGATCTGCTGATTACCACGGTCCTTCATATAACCTGCGATCAGGACAATGCTGATGATCACCGCAACTGCAATGATCACCAGATAGATGATATTTTTATTTTCCTTAAGCTTATCCACAAAGCTAGTCTTCTTTTTCATACTTATCCCCACTTGCTATCAGCGGTTTTCCACCACTTTTAGAACTTCACTACTTCTGGAGCCTTGGTAAAAGAGCTAAAGGTTGCAGTTGCGTTCTTTAAGTAGAATACCTCTGTATTGCCGTCATCTGCCTTGTACATTCCCTGAAGTGATGGGTATGCATCAAGCATAGACTGACGAGCTTCGTTTCTATCATCCTCTACAAGCTCACCTGCAACTCTGAGCCACTCACCGTTCATGAATGCGCAGATCTCAACCTTTGGATTAGCGTGAATCTGCTTAGAAACGTCTTTTACCTTACCAGTCTGAATATAAAGCTTGCCCTCAAATACATGAGCAGTGCCAAAAGGCCTTACTCTTGGCTGATCTCCATCAACTGTTGCAAGGTAGTAAGTACCAGCATCTTTCAAAAACTTAACAACTCTCTCCATATTTACGTCCTCTCTTTCTCAGGGTATGTGATTTCTTACCTACCATTATAGCAAAAATGAGCCCTAACCTCCGTCCCTAGGGCTCACTTTTAAACTCATCGTTAGGATTTGGATGGAGATTCTTGCAGGGCTGCTTTTTGATCCATAGTTCACCTTTTTAATAATTAGGAAAAGACTTAGTAACTGTCATGTTAACAACGCCGCCCTTAATAGAGATCTTAATATCATCCGCAAGCTTTTTAAGAATTGAATGCTCATAGCGATCCCACTCAGGATCCTCGATATATCTTCCAGTAACATCAGAAGCTACATCATCTGGAAGCTCATAATAACTACTATTATCTGCTTCAGCAAGCATAGCCTCTTCAAAGGCATCTCTCAGCATTCCAAGGAAAGTTTTGGCAGCCTCATTCTTCCTCTCACTGGAAGAGTTGATAAGAAGATATCTCTTTTCCTTGTCCATAACAGTCTCAGTTGTCATGTTGAGGTCAAACTTACTACCCTCGCACTCAACCCAAAAAGAAGCTTTGATCTCGCCAGTGATACTGCGAGCCATGCTAAGGAGTTCCTCAGTGCAGAGCTGAAGCTGTGTGGAATCCTTTGTATCAAGGCACTTAAACTCAGCAATCTTCTTGGTTGCCTCTATAGCCTCTTTAAAACCATTTCCTTTATTATCTATGATCACTACATCTGACTTCATTTAGGACACCTCCTATCATTACGTCATTCGACGTCAAGTAAGCTGTCAAAACCAGTAACAGAGAAAACCTCTTTTACAATATCATTTGCACCAACAATCTTAACTGTTCCCTTGTTGTGCAAAGCTCTCTTGGCCATGAGAAGCGTTCTAAGGCCAGCAGATGAGATGTATTCAAGACTCTTTACATCAATAACAAGTTCCTTGATACTATCAAGATCTGGTTTAAGCTCAGCTTCAAGGTCTGGAGCTGTAAGAGTATCAAGTCTTCCTTCAAGTACAACATCAAGTCGATCGCCATTTAGTTTTTTTGAGATATTCATGCTAATCCTCCTTGCCTAGATATACTATCCAAGTTTGTACTGTATTGTATCTATAATTTTATCACAATATAGTCAACGTAGACACAAAAAAATGAGCCCCAGGGACGGGGTTAGTGGGCCATTTTTTGCAAAATAGTCCACTGACCCTATCCCCAGGGCCCACCAAAAAATTTTGTGTTTTTATTTATCTTTCAAATGCAGCAAATCCTTCACTTACATCATATTCCTTGCTGCTTCTCCAGTCAGTTATTACCCAATCATACAGGTCTGCAGGTTCAACAAATCCATGCTTACCAGTAAATGGTCCTGCAAGTGGTCCGCCAGAAACTCCAACACATTTCATTGCTGTGCTGCTTCCATCTGGAAGTTTGATAAGTCCATTGTATTTGACACCGCAATAAATACTTGTACTTCCTTCAAGATTATCATTTGCAATCTTGCACTCAAGGATTATCCAATACTCATTGTAGCCTTCAGCATTTCTCATTTCATAGCCTTTTTCAGCCATGCTCTTTTCTACGAGAATAGCATCTCCAACGTAGCTATATTCCTTGATATCAACATCAAAGGTTCTTGGGACATAGTCCTCAACAACTCTAATAGCATAATCAACAAGGTTCTTCCTTGAGGCATCAGAGATCTCATCAAGCTTATTAACAGGTGTATATCCCTCATATGCCTCAAATCCATTGTTTGCAAGGACTTTCCACTCTGTTGGATAGGTCTCTTCCTCTGTTATCTGTACATAAAGCTCACATGGAACAGGTGCATCAGGTGATGTTACAGGTGCATATATAAGGTCATAAGCTGAAAGTTCATAACTGCATCCATTCTGGCCTTTGATCGCATTCTTAAATGCCTGTGCATAATATACAGTAACTTTTCCATCATTCAATGTTGATGCAAACTCTGTATCCATCATGTCGTATTCATCAAGTGCTTCAAAAGAGATCGTAACTTTTTCTACATCATAGACTGTGCTATAAGCAGCCTTATCTGATACGTTTTCATTCTCATAATTGGGTACCACCAGAAAGTATCCTGCAGGCTCTACGCTCTCAACATTAGCCTCTTTCCAGTCGTAATCAACAGCTGAAATATATGATCTGATACTATCCTCAGTCTCTTTATGAAGCTTGGCAGCAAAAGCATCATCAATATCATCAATGCTTGCAAGCATCTCATCAAGTCCGGTTACTTCATATTCCTTCTCAGACATTGCAGGAATCTTGCCGTATTTCTCAGCATAATAGCTCATTTCCTGCTTCTTCAAAGAAATCTTTACTGTGCCACCATTTGCAACAACAGCATCCTCATCGTATGTGAAGTCTTTAGTCTCTAACACATCACCGGTGTACTCAACCTTAACTCTTCCACCAGGTGACACACCTTCAAAAGTTACTGTAAGATTCTTGAATGGATCAAATTTAGCAACCTCTGTAAGGTTCTTAGCCTTTACGCTTCCATCCTTGTACTTAACCTTGCAGTTAAGCATCTCTGAAAGCTTCTCATCAACAGTCCAAGTGTATGCTACCTTGTCTCCGTTTGTGAGCTTTCCATTATTCTCGTCAAAAGAGATCTTAACTGAGCCCTCAAGCAGATCCATTGGAGTCATAACTCCATCGTATTCAGCCTTTGCATCACCTTCGAACTTAAGCTTCTTGCCATACTTAGATCTGATAGCTTCCCAATCAACTACAGCTCTTGCCTGGCCATATCCATCATAACCGCTTGTCTCGATCTTGGTGTACTTACTAAGGTCGATTGTAGGCTTTGATGTGATCATCAAAAATACTACAAGTGCAGCAACTATCGCTGCAGCGATACCAATAAGCTTAGGGGAGATTCCCTTCTTACTAGAACTAGCCGCTGGCTTTTGAGTTGCCTTCTCAGCTGCCTTTTCAACTGTTTTAGTTGTTTCCGTTTCTTTTACATTTGTTTCATCATTTTTAACATCAGTTTCCTGCTTTGGTGCTCCTGCAAGTTCTGCCCCACATCCCTTGCAAAACTTAGCACCATCTGCATTCTCAGTGCCACATTTTGAACAAAACATAGTGTTCCTCCTAACTTTTCCTTTAATCAACATGTAAAAATATATGCTATTTAAAAAGGAAGTTCAAGAGAAAACCGCAATTTTACTATATTCCGTTCAGTTTTGTATCTATTACAGTTTCCGTAACAAAAAAAGAATGGACCTAGGGGACGGGGTTAGTGGACCATTTGTCCCAAATGGTCCACTAACCCCGTCCCCTAGGTCCACTTCTGCCATTTTTCGTCACATGAACAACAGCAGCACCACTCTCACCACCAGGGCCACGATCCACGCCACTGCGCACTGCCACAGCACTACTCCAAGAGCCCACTTTTTGCCCAGCTCTCTTTTTATAGAAGCTACTGCCGCAACGCATGGAGTATAAAGAAGGCTGAATACCAGCAGTGTAGCGGCTGTAACCGGTGTAAGAGCGCCTGCCACATCTCCCTCAAAGAGGATTCCCATTGTGGAGACCACGCTCTCTTTTGCTATAAATCCGCTCACAAGTGAAGTGCAGATCCTCCAATCTCCAAGTCCAAGAGGTATGAAAAGAGGCACGATAAAGCTAGATATTCTGGCCATGATGCTCTGCTGTGAATTACTTACAAGATTAAAGTATGGATCGAAGTTACTTAATATCCAAACAATAATTGTTGCAAAGAAGATGATGGAAAAGGCCTTCTGAATGAAATCCTTGGATTTCTCCCACAGAAGCTGGCATACGCTTCTAGGGCTTGGAAGTCTGTAGTTTGGCAGCTCCATAACAAAAGGAACCGCTTCGCCCTTGAACACTGTCTTTTTTGATAAAAGAGCAAACAAAATACCTGTAAGAATACCAAGCAGGTACAGTCCTGTCATGATAAAGCCTCCTTTTCCCGGGAAGAATGCATTTACAAAGAACGCATAAATAGGGAGCTTAGCAGTGCAGCTCATAAATGGTGTCAGGACTATGGTCATCTTCCTGTCTCTATCAGAAGGCAGAGTTCTTGTGGACATAACCGCAGGAACCGTGCATCCAAAACCGATAAGAAGGGGCACGATGCTTCGGCCGGAAAGACCTATCTTTCTAAGGAGCTTGTCCATTACAAAGGCTACTCTTGCGATGTAGCCGCTGTCTTCCATAAGTGACAGGAAGAAGAAAAGAGTTACTATTATAGGAAGGAAACTGAGCACGCTTCCAACACCTTCGAAAATTCCTTCTACAATGAGGCCTCTAAGTACTGCGTTGACGTTTGTTGCCTGAAGCAAAAGGTCTACTTTACCTGTGATAAAGCCAATGGCGTCTTCAAGTAGACCCTGGAAGAATGCGCCGATGACATTAAATGTAAGGAAGAATACCAAGGCCATGATCAGCACGAATACTGGGATTGCAGTGTATTTTCCTGTGAGGATCTTATCTATCTGATTACTTCTTGCTTTTTCTTTGCTTTCCTTTGGCTTCTTGACACAGGTCTTACAGACTCTTCTGATAAAAGAGAATCTCATATCCGCAATGGCTGCGCTTCTATCAAGGCCACTTTCTTTTTCCATCTGAGAAACGATGTGTTCAAGGGCATCCTTCTCATTGTCATCAAGGCCAAGCTTGTCGATTATGAGCTTGTCGCCTTCTACAACCTTGCTGGCTGCAAATCTGATAGGAATGCCTGCTGCCTGTGCGTGGTCATCTATCATGTGCATAACTGCGTGAAGGCACTGGTGCACCGCTCCGCCTTTATCTTCCTTTGAGCAAAAATCCTGCTCTACAGGCTTTTCCTGATATTTCGCAATATGAATAGCGTGGGAAATAAGCTCATCTACGCCTTCATTCTTGGCTGCAGCAATAGGAACTACCGGTGTTCCCAGCTCTTTTTCCATAGCATTGATATCTACAGCGCCGCCGTTACCTGTAAGCTCATCCATCATGTTAAGAGCAACAACAGTAGGAATGCCCATCTCCAGAAGCTGCATGGTCAGATACAGGTTACGCTCGATGTTGGTAACGTCTACGATATTAATGATGGCGCATGGCTTCTCGTTTAGAACGTGGTTACGAGATACGATCTCTTCGCTGGTGTATGGTGACATTGAATAGATGCCAGGAAGATCAGTAACCATGGTATTCTTGTAGCCGCGGATCTCACCATCCTTGCGGTCAACAGTAACTCCGGGGAAATTACCTACGTGCTGCTTGGAGCCTGTCAGCTGGTTGAAAAGAGTTGTCTTTCCGCTGTTCTGATTGCCCACCAGCGCAAATGTCAGGACTGTCCCCTCTGGAACCGGGTTCTCATGCTTTTTTTGGTGGAAGATTCCTGACTCGCCAAGGCCAGGATGAGCTGTTTTAAAAGAAATCTCTTCTCCCTTATCAGTATCTTCCTCGCCTGATATCTTCTCAATGTCGATCTGCTCAGCTTCTGACAGCCTAAGTGTCAATCTATAGCTGTGAATCTCAATCTCCATGGGATCTCCCATTGGAGCCAGCTTCACAACGCTGACCTTTGCACCAGGGATCACGCCCATATCCAAAAAGTGCTGGCGAAGAGCACCCTCGCCGCCAACCTTAGTTATTTTTGCTCTTTGTCCGATCTGTAACTGCTTTAGTGTCACAACTTTTCTCCTAAACCTTTTTATCTATACTAAGTATGCTCTCGCGATTGTTAGTTAATGATAACAATTCTCATTAACATTATAGCATCTATTAGCAAATTGACGCATTCTAAAAGAATGGACCTAGGGGACGGGGTTAGTGGACCATTTGTCCCAAATGGTCCACTAACCCCGCCCCCTAGGTCCACTTCTGCCATTTTTCGTCAAACAAGACTTTAGAAAGCTTCCTTGAGCACTTCTTTGAGAGTTGTTGCTGAGGCCTTGAGCGCCTCTTTTTCCTGATCACTAAGCTTGATCGGAACTGCGCCTTCAACGCCGTTTCGACCTACAATTGCTGGCATGCTAAGTGCGATGTCATCAATTCCAAAATCGCCATGCTGAATGCTGGAAATTGGAAGAATACTCTTTTCATCCCTGATGATTGCTTCGCAGATACGCCTTACGCTCATGGCGATGCCGTAATATGTGGCACCTTTCTTTTCAATAATGCCGTAGGCGCTGTTCTTGACGTTCTCTGCAATCTCATTCATGGACTTCTCGTGTTCGAAGTGTCCTCTCATCTCGCAGAAATCATTGATCGGAATTCCAGAAACATTGGCGCTACTCCAAGCAGCAATCTCGCTGTCGCCGTGCTCTCCAATAATATAAGCGTGAACAGAACGGCTGTCGATATCAAGGTGCTCGCCCAAAAGGTATTTGAACCTTGCTGTATCAAGCACTGTTCCGGAGCCAAAGACTCTGTTTTCTGGGAATCCGCTGAGTTTGGCTGCCGCGTAAGTTAAGATATCTACTGGGTTTGCAACTATCAGAAGAATTCCTTCTTTATTGTACTTTGCTATTTCTGGGATTATGGATTTGAAGATTCCAATGTTCTTTTTAACAAGATCAAGCCTTGTCTCGCCAGGCTTCTGGCCTGCTCCAGCTGTTACAACTACAACTGCCGCATCCGCTGCGTCTTTGTAATCGCCAGCATAGATAGACATTGGCTTTGCAAAAGGAAGGCCGTGGCTGATATCAAGCGCTTCGCCCTCTGCCTTGTCTTTATTTACATCGATCAGCACCATCTCAGAAAAAAGGCCACTCTCCATAAGAGCAAAAGCTGATGCTGAGCCAACAAACCCACAACCTACTACTGCAACTTTTCTTTCATTAAGTGACGCCATGATGTACCTCCTTTATGTGATGTACAATGTATCATGATCTCAAGATATACTCCTATTGAGACATATCATTTTATATTGCTTGTAAATATAGTATATCTTTATTTTAGTTTCTCTTGAACGTTATTTAGTGACAATTTTATTCAAGTATGTTTCCGTCCCTTGAAATAGTAACTACCTGCCAAGGGATAAATTTTCCGCTATTTCTAAGGGCGTTTTCTGCTGCTCTCTGAAGACCACCGCAACATGGAACCTCCATCCTTACTACTGTCACGCTCTTGATATCGTTGTACTTGATGATCTCTGTGAGCTTTTCTGTGTAATCGCCCTCATCAAGCTTTGGACATCCGATCATTGTAACCTTGCCCTTCATGAAATCCTCGTGCATGTTGGCGTAGGCATATGCTGTGCAATCTGCCGCAATGAGGAGCTTAGCGCCATTATAGAACTCTGCCTGTGTAGGAAGAAGCTTGATCTGGCATGGCCACTGCATCAGGCGGGAGATGGACTTACTATAGAAAGATGCTTGTCCCTGCGCATCATTGCTACCTTCTGCGGATGCATCCTCTTTTTCCCCAAGCTGCATGAATCTTGATCCAGGGCAGCCATGTCCTTTTGCCTTAAGTTCTTTGCTGGCCTTAACTGCCTCCTCATCGTATGCAGGCGCTTCTCGGCTCTCGAAGGTTATGGCTCCTGTTGGGCATCCTGGAAGGCAATCTCCAAAGCCGTCGCAGAAGTTCTCTCTCACAAGCTTTGCCTTTCCGTTTATCATCTCTATTGCGCCCTCGTGGCAAGCTGTGGCGCAGATTCCGCAACCATTGCACTTTTCTTCGTCAATATGAATTATCTGTCTGACCATCTCAATTCTCCATTTCTTTTTAAAACTTGTTCTGATGGCGTCAGTATAATATACTCAAATTGTAAATTACGTTGTTTAAACCACATTTTGGGGAAAATTATGGAATATTTAAATTTATTAAATAGCAGATTATTTTCAGGTCTTTCATCAAAAGAGCTCCTCCTGGAAGGAAAAGCTACTGCAAAACATCCTCATCATTTCATCTCAAAAAAATCTCGCCCTCTCCGGAAGAAGCTTTTACACTTCTCCAAAGAGTTGCCGAAGCCGCCTCCTGTCCTACCTTAACGCCATCGCCCTCCAGACTGGCTCTAGGGAATTCGACATTCCATTTAACCGCCAGCAGCTGGCTGACTACCTGAACCTAGAGCGCACCAACATGTCAAAAGAGCTGTCTCACATGCGAGATGAAGGGCTCATTGAATTTAGGAAGAGCCACTTCACGTTGTTATAAATTAAAGAGCATTTTGTATTTCGTATTCTTCTCATTATTTAGATCATATTAAATCACATCTACCCAATGGTGATAATTTTTTCCACATTATATTCAATTATATAAAATTGTATGGTATTATATTTTTAGAGGTGATTTTATATAATATTATATTAAATTATATAGTTTTATATTAGATTATATTTAGGAGAAAAAATGTCAACAAGAAATCCTTACGCGATCAGTTTTGGTCGAATTCCAAATCAATACATCAGCAGAAGTTTGCTCATAGACGACATTATAGATACACTAAATAGCGACATTGTTGAGGAACAGGCTTTTAAGATAACCGGCATAAGAGGAACCGGCAAAACTGTTACCCTAACCACAATTGAGAAGCAGCTTCGCGAAGATAATAACTGGATAGTTGTAAATCTTAAGCCAGACTCTGATATTGTCAATGATCTGGTTGCCAACTTATACACTAACATTCCCTTTATTACTAATTTTGTAGATGCCAACCTTAATCTTTCCGCCTTCGGAATAGGTGTAAATTTATCAAAAAAGAGTCCTGCTGCTAGCTTGGACGTTGCGCTTGATAAACTAATGTCCGAAGTAGCACGCAAGAAAAAGCGAGTTCTTATAGTGATTGACGAAGCCAGAAAAACAGATTCACTGATTGATTTTATCCAAGAGTTTCAGATTCTTATAAGAAAAGACTATCCAATCTATCTGATAGTTGCCGGATTATATGAAGATATTGAAAGTTTGGAAAATACCGATGGCCTTACTTTTTTCCTAAGGGCTACTAAATGTGAAATGACTCCTCTTAACATAGGTGTCATCAAAGAAGACTACAAAGAAACTTTAGGGCTGACCGATGAAGTAGCTTATGATCTGGCCGTTATGACTAAAGGATATGCTTTTGCTTACCAAGCTTTTGGAAAATATATGTGGGAAGAAAATGCAAAAGAAATTACTCCGAAGGTAATGGCGCTTGTAGACGAAGCATTAGCCCAAAAAGTCTACAATAAGATTTGGAGCGAACTGATGCCAAAAGATAAATGGTTCTTGAGTTTTATTGTCAAAAAGGAAACCATGTCAGCATCGGAGCTTTTAGAAATAACCAAGAAAAAACACAACGAATGGAGCGAACCAAGAAAACGTCTTATAGACAAAGGAATAATAAATGGTTCAGTACGAGGTATGATATCTCTCAAGCTTCCTAGATTCAAAGAATATGTCGAAAATATAGATTTAATGTAACTATAAAGGACTGCGACCTTAACGGTCCGCAGCCCTATTTTTTCTATCTTTCTCTTCTTTCCCTCCAATATTATATAGTTTCACGCTCCAACTGGAAGATTCTCCATGCACTCAGTAATAAGCGTTGTCCCATCTATATAACTGACTTTCTGCATGTAAGAGCCCTGATTTTCCTGCTTTTGCGTGATGTAGACTCTGTAAATCTTTTCATCATCAGTTTGAAAATCCACATAGCTCTCATCATCTGTTCTGTATAAATGTAGCACCGTGCCTGGTTCCAAATCATCTTTTACCAGATCATGATCTTTAGTATCCTTGTTCCAAACAATCTTCATGCAATCGATTGGCGCTGTAACCTTGATATCTACATCTGCAAAAGTATCATTGTACCAAAAATATCCATTACCAGCGGCGTCGTTTATATGAGGCATGCCATCATCACCAACGCTAAAAGATACGTGAACTACGCCGATTCCAGCCATGTCTGAAATCTTGGACATCTGAAATGACCACGGTGCCTGGACTATAGAATTTCCACTTTCAAGATTAAACTCACCCTCATATTTCACCGGCTCTTTTAACGAATCCTGATTTAGATCATAGACATAGAGCTGACTTCCGAAGGTCTCATTAAGTCCAAAAGTATAAAGATAAGCCTTGCCCTTATAGATCATCACATAATTCTTGACGTAATTTCCCGCAAGATTCTCATCTAGATTTGTGGTCAATGAATCTTCCCCGCATGTTAGAGTAGCATCGATGCTGCAGTCTTCATCAACATACTCTGTTGTGAAGTTGTAGAGCTTGCCATTCCATTCAAAAGAGCTGTTCTCCTCATCAAGCCAGATTGTCCTGTCCTTGTTCGCATAGTATTCAGTGTCTAGATAATGGCTCTGCTTCTGAAAAAAAGTTGCTCTGTCAGCCTCCACATCATCTATATAGTACATGGCGTCATCATCATACAAGCCATGCTCAAATTCAGCATCAAAGCGGATTTCTGCGGTCTTGTTGCCTTCGCCTTCGTACTTTGAAAAAGCATAGATCTCGCGTCCCATGTGCTCGTAGTCCCCGTGGCAAACCCAAATCTCGCCATCCACCTTGTGAAACTCCAGCCTACCAGTGGTTCCCTCGCCCTGCATCGAAATATACGGCTCGCCATCCTTGATATCAAAAGCCGCCATGCTGTAGTAGCACGTATCAAATACTATCAGCTCCTTTTCCCCATCATTGTCCCAATCAAAGAAGTCGTAGTCTTCGATGCCTTCGCTTTCCACATATTTCATGTAGATCTGCTCTGCCTCCGCGGAAAGCGTTGCTAATCCAGCGTTCTTAAGCTCTTTTCTATTGTCTTTTGCTACAGCGTCAGTCACTGAGGTACTTGCCGTACTTGGCTTCCCAACCTGGCCTTCAGGCTTTTCTTTGTCTTCATCCACAGTCTGAAAGCCTTTTTTCTCATCTTTTCCCGCATCTATATTGCACGCCGTAGCAGTAAGCGCCGTCACCGCTAAAAGAGCTGCTATAAGTCTTTTCTTCATAACCTTTCCTCCACAAATTATAAGCGTTTCTACTAATATAACACGTGCTAAGGAGGGCATGTTGCAAGAGGGGCTTGTTGTTTTGCGCTAGTTCCTAACTCCTGTACTAGAAAAAATGTCAACATTGAAACACTTCCCACAAATCTTTACCCATGAAGCAATTCGCCCCCTCCAGAAAAGTAAAATTTGAAAAAAGACCTCACAAAAAATAAAACTGTATCATCTCCCTTACAAGCGCGTAATCTAACGGATGTTCCTCCGACTCATACGTCAAAAGCAAGTTAACGCCTGGCATATAGGACGCTGACATGTACAGTGGAATCTTTCCAAGTGAAATTTTTACATAGGACGGATCATCCATTAACCCCAGGTGTTCCCAGATAAATATCTTTTTACTAGTTGGATGAAGAATTGTGAAATCCGGATAGATACTTGCTCCACTAACATCGATTTCACACTCATACCTATAAGAAATATTTAGTTCAAACAAGCAATCAGCAATGAAGGCTTCTGACTTTGAACGAACCAATTCGCCTTTCTTTGTCTTGATTTTCAAAGCTTCCGGATACTTCTTACTTTTCTGATACGCTTCTTTTTCCCATGCTTTCTTATAAATTACCTCATCAAGCAAATGGTCTACATCAGCTGCCTCTTCCAACAATTGATACGCTGTTGGTGCTTTGTCATATTTCAAAAAGCGCTTCACATTCTCATATTGCGATTTTTTTGAAGACAAAAGCTTTGAATAATAGGTCTTTTGAGCCAGCTTTGTGGCTAATTTTCGTTCTTTTTTGGAAATATAATTGCGGGTGATCTTCCCAGAAGAATCCTTGAGTTCCTGATACCACTTGGTGTTTTTTCCATGCCTATAGCATACAAAAACACCCTCCGGCATGTTTTTGAGTTTACGCTCAATCGCAGGAATTTCTTTTTCAGAATAGCCTCCTGCTGCTTCATAATTTTAGTAAGTGTCATATTTTTCTTTTCCTTGTATGAATCATTCGGAAGAATATTCCCAGATTCTAGATTTGATAGAACGGTCAAATGAAATGACCGGAAAGAAATATAACATGCTTTGGAAATAATGTAAAGTGCAATAAAAAAGAGGCTACGTAAGTAGCCTCAAGCTGCGTGTGAATGTGTAAATACTGTTTTGAATGACTCGTCGATTCGCTGATGGTGCACTTCTGCGGCGTTGAATTTAACTGACTTAAATGCCGCCTGCATGATAGGACCTGTTGCAAAAGCGCTGATCAGAGTTCCAATGCCGACTGGTCCACCAAGGAGCCATCCTACAAATGTCACAGTTGTTAAAAGAGCTATGCTCAGTCCACCAATCGGGATCTTCTTGATTCTCTTTGAAAGTGCCACAAGAAGTGTATCTCTTGGGCCGCATCCAAGAGATGCTGTCATGTATGTGTACTGTGTGTATGCTGCAATCGTAAGGCCAAGGAGCATTACTGCTACTCCGAGAACCGGTGAAGTGCACTTAGGCACTGGATTTATCTTGTTAAAAAAGTCTACGGATTTGCCTACTACAACGGAATCTATAAACATTGCGAGTCCAATAGGTTCTCTTAGTGAAATATCAATTGCAAGAATTGATAATGAAACTATGATAGATGCTGTGCCATAGAGGATTCCAAGACTCTTTGACATTCCTATATGAAGAACATCCCAAGGGCTTGCGCCGATGTTCGCTTGAATTGTAAGGTAGATTCCAAATCCATTTATGAATAAGCTGACAGCTGCCAAGATCATGTTCATGACAATCTGTCTCCAGCTATTGTTCTGATGTAAACTTGCGTTTTTTAACATGTTATTTCAGGCTCCCGAAGGTAACATAAATTTGTGTAACTTGCGCATAAAAAGGCTGGCGAAGGGCCTACCATCACCAGCCTTAGATATTCTATCACTTTTGCGCCAAACATCAATCACTTTTTTATGTCACCTTAAAAATTTGCTATTTACTTATTTCTGGCCTTGAATCTGTCTCAGGGGTAAAGATTTGTGGGAAACTTGTAAATGTTGACAAATTTCGCACGCCAAAAACTTGAAACTAGCATAAATGGGTAAAGAATTCCGGAAAATTTGTAAATGTTGACAAAATTTCCAGTACAAGCGCTAAAAGCAGCCCCCCAGGGATGCTGCATCACCAGCGGCCTTCCGCAAGCCACCACGCCCTGTGCCGCGGGCTATCAAATCTCCTTCAACTCCAGCACATTATCGCCAATCACGATCTTATTCCTATCCAAAAACTCCGCAAAGCCAGGGATGTCCTCAATTTGCTGAATAACCTTAGGAGCATGGGCGTCGCACCCCACAACAAATCTAGCGCCCTTCTCAGAAGCCATCTGGAAGAAACGGTCATTAGGATAATTCCTGTGATCAACAAAGCCGTAGATATTAACTTCAAGAGGCTGATCAAGGCTAACTGCAGCGTCCACAAGTCTCTCCATCTGGTTCATGTAGAGCTTCTCGCTACCGATAAAATTGATAAGGTCAGGGTGAGCAAGATACATGAAAAGACCAGTCTCCATACCCTCGATGCAGTGATCAACATAGCTTGCAAGCACCATCTCATCGTCAGTCTGGAAGCCAACATAATTTCCATTAGGTTCATCCGGAACATTGTGCTGTCCCTGAATGATGTAATCAAGCGGATACTTTCTAAGTTCTTCCATAAGAGGATCAAAGTAATCCCTGAAATATTCAACCTCATAGCCTATAAGGATCTTGATCTGATCCATGTATTCCTCACGAAGGTCAACAAGTGTCTGTGTATAGTTAGGAAGCTCTGCCATCTTCATTCTGGTACTTGATTCATAAAATGTCTCATAAGGCTGAGGCGTATGATCTGAAAATCCAAGTATCTTAAAGCCTCTCTCGATGGCTCTTTCTACATATTCCCTCTCTGTTCCTACTGCATGATTGCACCTAACGGTGTGTGTGTGATAATTCGCCAGCATCTCTTTTTGTCTGTCCTTTCTGTCGTGGTGAGCCCTAGGGAGGTCGGATAGAGCTCATTTTTGGGAAAATGAGCTCTATCCGACCTCCCTAGGGCTCAAAAACTCTTTATAGCCCGTACTGCTGCTTGAACTCCTCGCTGATTTCTGTGCCCTCAAGGAGCTTCTTACCTTTTTCTATTAGCTGTTCTGTAGAATATCTTCTATAGAATCCAACTTTCTTTTCGAAATCTCCATCTTCTGACATTACAAGGAATGCGTCATTTGCCGAATTAAAGCCCATTCCACCGTCTATTGTAGCAAGTTCTGTCCAGCTATCAAGCTCGATCATGTGAGTTACCATGCAGCCCTGCACGAAGAGAAGATTCTTTTCCTCATCATGATAGAAAACAGCCTCTTGCGCATATCTTGATACATTCTCAAGACTTGTCTTAGCAATAAACTCGCCGGTTTCATAATTGTATCGGTATAAGTCGCCGTTGTCGTACATCACCAGCAGCTCTTTTGGTGACTTATCATCCTTGGAAAAGATGTCCATTCCCTGAACTTCAACTTCGATACAGCTGATCCTCAAAAGTGAATTGCCATCAAAATCAAAGATCTCGATCATGTGATTATCAGTAGTGATGACCTTCTTGCCCTCTGGATCAATGATAGCTCTTACTGTCTCGTCCCAATCACCATCATGCTTAAATACTTTTGCTTTCTTTTCCTTACCCTTAAGATTTAAAAGCTGATCAACGTCACCGCCGCAAAAAACAACGTCATTTTCATCATCATACTCAATGACATTTCTGGAATACCCTTCGTTATCTACGCCGTAGCCATTAGCCACCTTTCTCTTAAGGTCATAGCAAAATAGCGAAGGGTCACTCAAGACGTCGCATGTATAGTAAAAGATTTTTCCATTTTTCATGACAGCATTGCAGATGTATGTTGCATCACTAAGCTTAGTCCTTGTAATCTCGCCAGTTGCATTATCAATTTCCACAAGATCAAACTCATCTCTAGAATAATCCGTCAGATAAGTTCTACCATTATCATATCCAAGAACTTCATAAGCATAGATATCATCCTCATTTCCCAGTTCTGTCATACTCAAATATCTCATAGAATTCAGGTCAAAAGTTGACACATTTGCTTTTCCGTCATTTGATGAAAAAACTGAGAGATACTCTTCACTGCTAGCAAACATGATATTTGAATCATATGCCAGGTATACAGGTGAGTTTTTTATAAAATGAATATCATCATCATATGCCTGCACAGAGTAAAAGATAAGCTCATTACTATCCTCTTTATGCACATAAACGCCGCGGTTAGCGATAGCCTTGTCTATATCATCAGTGAAATAGTAGCTGATGATAAGCGAATCATCATTAGGCAAAAGTTTGTAGGCCTCGTCGCTACTATTAAGGTCAATGTATCCACCATCATTGGTAAAAAACATTGGATAGTCCGCCTCAGCGCTGAGCCACTGCATATTTGTGATAATAGAGTTTGTGTTGTAGCTCTTTAAAAGCTCTCCAGTAGTCTGGTCCCAAATGCTGATGATGTTGCCGGCATAGAACAGCACGCCATTATCTTTATCAATAATTGTAAACTCTGAGTCGTAGGCAAAAGAGTTCTCGGCGAACACGTCCTGCCATCTAAGAGTCAGGTCATCCGCATTAATGCAGAAAATACCAAGTTTATTAGTAGAAATTATATTTTTATTTTCGTAGGTATAATTTGTCTCAGTCCAGTCTTTTGTTGTGGCAAACATGATAGTGTCGTTGCCGATCCACTTAGTCTTAAGGAAGTAGTATCCATCAGGAAGATAGCCTTCCGCAGCACAGTCCACATAAGTCAGATCTCCGCTTTCCATGTCGCAGACCACAAGGCAGTTTGGAGCTCTTTCTCCAATGCTTGTGAAAAATGACAGCTTGGAGCCATCCTTACTGAACTGAAAGCCAGTAAAGGCAACGCTCTTGTAGAGCTCGTTCTCCGTAGGAATCGTGTAAATATCAACAATCTCGCCAGTCATGATGTCAAGCTTATAGAGGCCGTCGGAGTCAGTAGAAACCATGACCGTTCCGTCTTCCATAACCTGGAAATCATCACCGATCGCATTTGAAACCCACTCATCACTGAGTTTCTCGTGCTTCCACATCTCTGAACCATCGTAAGTATTGATGGCCATTACAAACTGGTAACCAGTGATCATCAGTATGTCTTTATCCAAGAATTCAATGTGCCTAGCACCGTTATCAACAGAATTGTACTCGTAGACTAGCTCGTGGCTGCCGTGATTCCACACCCTCACGTTGAATGACGCATCAATGGCAGCACATGCAGATCCGTCAAAAGACATCTGGAAATCAGTGATCGTATCTGGCATGGTATAGTTCCAGGTTGCAGTAATATTAGCTGAACCGTCATTTGCAACGTACGCTCTTGTTGCCTTGGTTATGGCCTTCACCGCCTCCGGAATAACAGGTCTGTCAGGATTATCTTCATTAGGAAGAGCTGCCAGAGCCAGCCACAAAGCCTTGAGCCTCTGCTCATCGTTCATGTACTTCTCAGACTCATTTGCCAGGAACTTAGACTGATTGGTCAGGGCCTCAATGTAGTTCTCATGAATCCTGTGGTTGCTGTAGATCATGTAGGCACCAAATCCAATGAAAAGAGCCATTGCAGCCGCAAAAATAGCAGTAAGCCTCTTCATCTTGTACTGACGTTGTCTATCCATAAGTTCGTTGTAAGAGCAGCCGATCATAGCTGAAACAAGCCTAGGAACTTCCGTTGCCTTAACATCTTTTCTCTGAAGTCTGTAATCGCAGGCAAGTGGCTCAACCTTCTCTGTTACAGTCCTGATCTCGCCGTTTACATCTGTAACCTGAACATCCCTTGATAAAAGGACCTGAGGAATGACCTCGTTTGGCTCACCATCCGCAACAACTGTGAGGATGTTATCTCTTGAGTGATTCTGCAAAAAGAGCTGAATCTCCCTCTCAACCCAGGTTGAGAGACAAGTATTTTTTGAGCATAGAACGATCAAAAAGTCTGAATTAGCAAGAGCTTCTTCAATCGTAGCGCTAAGGTCACTTGTAATAGGAAGCTCATCTGTATCTCTAAAGATTCTCTCTATCTTCTTAATTCCAGTCTTTTTCTGAATCCTTGCTGGAATATGATAGTGCTCAAGGTCTTTTTCTATCATTGCTGCGACCTTGTTATCAAGATCCGCATGCTTGTATGAAATAAATGCGTTGTAATGTGTACTCATTTTCCCAATTTCTTTCCTTTTTCCGAAATGAGCCCTAGGGACGGAGGTTAGGGCTCACTTTCGCAAAAATGAGCCCTAACCTCCGTCCCTAGGGCTCATTTTTTCCTCGTTACCAGATGATGAGTCTGTCCTCTGGGGCGAGATACATGTTGTCGCCTTCCTTGACGTCGAAGGCTTCGTAGAACTCCTCGAACTGCTGAACTGGTACGTTGGTTCTGGAGTAGTTAAGTGGATGTGCATCCTGTTTGAGCTGGCTGAACTCGTCGCTGTAGGTAGCGATAGATGCGTTCATCTGTGCATATTTGATAAAGAACTTCTGGTAGTCAAAACCTTCTACCTTGGAAGCCATTCTAAGTGCACACTGAAGGCCTGTCATGTCAGCAACCATCTCTGTGTCGATGTTAGTGCCGATGAAGTGCTCATCACCAAAGGCTACGATAGTATCAAGATAATCGTCCATCTTGCCAACGCGCTTCTGGAACTCTTCCTTGTCAGCCTCTGTCCACCAATCTCTATAGTAACCTTCTGCATCGAACTGTGCTCCGTTACTGTCAAATGCGTGTGAGATCTCATGTCCAACCCAGAAAGCACCGATTGAAGCATAGAGCTCCTCTACGCTCATGTCACTTGAATAGAAAGGCTCGCCCATCATACCGATGATCATGTTGATACTGTTGTCGCTTGGATTGTAGAAAGCGTTGCAGTCTGTAACAGCCATTCCATCAGCCCATTTCTCGTGGTCAACCTTCTGTCCCATGAGCTTTTTGTTCTCTTCAATATCATTAAGAGCAATTCTAGTATCAGCTTCGATAAGTGAGCAGTCTGTCAGGTCGATGCCTGTTGTATCGTTGAACTTGTCTGGATAAGCTGCGTGAATAGTGATGTTATCAAGCTTCTCGATAGCGTAGTTCTTGACTTCATCTGAAGCCCATTCATTTTCAGAAAGGAGCTCTCTATATGTATCAATGACCATCTGGCAAAGATCTGCCATCTTCTGTCTATCTTCTTCTGAACCGTATTTCTCAATATAAACAATCTGCATTGAATCAGGAAGTGAATCGATAACGCAGTCATAAGCCATCTCTTCATCACTAACTGTTCCGCTCATGCCAAAATACTTAGCTACAAGCTCATTCTTTTTGTCATAAGTCTCTTTATCAACTCTTGTTGCGAAAGGAAGAATGTATTTAACGATCAAAAGAGACTTGATAGCCTCGACATTTTCCTCAGTATAGATCTCATCAAGATATGAGAGGTAGTCAGGTGTTGTAACCAGATATGGTCCGTCATATACGTAGCCTGACGCAGTAAAGATCTCTTTTAATGGGAAAGTCTTATTATATGCAACTGCATCATCAAAAGGCATCTCGTTGTTGATCTTGTCATAGTAATCATCAGCATAGCAATCGTTTGTGCTGTAGATCTTGGAAGCAAGCTTTGTCTCAAGGTCATAAGCCTGATCAAAGCACTTGTTTGCTTCATCCTCTGTCATTCCAAACTTCTGAGCCATGAATACAAACATATCTTTTCTAAAGCCGTAGTACATGTCGCCATAATCTGTTCTCTCAGAGTACTCGGCAGAATCACTAAGTAAAAGATCTGGTGTATCCACGATAACGATATTGGTCTCAGGATCGTTGAGACCAACACCTGCGCCAAAGTTCACAAAATCGTAGTAGTCATGAACTGTTTCTTCATCAGTTAAAAGAGCTGTGATATCATCAAGGCTCTTGGCAGCTACGATCTTGTCATAGCCTTCCTGAAGTTCTGTGACACCAAGCTCATTTCTTGTGTCCCAATCAAGGATCAGGCTGTTATATGTGCGAACAAGTTCAGCATCATGGCCTTCGATACTCTCATCCTTTAAAAGATCCATGCACTGGTTCTTTACCTCAAGACCACGCTCAGCATAGTGGCTCCACTGTGTGTAACCATCAGGAATATCGTTTTCAAGGATCCAGTCCTTATTGGCATAAAGATGGAAATCATCTTTTGGGTCCACTGCTGTGTCTGCAGTTACATTTGACTTAAGCTCTGAGTTTACCCAAGGAGTTCCTCCCTGTCCCTTAGCTGCGTCATTTTCGTCATCTGTTTCGTTCTCGCTTGAAGCTTCAGCCTCGGCCTGTGAACTGTCACTTGCCTCTACTGATGCGCCATCTCCTGCTGCCTGTGGCTCAGTCTTGGCGCCACATCCTGCGATCATAGTAGTGATCATGCAAGTTGCCAGCACCATACTAAGTATTCGTTTCTTCATATTTTCTTCTCCTCATACAACTTTGTTTTCACAACACTTATCAATGATTATATGTCATTATAATGTAATGCACCAAAAAAGTAAGAGGAAAATCAGAAATTTATAATTTCTTATTTACAATTTTTTTATTGTCAGGTGCTAATATGTCCTTACCCCAAAATTGAAATCATTTTTTTTAGGAGAAGGAGCTTATGGAAAAAATCATTTCAAAGTTAATGTATGCCGTATTAGCGTTAATAGTGTTGGCATGTGCACTTATAGTTCTTTATGCTAAAAGCCCTGATATAGCACAGTTCATAAAGAACACTGCAGATGAGATCCCAAAACCTGTCATCACTATAAATTTAGAGGAAGGTGAAACAGAAGTCGTAATGGAATCAGCCGCAGCCAATTCTGCAAGGAAGTAAATACTGTACTTTTATCTGTCTTTCAATAAAAATGAGTCCTAGGCGTCCTGCCTAGAACTCATATATATGTTAACCGTCGCTATTTTGATCAGGGCCACCGCTTGGTGGACCACTATGCTCACCGTCACCTTGGCCTGGGCCGCCGCCCATGCCTCCGCCCATGGATCCCATGTCGGAGAGGTTGATTGATGAAGCATCTATCAGTGCGTCAGGATTATCCTCCTGCTCTGCATCTGTGGACCCTATGGTTCCATCAAGCTGTCCAGAAATACTCTGGCAGCGAAGCTCAACAAATGTTTCCATTGTCTCAACTGCAGTTTCGAATTCCTCTGTTGTGCAGAACTTAGTTGGGTCTTTTTCTACATATTCAGAGATCATGTTGTAGGTAGACTCGATAAGATCCTGTAAATATCCGCTAGTATAGAACTGCTCAAGGAAATCTGCGTAGTACTCGTGATACATCTCTGTGTACTCATCGCAAGATGTGATCCATGAGAACATTGGTCTATCATCACTGTCTTCAGTAATTGAAAGAGGTGTGTCTATAGGGTCATTCACTGCTGCATCAGCGTCCTGAGCCTGGAAGGTTCCGTAGGCTAAGTTGTAATCCCAAGGAATCATAGACAGTAAGCCATCTTCCTCGTACAGGTAGTAGTTGTGGATCATGGAGCCTGTGTAGCTATCGCCGTTTACAAGGAAGTTGTGCACTACCATGTATCTCATAACAGCGTCTACATCAACAGCTTCTGCGATCTTATCAGCATCCTGCTCCTCAATTCCTTCGCTGAGAGTCTTAAGAGAGTTTATAAGTCTCTTTTTATCTGACTTCTTGATATTAGTCTTGGCGCTATCAAAGATAGTTGAGTAGCTATCAATTTCATCATCTATATATTTGAGCTTGGCATCGTCGCTACCCATACCCATTTCTCCGGGGCCGCCGCCAGGGAAGTCTGGCTTTTCAGGTCTTTCTCCATCGTCGCCTCCGTCTCGCTCGAATGGATTCTCCATTCCCATCTGGTCGAAGTCAACGTCCTTCATATCAAAATCTCCGCCGTTTCCACGACCGCCGCCCATACTCATGGTATCAGGCTTGTAGAGATTTCCGTGATTTGTACCATCATTTCTTTCGAGGAAAGAATCCTCAACTGCCTCAACTGCAAGATATAATCCCCAATCTTCGCCATTAACCGTGATATACACGTAGCTTACAAGTGGCGCATCTACGCCAAACTCGCCCATAAGCTTGTATGCCAGATAATCCTTCATCATGGTGTAGTCCTGGATCAGGTTGTTGAGGCACAGCTTATCAAGTCCGTGATAATTAGTGCTGGACTCGTAGCAGTCAAATTCTATCTTAAAGCTGTATCTATCACTACCAAGCTGCTCTACTGTCGAAAGAGACGTGTTGCCCTTGCCTCTGATACCAACGTTGTAGACTGTCTCGCCGTCGATCGTTACGTTGGCAACCGAGTACTCCTCAGAGGTTGCGGTTTCTAGGAAACTATCCCAATCGTCGATCTCGATGTTGATGGTATGAACGTAGCTGTCGTCAAACAGAAGGTCCTCATATCCCATCTCCACCGAATCGTCAGCTGTAATGCCGATTGCAGAGCCATTCATGAAAAGAACTGTCACAAGTACTGCAATTATAGTAACAAAGATACAAACTTTATCTATAAGCTTGTGTGTGGACATAGATTTCTCCTTATCCCATGTATTCTCCGTTGTAGCTAACAAGAACTGCGTTGTTTACGCCCTTCATATCAGCAAGGTCATTTACAAAATCTGTGTTGTCTTCTTTAAGTCTTACTTCAAGGTTGAGCTCGAGATTGCCCTTCTGAGCGCTCTTACTCTTAACAACCATGCGGTTTACTTTCTTTTTGATATAGTTACATGCTTCTACTTCTGCCTCGTGGTCTGTGCAATTGATAACGATAATGTAAGGCATGAGATAGCTCTTTTTATTAACAAAAATAAGTAAGATAGCTCCGATGATCACGCTTCCAAACACTGCAAGAGGGATCATTCCAGCTGCAAGTACGATACCTACTGCGATTGACCAGAAGAGGAATGCGATGTCCAAAGGCTCTTTTATGGCAGCCCTGAAACGAACGATTGAAAGGGCACCGACCATACCAAGTGAAAGAACTACGTTGCTGGTAACAGCAAGGATTACAAGGGTTGTGATCATTGTGAGTGCTACTAAAGTTACGCCAAAGCTAGATGAGTACATTACTCCCTGATAGGTCTTTTTGTAGACAAAAAAGATAAATAAGCCGATGGTAAAGGCTAAAACCATGGCAATTACCATGTCTAACACACTTATACTAGTTACATTTTCCAAAAAGCTTGATTTAAAGATGTCATTAAAGGTCATTTTTCATTCTCCTATTTTCTTTTATTTTCTTTTCAATATTCTCCGTATCCCTGCTCTATTTTTGGTTGCCTGCAGGCTTCGTATTTAGAAAAAGAGCCGACTCTTGCGTGGGGCAATTGAACTGCGTCTCTGATGATCTCCGGTAAAAATTCGTCCCACTTAACTTCCATAATACAAACGCCCATAGCTGCAGGGATCGTAATACATTCAGTGTCCAAAAAGTCTGTGTTCCCTAGTCCAGTTCTGATGTTGTAATCAAGTGTTACCCTGACATTTCCCGGGCCGTAGATGAATGGTTCTCTGGTGTAATCAACAATTGTCTTGGGCCTTAGTCTGTCTGCTGTCATTTTGGAATAGAGCTCTTTTACAAGTTCATTGTCACTATGCTGCATCCACTCTATGTTGCCGTCTACAATTGACTGAGCCTCAGCTTCCGTCAGGTTTGCTGAGATCTTAGTTCCAAGGCCGCCAACTTTACACTTCTTTTCAAGATGTATTACAGATTTGTTGTCGTTGTAATACCTAATCCTGAACTTCTGTCTTCTGCTGACGCCTGCTTGCTTTTCAACAAGTGCTTTATCTTCCGGCGTATCAAAGTACAAGCTTCTTATCAGATACTTTCCATCGATCGCATGAGTATCTGCCTGTGCCACTGCTCTTAGCCTCTGGCGAATGGCGATCATGTCTGCCGTTGTGATCTCATGCTTAAGTTCGTGCCTGTATTTCACTTTCGTCTCCCTTCTTCCTTTCCTTTTGTTGTAGCCCATTCTACGGGGGGAACCTAAAGCCAACCTAAAAGTAAAATAAAAGAAGAATAAAAAGTGAGCCCTAGGGACGGAGGTTAGAGCTCATTTTTGGGGAAGTGAGCCCTAGGGACGGAGGTTGGGGCTCATTTTGGGAGCGGAAGGGTATTGTGCCCCGTTTTCGTTACCTACACCGCTAGTTTTCTCTAACTTGCAGGTAATCAGAGTCCACAGGCAGACGAAAAATAAGCATAAAAAAGACCCGTAACTCAGTTACAGGTCTCTTCCTTAATCTTATCTATCAGCTCCAGATCAGCTGGAAGCCAATCCACTGTATTCAATTCATCAAACTTTAACCACTTAGCTGCCTCATGTTCAAGTAACTTCAGTTCTCCAGAAGCAACTGTCGCCCAGAAACAATGCATATGCAAATGAAATGTTTCATAATCATAGTCCACAATATCAATCAAGTCGTGAACACTAATCTCCGCACCAAGTTCTTCCTTAATCTCGCGAACCAGCGCTTCCTCAGGTGTCTCTCCTTCTTCAATCTTCCCTCCAGGGAATTCCCATCCATCCTTGTACTCACCGTATCCACGCTGGGTAGCAAAAAACTTTTTCTTATTCTCATAATCATCGCAGATAACTGCTGCGACTACATTCACTGTCTTCATAATTTGTTTTTCCCCAATTCAAAAATCGAGTAGGCTGACTCCTACTCGATTTCGCACACGAACATTCCGCACTTAGTGCTCCATGTTCTTACGACCGGCAAATGAATTTGTATGCAAGCATCCATTCGCTTGCCGGTCTTGTGCAACACAAAAATAACCGCCCAAGCCTGGACAGTTGAGCGGTTATTTCACTACCAATCAATGATGGGCTAACCGTCTACCGGTAGCACTCACATAAATATACTAACATTACCTATAATTGGCGTCAAATAGATTTACACATCCCCAGTATTGTGCTAAGGTACAGTCAACTCGAAAATTTTAGCAATATATAAAGAAAGAAGCACTAAACATGAAAAGAAAGTATTTAATCCCATTATTAGCAACAATCCTAGTTCTGACTGCCTGCGGCAAAGACGCAGATTCAGACCCTAACAATATATTTGAGTCAACAGCTGGTAACTCAACAGAAACATCCGCCGAGGACTCAAACAGTAGCTCCCCAGATTCCATGGCAAACGCTGAGCCTATCTCTGATGATGAGATAAATGAGTTTAACACTCTCTTTGGAACTCCAGAATACATTGGCTTTCTCAAGAAGCCTTTTAACGATCCATCTGAGCTTGATTGGGACGTAGTTCTTGAATCTGGCGGAGGAATCATAAACACTGATATTCCTCAGAATGAGGTGGACGCATTCGTCAAAGAAGAAAATCAGGAGCGTCTTTATGCAAATTTATGGCGCATTTCCAAAAAAGACCTTGATTCATACGCCAAGTCACATACTGGTGAAAGCTTTGATGCAGGAAATGACTCTTTTACCTGGAGATACCTTGAGCAATACGACTCATACTATATAGAAAAGTTTGAAATGGAAGAGCCTATCTTTTTCATTTGCGTATCAGGTGAAAAGAGTGGAAACGAATACTCTCTCAGATTCACTACTGACCAACCTGACCATTACGGCTATAACTCTGATAGGATCATAAACCTAACAAAGGGTGGCGACAGCATTATCGTAAGATCAAACTCCATACAGTGGGAAGAAAACTGTAATCCAGATCAAACCTTCGATGTAGAGCTTGTTCCTGGTGAAGGACCTGTTCGCTTTATCTCATATCCTGGAGATGCCCAAAATGGTGTAGGGATAGCGATAGTCAAAAACGGCAAGCTTATTACAAGCTTAAGCACTTTCACTTCCCGTGGCGACAACTGGGGATATTTCAAGAAGTTAAACGCTGTTGGATTCTTCGACTTCAATGCTGATGGGGTAAAAGATATAGCGATGATCGGAGAGACAGACTTTGGAACAAACATAATCCTTGCAGAATCAGTGCCTGGTGGAAGTTATGAAGACTTCTATGATGTCCCAGAAAAGATTGAAGAGCAGTACGGCGATAGCGTATCTATTCCCCAGATCAAATCATTCCTCATGGGAGACAACACAGACTGCACCTTTGGTCATTACGAAGATGCTTACGAACAGATTGCTAACCTCTATCACATTGGTAGCGACGATGTAACCTTTGATCTTATATATGTGGATGATGACGACATTCCTGAACTTGTGGCAGGCAAAGACGGTTATTATGTTTCACTCTACACCTTCAAAGACGGACATGCTCACTGCTACATGCACCACTGGACCTATGGTGCCATGGGAAATGCTGGATACTACTATTCTCCACGCAAAAATGTTTTTCACAATACAAACTGTGACTATGCAGGTGCCATTCAGTACGAAACTTTCATGTCAATTCGAGAAGATGGTGAGCTTGAAGAAGATTTATGCGCCAAGTATATTTGGTTTCAGGATACTGATGGCGACGGTGCTCCTTCAGAAGACGAAGAAATGACTGATGACTACACTGAGCCATATGGCGAATACTACACTAATTTAACCGACAAGGACATGACAACAGAAGAGATCAAAGGTGAAATTGAACGACTTGAATCTCTCGAATTTAAAGAGGTCCACGGCAGCATAAGCTTCGAAGAGCTTTGCGGTGCGTTAGGTAGCAGATGATCCTTCTACTCCATGATACTGAAGCGCAAGCATAGTAATATCATCGAACTGCGGCGCGTCTTTGACGAACTGATCAATGCTTGCGCGAAGATTCTTATCAATATCTTCAACAGATTTATCAAGATTTTCATTAAGGGCTGTTAGGAGTCTTTCTTCTCCGAACAGCTCTTTTCCTATATTAGTAGCCTCCGTCACGCCGTCGGTGTAGAGGAAGATCACGTCACCTTCATACAGATTGATCTTGCCGCCCTTGAATTTAATACCTTCAAGAGTTGCAACTGGCGGTGAATGCTTCTCTTTTACCAGTTCAAACTTGCCTGCGCGCCTCTTGAGAGCTGGATACTCGTGACCAGCATTTGAATAGACCAGCTCACCTGTAGATATTGTAAGGATTCCATGCCACACCGTTACAAACATCTCTAGAATATTGCCTTCGCAGAGTTGATTGTTCACATTTCCAAGGATTGTATTGGGATCTAAGTCTGTTGAATTCAGAGTCTGAGTCTTTATGATAGTCTTGGCGATCATCATGAAAAGAGCTGCCGGCACGCCTTTACCGGAAACATCAGCCATAGTGATAGCCAGATGATCATCGTCAATAAGATAAAAATCATAGAAGTCGCCGCCAACCTCTTTTGCAGGAGTCATAGAGCCATAAAGGGAAAACTCCTCCCTATCCGGAAATGGTGGAAAGACTCTAGGCAGCACATTTTCCTGGATGCTCTTTGCAAGGGATAAGTCCCTGTCTGCCACAGCTTTTTCTCTGCCCTGGATCAGGTTCAGGACGCCGTACATCACAAGTATCACCAGCATGATGACGCTGGCAATGATAGAAAGCCCGTAGGCTGGGGATGTTATGACAGATATCACCAGAGGTCCAAGGCCATATACAAAGAATGCGACAATCTGATACTTCTGAAGATTCTTTCGTTCTATCACCACCACAGTAAGAGTTCCTATCATGGTAACAAAGGAATAGATCATGGACATAGGGTATAATGCGCTTCTTTGGTAGATGGATTCTGGCGTGATAGTGTAGTACATTCCATTAAACTGATTTATGATGCGGAAAAAAATGGCAAGAAAAAGTCCAACTCTCGCAAGAATGTCCAGTGCTTTGACACTTTTCTTATCAAGCTCTAAGTATGTTCTTGTGTACATCCAGAAAAAGAAAGCCTCAAAGGGTGCGCAGCAGTAATAAAGAAAGTTATCTACATAATTAAGCCATCTGTATTTCACAACGCCGTCTACAAGCCAGGCTACTGAATCGCTAAAAACTCCCAAATAAGCGACATTTATCAGGCACAAAAGCCACTTTAAGTTGCTTCCTGTCTTTTGTACATCAATAAGGCAACATATAAAGAGTACATAGCCCATTAACATTCCAAACATATCGCATCCAATGTTCAGGATGTAGATAGGCTTTAGATTTGTCAGCCCTCTTATGTAGATTAGCTGAGCACTGATCAATATCATAAAGAAATAGACAAACGTTGCTATTATTGCTCTTCTTTTTTGTCTCTTTGAAAGTAGATTCATATCATATCCTCACTGTTAACACATTTATTCCAAGTAGATTCTGGTACTTCACTTCTTCTGCTATCTTAAATACCATTCTGATCCCGATGTTTTTTGTAATATCTTCATCTTCTGCAAGGAACTGACGCTCCCTCGGATCAAAAGCAACGCAATCATCCTTTATTCTCAGTATGATGTCGTCATTTTTGTGAACCACACGGACATCCACGGAATGTTGCCTCTTATCATTAGTAAAGCCGTGCCGCACAACATTTCCTGCCATCTCTTCCATGGAAAGTCCAGCAATATAGGATCTCTTTTTATCAACTCCTCTCCCCCTGCAGAAATTCTGGATCTTCTCGGCAACAAGAGGAACATCCTCCATCTTCTTAAGTGAAATGTCCATCCTGTCTTGACTGGAAGTCCCGAATTCATCAGGCATTGCCAGAAATTCCTCCAAACGCCGCGGAATCGTTCCCTTCACCACCAGTGGATACACGCAGATCACGAAGGTCGTAACCACGCCGCTTAGGACGTAGGCTATGTACACGCTATTCATTCCAAGGCTCTTTATCAAAAGAACTGTGAACAGCGATACGCACAAAAAACCATCAAGAACATTTAAGATATGTAGTATCACGTGCCTATCAACAGCATGGACATAGCAAATGAAATGCATGATGATAAGGCTAAAAGGCATGCTGAGTGGAACAATCCTAAATCCCCAGACAGTCATCATGTAAACTGGATCCGCAGGATCTTTGTAAAAAAGTGATGCAAGGGGCTCAGCCAAAACAATGATAAATACAGAGATTCCGCACATGATAGGAATGTATCTTCTAAACATTCCCCTCATGATATCAGTCAGCGTCTGCCTGTCGTCTTCACCTATGGCAACGCTTATGAGAAGCCTTGATACTGCGATCATTCCGGCAGGTATTGCCATGAACACAGTCAGCAGGTTATTAACCGCCGCAAATGCTGAGATTCCGATGCTTCCCACATAGGTTGTAAGAAGGCCGTTGATGATAAAGCCCCTTACTGAGTGAAATGCGCTTTCCTCTGCACTTGGTATTCCGATGAGAATAATGTCTTTTAACTCATCAAGATCAAAATCACTAAGGCTAAATCTCATGTAGGAGGCGCCGAATGCAAAATGACTGGCTTCCAGCACGCAGAACACCCACATTCCAAGAGATGAAGCAAGGGCTAGTCCGAAAGCTTCCATGTGGAGCACACGTACAAATATGTAATTCAAAATGAGATTCACGATGATAAAAGAAATACTGGCTACGATAGAAGTTCTTTGCCTGTTTTCAAGAGATAGAAAGACAGTTAGCTGATTACCTAGTATAAAAGGAATGATGCCTATAGCCTGGCCTAGAATGTATGTGTTGAAGATTGGCCTTATGGAAGTGTCTTTTGTAAAGATGAAAGTCAGGTCAAAGGCCGCCATAAACAAAAGCACAGCGATGATCAACAAAGACAAAAAAACAGACAGAACGACGTCTAAGGTAAAGATGTTGTTTACCTTGTGCTGCTCATTCTGTCCCATGTATTTTCCACATAGAAATGCAGAACCACCCAAAAGGATGGTACTGCATGCTGATATTATAAGATTCAAAGGGCCGTACAAGCCTACAGCACCCATGGCATCTACGCCTACATAGTTGGCTGCAAAGTAACTGGAAACTATTCCGTTGACTGTACCCACTGCTGCGAACAGGATCTGTATTGGAAGAAGTCGCATCATCAGTGAAGTGACCATCTTAGCGTTTGCTTTATGTTCCTGCATTACACCATCCCCTCAAAATATATACATATTATAGCATTTATTTTGACGGCATGGCGATAGTAAATGAGCCCTAACCTCCGTCCCTGGGGCTCACTTTTTTACGCTGCAGTAACTTCTTTTTCTTCCTGCTCTTTTTCTACAGCCTTTCCGTTGTAGACCTCGTGGTCGAGAAGTCCCTCTGTCTCAGCTGTGAGAACTGTTGCGGTTGCTGCGCCCACTACATTTGTGGCTGTTCTAGCCATATCCACGATCGCAGATATAGGAGAGAAGAGCACGATGAGTTCAACTGGAAGTCCAGCTGCTGTGAAAAGAGCTGTGGCTGTAATTGTAGCTGTTCCTGGAACGCCTACTGTTCCGATTGAAACAAGGAGTGTAAGTGCGATAAGGAGCACGTACTGACCTGCTGAATAGCTTATACCCTGCTGATTTATTGTAAATACTGCAAGAAGTACTGGCCAGATTCCTGCGCATCCAGGCATTCCAAGGTTTGCACCAAGTCCTGCTGTAAATGCTGCCACGTCTCCATCAACGCCAATGTCCTCTTTTAACTTGCTGACTGTAACTGGAAGTGTACCAACACTGCTCTGGGATGTGAAAGCAACGATGCCTGCTGGTGCGATCTTCTTAAGGAATGTTATAGGGTTGAGCTTACCGATAGTTGCAATAAGTAAGCTCTCAACGCCGAACAGCTGGATAGCTGCAAGCACGTATGCCACTACAAGAACCGAAAGGAGAGGGGCCAAATCTTCTAGTTTGCTACGTCCAACTGCCCTGGCGATAAGTGCCGTAACTGCATAAGGTGTAAATGATACGATGTAGCTTACAGCTCTGCCAAGGACTTTGTTTGCTGCATCTACAAATGCCTTGAATGGCTGAACTGACTCGTCTTTTCTTGCTGCCTTATTGTATGCAAGTGCGATAACAAGGCCGAATATGAGAATTGGAACAACAGTGTTGCTTCCCCACTCGTTTACGATGTTCTTTGGGAAAAGAGCTACGATAGCCTCAACTGCTGTTGGTACCTCTTTTGCCTCAGCCGCCTCAACAGTGTACTCAAAGCCCTTACCAAGTCCAAGAGAAAGAGCTGCGATAAGCGTTATGACTGCTGCTGTGAAGGTGTTAAGCAAAAGAAACAGGACTGACTTAAGTCCTACCTTGTGAAGCTTCACCTGATTGCCCAGGTTCGTAATACTTGATATTACGCTGAACAAAAGAAGTGGGATCACAAATGCCTGAAGTGCGTTGACATATACTGTTCCGAAGGCTGCTACGTATTTGTAGTTCTCCTTGAAGATCAGTCCTATGATGACACCAAAGGCTGTAGCTATAAGCGTCCTGATTCCAAAATTGACATGTTTTCTTTTTAAGAAATATAAAATTCCAAATAATACTAATGCGGTGGCAAGTGCACCAAATTCCAATCCGTTAATCTCCATTTCTCACACCAACCTTTCTTGTAATCTTGTTGTTGAAATGAATGATACTCGAATCTGCGAACTTGCGCTAATACCTAGATTTTATTGCCTGCGATAATCTGCAGTTATCGAAAAAAAATATATGAGCCCTAGGGACGGAGGTTAGGGCTCATTTTTGCAAAAATGAGCCACAACCTCCGTCCCTAGGGCTCACTTTTCACTTCGTGAGCATTACGTCGTAGATACCGCCGAAGTCTGAATTCTGCCAGGTCTCTTCGCCTGTGCCCCAGACATCAAAATATCTGCCTTCCTTAGTAAGGTATGTAATGTTCTTACATTCTTTTAAAATAGTTCCATCATCGTTCTTTGTTGTCTTTGAATAGTTGACGTTGATGATGCCGTTATCTCTTTTGATGATATTATCGATATCGTAGCCTTCTGCTCTGATCTCTGAAGCAAGGTCTGTTCCAACAGCCTCGTTAAGCTCTTGTTCTGTAATCTCAGTAGCCGCGAACTCTGCAAAGTCGCCTGCTGCCTTGTCATAGTAGAAGTAGTAGTTCTTCCAGGAGTGGCCTGTGATCATGGCCTCATCTTCCTTGCCCTCTTCATATTCAAAATAAACGTCATAGGCACTCATTGAAATACAGTAATCATCCACATAATCAGGCTCATAGAATGAACCAAGGCCAGACACTATGGATTCCTGGCACTCACCGCCATCAACGTAAAATAGATATGAAACTGCGCTAGTTGTATAGTTCTTGTTTATTTCAACAAAGATCTTATCTTCTGTTGTAATCTCATTAAGAACCTTGCCATCATGGTAAACAACATATTCTTCAGGCAAAGCTTCTTCGCACTTGTCATCTGAAACAAACCAAAGTGTTCCTGTACATTCGCCAAATTCTTCGTCAGGCTCATTACCTATAAAAACGAAGGCTTCCTCTTTTCCGTCACCATTAAAATCCTTTGAGATAATGTCGCGGACATCTTCAATTGTCTTTCCGGATTTTTCTACTGCTTTCTGAGCAAACTTGTTGTTTGCGGAATCTTCTTCCACCACAGAACTTTCCTCTGTGCTTTCCTCCACACTACTAGCCTCTTCGCTACTTTCAGTTCTTCCTTCTGACACCCCCTGTGGCTCTGCCTTTCCCGCATTACCACACGCCGTCATTATCATCATTCCCGCAAGAATGATCCCAATAATCTTCTTTTTCATTTCCTTTTATAAACTCCTTTTCTTATGTATTACTCAAATATGTTGACCATAATGATCTCGTCTCTGTAGGTTCCGTCCTGAAGCTTGAAGGCTCTAGGCTGTTTGCCGTATTCCTTGAATCCAAACTTCTTGTAAAGAGCCTGTGCTCTCTCGTTGTCACTAAATACGCCAAGTTCTACCTGCTCAAAGCCGTTTGCTCTAGCCTGCTCAAGAGCAATCTTCATCATAGCACTTCCAAGTCCCATTCCAGTGTACTTCTGAAGGATACTCATGCCAAGGTATGCGCGGTGCAGGTACTTGATATGTGGTCTTAAAAGAGCTACTCCCAGATCACCAACAAGTTCATCCCCAAAATAAGCGTTGACCATGAAGCTCTTGTCACTTTCTTCGAACATCTTAAGGCCTTCAGTTAACCTATCAATATTCATCTGTCCATCTTCAGGCTCTCTTGCCATAAAGTGCGTCTCCCTAGCTGTTGTCTCTCTGAGGAGCTTGACCTTTTCTGCATCCTCAGGGCCAGCGCTCTTTATAGTTACGATCTCGCCTGTAGGTAATGTATACTGCTGCTCTTTGATCTTCACGTCTTTTCCTCCTGCTGCCTAATATTACAGGTCTTTTAACCTCATCATAAAAATAGAATACTCATCATTCTGGAAGTCCAGGTCTGGTGAGTTCTCGCCGCCGCCATTGGTGCTGCGCTTGATCTCTGCGTAAAATTCCTCTCCCTGGTTGACTATGTCCATCACACTCATAGGAAAGCCCTCTTTGGTCGCGATATCGCAAAAATCAGCAATAGGATTGGCAGAATTTCTGGTGTTTAGTAGCTTTTCTTTTAAGTCGCTGTTTGTCTTTGCCTTCTCTATCAGTTGTTCCAACATTTCAGTAATTTCCATAGTCGCCTCCTTATGTATTAAAGTGTATTCTCAATTCTCACAAGTCCCTGGCCAAAATCCTCGTCGTTGTGGTCCATGACATGGTCGTAAAACTCGTGAAATGGCATAACCTTCACATCATTAACTTCGAAAGTGTCGAATTTAAAGCCATCCGCCGGCACATCCACTCTGCACATAAATGTGTATACGAAGAGCCCTGTTCCGTCGTCCCACTCTACGCTACTTTCAAACGCCAGCTTCAGCTGCTCTGGTAAAAGAGCTATGGACAGCTCTTCCTGAACCTCTCTGCAGGCAGCTTCTAGAGGCGTCTCTCCGCTCCTTACTCCGCCGCCAGTCATGTCCCACTTACCAGCGTAGTACTTGGCCTTGAGAGATCTCTGCTGTACTACATACATTCCTTCGCCCTGCCCTGGTGCTGGGCTATCGCTTGTCTTCATTATTATGAGGACGTGTTTTCTAAATTCGCCAGGTCTTTTTTCATCATGCTTTGGGACGTTCTCCCTGATCAGGCGCCCCTCTTTATCAAATATATCTACAAATTCCATACGGTTTCTTCTTTCAATGTCGCTAGTTTTTAATACTATACCACAAAATGAGCCCTAGGGACGGAGGTTATGGCTCATTTTCACAAAAATGAGCCACAACCTCCGTCCCTAGGGCTCACTCGCCACCATGTTGACATGTCGCACTTATACAGTTAAGCTATTTCTATTTGTTAATGATTTTTTGTATTTATTTAGAGGAAAGAAATGAAAGAGATAACCCTTGAAGAACTTCAAAAGCTCCCAAAGAAATCCTATGCGCTGATAGATGTCCGCAGCGAGGATCTCACAAACTACGGCACAATTCCAGGCGCCAAGGTCATAAGCCCTGAAGAGTTAAATGAAGAAAACAACTCTCAGATAGCCGAGATTCCAGCTGACAAGAAGATCATCATGTTCTGTCAGATTGGCAAAAAAACTCAGGACCTTGAGCTTGATACATACGCAAGCGTCAAGGATAGAGACTGCTACAGTCTTGCTGGCGGATATATGGCATACCTTCAGGCTGAGCTTAATAAGATGGATACTGAAGACAAGCAGAAAAAAGCTGAGGAGAGCATCCAGAAGAAATTCCATAAGCAGCTCTTTACCCCATTTGCAAAAGCATGCAAGGCCTACAAGCTAATAAATGAGGGCGACCACATCGCAGTGTGCATCTCAGGCGGCAAAGACTCTATGCTCATGGCTAAGCTCTTTCAGGAGATCCAGAAGCACAGACAGGTCAGCTTCAAGATTACCTTCCTCGTTATGGATCCAGGCTACAACAAGGAGAACAGAGAGCTCATCGAGGCTAACTGCAAGGCCCTTGGCATCCCTGCTACTATTTTTGAGAGCACTATCTTTGATACTGTAGATACTATTGAAAAGAGCCCTTGCTACCTCTGCGCTAGAATGCGCCGCGGCTATCTTTATAGCAAGGCAAAAGAGCTGGGATGCAACAAGATCGCTCTTGGCCACCATTTTGACGATGTTATCGAGACTGTACTTATGGGAATGCTCTACGGAGGCCAGATTCAGACTATGATGCCAAAGCTTCACAGCACAAACTTCGAAGGCATGGAGCTTATCAGACCTCTTTATCTAGTTAGAGAAAGCGATATCTGCGCTTGGAGAGATTACAACAACCTGCATTTCCTCCAGTGCGCATGCCACTTCACAGAAACATGTTCAACCTGCCACGAGGATGGCACTACAGCTTCAAAACGACTTGAGACCAAAAAGCTCATTGCTGAGCTTAAGAAGACCAATCCATTCGTGGAGGCGAACATTTTCAAGAGTATGGAGAACGTAAATATTGATACGGTAATCACCTACAAGAAAAAAGGTAAACGAATCAATTTCCTTGATGAATATTAATAAAATGAGCCCTAACCTCCGTCCCTAGGGCTCATTTCAGGTGAAATGACGAATACGGAGTTCAATCCCTGTGCTTTCAGAAAGGGCCTTGCATTTTGCGATGTCCTCTTCTGGAAGCACATCTACTATAGACCACTTTACGTCTTTGATTTCTTCCTTGCACTTTGTGGCAAAATCCACCATTTTATCAAAAGCTCCATCATACTTTGGGCGGGTAACCTCTGAATATTTCTGACTATTAGGAGCGTTAAGGCTGATGGACACTGCATCAATGACCTTGGCTATTTCCGGAACGATATTCTTGCCGTTCTCTTCATTGCCAAGTCCGTTAGTGTTGAGCCTTGTTCTTAAGTTCTTTTCCTCCTTGGCAACCTTGGCCGCTGCTAAAAGAGTCTCCAATGCGCAGGTAGGTTCACCATAGCCGCAAAAGACAAGTTCGTCAAAGCCCTCAAAATCATAATTTCTGATAGCATTAAGAACCTCATCAGTTGTGGGATTTTGCTGATGCCACAGAGTATCTGCACTTCCAACGCCGTCTTTTAAAGAACGGATGCAGAAGGTACAACTGCAATTGCACTTATTTGTTATGTTTGCGTAAACTGAATTTTTGTATGTATACAAGATGTCTGCCATGTTCCCGTCTCCTTAACCTTCAAATTGGAATAGATTTCTTTTAACTCCCGCCCTGTCAAATGCAGCTGCAGCAAGGTAAAAGAAAAGTGCACTTCCACCAGACTGAATAAAGCTTCCTGAAAAGGCTGAAATTATAGCTGTTTTGGTTCCAAAGAGGATTGCCTCCGCGATATAGTAGCCAGTTGCTGAGATGAAAAAAGAAATGATAGACGCTATCAGATTTCTTTTGCTCATAATAGTATTTCTGCGGCTTGAGAATGGGATCACTATCAGCATCTTAATGATGACTGTAGGAATCATCCACATGGGAGCAGTCAAAAGATCTGCTATTCCGCCGCCAAGGGCTCCAACCAGCATTGCGTATGGCATTGGGAGCATAGCCGCTGCAAGGTAAATGATAGAGTCGCCAAAGTGGATGTAGCCGCCATTTGTTCCAACTGGAATGTGGAAAATGTAGGCTGTAAAGATAGTTGTCATTGCCGCCATGAGACCAGTCATGGTTATGAGCCTTACTTTTGAGTCTTTGAATGTCTTGTTCATGTCAGTCTCCTCCGCATAGTTTGCCTAAAACCTTTTCAAAATCAACTCCGTAGTTTCTGTCTTTATCACCTGTAGCCTCGATCGCGCTACTAATGAACTCTGTGGTAAATCTAACTGCATCTATAGTGTTTTTGCCCTTTAATATATAGCCTAGGAGCGTTGCCGCAAAAAGATCTCCTGTCCCCGAGTAGCTCCTGCCATTGGTCTTGCACTCTATGACTTCGTTACCATCTGGGCTCACAACAAGGTTGCACAGCTCGTGGTCACCTTTGTGAATGCCTGTTACTACAATGTTCTGAGCCTTGCTCGTTCTGACCTTTTCAGCAATCGCTATAATTTCCTGGATCATCTGATCCTGATCTTCAATAGCCTCCAGCTCTTTTGCCTTACCTGCAGTTAAGCCTGCAAGGATGCAAAGTTCCGTAAGATTTGGCGTAATAATATCTGCCGTAGCGGCCAAGAACTTAATTTTTCCAAGCATCCCATCTGAATAGTTTGAGTAGAATCTTCCGCCATCTCCCATAACTGGATCCACCAAAAGGCTGGTGCCATCTACTTTGAATGCCTTAACAAAAGAGATTATGTCGTCCGCGTCTCTTTCCTGTGGAATATACCCTGTGATGATGCTGTCGAACCTAGCTCCCATCTTGAGCCAGTCCTCTTTGCTCCTCTCTATTAGAGTAGAGGTATCAAATAAATGAAAATCCGGAAAACCTGTCTGAGCCGACAAAACAGCTGTTGGCACCGGACAAACCTCAATCCCCATGGCTGATAACACACCTATGTCCGCCATAAGCGAACATTTTCCAAAGCCTGACAAATCATTGATTGCTGCAACCCTCATGATATCTACATCTCCCAACATCTAAACTATTTAATGGATACTTTACTTTATATCTGATGATATATAAATATACAGAATCAAAGTTTTTTATAATACCAGATTTGGACGCAAAAAAATGAGCCCTAGGGACGGAGGTTAGGGCTCATTTTTGGGTAGATGAGCCACAACCTCCGTCCCTAGGGCTCATTTTTGTCATCCTTTAAAATACTGTATCTTCTCAACTACCTTGATAGGGCTCTGCACCATAGCTGCGAATGCTTTGCCATCTGTCTTTTTGCCAATGATATTTCCGTAATGGGTAGGAATCGCGTACTCTGGTCTGATGGTGTTGATGAGGTCAGCAGCTCTTTTGGCATCCATAGTGTATGTACCGCCAATTGGTAAAAGAGCTATGTCGCACTTAACCTTGCTGATATCCTTGTTGGCACCTGTATCTCCGGCAATGTAAATGCGCTTACCATTAGTGATCACGATATATCCAAGCCACTCTGCGCGCTTTGGATGAAATGGCTTAAGCGTGTTGTAGGCAGGAACTGCCTCCAGCTCAAGACCGGCAACATTTCTTTTCTCATTTGGACGGAGAGTTACGATTTCTTTAACTTCGCGAGAAAGCTCCCTTGCATCATCCTCCATTTTGGCTGGAACAATGAGGATTGTCTCTGGCTTTATGACCTTGCGGATATCCTCAATAGAGAAATGATCGTAGTGATGATGAGTTATGAGAACGTAGTCAGCGTCATGATAGTCTTCCTTTATCTGGAATGGATCTGCATAGATCACCCCAGCGTCACTTTTTATCCTAATGCTACTATGTGTGAAAACCTCGATATTATCTATCATTCAGAGCTCCTTTCAGGATTTATTTGCCATCGCCAAAGCTTGTAAATGAACCTCTTTCAACTTCAGGAAGTCCGTATTTTTCCTTGGCGTCAGCAAATGCTTTGATCATAAATGACATGTTCCTAGCCAGATTTCTCATGGTCTGAAGGCCTTCAAGGTCTTTTTTGACATCTTCAGAACTAAAGCCGTGAACTTGATTCCAGTATGTGCTGGAGGCCACAGGCATTCCGCTAATAGTGAAGTACTTGTTCAATACGTCAAAAGATGCAGTGTTTCCGCCTCTTCTAGCACTGACAACAGCGGCGCCAACTTTGAAATGTTTGGAAAAAGAGGTGCTATAGAAAAGTCTATCCATAAATGAGAGAATAGTTCCATTTGGAGAAGCGTAGTAAACAGGGCTTCCAACCACAAGACCATCTGCTTCTTCAAACTTTGTAGCAACCTCATTTACAAGATCATCCACAACGCACTTACCATTCTTGCCACAATATCCACAAGCGACGCATCCGCGAATATTTTTATTTCCAACCTGAATGATCTCAGTTTCAATTCCTTCCTCGTTAAACACTTTTACCATCTCATCAAGTGCTGTAGCAGTGCAGCCATTTGCCCTTGGACTGCCGTTTAGTAACAATACTTTAGCCATTTTGAAATCCTCCTGCTTAATTCATCTTGTTTTCATAATCTTGCAATTCATGGAAGATACTGTCAACAATAACTTTGTCTTCATCAATTCTGTAGAGCATAAAATACCTGTGAGACAAAAAATTGATTCTCCTATATCCAAGTGATTTTAATTTTGGATTATCACAAAACTTAAGACTTTCTGCCACTTGGGATAAACTTTTAACTGCTGCTTGAAAATCATTAAGTACGCTACTTGCTGCTTGTTCATTCTTCTTTTCAAACAATAAGTATTTGATAAATCCATCTAAGTCATTTTCTGCATCGGATGTAATTATTACTTTATATTCCATACTTTGACCTCATATCTGAGATCACATCATTTGCTTCTCTAACCATTCCCTGCTCTGCATGTGCACGTGATGACTCTAATTTCTGTAAAATTTCTTCCTCAGACATAGCTGCATATGGATTTGCTGTCTTTCTCTTTATTTCAAACGGAAATCCTTCATTAGCAATTGCCTGTGCAAGAAACATTCTAATAGCTGTAGTAGTATCTGTGCCAAGTTCCTTGAAAAGTGCATCTGCTTTATTTTTAAGGTCATTATCTACACGTATCTGAATTGTACTAGACATAATTATACCTCCTTATTATGTAATACATTATACTGCTATCTCAATACATTTGCAATGAGTTGCACGCTTGATACCAGCCACCAAAAATGAGCCCTAGGGACGGAGGTTAGGGCTCATCTACCAAATAATGAGCCCTAACCTCCGTCCCTAGGGCTCATTTATGCTATACTATAACCATGAAAATTCTAATAACCGGAACAAGCCGCGGAATCGGGCTTGCATGCGCAAAAAAATACATAGAGATGGGACACGAAGTCATTGGATTTGATGTGACAGAAAGCGAGTTTGCTGATCCGAACTACACTCACATGATCGTTGATATAGCAAAAGAGCTCCCGGACATCGAAGGCGTAAACGTCATCATCAACAACGCCGGAATCCAGGAAGGGCCTGATGTTATAGACATCAACTTAAAGGCAACCATCAAGGTTACTGAGAAGTATGCGTTTCAGGATGCTATCTGCTCAGTTCTTTTCATGGCGTCATCTAGCGCTTCAAATGGTGCAGAGTTCCCAGAGTACGCAGCAAGTAAAGGCGGCGTAGTTACATATATGAAAAACACCGCACTTCGACTGGCGAAATACGGTGCAACTTCTAACAGTATCTCTGCAGGCGGTGTGTACACGCCTCTTAACGCCCACATCATGGATGATCCAAATCTCATGGAGCAGTGCCTTGATGAGACCTTGCTTCACAGATGGGCGTCAGCAGAAGAGATCGCTGAATTCTCATATTTTTTGACCAATGTTAATAAGAGCATGACTGGTCAGGATATTCTCGTTGATAACGGCGAGCAGCTCAAATCCAACTTTATATGGTAAAGCTATCAGTTTCACTGCTCTTTTTGTGGTCATCCTCAATATGCGTGAACTCGTAAGGAAGATTTCCCATACACAGCATTACCAGGAAAAGAGCTATGAACTTGTCCGCATAATCAGTTATAGCCTGGATTATGAAGGCACTTCCAAAGAGCCTGAGTGCTGTCTGAGAAAGAACCTGAATAATAAATGTTGTTGTAGCAGCTGATGTGATGCCGCCAAAAAGGAATGTCTCGATGCAGGCTGAAAGGGCAGATGCTGGCAAAGTCACAATAAGAGTCTTCCAGAAAAGCGCGCGGGTAGGGCATTCTTCTTTGCCATGGAAAAGAGCTCCTGCAATAAGTCCCATCAAAACTCCGCTAAGTGAAAAATAGATAGCGTAAACGTCTCCAAGAACTCCGTTTATAAGTCCCCCAACAAGAGCTGCAGCGGCGCCCCCAAGTGGTCCTAATACAACAGCTGCGAACATTGTTCCGATGCTGTCAAGGAAGATTGGAAGATGCAGCAAAAGAGCCAGCTTACTTCCCGCAATATTGATGGCAACTGCAAGTGCGATAAATGTCAATTTCTTTGTGTTGTTCTTCATTTCTTTTCTCCAATTTCTAAAATTCGCGTCAAAAACAACTCCCAAAATGCCTCCACATCTACATTTGTGAAGACTAAGGCGTTACTTTCCTTTCGGTAGAATCCCATGGAATCAACAACGGTCTGGCCCATACTGATGCCGCCAGTCTCAACTTCCGTGAAAGCCTCGATTCCATCAAGGATATTAGGACAAATAAACTGAGCCACAGCAAGAGGATCATTTATGACACAGCCTCTGATGTGCTCCCATTCCCAGTGGAACTTAAAATAAAACTTCGTGATCTTCTCGATGAAATCCCCAACAACCGCATTTCTAGCCTTGATATCTTCAAGCTTTTCAGGTGTCAGCACAATCTCTCTGGTCACATCAAGTCCCACCATCTCGATCATCTTGTGATGTTCATAAAGAGTGTCGAACACAACCTTGGCGCTGTCTGGATCCTCCCAGTAGTTGTACTCCGCTACCGGTGAACAGTTCCCATGGCTTCTAAAGTTACCGCCCATGGATACTAGTCTTTCAATAGACAAAAAAGCTGAAATATCCGCATCGATAAGGTCTGCCAGGTTCGTAAGTGGCCCCAAAGCGATAACTGATACGTCGCCGCCTTTCAAGGCTTCTCTCATGAACTCCACAGCACTCTTTTCCGGAATCTCCTGACCTGGAACCTCTGGTAAAAAACTCTCCCCAAGGCCGTCAGAACCATGAGTATCAAGTGCGTTCACATACTCCCTAACTCTTGGCCTGTCTGCGCCCACGTAAACTGGCACATCAAGTCTTCCAAGGAAGTTCAAGACTCTTTTTGCATTTTGAAATCCAAGCTCTGCTGGTGAATTGCCTGCAACGATGGTGATGCCGATAACCTCAAGCTCCGGGCTCTGAAGGGCCAGCATGATAGCTAGAGAATCGTCGATCCCAGGGTCGCAGTCGATAATGATCTTCTTCATCCTAATCTCCAAAATAATCTTTCTGCATAAAAAATAGCTCTGCACAAAAGCAGAGCTACATAAAAGACAAAATATTCCTATGCAGTCCTGGTTTTGTTTAGCGACAGGAAGGTACAAATGAACTGTCGTTTGTTGCGCTAGAGGATTATACAACTATATTTCTAATAATTCAACCCATCCTCCAGATCACTTCTTGATGCCGACCACGCAGACCCACATCTCTTCTCCTCTGCCAGGTCTGTTGTCGTTTCCTACAGAGTTCCTTACAATCTCAAAGCCTGCGTTTTCAAATAGCGGCACAACGCTCTTTTCGTTAAAGTCGCTAAACTTACGCTCGCCGCGCATCTTGGTGCCATCGCCATATTTAAATGAAGCGTATAGCGCGCCGCCTGTCTTAAGCGCCTTATTGAGCTTACCAAAGGTCTCTGGAAGCTCCTCCATTGGCACATGCAGGAGTGAAGCACTAGCCCATATTCCATCAAATGCATTGTCAAAAGAGATCTCGTCAAATCTCATATCTAGAACTTCCCGTCCAATGTACTCAGAAGCTCTTTTTCTCATCTCTTTTGATGCGTCAAAAGAGATCACATCAAATCCGGCATCCAGAAAAGCCTTGCTGTCTCTACCACTTCCGCAGCCAGCATCCAAGATCCTGCCGCCCTCTGGCACATAGGCAAGGAAGCTATCCTGCTCCTCTTTCATGTCCGCAGCTACGGAACCAGCAAAAAATGAATCCGCATTTATGTTGTAGTATTCCACGTTGTTGTCTGTCATAGTCATCTCCTAAAAGTTATATACCAGCTGTAGCCATAAAAGATCAGCGTCTTTTCTTCAGTTCCAAAAATAGGTGTAAGCGACTCAAGCATCCAACTTCTAGCCTCGTCAGCCGTAATGTTCCCGCTCTCAATCTGAGCATTAACATTTGACTGGATCATCATAAAATCGACGAATTTCTCAAGGTCAAAAGCATACTCCATTTCGTAGTCTGTCTGCTTCTTCATGGTGAAGCCTTTTATCAGATCTTCCTGAGTCCACTTATTTTCTTTTCTCGGCGGCTTGGGGAATCTCCTCAGATACTCTTCCTGATACCATTTGGTATATTCAGCATTTCCCATCATCTTGTCTGTGATTCCAAAATCGTATATGACTATAAGCCCGTTATCTGCCATAACCTGTGCCATGTTAGCCATAAACTTCTTTTCATCTACCCAGTTGATGCATCCCGCAGCCGTTACAATGTCATACTTCTCATCAGGAACCTTGGTCTCTTCTGCCTTGGCAACATAAAAAGAAAGTCCTTCATCCTCGCCATATAATTCCCTGCAGACTTCAACCATTGAATCTGCAATATCAGTTCCTGTCACATTATCGCATATTAGCTTTAACGCTTTTGTTGAAAGTCCCGCTCCACAGCCCACATCAAGACCATTACGGAATCTATAGTTTTCATCCAGCTCACAATCTCTCTTTAGCTGCTCTATCACTGATTTGTGCAGCCATGGTCTTTTGGCATATCCAAGGGCTATTCTCTTTGAATCGAATGATTTATTGTTCATGTTTTTCCCTGTCAAGTGCATCAATCAGACACAAACGCTGAGTTTTATTTACCAAATCCCAAGTATGAAATGCTCCGCCCATGCAGTACTTACGACTTTTACAGTTTGCACATTTCTCGTTGTCTTCAGCTCTATCGCGCCTAAAAGCCTTAAACTCATTCTTCCAGATATCTGAGAATCTTCGGTCATGGATATTTCCCTGAATAACGCCGGGCTGAGTCCTGTCGATATCAAGGCAACCATATACATCGCCTGTTACTGTGATACTTGCAACTGTAACTCCTGCCATGCAAAAGAAGTACCAATCTCTGACTTCTTTTTCGTAGTCAAGTCCTAGGTAATGGCAACAGCCATAAGTAACTGGGTCGTTGTTAGCTCTTTTGCTACTAATAAAGTCCATTATATATCGATGGTCATCATCAGTAAGTAAAAGTTCAGGATGATCAAGTGCTCTTCCAATTGGCTCAATTCCCATGATACGCCAGCTGTCGATATCAACATCGCACATCACCTCGTAGAGCGAATCCAATTCTCTTACAGTCTCGTGATTAACAACGGTCGTAACCATGATACTTCCAAAGCACTTAAGATCAATAAGGTTCTGAATTCCCTTCATTGCTCTCTTATATCCGCCTTGAAGTCCACTTATCCTGTCATGGGTCTCAGGAAGGCCGTCAATACTGACCGAGATAGTGTTCATCCCGCATCTTTGCAGCATTCTTGCAATCTCGGGAGTTATAAGGATAGCATTAGAGGTCATCCCCCATTTGAAGCCTAATGAGTGAGCATAGCTCATAACTTCTTCAAACCCAGGATATAAAAGGGGCTCTCCTCCTGTAACATTAATCTGTGGAAGAGAGCCATTAAAATCCTCTTTTATCTGATCTAAAATATCTTTCCATTCCTGTGGAGCCATCTCAGTAGCTCTCACATCACCACACCTTGAACCGCAATGCCAACAGTGTTCATTACAATTGAGTGTAAGTTCAAAGAAAAGCTGCTTTAAAATTGGCTTCTCAAAAAACTCGTTCCTCACATCATACTGCTGATCAAGATGGGATATTTTAATATCGTTATTGTTCATTAGTGTTACCTTGGTTATTTATGCCATCCTGAGTAGTATCCTGCTCAACGGATATCTCATAATTGCTATTAGAGTATTCTTCCTCTACTTCTACTGGCGGTCCATAACCACAAGCTGCGTTAAGTAACATGCTTGCCACACTAACACTGGTTGCAATAACCACTTTCTTATTCATCTTTTTCATGCGTAACTCCTCCCAATATTTAAGACTATGATAGTCTATATCGCTATTATTTGCAATTCTTCGCCCCTTCAAACATATTCTTTTTTGCGTATCTTTCTTAAGAAAACTCATTCAAAAATTAATCTCTTGTTCTATTGTATGTTCGAAAATCATTGTGATATATTTCTTTTTGCTGTCGGAATTCTTCTGGCAAAAATCATTCTATTATTTCACGGGCCATCGCCCCAAAAGTTCCACATCTATGTAGACTTTGAAAAATAAAAAATAACAAGAAAGAGGATTAAATTGAAAAAAGTAAGTAACAAGAAAACGTACCAATTCCTTAAAGCTACAGGAGCTTTAAAGTACACACTGACCAACGATTATCTATTTCGTATGGTCCTTCAGAGAGATAAGGAAACCCTGATCTTACTGATCTGCTCTTTGTTACATCTATCCAGAGACCAGGTTATAGACGTGTATATCGACAACCCGATTGAACCTGGAGCAACAATCGTCAATAAAGAATACCAGTTGGATATCGTAGTTAAGCTAAACGGAGATGTAATCATCAATCTTGAAATGCAAGTGATCAACTACAATAACTGGACCATGAGGTCTCTCGCATACCTGTGCAGAAAGTTCGACTCTATCCTCAAGGGCACCGACTACAACACAGCCCACACCGTCTTCCAAATTGGTTTCCTAGACTTCACTCTCTTTGAAAATCATCCGGAATTCTTCGCTAAGTATCAAATGCGTAACTCCAAAGACAACCACCTTTATACTGACAAATTTAATCTGTTTGTGGTAGACTTGAATCGTACAGATATGGCAACAGATGAAGACAAGCTCTATGGTGTCGATACATGGGCAAGTCTCTTTAAAGCAACAACCTGGGAGGAAATCAAGATGATAACTGATAACAATCCATCACTGAATTCCACAGCAGAAGCAATCTTCATGTCTACAGCAAATCAGGACATCCTTGAACAGTGCCGCATTCGTGAGGATAATATAGTTCATGAAAAGTTACAGGCCGAGAAGATGAAATCTCTAGAAAATGAAAACCTTGCTCTCAACGAAAGAGTAGCTAAGCTAGAGAAACTCCTCAAAGACAACGGAATCCAAGAATGACAACAAGGCAATACCGCCTAGGTATTGCCTTTACTTTTTTTCATGCTCTTTCAAAAGAGCCTCGTGAATAGCCTTAGCTATTACTTCCTCCGGAGCTTTCTTTAATATCTCTGCCTTAGAATTTTTGTTTATCTTTATTTCCTTTTTTGGCGCATCAGAATTATCTTTTTTCAAATCAAAATCCCCTTAAAATCTCACGCCGCACTTTGGACAAAACTCAAAGTCCTCTGCAGTCTCATATCCGCACTGTCTGCACTTTTTGTATCCGCTGACAAATCCTCTTCCGCTCGTCACCCTTGTAAGATGCTCCTGCTGAATTTCCACAGCTTCGCCTCTTGCGATAGCTTTTCCCACCTCTTTATCCAGCTCATACACCGCACCACAGCAGCTAGTCTGCACGTAGTAGCGCTTGCTCCACTTGATAGTAGGTATAAAGAAAAGTGATAAAACCGTATATGTCATGAACACGTTAAAGCGTCCATATTTCCCGCATATTGCACAGGTCACCAACTGATTAAATGAAAAATCCTTCCTACCAGTTGAAATTCCCCAGATCAAAAACATAACTCACACTCCCTCCGTCCACACCGAGCCTACATCCAATTTATTATCCAGAAGCCATGCATCCTCAACGGACACATACTTTTCATCTCCATCTTCATTCACAAGTGTCACCGACACCTTCGGCTTCTGTCCCGGCTGAAGTTCCTCACACCCATAGTCACCGTCATATATCTGCTTAATCGTCCACATGATTCATGCTCCTCTTCGGAATATTATACTACAGCTTAGCTGTAAAACTCTTAGAGGTTATTCCATTTTTGTAACCAAAATGATGGTATTTTTTCTAAAATGTTGATGAGAAGCACATTTTAGTATTCTAAAATGTTGATTCAGAGTCACTTTTTCCATTCTAAAATGTTGATGGAAATATTGGCTTTACTTTTTATAATCACAAAGCTAGAGGCAGAGCACCTTTTCGATGCCCTGCCCCAGCGAGAATCATGAAAAAAAGTATGAAAATAATGACCAATGCAAATATAAATTACAATATCAAGTGTACAATAAATACCCCAGCATATTTTTTTCAACTTGCTGAAATTATCTCTTTTACCATTCACAGTTTGAGTGCAGCTCACATTTATGTGGATAGAACATTTAAAAAGTAGTTAAATAAAAAAGTTGTGACTTTTAAAAAGATTTCTTGGCTATATAAGTGTAAGGCGCTTACAAATACCAAGAAGGGAGCATCTATGAAAGACGAAGAAATAATAAATCTGTATTTCAGGCGTGATGAAAGAGCCATCGAAGAGACAGATTTAAAATATGGAAAATATTGCAAGACTATAGCCAAAAACATTCTGTGGAGTGAACAGGACATCGAGGAATGCCTTGATGATACCTACGTAAAGGTGTGGAACCGCATTCCACCTACAAAACCCAGGATTTTTAGAGCATTTATCGCTAAGATAACAAGAGATCTGGCATTAAATATGTTTAACGCCAGCAAGAGCTCAAAACGTGGAAACGGCGTTGTAAACGAGGTTTTGGATGAGCTCGCTGAGTGTATTCCAGATAGCAACGATGTTGAGCACTCGGTCCTTGAAAAAGAGCTAGAGAGTGTGGTCAAAGATTTTGTAAACAGTCTTGATCCAAGGGATGCTTATATTTTTACCAGCAGATATTTTTACGCAGAAGAAATAGCAAACATCGCCACTAAGTTTGGCATGACAAGACACAATGTTACAGTTGTCCTTGGAAGGCTCCGCAAGAAGCTCCAGGGCAGATTGGTAAAGGAGGGTTATTTGGCATCATGAGAAGTGAAGAATTATTAAAGGCCATGAATGGCATTGATGATAAGATCATTGCAGATACATACAAATATTCTACCAGGATCAAAGTGGTCAAGGCAGGTAAAAATCTGCCACTTGCTGCCTGCATAGGCATAGCTCTTTTTGCAACAGTTACTGTTACTGCTGCCGCAGCTATCCACCACTTCTGGGGAAGAGGAATGAATGGAATTGTAAAATCCACTGATGTTCAGCAGCAGGCACTCACAGAGCAGGGGCAGGCAATTGTTTACTCCGAAGAGCCGGATTATTCAGCCTATAAAGTAACAGACCAGGGTGTAACTATAGTTCCTGAGACTATTATCGCTGATGCACACTATGCCTATGTATCTTTTAAGGTATCTGGTCTTGAAGTAAAGGGTCTTGAAGAGCCCGGCGCCGATGTCACATACTATCTTGGCGATGATCCAGATGACGTGAATTCATGGTTAAATGGTTCATTAAGTTTCTTTGATGGAATTGTTCCGGATGAAAACGGCATGGGCGAGTATGAAGATGGCACTCCATTTCAGACCACAGAGAACGGAGAACTGATCACTCACTACGTAGATGAAAATGGTGATCTGCAATATATCATGATGTTATCTACTCCGGATATGTCAGATAGTCTTTTGGGCAAAAAACTCCATGTAGAATTTAACGAGCTTGGCATATATACAGGAAAGTGCGAGTTCACAGGTACTGTTCAGGGAAAATGGATCTTTGATCTTGAACTTCCAAAAGTAAGCAACGCGCAGGTAATCACCGTTAACAAGCAAGTTCCAGGAGCAAACTTTACTATAGATACCATAGAAATAACTCCTATTTCAATTGCTGTAAATTACACTGTAGACGGTAAGCTTGAGCAGTATGAGGATTGTAATGGCATCCCAGAATTTATGGGTGTTGGGTTAAAAGATGGCACAGACTACAAATACATTCAAAATGGCGGATCATCATACTATACGGATGATTCAATGGAAAAAGCTATTAGTTCAGCCTGCTTCCAGAGAATCATTGATGTATCAGAAGTAAGATCACTTTTTATAAGAACAAGTGACTATGATAACGCAGAGATTGTTGAAATCGAACTACCATAAGAAAATGAGGCAATACCGCAAAGGTATTGCCTCATTATAACTAAATATAACTGATCGGGAGCGCAACAAGATTTTCCCTCAGATACGTTTTCTTATCAATCAAACAAAGTATTACTCCCAATCCTCGTTTTTTGTCAGGAATCTTATCCAGTACTACATTGGTAGCTCCCATTATTGCCTTAGGATTACCAGTCATTTTAATTTCCACCGGATATAGCATTCCATTTTCTTCAATTATCAAATCTATTTCATTTTCTTTTGAGTTGGATTTATCCTTGCCTCTATAATAAAAAATGCTAAATCTATAATCCAAACCTTGGTTAGAGTACGATTTAAGTATCTCTGACACAATAAAAGTCTCAAACATATTTCCAGCTACAGCACTATTTTTTAAAGCATCTGCCGTCAACCAACGAGTCAAATAGCAAGCCAAGCCAGTATCTCTAAAATATATTTTAGGTGTTTTTATCGCACGTGTAAGAGCATTTGAAGAATATGGTTGTAAAAGGAAAATAATTCCTGTTCTTTCCAGAATAGAAACCCAGTTTTTGACTGTTGGCACACTTACTCCAACATCATCCGCTATATTCGCGTAATTCAGCAATTCTCCTGTCCTAGCAGCTACAGCTGTCAAAAACTTTAAAAATGTGATACTATCCGCAGTAATTAACTCGTTAATATCTCTTTCTAGATATGTATCTACATATGAAGAGTAAAAATCTTGCCATTCCCTATCAACATCATATAATTCAGGATATGATCCCTTATGTATGATTTCCCAGATATTGTTATAATCGACCAATTTTCCTTCGCGTTCTTTTAAATACTCATCTGTAGGAATAAAGTGATCATTAAATTTAACACCATTTATTTCACGTAATGAAAGCCCTGTTAATTCTAATATTGACACTCGTCCTGCAAGAGACTCACTCATACCTTTCATCAATTCAAGCTTCTGTGAACCTGAAAAGATAAATTGTCCACGTTTCTCAGAATCATCCAATATCAATTTAACGTCTTCTAGAATACTTTTTTCTTTCTGAACCTCATCTATAAAAAGAGGGCATGGATTATTTAAAAAGAATAACTTAGGCTCTTCTTTGGCCTGCAAACGAGTCATTTTATCATCAAATGAGACTCTATTATAATCTGAAAATTGATGCCTTATTAATGTAGACTTTCCTACCTGTCTAGCACCTGCTACTAATAGACATTTACTGGACTCTGCTCGTTTCTTAACTATATCTGTTATTGCTCTTTCAATATAAGCCATATGCACCTCCGACTAATTTAAAGTCTAATTTTATTTTAGACGGATTTTTTCGCTTCGTCAAACAAAAACTGCGACTAATTTAAAGTCTGACTTTAAATTAGTCGCAATCAATTCCCTACCACAATCCATACACCAATTATAACCAAGAAGGTGGTCAGAATTTTCCTACGTTTACTGTCTGCTAGCATGCATAGGTAAAGAGCTGATAAACTTGAGATTAAGTTTGGGTAAAAGAACTGTGAATCCCACTCTCACGTGCCTTTTTCTTCCTCTTTATCAAGGCTATCAAGCATATCCATGATTTCTTTATTACGCTCTAGCAAATCATAGATACCATCTTCAGAAAGAACTCCACGCTTAATATAAGAAGGAATCTCTCCCCTCTCATCCGCAGCAAAATCATCCTTCCACTGTTTGCTAGAATAATACTTCTCTAGTTCTTTAATTGATGGTTGGAAATTCTTGTAATCAGCAATGGCGATTTCAAGCGCAGTTTGTCTGCGCTTGGCTTCGTCAAAAATCTTTTCCATCTTGCTGATGTGGTTATAATCCCCCATGGATTTCTACTCCTCACATAAAAAACTCATCAACTTTCTCGACACTATCCAATATCTCGTTCTCTGCAACGCCAGCATTTCTAGCTATTTGAGTTGATGCCTCCAATCGTTTAGGCATATCTGGATCAAAAGCACCTTCGATAAGTTCTTCAAATTCTTCACAGCGTTTTAATAGTTCATCTCGGAATACTGAAAACCTCTCTTCTAGCTCAGCATCTACTTCACCCTGATGTTCGAGGTACTGAGTGAGTATTTCCTGTTCTTGCTTGTACAGTGAATAACGACCATATTCAAAAGTGAGCATAGCAACATTCTGCACGTAATTTGCTCGCTCCTCCCCAATGACAATTTTACTTGAAGAAGCAAGTAACTTGATCATAGATTCTAGGAGCAGCCATAAACACTGCTCCGTATAATCAACTTCTTTAATCTTACCTTTTTCTAAATCATCACCTAGCTTCTTAACCTTTTCAGATAATCTACTAATGTCTTTACATTTTTCATCAGATACTCCACTACCTTTAAGAATCTTCACTGAGAAATCCACATACTTAGCGTATACATCGAATACGATAACGCTATACTGCTGGCCATCATCGATGATAGCTCTATCAACAACAACACTAGCAATTTCTTTCCAATCCTCTGTGGTAAATTCTTTTATGTTCTTTCCATTAAAGACCTTATACAGAATCCCTATTATTGCTGTAGTTCCTATCTTTAGTATCTTAATTCCTTCAGGACTATCATCATTGCAATAGGCAGCCACTGTTTCTTGTGCTTTCTCTATTCCATTTAAAGCTTTCTCTAAGTTTTGACCTATTTCAGATTCTTTGAAGTACCGAATAGTAGTTTCCTTTATTATTTCTTCAATCATGTCTTGCTACCTTCTGTAGTAACCTGCTTTCCATACAATGCTGACAATGACTTTGTTAGATTTACCAATGCTCCCAGTCTGTTCTTGTCATCATCGCTAACTGTTGTGTAATCACAATTAAACAAACTCAAGCACTCCTGAAAACTTGTATTAAGACTCTTTCTGATTTCGTTTGTCTGAGTTAAAATCTCATAGATTTCTCCATCCATTTCTTTGACTGCTTCTGTATTTCGCTTAACTGCCTCAATTTCCTCATTCTTCTCCTTATTAAGCTTTGCTTTGTTCTTAGTAAAAAGAAGTATTGAAGTGAGTAAAGTTGCTCCGGCAATTGTCCAGCCCACAGGGCCAGCTAACGCTAAAAGCGCTTGACCACCAGCTATCCCCGCGGCTCCCTCTGCCAAAGTGCCTCCACCAAGCCATGCCAAAGCAGCATTAGTTGCAGCTGCACCAGACAACGTTGAAATAGCTGTTCCTGTAGACGCAGTACCAAAAGTGGTTGCAATCCACATTGCGGCAGTCGGAGCCATGAATGCAACACTAGCACCTGCTGCCAAACCAGCTCCAGCACCACCAGCTGCATTTCTAGCAGCGCTAATTTCCTTTTCTGCAAACTCACATGCATCAGTAAACTCTTTTCTATTAGTGTTAATCTCCTCAAAGTCTGTATCAAAGCTCTTTGGATGATTTGCTATACTATTTATCAAAATCTCAATATTATTAATGGAATCTACTGAGCGACAACGCTCGACATATAACTGCATTCCCTTATCATTCATAAGTGTGTATGCATCGTTATATTCTGTAATAGAACTTTCTAGCATCCTATCTAGTTCCGTTAGCTTATTAGTAATATCCTCTTTGGTCTCTAAAGCCTTATCTTTTACTTCTACAGCCTTCTCAGAAATCACTGCACCTGACTTCTTGATAACCTCTCCACCCTTTTGGGTTAGAACGGAAGAAAACTCCTTGATCTGTTCTGAATTGATCTTTAACCCTGTTTTCTGTGGTTCATCAATCTTAGCCCCACACTTGGCACAGAACATTGCCCCACTATTTACTGTTGCTCCACAAGACTTACACTTCATAATCAACCTCCACACGCGTATTTTATACGTCATATAAAATTGTATCACAATCTCGGCGTTATTATTCCGGTATGCCGAGAATGATTTCCTGTATTTAATTGCAGGTCATTCCTCCCTTCAACATAGAAAATGTTTTCTACGCGAAAGCAAAAAGGGCGTAGCTTATTGCTATGCCCTTTAATCAACCTTTTTACTTTATTTACCGCTATGGTTCTACTTTTGTATTTTCTACAGAAAGCCATCCTTCTACTACCATGTAATCCCCAAGCTGTCGTTCCGCATTCTGCATGATGTTACGAACAGATTTTACTTCCATTCTGTACTCAATTTCTTCCCCTTTACTAATGTATTTGTTTATTAAACCTTTACTTTTTATCATGCTCTTTCAAAAGAGCTTCATGTATAGCCTTTGCTATAACTTCCTCCGGAGCTCTTTTAAGTATCTCTGCCTTAGAATTTTTGTTTATCTTTATTTCCTTTTTTGGCGCATCAGAATTATCTTTTTTCAAATCAAAATCCCCTCAAAATGATCTATCTCATGCTGGATTATCTGCGCTGTAAAATCCTTGTACTTGCCATGCTGCGGCTTGAAATTCTGGTCTAAATAATCCACCTCAATTTCCTTGTATCTAGTGCAAGACCTCACACCATCCAGTGACAAACAGCTCTCCTGCGTCTCATAGGCTCCACTCTTCTTGGTGATCACTGGATTGATCATTGGGAAAAGAAATGGTCCCATAGCCACCACGATTATTCTCTTCTTTACTCCGATCATGTTGGCAGCCATTCCAACGCATCTAACCTGATTTGCTCTAAGCGTATCCAACAGGTCCTCAACAACCTGTTTGTCCGCCTCAGTCGCAGGTTCAGACTTTTGTTGTAAAAAGAACTGATCTCTAACTATCTGTTTGATCATAATCCATACTCCTCTTTGGCATATTATACTACAGCTTTATCCCATTTACCCAATCACAAGCCAAGGAGCAGAGCACCTTTTCGATGCCCTGCCCACAGCGAGAAAAAATGAAAAAAAGCAAACTTATGACCAATGCAAATATAGATTACAATATCAGGTGTACAATAAATACCCCATTATAACTATATATAACTAAATATAACTAACCCGCTAAATCATTCGAATTGTCAGCACTGGCAGCCTACTGTTGCAGTATTTACGCACACAAAAAGAGGCTCGCCTTTCGTCAAGCCCCTTCATTTTTGTTAATGATTATTAAGCTTCAGTACTGGTCATTATTACCACGCCACATCCTATCTTCTTCTCTACGACGTTCTTCCGCTCGCCTGTACTCGCTGTCATCCCAGTTATAGGCATAATCGCCATGATCAATTTGAAAGCCGTCGTTCTCGATATACTCATAGTCACCTGAATCGTAGTTAAATACCCACTTTGCCATGATCACACCTCCTCGTCTTCACCAAGTACGTACTCAAGCATCTTATACGCCGCTTGTTTCTTAGCTGCCTTCTTTGAAGATGCTGTCGCCGCAAAGAATTTCTCCTTTTCTTCAATGTGGCATTCCACATTCCATATAGGATTCCCATCAGAATCATACGTTTCTTCATATTTGAATTCTGGAATGGCGAAATATCCTCTTCGGGCCAGAATCTCTAACTGATTAATGCCGTCTTCAATATTGGGATCATCAATCTCGTCTCGTATAGAGAAGAGCATTCCTTCTTTTTCCAGATATTTATAAGCAAGCTTACATGCCGCTCTTCTTGCCTGATTTCTTGATGCTCCATAGCTCTCAAAAGCATCCTTATCATTTAGAAGCTTAACCCTGCAAACGTGGTTATAGTTATTATGAGCGTAGGTACTCTGGTTCATATCATAAATCACATGTTCTTCAAGTTTGTACCATGCTCGTGATGGTGTTCCATCAAAATACATAAAGTACGGAAGGCATCCATTTTTCTTGGCTTCCCATTCATAAATCAAGCCAACATAATCAGCTTCTTCACCATTGTCCAAAATAGAATCTGGGCGAAGCATAACCTCAGCAACATTTTGAATCTTATCAAAGTCCCAGTTACTATCTAATGCCACCGCACCAAGAATAGCCTCAAAAAGATCCTCTTTTACAGAATCCACTTCAGCAATATTTTTTTGTTCATCGCCCTTTCCAACAATCAGGAACTGCGCCAGATCCAATTCATCAATACGTGCTGCCAAAGTCTTTTTCTCGACAAGTTTCTGCTTCAGCTTGGTCAACTCTCCTTCTGAGAGCGAACACGAAAACTCCTGTGGCTCCTGCGGAACACGGAATGCCTCTGGAATCTTATCCTGAATATGTAAATCTGTCCCATATTTTTCTGAAAGATACCGAACCATCGCGATATCCAGAGCTTTATCCCCAATAAACTCTAATACTTCGTTGTTTTCGCCACCATTTTCCTGAGTATAAGAGCGCCTTACAAAAGCCTGTCGCAGAAGTTTTGGATTCTTAAACTTATACCCTCCTATCTGGTGTGGCACCATTCTTTCAAATAACCCTTCTCTTTTTTCCATAAAAAAAGCTCCTTTCGTTTCTGACAAAAGGCGCAATCATCTAACACAAAATAGACTACTCACATATCATGGTAATCATTCCGGTTAGACATGTAAGTTTAAATATTCTTTTCTATTTCCGAGAATTTACTAAGGCACACTTGCATATGCGGTAATAAATACATACAAATAGAACTAAAGATTTAAAAGTATCACGCCTCGCTATATAGTTTCATGTGTATTATATCCCTTTTATGTTTCCTAGCGCAAGAATTAGCATTATATTCAAAAAGGCACCTGCAATTGCGCAAGCACCTTTAAGCATATAAATACATCACATTTTTAAATCGTATAATCTGCATAAGGCGAGACAAAACTAACGGCTTTCAATATTTTATGTTTGAGCCCCTTTTCAAATATTGCTTTTCCAACCTTTGTTTCATATTCGCCATGATCATATGTCTTGATGAATATAGCTTCGTATACATCCTTTATTTTTTGATTCTCTCTAACTTGTAGTTTTCCTTCTATCTCTTGATAAGATTCATTAGTATCCAATAAAAGGCTTGTAACCCAATCACCTAAAGCATCTGACATCAAAATTCTTTCAAGCCACATATGGTTTTTTCCATAAATGAACTCATCATATTGCTTTGTATCAGTAATCTTTAGTCCCATAATAATGGGAACTATTACAAAATATGCGATAAGATCAGCATTACCTCCATCATGTGAAAGAAATCTTCTTCTTTCAAATCCGCTATCACTTGCATTTGTATACTTATATGCACAAACCTTTGACATTTGTAAATAACGTGACACCTCTCGCATTCCCATGTTCATCTGTCTTATGATTTCTAAACAAACAGTTTGCCTTAGATCCTTACTACCATATCTCTCAATGCTCTGAACGTACTTTTCCATATCTATAGGAGGCAGTTCCATTCTAATGTCAAAGAATCGATCCATATATCTACAAGAATCGAAATCTCCACCATAATAATTTTTTACCGTGTTTTGTAGTTCTCCAAAATTTATCGAAAACACAAATACAATGTTCTCGCACAAAAAATAATGTTTAATCCTTTCAAGGAGCTTTACAGCAAAAGCTGGCGAACAGCGATCAAGCTCATCCACAAAAATGACTAATTTTTCTCCTCTTTCCGGAAGAAATGATTGCAAAAATTTTTCTACTAGCAAATCCAAATCTTCATTTTGTTTTTGATCAGCAAAGATATCATGCCCCTTTATTTCTTCTAAGAAAGTATGAATATCTCTATCACATATTATTCCTGCTACTGACGCAAGTATACCGCCCCAGGATTTTCTCTTTTCTTCAGCACAGCCATTATAATTATCCTTCATTATCTCATACAGCAAAGAAAGTAACGGTTCTTTCTCGTCATCATGTTGCCATGTATCATAATATGCAGTTACCATAGGAACCCGCAAAAGTTCGTCATTATTTTTTTGAAAGCCATCCCATATGTTTCTTACTCTAACTGCCTCATCAGATTCAAAAAAGGGAACATTAGGGTTTAAAGAATCAATGACAAGCTTGCTCTGTTTAACAAAAAAAGTCTTTCCTGTGCCCCATTTTCCATCTATTCCTATAGAGCATGATCCTTCTATGCTTTGAATCATCTTAACAAAAGAACAAACATCTGTAGTTCTTCCAATTGAGTCCTCAAAAAAGTCTTCATCAAATTTCTATTATTTGGCTTTAGATCCAGCGTTTTCATTTTATTCCTCCGTAACTAATCCCCATTAGTATAAAAAGGGAGACTTCAACATCACCTTGTTCAGTCTCCCTTCATCCAATATCTATTCAGATATAGCAATGGTTATCTCATTGCTTATTCAGTTTATCTGCATACGCATATAGACGATCTAAGATTCTGCCCTCATGTTCTCCATCAATTGTTTCATTAAAGCCATTATATGTGCTAAATCCCAACATATAAATTGCCATGGCCATAGCTAATTCGTTGGGTTCTATCTTAGTTGATTCTGCTATTGCTCTTAGCTCATCTGCAACTCTATCCTTAGGAGCTCTAACTGTTTTACTTTCAGAAACTACTTTTTGTATCACTTCAGGAAGTGCCATGCACGTTTTATAAAAAGCCCTCTCATCTCCGGTAACCAATGCATAGAATTGATCCATACTCACTCTACGAATTCGCTTATGCGATACCTTTTCATTATTTACAGTAGTTTCCCACTTGATGTTCTGAGACTTTTTCGCTATCGCCTCAACCAGAAAACACGCACAATCATCATCTTTTAACAACTGCGCTTGCATTTTAATATAGGTTTTACCTGCAGATGCTGAATTCATAGTGTTGTGTTTATTTTTCATTTCAACATACACAGTATGAACCACATCGCCATCAGGAAGGGCAATCCCATTTTCATCCTTAAATATCACATCCCAGCCACCTTCAGTTCCATTGTCCGGAACATGGCACTTATCCATATACTGGAAAATCCTTTGATGAAAATATCCTATATCGTTGTTGTTAGACTTGTCCCTTTGCCTAAATATTTCATTACTGACAATTTCATCCCATGAAGCATGGTAAACAGTTTTATCAAAAATCATTTTTACTGGATCAATGATATTTGAATTGAATTTCTTTATGTTATAAGGCTCTAGTTTATCTCCATACTTAGCAATAGTAGCTTCAACATGCTTAACAAAATCGTCTTCTTTTATAAAATCAAGCTCCCAGCGCAATTACATTAGCCTCCAATGTCTTCTTTATCTCTGCAGCTACTTCATATGCCAAATTCACTGGTACAGCATTTCCAACCTGCTTGTACTGTGACATTATGCTACCACAAAACTCCCAATCATCTGGAAAACTCTGGCATCTGGCATTCTCTCTTATGGTAAAAGGTCTAGCCTCCAAGGGGTGGCACCTTTCCGTCTGCTTCTGAGAAGGTGATGTCAAAACTGTAAGAGCCGGCTCATCCAAGCTCAATCTTCGCAATATACCAGTCCTTCCTCCTTCCATAAACCAGCAACTCTTCATATAATCCTTTGCCACATCTGGATCAATATCACGCCAATACCCACCAGGAGGAACCATTTCAAATATCTTTCTCTTCTTTTCTCCATATGGAGTGTAAGGCGAATCCGGTACATCTTTTAAGATATCTCTCAAAACCGGCTTATAATCATGTGGTTTAGGAAAATCAAAATGTAATACATTAGCAAGATCTTTTCTTATTCCAATAGTAATAAGTCGTTCTCTTTTCTGTGCAACACCGTAGTCCCACGCATTAAGAACCTGCTTTTGTATTTCATATCCAGCATCTTCGAAAACATTTAGCATTGTCTGGTATGTTTTGCCGCCATCATGAGTAAGAAGGCCTCTTACATTCTCAAATAAAAACATTTTGGGCTGAAGCTTCTGAAGGAACACCGCGTAGTGATAGAATAAAGTTCCACGAGTGTCTTCAAAGCCCAACCGCTTTCCTGCATAAGAAAAAGCTTGGCAAGGAGCTCCTCCAGATAACAGATCTAATTCACCCTTAGCTATGCCAAAATACTCTTCCAAATCCAAGCATGAAATATTCGCAATATCATCATGAATAACATTCCATTTAGGCCGATTCAATTTCAATGTTTCACATGCATCAGCATCAAACTCAATCAGCCCCAAAGTATCAAATCCAGCTTTTTCCACACCAAGCGCTAATCCGCCAGCACCAGCAAATAACTCAATAGTCGTGCACATATTTACCACTTCTCTTCCCTTAATATCCACCAAAAACTACTTTTGATTTTAACATAATTCATGATTCATTTAAACATTGAACCGATATGGTCAACATAACTCCTCACACTCTATTATTGTCTTTTTTTAAGTCCAATAAAAATACCAGTTAAAAAATTACCCTTTCCTTTCCCCTTTCCGTTATCACAGTTCTTTTAAGAAAATCAAAATACAATATGTAGCTTAAAATAAAAAGTGGATATTTAAATTGTTTTTTAGTCAATTTTAATATTTTGTATCTTCAATTGTTACTTTAGAATCAGGTTTCAGGGGCAATAAAAAAAGGGAGCAACATTGCTCCCTTTTGTCTAATCACTAAAATTAGGCACTAGTTACTACTTTTTTATATTCCTTTAGGCGTAATACCCCTTATACTGTTTTGGAGTCAGATAATCAAATGAATAGGCAGGTCTTATTCCTATCACTCTTGATCCAAAAGCATTATTTTTAACTCTTCTTCTATATACTCTTTTAAGCATATTACTCGGATTTTTAAAGCTGCATCATCAGTATCTAAATAATACCTTCTTGGTTTATCGCCTTCTTTAGGTATTATTCTCAAAATACGTGTTGCATCCTCCACCGAAGTTTTTAGTATACTTCCATCTTTTATTTTAGAAGAAAGCTCCCAGCATACAATATATCGAATATTTGTGAATGAATGATTAAATTCTGTCGCACCTAACTGATATTTCAATTCCACATACCAAAATTCACAATCAGATATCTTGTTTTCAGTTTTATTCCTTGCTAATAAATCTATTCCTGCAGACTCATCATAATCCAATGGTTCAAAATCAAAATTCTCTGGATTCAAAGTGTATAACGAAATGAACAAGCCATATAATTCTGCTTCGTTTCTGGGAGTTAAAAATACTCTATTATTTAACGTAAAATATTTTTTTTGAGTAACCAATTCCTTTCTTTTTTTGAACGCTGCTTTCTCAAATTCTATGGTTTTCGCCTCTTCCTTCCACTTTTTTAGTGTAACAACATCATTACTATATAGGTCAATATCTATTTCATTAATTATGTTTTGTACAGCCTTTTTTAATTCATCAATAATTTGCTGATTAGTATTAGCGATCGTTCCCCTGTTAGCTGTCAGTCTTAATTTTTGGCAATTTACAAAACCATGTAATAGGCCATATGAATTTGAACCTGTTCCAAACGATGTAATCCATTCATTTACCCTTTGAATAGGTACATAATCCTTGCAAAGCCATATTCCATATCTATCAGATACTTTATATGCGCCAGTCATTTTATTTTTTTTCATTCTAATCATATTGTTATAATTTCTTTTTGCCTCATCGCCCTCAAAATATATAACAACATCATATTTTACTTCTGGCATTGACTCTAATGTTTGATTAGCATAAACAAATTTTTTTACATAATAGTCAGCAGCATTTTCTCCATGCTCCTCAAAAAGCGCATTTATATCATTGTTTTCAGGAGCAAATCTATGCCCCATAGTCAACTCCTCTGGCTCATCCACATCCAACGCTTTCAAATAAACTTTAAAATCACGGATATCCTTCTTCTCAAACTGACTTTCAATTGTGCCAAGTACTGTAAACCAGTATAGATAGTCTTTTATTATGTCTTGTTTAAGCTTAGCTCTCTGGTTATTATTGTATCCTTCTATTGTTATGCTGGTTCCTCTAGGAAACTTTTCTGCACTTTCTCTAACAAGTGGACAATGCACTTTACCTGCATTTAATTGTGTAAAAGCTCCCTCGCACTCTGACTCATATGAATTCTTTCCATCTGAAGTATGTACTACAACTTTATCTGAACGCAAATATATCTTTGTTCCATGTCCTTTTTCACCTATAGATTTATTATTTTCTCTAGATTTTGAATCTCCTAGATTCCAAAAGTTATTTATTATGGTATCCTTATCCATTCCAATACCATTATCAATTAGCTCAATTACCAGTTTGTCCTGACCGGATATTTCTTTTACATTTATTAGTATCTTAAATTCTGTAGCCCCCCAATCATAAGCATTATGGAGTGCCTCCCTAAATAATTCCATTGGATCTCCAAAATCACTGGCAATTTCCAAAAATTCAGCTGATTCGTTTACTTTAGGTGATATTTTTTCCCAATTGTCTTGCATTTTTGCCCCCTAGATCATTTGTCCTGACAATTAATTAGATCATACTAATCAAGTCTTTTCAAGATCTATAATATAATCAAAAAAGCAGCCAAAAGGCTGCTTTTCATTCTTTGGTTTCAGTCGTCTTATTATTCTCTACTATCTCTTTTATTCGAGAATAAGCATGGAGATTAAATATTTGAAAAATATTAAATATAAAACTTGTAACTTCCCAAATACCCTCAATATTGCTATGTAAAAGTAAAAACACTAAAAAACCAGAAATACCTATATTTAATTTGTTACTAACAAACATACACCAATCACTAGGAATCACGTGCGTAAATATGATTACAAACAAATCTATTACTACACACGTCATTTGAAAAATCATTAATTCAACAAAAGAATCATTAGTACCTATCAAGCCATTTTCTTCTTTTTCAACACTCAACAAAGCAACCAATAGCTTATCATTCATTAGTGCTTGAAAAAGCGCATAGCCTGTAAAAACAACAGCTAAAAGTGCAATTACAATAGTCATTATAACTCCTAGAATTTCTCTCGTGCATATAACAGTTTCATATTGAGTTGCTATATGAACTGCAAAAAAACCTTCTAGCGAAATGAACAAAATTTTCCTGACCACATTATTTTTTTTGAATAAAAAAATCTTAAGAGAACTGAATAGCACCTTGATAGAACTTTTTTTCTCTGCTAATTTTTCTGCATTTTTCTCAGCTTTATCTAAATTAATAGTAATCACCTCGATTCACTTATAGATCTTATCTTGTCCTCATTTCTATTATATATCTCTTGATGCGCCTCATTAGTCACAATCAATTCTTCAATTTGTGACGTAGCCGTTACTAATTCTTGAGTTTCTGATCCGATATCTTCACCATCATCTATATCCATAGCATACTTTACTGAAAGCTCATCATCGGTTAATTTTGCCTTTCGCTTGTCTTTTGTAACCACATTCAATATCGGCTTAATCGTTCCTGCAGCTTGCGCAAGTATAGTCTTTATCCCGTCAAAAAAAGTAGGACTATTAAATGTTATAGATCCTGTTTTACACCCTAAATCTTTTCTTGCATTATTCGACAAGATTCCGAATGCCTCTGTATAATCTTTATCACCATTCAATGGATAAAACCTTAATGTCAAACAATTAACTTTTTCAACATCTGTCAAGACTTCTTTCATACTTTTGAGATTAGGAATCCCCACTATATTTACCACTGCATATTCTAGCTTTTTTTCGTTTTCATCACTATTCACACTTTTTATATATCTATCAAAAACATACTTAATAGTTGTTCTAAAATTGGCTAGAGACGGGCTACCTTTCTGATTTGGCAAAAAAATCATTCTGTGATTCAACAGATTAATGGCAAATGAAGAATATGGAGCAGCCGAATGTTTCTCATCTTTTTCAACTAACTCTCCAGATTCATTTAAATCAGTTTTTATTTCCAAAATAGTCTTTTTTACTATTTTCCCTGTAAGGACATAATTATTTTTGTTCTTATATATATCTATATCCTTAAATAAAAATTCATTTTCATCCTTTTTTTTGACTATTCCAGCCCTTAATGCCGGAATAACAATCGTATCAAAGCAGTCTAACATCGGCAATTCATCTTCACCAAAAACAACATTGAAATTGGCAATTTGCGCACTTTTTTTCATATAATTCCCTACCCCCTTGAGTCTGTTCTAATCTAGCAATTATAATACTATTCTATTGTACTGCACTTGAAATATAATACCAGTTTTTTACTTCAATTTGTTTACTCTTCATCCAACTCATCTTCAAACTCCAGCCACCCAAGCAGCCTATCTTCTTCCCTCTCTCTTCTTAACTGGTCCTGTCTGCAGTCGAAGTCGCGGCGCTCTTTTGCGCTCATGTCTTTTACTAGATCCTTGTACTCTTTATCTGTGAGTCTTACGTCTTTATCTCTTTTACCAAAGAACATAGCTGACCTCCTTTTATCATCTAAACCACAATATATATGGCAGGATTTTTGTAAATCCCTTAGACCTTTCTTCCATAACACGGTGGTATAGTTCAGGATCTTTTTTCTTGAGTTTTGCTGTTTCTATTTCTATGGCTATCATAGATACCACCAATCTGACAGCAGTACATATCATCCATAGCAGAAAAAGTATTGTTGCTACAACAATTATCCCAAATGCTATCGTAAAAAAATCATAGGTATTTCCTCTCTTCTTTTTCTTCTTTTTACCTATGATCAATTTACATCATGAAATATCCTATAAAGTTCCCAACTACATATTGCGGCGTTGCAGCTCTTTTGACAAGAGAAAATGCAATATATAGTGCCAACAAAAAAGCAGCCTTACATTTCCGCAAAGCTACTTACTTTTACTACCCTTCATCAAAATGAGCTATCAGAGGCCACACCGAGCCTACATCCAATTTTTTCTACAAGCCATGCATCTTCCACGGACACATACCTTATCTCGTCATTTTCATCCACTAGTGTCACAGACACTCTAGGCTGCTGCCCAGGCTGAAGTTCTTCACATCCATAGTCGCCATCATATATTTGCTTTATAGTCCACATGATTCATGCTCCTTTTTGAAATATTATACTATAATGATGAAAAATCAGAAGGTATCATCGGCTCCTTTGTGATAAAATAGCAAGTGCAGTTTATTTAAGGGGGATTGGTCGTGAAAGAGGAAAAGAAAAAAGAGATTATTAGAGTGATCAAGTTTGTATTCTTTTCAATCTCTGCTGGAATAATAGAAATAGCAAGCTTTTCGCTGCTTACGGAGCTTACAGCCTTGCCTTATTGGCCATGCTATCTGACAGCTCTGGTGTTATCAGTTTTATGGAATTTTACACTTAATCGCAAGTTTACATTTCAAAGTGCTAATAACGTACCAATAGCTATGATGAAGGTAGCGTTGTTCTATGCGGTATTTACGCCGGTGACTACTATTGGAGGTAACTACCTGGTGGAAAGCCTTCACTGGAACGAATATCTTGTGACTGGTATCAATATGATCATAAATTTGAGCACTGAATATCTCTATGATAGATTTATCGTATTTTGAGACAGCCTCGATACTCATTGCATTGATGCATAAGACAAACGAAGCGTAGTGGACTAACCACTGCGCTTCTATTTTTTACATCTTATATCCACAATCAGACTTCTCTGTTCCGTCGACGCCAGATTCATAGTGGGCGCGGAATTCCATGTTGATGTCGCGGATCTCTTTTTTGCCATCGATGTAGTCTTGGTACATTTCAGCAAGGCCGCTCATGCAGCCGTCACAGGAGCCGCTGATATTACCGATGGACTCGGCTACGATTCGTTCTCTTTCTTCTCTTGTTGTATCTTTTATAAGTATTGAATCCATTTGGTCTTACCTCGCATCTTCATATAAATGATCCACTACCCCCGTCCCCCAGGTCCACTTCGGGCACCATCTATGCATCAGCGCATAAAGTCTTTTGTATCTAATAAAATGGTCACTGGTCCGTCATTGACGGATTCTACTTTCATATCGGCTCCAAACTGTCCTGTTCCGACTTCGAAACCTCTTTTCCTACATTCTGAAACCACAAGCTCGTAGAGGGGCTCTGATATCTCAGGTCTAGCCGCGTCTGTAAAGCCAGGTCTTCTGGAGCTACAATCAGCATAAAGAGTGAACTGGCTCACGATGAGGAGCTTGGCCCCTGCATCCATAGGGTTGATATTCATCTTGCCGTTCTCATCCTCAAACACTCTAAGGCCGCAGATCTTGTCAGCAATCTTGATTGCTTGCTCTTCCTTGTCGTCATTATGAACGCCCAAAAGTACAAGGAAGCCTTTGTCTATGGATGAAACTGTCTTGCCATCTATTGTAACTGATGCTGACAGCACTCTGGTCACTACTGCGCGCATACCTACCCCCTAGATTTATTTAAAATGTGTATGTTGCGATGTATTCCATCTGATCTGGAACGATCAGGTTTGGCTTTCTTGTAGAAAGAACTGGCTTCCTGCCTTCAGAGATGAGCTGAGTCTCGAAGTGGTACATGGCAATTCCCAGATCGATCTTCTGAATGTCGTAGTCAGGTGTATCGAAGCCTTTATCTTTTTTCTCATAGAAGTGAGCTTTGTTGTCCTCGATAAGGATTCTCCAAGGCTGCTTGTTAACTGCTGATGGAGCGATCCTAACTGCCTCAAGGTCGTCCATAAGGCCGTGGCCTACAGCGTAGGTTCTATCAAGTGGCATTGCAAAGTCTCTTACGAAAAAGAGCTCTTCCATCTTCATTCTGGATTCTGCCTTAACACCTTTACGCATGAGTGTTTCTTTGATGGACATCTTCTGAGCTGGTCTTCCAAGTGGTGATACACAAGGCATGATCTCGTCTTCTGAGAGTTTAGCTGCTGCCTCGAACTTCTCTCTTGGCATTGTGCCGCCGATCCATGCTGTGCCAAAACCAAGCTCTAATGCTTTCATCTGGAGCATTTCAAAACTATATCCATATGCCTCTTCGGCATTTTCCTGTTTCTTTACAGAAGCTACAATGTACATCTTCTCCCCTGCAAGGACAGGACTTGATAACTTATTGGCCTCTGCATCAAGGAACTCAAATCTTACATTGATCCCGTATGGGTTGGTAATCTCTGAAACGTAGTCTTTTAACTCATCTATGAGCCTTGGATCTGGCATCTGGCCATCGAAGGTTCTTACGCTTCTTCTTTTCCTTGCTAAATCAATAAATGTTGACATAAATCTTTTCTCTTCCTTTTATTACGTTTTCCGAAAAAGATTATACCACTATTATGATTTTTTCCAATTAAATTGGTATTTGAAAAATTTGTGAACTTTTTTGTCAAAAAATTGAATGTCGGTCAGTAGATATGAGTCTGTCCCTTATCCTCTTTTCATTGAGTCCTTTGCCAATAAAAACGCACTGAGTCCCGTCATCTGGCGAATCAGTTATGGCGTACATTTTGTCAGCAAGGTCAAAGCGAAGGAGTTCGCTTCCAACCCAGATAGTGCCTTTGGCCCTTGAGATGAGCCCAAACTCGCCGTGGAGACAGTCTTCTAGAAGCTGCACCAGCTGACCGGGATTTTGAAGTCCTGCCTTAGTGACTGTTACCTGGGAAAAGACATCCTTTAGGTCCTTAAGCTTTTCTTTCTTTTCTAAAGACGTTTCATCTACTTCTGTTTCCATGAGGCTATCCCACCACTTGCCATCCATCTGAGAATAGTGGCGATCAGTGATCTTGGCCTTTGGATTTATTTTTAAGATCTCATTCGTTACTTCTTTTAACTGGTCTGGATCTGTATGTTCACATTTAGAAAAAACTACGCAGGATGCGTTTGCAATCTGGTCCCTATAAAGTTCAGGGTATTCCTTCATGTTGCTCCTAAAGGTCTCAGGACAAAGAACTACGATGGGCTCTAGGAGAAAGACTGCCCTTCCAAGTATAGGCTTTAGGTTCTCTATGATACTGCTGAGCCTTCCTACGCCTGTGGGCTCTATTATGAGGTACTCAGGACTTAGGGATGAAAAGATTGCCAGAACTGAATTTACAAAGCTGTCTTTCATGGTACAGCACACGCAGCCTTCCATGAATTCCAGGATCTTTATTTCATTGTCATTCCCGGCGGAGGCCTTCTGGAGCTCTAGGGCATCGAGGTTGTTGGCTCCGTACTCATTTTCCATGATGACGGGGCGCTTATTGGTTCTTGTAATAAGCTCTTTGATGAATGTGGTCTTACCTGCCCCCAAAAAGCCTGATACGAGTAATATCTGCATAGTAGTCGGTCCTATCAATTAGATAGGGCGGCCCTTGGACCGCCCCTTAAGTTTTGTTATCATGGCTGATTGTCTAAGATGACAACTGGCTTGATGAGGTCTGCTGGCTTATCTTTCATGAGCTGCAGAGCCTCTGGGATGTGCTCCCATCCGTGGAATACGTGAGTTGAAAGCTTGCTGACATCAAGCTTACCTGATGAAACAAGTGCGCCGAGTTTCTCCATACGGAGTCTTCCACCTGGCATGAGGCCGCCCTGAAGCTGCTTGTGTCCCATTCCTACGCCCCACTCTACGCGAGGGATAGTGATATAGTCGCCGCTTCCAAGGTAGTTGACGTTACCGATCTTGCCGCCTGGCTTAAGGGATTTTACAGCTGACTCAAAGGTCTGCACTCCGCCGCCAGCAACAACTACTCTGTCAACGCCCTTGCCGTCTGTCATAGCAAGAACCTGATCTTCGATAGTTCCATTTTTGTAGCTGATAAACTCGTCAGCTCCGTAGAACTTGGCTGCTTCTACACATGTAGGTCGTGTGCCTACTGCGATGATACGTGAAGCACCACGCAAACGTGCACCTGCAACGCTCATGAGACCAACAGGTCCGATACCGATCACGAGAACAGTATCACCAAACTGAATGTCAGCCAGCTCTACGCCGTGGAAGCCTGTAGGAACCATATCTGAAAGCATACATGCATCTTCAAGGCTCATACCTTCTGGCATGTGTGCAAGGTTACCGTCTGCATCATTTACATGGAAAAATTCTGAATCGAGACCATCTTTGAAGTTTGAGAACTTCCAGCCCGCAAGCATTCCGCCTGAGTGCATTGAATATCCTGCCTGAGCTTCAAGTGAATTCCAATCTGGGGTGATAGCAGGTACCAATACCTTGTCGCCTGGCTTAAAGTCTTTTACCATACTACCAACTTCTACGACCTCAGCACATCCTTCATGGCCAAGGATCATGTTGTGACGATCGCCTACTGCGCCTTCCCAAACGGTGTGTACGTCAGATGTACAGATCGCGATTGCGAGAGGACGGCAGATAGCGTCCATTGGGCCGCAAGCTGGGCGTTCTTTCTCGATCCAGCCCACCTCGCCGATTTTGAGCATTGCAAAACCTTTCATATACCTTCTCCTTCCGTATTCTTTTTATGTATTCCCCAATACACGTAATATTATGTATATTATATCGTGAAGAGTTCCGTTGGCACAAGGCTTTTTAATGAGCCCTAGGGACGGAGGTTGGAGCTCATTTTTCCCAAAATGAGCTCCAACCTCCGTCCCTAGGGCTCATCGTCTTTCCGTATTGGAAAGTTTTTTCTCTCGCAACTGGATAAATGGTATGTTAAAATGCAAGTAAAGAGCTTGTACACTTAGTCATAGAATATAGATGAAATGAGGAGACACTATGGCTAAGGAACTAAAGTACAAGGATATTATCAAGAACAGAGAATATAGAAAGCTTCTTTTTACTAATCTGATCAACAGATTTGGTGATTCAGTGGATGCAATTGCCTTCACCTGGCTTGTGTATCAGATTACTCACAGCGCCTCATGGTCTGCGCTGATATTTGGACTTAACGTACTTCCAAACATCATCGTGCAGCCTTTTTCCGGAGCACTTGTTGAAAAACTGGACAAAAAGAAGGTCATCGTTGGCACACATATTTTGAGAGGTCTCGTGATCTCTGGCTTTGTGGCTATGTACCTTATGGGCGTGGTAAACCCTATCATGATGGCTGTGTTCACACTTGCTATCACAACTATCGAGTCATTTAACCTGCCTGCATCTACAGCTTTTATCCCTACAGTTATAAGGAAGGAGCACTTAACTCACGCAATGAGCCTTAACTCAACTCTTTCTAACACTGTAGCACTTATCGGTACTGGTCTTGCAGGTATCATCATTGCAAAGTTTGGCGTATATACTGCAATGCTCATCGATGCGGCTACCTTCTTCATGGCTGCTATTGGAACCTGGTCACTTAAGACTACTACTCCGGAAGTACCTGCCACTGAGGCCTCAGAAGCTGTGCAGGCACCTGCTGCCAAGGAATCATATCTTTCTCTTTTGAAGGGGGGATTTGATTACGTTAAAAAGAGCCGTGTGATCCTGAACTACTGCCTTATTGCTATAGTTCTTAATTTCCTCTTGGTGCCACTTAATTCACTTCAGGCTCCTATCGTAGAGGATGTGTTCAAGATGGGCTCAGAGCTTTTGAGCGTAATGGGTATGGCTGCTGCGATCGGCGCTATCATTGGTTCAGCTCTTGTTCCTATGTTTGCTGAAAAGATGTCAGCCAAGCAGATCCTGGTAATCTGCGGAATTGCTCTTGGAACGGGAATGTACCTTATTACACTTGGCAGATTTACAAATGGCGCGGCTATTCCAGGATATCTTTTAACAGCGCTTAGTTTCATGATCATGATGTGCTCAGCATCTATAATCGGCGGAACTCTTAGCATTCAGTTTGTTAAGAGCGTAGATCAGAGATACCTAGCTAGAGCTGCTGCGGTATTCAATGCTTCATCTACTGCTGCAACTCCACTTGGCTCACTTCTCATCTCTTTTGCCGCATTAAAACTTAGCGCAGCTACTCTTATCGGCGGAAGCGCCATACTTGCAATACTACTCTTTGTTCTCGTAGCATTTAGTCATATGAATTTCGAATTGAAGGAAGAATTGCCAGATGCAACTTAAGCTAGCGGAAAACATCAAGAGATATAGAAAGGAAATGGGACTTACCCAGGACGGACTAGCAGAAGCCCTGGGCGTTACCATTGGTGCGGTCTCCAAGTGGGAAAACGGCAACAACGTGCCGGATATCACGACACTCATGGAGCTTGCAAATCTTTATAACATCTCTATGGATGAGCTCCTTAGCTATGACAAATCTTCCAAAAATATAGACAAGATGGTAGAGACTATCGAAAATCTCTGCGACGAACACAAATTTGAAGAGGCGGTTCTAGAGGCTAATAGCGCCCTTACTCGCTATTCTCACACCTTCAAGGTTCTTTTGGCCTGCGCCAAGCTATACTACTACAAGTCTTACGCAGACATGAACGACAAGGACTGTGACACGGCTATTGACCTTATGAATCGCTGTCTTGAGTACTTTTCACAGAACACTGATCCCGAGGTCAAGGAGTTCACTATACGCCTTTACATTGCTGAGCTTTATATGAAAAAAGATCCTGACAAAGCCCTTGCCGAGCTTAAGAATATCAACTACAACGGCTGCAATGACGCTATTATTGGTCAGCTTCTTTTAGATATGCACAATAGAGAGGAATGTCTTGAGTATAGTTCCATGGCGCTACTGCGCAACTTTGGAGTTCAGTACCAGCTTATGACGAATATGTCTCTTGCTGTTGCTTCTTCTGGTAAGGCCAAGGATCTTAGGATGGCTGTTGACCTTTTGGATGCATCGATCGTCATATTAGATGCCTACGCCGTTCCTGATTCTATTGGCTATACTCACAAGTTAAAGACCATATCTCTTATCATAAGGGCTTGGTGGTTTGCTTGTCTCAAGGAATATGACGCTATGGAAGAGTCCGTCCGGGATTCCTACAACCTTGCGGTTACATATGACAAGACTCCTCACAAGTCTTCTGAACTTTCTACAAGTATCCGTTTTTACCTATGTAAGCACAAATCGTCCGTTTACGATTCTCTGGATGCTACTGCTGTTTCGGGAATTGAAGCTCTTTTCTCCCAGAAGATCGATGGCTCCAACAAGATAAACCACAAGCATTTGGGGAAAGTTATCGAGTGCTGGAATCGAATGAAAAAATGAGCCCTAGGGACGGAGGTTAGAGCTCATTTTTTCCAAAATGAGCTCCAACCTCCGTCCCTAGGGCTCAAAAAAACCAGTTATGCGTTCTTGAGCTCTTTGTACTGAGCACTTGATAGAACTTCTGAATCACCGCAGCATGGGCAAAGCAAAAGACGCTTTGATGTCCATCCAAGTACTGGGATGTAGAACAGTGTGAAGTAAGTCTTCTGTCTAGCAAGACTACGCTGTACCTGGTGATGACAGTTTGGACAAACCTCTGTGCCGTAGTTTCTATCTATTTTCATTTTCTTTTTTGTTCCGTATACGATTATCATCTGACCTTCCTCCTATTAACCTACAAGATTTGCTGCATTGGCCTGTGCGCGCTGCATAAGTGTTCCGAGCGCTGTTGTGAAATCAGCTACATTCTGGTTCTTGGAACATTTTGAGAAGTAGAACAATTCGTTGTTCTTGGTCTCAACTGCGATTGCCATGAAATTGTAATCGTATGATCCATAGAAGCAGTTAGATCTGTAAACGTTAACGATATCCTGAATAGGAAGGATCACGATGGATCTCTTGAAATCTCCATAGTAGCAAACATAATTTGCTGTGATCATGATCTGGGCTTTGGAAAGGTTCATTGCACCTGCTGCCTGTGCCTCTGTGCACATAGCGTTGAGATACTCCTGTCCGCGACCACCCTGTAATGCTTTCATTACATTTTCAACGTTTTTTTCTTTTGTAAAGTCGAATACTTTTTCAAACTTTGCCATTCTCTCTCCTCCTTTGTGAATACCCACCAAGGAGAAATTATAAACTTTTTTCGCAAAGAAACAATTATTCTAATCCGAAAGTTTCGCCAAATATGAGTACTGCATTTCGCACACAGTCTTCACATGGACATAATGGTTTACCGTCTGTCATTGCCTTCAGATCCTTGCACTTTAAGGCTCCGCATCTTCTTGCAAACTCTTCCTGGATCTGTCTTGTAAGTCCAAGTGTTCCCTGTCCTTCTGTCTTAAGACCAGTGATCATACCTGCGCCAATCAGTGCTCCGCAGGTTGCCTCAAGATTTCCCATACCTGCGCAGAAGCCAGCAGATATCTGTTTTAACTGCTCTTCTGATAAGCTAGTCTGATCTGCCAACGCAGTAGTGACTGCCTGAGCGCAGTTGTATTTGCCTGAAAGTTTCATTTCTACAGCTTTTTCAGCTCTTTCTTGTAAAGTCATAATTCTCCACCTTTCCTTTCTGAAAAAATGAGCCCCAGGGACGGAGGTTGGAGCTCATTTCTCCCAAAATGAGCTCCAACCTCCGTCCCTAGGGCTCATTCATGTGCTTCAAGTTTTTTTGCATCTTTGCAGAATATGTATGTATACGCTGTAAATCCAAGGGTAAAGACAAGCAGTCCTCCCCAAGCAACTACAAATGCAAAAAAGAAAACGCAGTATAACTGCAAGGTGTCCACAAATGCTGGGAAGCCATATACAATTTCGACTGGAGCATTTCCAAAGGACTCTCTAAAAGGAATGGTTCCGTGAACTGCGGAATAAATGCATTCCTTAAGCACATTGATGACTGGAATCGCTGTGATCATCCACAAAATAACGTCGATTGCAATAGTAATTCTTTTTCTTGTTTCCATAACTCTTTTCCCTTTTATAAATAAAAAAGCGGCAAGCCTTGGCCTGCCGCTTTGACTTATTCAGTTATTATATCATATTGCTGCAAATCCTTTTTCAAGGTCAGCAATGATGTCATCGATATGCTCTGTACCGATTGAAAGTCTGATGGTGCTCTGTGTGATGCCCTGATCAAGAAGCTCCTCATCACTAAGCTGTGAGTGAGTTGTTGTTGCTGGATGGATCACAAGGCTCTTTACATCTGCTACGTTAGCAAGCAGTGAAAAGATCTCGAGGTTATCGATAAACTTCCAAGCAGCCTCTTTTCCTCCCTTGATCTCGAAAGTAAATATTGAAGCACCGCCGTTAGGGAAGTACTTCTCATAAAGGGCGTGATCTGGGTGATCAGGAAGTGAAGGATGGTTTACCTTCTGAACCTTTGGATGGTTCTTAAGGAATTCTACTACCTTCTTGGTATTCTCAGCGTGTCTATCGAGACGGAGTGACAATGTCTCCACTCCCTGCAGTAGGAGGAAAGCATTGAATGGAGAGATTGTAGCTCCGGTGTCTCTAAGAAGGATTGCTCTGATACATGTCACGAAAGCTGCTGGTCCAACCACGTCGTAGAAAGAAACTCCGTGATAGCTTGGGTTTGGAGCTGCGATCTGTGGGTAGTTGCCACTTTCCTTCCAGTTAAACTTACCTGCTTCTACAATTACACCACCAAGTGTTGTGCCGTGGCCGCCGATGAACTTAGTTGCTGAATGAACTACGATATCTGCGCCGTGCTCGATTGGTCTGATGAGATATGGTGTTCCGAATGTGTTGTCGATCACAAGTGGAAGTCCGTGCTTGTGAGCTATCTCTGCGATTGCGTCGATATCTGGGATATCACTATTAGGATTTCCAAGTGTTTCAAGATAGATTGCTCTTGTGTTGTCCTGGATGGCTTCCTCAACTTCCTGTAAGTTGTGAGCATCTACGAATGTAGTTGTTACGCCATACTGTGGAAGTGTATGTGCCAAGAGATTGTAGCTTCCACCGTAGATTGTCTTCTGAGCTACGATGTGGCCACCGTTTGCTGCAAGAGCTTCGATCGTATATGTGATGGCTGCTGCTCCGGATGCAACTGCAAGTGCTGCTGATCCGCCTTCAAGAGCTGCGATTCTCTTTTCGAATACGTCCTGAGTTGAATTTGTAAGTCTTCCGTAAATATTTCCTGCATCAGCAAGTCCGAATCTGTCGGCTGCATGCTGTGAATTTCTAAATACGTATGAAGTTGTCTGGTAAATAGGTACTGCTCTAGCGTCTGTTGCTGGATCAGGCTGTTCCTGTCCTACATGTAACTGTAATGTCTCAAATCTGTAATCACTCATTTCAACTTCCTCCTACTCTTTTCACACATTTTTTTGTTCAAGTCGTTTTGTTGAAATAAATGATAGCGCCAGTGCCGCTAGTTGGCTAATACTTAAGATTTATTGTCTGCAATAAGCAATGGTTATCACAAAATTAAGCTCAATTTCTTGTTGCGCTCTTTAGCTCATCTGCAGAAAGAGTCTCATTCATGCTTCCTGTACGATAGCCCTTGAGGTCAAGAGTAACATAGGTAAATCCGAACTCCTTGAGTTTGTCATAGACTTTAGTTCTGACATCTTCCTGCATGAATTTGTCGAACTCAGCTGGGTCAAGCTCTATGCGGGCCATGTTGCCGTGAATGCGGACTCTTAGCTGGTGGAAACCGAGGTCTAGTAAGAGCTGCTCTGACTTATCCACCATAGCGAGCTTTTCTTCAGTGATCTCTTCACCATAAGGGAAGCGGCTTGAAAGGCAGGCAAATGACTGTTTATCCCAGGTAGGAAGACCAAGATAGTTTGATAATATCCTTATCTGTTCCTTTGAAAAACCTATCTCGCGGAGTGGACTCTTTACCCCAAGCTCTGCAACTGCCTGAAGTCCTGGTCTGTAATCGCCATTGTCATCAAGGTTTGAGCCTTCCACAACTTCCTTCATTCCGTTGTCATCAGCAATCTTACGTATCTTTTCAAATAGCTCGTGCTTGCAGAGATAGCATCTATTCTTAGGATTATGAGAGAATCCCTCAATCTTGAGTTCCTCTGACTCCACAACTTCGTGCTTGATTCCCTGTGACTTGCAGTATTCAAGCGCCTCATTAAGTTCTCTCTTAGGAAAAGAACAAGATGATGCCGTAACTGCCATAACCTTATCGCCAAGAGCCTCTTTTGCCGCATACAGCAAGAATGTTGAATCAACTCCACTAGAAAAAGCTACCGCTACGCTCTCTAAAGAGCGCAGGTAGCCTTTAAGTTTTTCATATTTATCAAGAAGCATCTCGTTTGGTTTTTCTTTTGTGCTCATATATAATCCTCATCATCTCTGAATTCATAACTTTTGTTTGAAAGGATTATAACATATTCATGTCTCGTTGCAATTAAATTGCTGTCAATTTATCCAAAAATGAGCCCTAACCTCCGTCCCTAGGGCTCATTTCGGAAGAAAAAATGGTCCACTAACCCCGTCCCCTAGGTCCATTTCGGGAGCCAATCAATGAAACGAAACTACTTTCGCGTAGTCGTAGCCTCTATCTGGTGTTGAGGTTCTTTTGCTCAGTGTAAAGTACATGACTCCGTGTTTCTTAACATCGAATTTTGCAGTAGCTTTGCTGCTTGTAGCCTCAAGCACATCACTTCCAACAAGTGGATTTGCGGCGCTCTTTATAAGCTGCGTCTCCTCTGCTGTAGGATATGCTGGCTCGCCGATATCGTGCCAGAGCTTAAGTGGGTTACAACAGTCTTCGTCAACAGTCTTGGTCACAAGCTTGTACTGGCCATCAGAAACCTCAAACTCGTATTCACGAGAAATATCTTCTTCATCCATGTTCCAGATGATTCCCGCGTATTCGTCAGCTCTTTTCACAATTACTGAATTGTCGTCTCTGTAGACACAAGTATCGCCAAAGAGTTTCAGCTGCTTGTAGAAATAGAAGGTCCAGAAGGTTGGCTTAGGGATATTGCCTGCTGCCACCATGCCGAATCCTCCGTGGAAGAGAGAATTTGGCACGCCCTGTTCCTCGAAGACATCGCCAAAGGTCCAGTAGGAATATGCTTCGTTCACATCACCAAGTCTTGAAAGCTGCCTTGCAAGGTATGCTGCGTTGAGATTGGTATCGTGAATGACGCCGCGAGGAGTGTAGGAAGTGCTAAACTCTGTCAGATGAATAGGCATTCCCTTGAACTCGTCAAAAGAGTCCACGATATCCCTTGTAGACTGGAGATTAGCAAAACGCATCTCTGAGTCCTCGAGCTTGGAATAGTCGTAATGCCCAATCCTCTCTGGCATTTCAACTGTATAATGATGTCTTGTAATAATGTCAGGATGAAGCCCTTCTTTTTTGCAAAATTCAAGAAAAGCTTCGATCCACTCTTTGTCTTTTACCCCGCAGATAGCTGGGCCGCCAACCTTAAAGCGGCTGTCGTAATTCTTGATGGCAAGGAAGGTCTCTTTAAATAGCTTAAAATACTCCTCCATGTCTGCCTTGTACCAGAATCCTGGGAGATTTGGCTCGTTCCACACTTCGATTGGCCAGCTGGAAACTTCATCGCCGTAGCGGCCCTTTAGATGCTCAAGGAGTGCGATCACCATGTCTGTCCACTTCTTGTAATCCTTTGGAGGTGTGGTATTTCCTTTCCAGTAAAAGATAGTCTGGGTGCCGCTTGCAAGCTGCTCTGGCATGAAGCCGAGCTCCAAATAAGGGCGGATCCCAAGTTTCAGGAAGCTGTCAAATATCCTGTCGATGTAAGTGTAGTTGTATTCTACCTTGGTGACGCCGTCCTCTTCGTACTCGTGATAGATAGACACGTCATCAGAAAAAAGTCCGTGGCCTCTGATAAAAGAAAAACCGATAAGCTTCTGGACATACTCCAGCTCTTTTAAATACTCCTCAGTAAGCGCAAGGCCAAGTCTGCCTGTGCCCACGCAGTAATCAACGTTGTTGTTAAAAGAAATCCTGTTACTTGAGTCAACCTTTATTCTAGTCATTTTGCGTCCCCGTCCCCTATTCAATTTCCAAAAATGAGCCCTAACCTCCGTCCCTAGGGATCAAAAGTGTGAAAATGAGCTCTAACCTCCGTCCCTAGGGCTCAAAAATGGAAGTCACACTACTTCGAACTTCTGTGTCTGGATGTTGAGCTGCTTGGTAACTTCTGTGTTCTGCTCCATGGCTTCGTTGATGCCCTGGATCTCGCCAACGATCTCTGTAGAAGAAGCTGCTGACATGTTGATAGCGTTGGAGCTCTCCTGAACTGATGAAGAGATGCTGTTGATACGCTCTGTCATGTCGCCTACAACTTCGCTTAACTTGTTAGCCTTAGCTGAGAAGTTTGCAAGCATTTCATCAATCATGATTGCTGTGTTCTCGTACTTAGCACCTGTGTCTACGTAAGCATCGTAGTCAGCAAGTACATTCTCATTAATAAATTCTATAACCTGAACCGCATTGTCTGCAAGAGTTCTAACTGCACTTGTTACAACATCTGAGATCTGCTGAATATTTCCAGCTGTCTCTTTTGAATTAGCTGCAAGCTTACTGATCTCATCGGCAACGACTGCAAAGCCCTTACCTGCATCGCCAGCTCTAGCTGCTTCGATTGAAGCGTTGAGGGCAAGGAGGTTAGTCTTGTTGGCAATCTCAAGGATCTCGTTTGTAAGTTCACCGATGTGATCTACCTGACCTGATTCTGCAACAGATGCCTCAAGGACTGTAGAAAGTTCCTTCATCTTAGCACCAGTGTTTTCCTTCTTGGCTGCGGCTTCCTGTCTGATAGCATCAGCCTCTTCCTTGATAAGGTTAGCTTTTTCTTCGCCAACTCTTGCCTGCTCGTCGATATCAACAGATGCCTCACGAACTACCTGAACGCGTTCCTGAAGCTCGTTTGTTGATGTTGCTACGCTTTCCATGCTAGCAGAAAGCTCTTCCATTGCTGCTGTTGTATTTGTTACGTTATCACCAGCGTTCTGGATTCTTGTAAGTACGCTTCCGCTTGATGTTGAGAGCACATCTGCTCCGTTCTTTACATCACGGATAACGCCCTGAAGTGTTTCCATGAACTGGTTAAAAGAATCTGTGATAGTTGCAAGTTCTGTATTTGTCTTGGTCTGAATACGAGCTGTTAAGTCGCCTCGTCCTTCATCAATGTTTGAAATGATAGTTCTTACTTCTTTGGCAATTCCAGCAATGACCTTGTTGATCCTGAAATAGCTAAGAAGGTAAGAAGCAACGATAACAACGATCACAAGTAAAAGAATGATAGTTCCCTTAACTGAAGCGCTTCTCTGCTCTCCTGTAAGGTAAGCGTCAAGGCCGTCAACAAGTCCCTTGATCGATGCCTCCACATCATTCAGGGCTGCATTTACATTATCAAGGCTTTCGCCATAGCCTTTAGAAACATATCCCATGGCACCTGATAGATCCTTGGACAAAATATATCCTTCAAGTTCCTGTGCACCAGCAACATAGCCATTAAGAGCTGTACGGAGAGCTGCAACCTTCTCTGCTCCATCTTTTGAATTACTTACGACAAGACTGCCCTCAAGGTAACTGATGCGTGTCTCGATATCTGCTACATATTTGTCGTAATCTTCAAAATCTTTCTGACTCAGCGTTGTTCCAGCGCTGAACTGTCCAAGGTTTTTGTTGATCTCTGCTGAGATGTGGATGATGTCCTGTCTAAGAGTTGCCTCCTGTGACTGAACTTCTGACACATTGGTGCTTGCAAGTACAGCCTGTGAAACGATGGCTGACATAGATGAATTGATCACCAATGCATAGACGATAAATGCTACTAAAATAAGTGAATACACGAAGAGGTTCTGAAATGTGATTGATTCAACGAATTTCAGCTGTCTCTCCTGACCTGATCCCAAGGTCTTTTCTGAATCTTTTTTCATAGTGTTCTCCTTCTGCGCCTAGAAATGTCTGATGCGGCATTGAATATGCCTACAAGTCAGTTATAATGCGCAACAGGATATACTTTACCACGCTAAAGTCAACCCTTCAAGTAATTTTTTGAACAAATTAATGAAAAAACACCATGACTATTTCTAGTCGATGGTGTTCATCCATTTCCTGCTTCTAAACATAAATATGGTGATGATAAACCTTACCGCTTCTTCCTGGGACAGGATAAAATAGGTCCACACGATAGGGAGCCCCAAATATAATCCTGCAAAAAGCCCCAGTGGCACGCCCACAAGCCAGGTTCCAAGTATATCTATGATCATGATGTACTTGGTCCTTCCGCCACTTCTGATGATGCCTCCGCCAAGGATCATGTTCTGAACCTTGATAGGTGCTAAGATTGCAAAGGCTACAAGTAGCTGATAGCCCATTTTCTTAACATCGGCTTCTACATTGAAGAGCCCCGTATACAGGGTTCCTAGAAGTATCAAAAGAACTGACAAAACCGCAGAACCAATAAATCCATAGATGCAAAGTTTCTTGGATTCCTCATAGGCTTCGTCGTACTCAGTCTTACCAAGTCTTTTACCGATCAGGATTCCTGCTGCCTGAGCAAGACCAGACAAAGCACCGATAAAGAGGCCCTGCACAGGTCCAGTAAGTGCCATTCCGGCTAGTTCGCTGGTTCCCATGTGTCCATAGATAAAGGTGTTGACGTTCTGACCTACAGTCCACAAGAACTCATTTAACACTATTGGAACGAGCATTCCTGCATACTGCACAAATTCTGGCCTGTCCATATCCAGTTTGAACCTAAATTCACAGGTCTTTTTGTAAAAATAGATCATGAGAATTAGGCTCACAACCTGTGAGATTACGCTGGCAATTGCTGCTCCCACAACTCCAAGCTTTGGCATTCCAAAAGAGCCAAAGATAAGGAGATAGTTAAGGCCTGTGTTGACCACCGCTGAAGCCATGCTGACATACAGCGGATATTCCGAGTGGTCCTTGCAGCGGATTGGAACCGCCAGGATGGTGGCTATACCAGAAAGGGGATATGTTAGGGCAATGAGCCTTACATACCTTGCTCCCATTTCTATTACAGCCTGGTCTTTAGTGAAAATACCCGCAACTTTCGTAGGAGCAAACACTCCGAAGAACGTTGTCAAAAGAGCTATTATAAGCATCACAAGCATATTTACGGATATACTTGTGTTTACTTTGTCCTCATTTTCTTTTCCCAAGTATTGAGACACCATGATGCCGGTAACCGTAGCAATGGCGCCGCATACAAAGGTAAAGACAAATCCGAGCTTACCACCAACTTCTACAGAAGCAATGGCAGTTTTGCCAAGCTGACCTACCATAAGCTGGTCGATCAGCGAAAAAGAGGACTGAAGCATTGCCTGCAAAGCCACAGGCACCGCAATCTTCATTGATTCTTTAAAAAATGAATTATTCCGCACAATTATCCCCCTTGTGCTAAATCACATTTACTGTTTGACTGCGCCGTCTGATACACCAGATACCAAAAATCTGGAAAGTGAAAAATAAAGTATTACGATAGGAACCGCAATGAAGATGGCTCCTGCTGCAAATCTTGAAAACTCAGTTTCGCCAAGATGTGTAAGACCTACCGCAACAGTCCACAGGTCGCGGTTTTTGAGGAGCATGTTAGGTAAGATGAAATCGCTCCAAGGCCAGGCAAAAGAAGTAAGAGCCGTATACACAAGGATTGGCTTGGACAAAGGAAGTGTAACCTTCCTAAATATTGTTGGGTTAGAAGCTCCATCAATCCTTGCCGCCTCATAAATTGAATTGCTGATAGTATCAAAGTAGCCCTTTTGCACCAGATATCCCATTGGAGCGCCCGCAGAATACACCAGCACAAGACTCCAAAGGTTATTAATGAGGTTAAAGTTGATCATGATAAGGTACACCGCTGTCATTCCCATGAAGCTTGGGAACATGCTCAGCACCAGAGTTGTCTTCATAAGTGGTTTTCTCATTTTGAACCTGAACCTACTCATGGTGTAGGCAGTCAGGATCACCTGCACTGTTGAAAGAGCGCATGAGAACACTGAAATAAAGAGTGTATTCCTGAGCCAGCTCGGATAATCGTACATTTGTGTATCTGAAAATAGTTTAACATAAGTTCCAAAGCTAAAGCTCTTCGGAAAAAATCCGTCGTAATCATAGATTGATCCTGACGCTGAAAAAGACGCCATGACAAGCCACAGCACTGGAAAGAAGAATATGAAGGATACAAAAATGAGCACAATATAGGTAATAACTGCTTCTGAGAGTCGTTCTTTTCTCATCTGAATGTATCCTCCTTCCTAAATGCTGATGAATTAACATATGCTGTCAATGAGATCACCGAGGTGATGACGAAGATTATAAGGCTGACAGCTGCGCCTATTCCGTAGTAGTTATTGTCAATTGAAAGGTTATAGAGCCAGTTGATCAAAAGGTCCGTGTCACTAGCCAGAAAGTAATCATCAAGATACAGGCCACCTCTAAGGAAATAGAACACGCCAAAATTGTTGAAGTTTCCAACAAAGCTTGTGATAAGGGTTGGCGTTGTCGAAAAGACAACAAATGGAAGTGTCAGGTGAATGAACTGTTTCCATCTGCCTGCTCCGTCAAGGCTTGCGGCCTCATAGAGCTCGTTACTCATGTTTGACAAAATACCTGTAGCCAGAAGCATCGACGTAGGAATTGATATCCATGCATTTACCAAAAGACCTATGATCCTAGCTTTCCACCCTGCATCAATATCAAGAAATCCCACAGCCTGGAATCCAAAGGCCTTCAGGTAATAGTTAATTGGTCCGCCATAGGAGAACATGAACTTAAAGCCAAGGAGAGTGATAAATCCTGGCACCGCGTAGGCAAGAATTGGAAACGCTCTCCAGAAGGTCTTTCCCTTTACGCACTTTTTATTTAGCAAAAGAGCTAAAAACAGTCCGCCAAAGTAGTTGATGGCTGTAGCACATACTGCCCAGATGAGGTTCCAGCCAAGGATCCTTACAAAGGTCTCTTTTATTCCTGATAATGAAAAGATCTGTTTGAAGTTCCCAAAGCCTATCCAGTCAACAAGCCTAGGTGGCACGATGTCTCCGCCATAATTGGTGAAGGCTATCAGTATCATGAAGATGATGGGAAGTACGTTAAAGACTGCAACTCCCACTACTGGAAGGAAAAGTGCTACAACATAAAACTTCCTATCTACAAATGCCAGAACTGACGCTATAAAGCCAGGAACAGGCTTACCTTGCTCAACAAGCTTTTCTGTATTTTTTACATCTTTTATATTTGAAAAATAGAAAACTACAACGGCAATGAGTATCAGAAAGGAAAGGATTCCTCTTAGCATCATTATGATGGAATCATCGCCGGCTACTCCAAGCCATGGGTCGCCTTCTACGGTTCCAAGGGTAAAAAAGCCTACCATATCCGTGATACCTGCTGTAAAGAGGTACCACAGATAAAGCCCAAGGATTCCCATATAGAGAAGTCCTTTTACCCTCTGTCCATATAGAAACTGACCTAGCCCCATTATCACGTAGGAGCATTTTGTCTTAGCGCTTTTAGATCTCATTTTGTTGCTCCCTTATTTTGAAAGAGTATAGATCGCATCGTAGATACTCTTGGAGGCCTTGTCCAAAGCTTCCTGAACTGATGCTTCATCTCCATATTTAACAGCTTCGCCCTTACTCTCTCTAAAGGCATCTTTGGCTACATCACTAAGGAGTGTCTTGATTGGATCCCAGATCTGATCAACTGCCTTAACTGAAGGCATGAGACTGATGTGTCCAGCACTGAGGCTATCAAAGATCATGCTAGTGATACCCCCCATTTTCTCTGCAACGTCAGATCTAACAGGAGCTATTCCAAGGATCTCTGCTCTTCTTTTGATCATCTCTTTGCTAGTTGCAAAGTTTACAAATTCGATGCAGGCATCTCTGTGCTCTGTGTAAGCACTGATACCGTAGCCATTTACGCCGCCCATAACTACTGTGTCTACTGTATCTGCATTCTTTGAAAGATCACCGTCTGCAGGCATCTTTCCTGGAAGCTCGATCATACCGAGGTTCTCAGTAGCTTTCTGGTCCGCTTCATCATCACTGCTACCTTCAGCCTTATAGACATCAGCAAGTCTGTCATGGAAAAGGACGTAGGTATCAGGTGTAGAGATTGAGCAGAAGTATGTTCCGTCTGCAACCTTGGCATATCTGTTCTGTCCGATAGAATCGTCAATACACTCTTCGCTCATAAGACCAGCAAATTGCCTTAGTCCCATAAGTCCCTTTGCAGCATTACCTTTGCCAAAGCCGATATCTTCTGGATTATCGATACCATTTCCATCTTTGCCAAAGACATATCCGCCATAGGAAAAGAAAAACTCAGCCATCATATAGAGGTCTGTACAGCCAGCTACAAGTCCGTACTGCTTGCCGCCTGATGTTTCAACAACCTGCTGAGAATACTGATAGAGACTGCTCCAATCCTGGAAGAAATCCGGAGTCTTGTTTCCATCCTGGTCCCACTCTGTTTCCCAATTTTCTGGGATCATATCCTTGCGGTAAAAGAGCATTGGCTCCTGAACGTTAACTGGGATTGCGCAGGTATAGTTTTTGCCATCAACAGCAATAGTGAAGGCGTCCCAAGCTTCATCTGGAATATACTTAGCGCATTCAAAATCATCTCTGTTAAGAGCTAAGATATGCTTGTCCTCAGCGTAAGTCATGAGCTTGTCATTTGCCTGGTAAAGAACGTCTGGGCCATAACCATAAGGACCATTTTCTGCAAGGTTACTGTATTCTTCCATATTGGCGTCAACAGCCTGAATGCCCTTATCCTTGTACTCTTCGTTAAATGCTGCGATGAGCTCGTCAAGATAGCCTTCCTGCTTGGCTGTATCGTTTTCAAGAATGCGCAGTGTGATAACGCCATCCTCTGAGCCTTTCGCAGATTCTTTTCCATTAGTATTTCCACAAGCAGTAATACCAAGAACCATTGATGATACTAATAATAGGCTTATAGCCTTATTTAAATGCTTCATAGTACTTCTCCTCCGTTTACGAACAATCTAAAACAGCCAGGTTCAACCTTAATATTATTGTGAACACCTACGCTGTCTGTCTCATTTATGTACAGCTCTGCGTTTCCATTTGCGCCGTGCCTTGTCATGCACAATAGCTTCCTATCCTCAGAAGGATAGATCTTGGTACCGGCAAAGGCGAAGTGGCACTTCTTTCTGATATCTGAAAGAGTTCTTACAAAACTTATGAGATTATCTTTTTTCTCAAGATCCCAGTCCATGCATCTTCTGCAGTCTGGATCATAGCCTCCAACAGTATAACACTCTGTGCCATAGAAAATCGATGGAGCTCCAGGGAACAGGTACAAAAGAGCTAGAGCAGCTTTTAGCTTATCCTTATCCTCTTTTACCTCGCTAAAAAATCTGTGGGTGTCGTGACTGTCTAAGAGGTTAAGCATCATGTCGTTAACTGTATCTGAGTTTCTGGCAAGGATGTCGTTTAACTTGTAGGCTGTGGCCTCAGCATCCATTGAGCCAGTTGCGAAGTAGTCAAGAGCTGCCTTGGTAAAGGCGTAGTTCATGATGCTGTCGTACTGATCGCCTCTAAGGTAGTTGCTAGCATCGTGCCAGTTCTCTCCGATAATTACAGCGGACTCTTTGGCTGCCTTAACTTCCTTTCTAAATCTTCTCCAGAAGTCGTGGCTGATCTCGTCAGATACATCAAGTCTCCAGCCGTCGATGTCGAACTCTTTGATATAGTGGATGGCGATATCCATGAGGTAGTCTTGAACCTCTGGGTTAGATGTGTTCCACTTTGGCATGTACTTACATCCAGCAAAGACCTCGTAGTTTAGCGGATCTTTTTCTGGGAAGTCGCCTTTTATTATGAACCAGTCGTAGTACTTAGAGTCTTTTCCCTTTTTGACCACATCCTGAAACTTGTCATTGTGCTCGCTAGCGTGATTAAACACTGCATCCAGCACGATCTTCATACCGCGTTTATGGAGCTCTTTTACCAAAAGAGCTAAATCTGCCTTGTCACCAAAGTGTCTATCGATCTCGTAATAATCAACGATGTCGTACTTGTGATTGGATGGAGACTGGAAGATTGGTGTAAGGTACAGGGCATCGCACCCAAGACCATTTATGTAGTCAAGCTTGGAGATAATTCCCTTTAAGTCTCCGCCTGCAAAGCACCTAATGTCAGGAACTTCGCCCCACTTAAGGTTAATGTAGCTCTTGTCCTTTGTGTCATCTCCGATACAGAACCTGTCGATGAAAATCTGGTAGAAGCTAGCCTGTGAGAGCCACTCTTCTTTTTTCAGGATATCTGCACCGTTGATGTAAGGGTACTGGAAGAAATTGTAGTAGCCCTTGGTGAAATCGTAAGTTTCAGTTACGCCGTCTTCTGAAAAGTAGAAGTAGTCTTTGCCATCGTAAAGATAAAAGACATAGGCAAGTCTCGTATCTTCAAGATTGAGCTTAACTGAGTAGTAATCGTAAAGGTCTCCCGTCAGCTCTTTTACCATAGGGAGCTTCTGTTGCCTGTCTGCGATTGCGTACTTGCTCTCATAGATGATCTGGACGCTTTGTATATCGCCCTTGGCAGTTCGTAGTCTAATGACCATCTCGTGTTCAGATACTGGAAAACAGTATGCAGAATCAGTTATGTGAAGTAATGCAAATCGATTCATGTATGCTGCTCCTTTTTATTCCCCGATTGGATCTGAATTTCTAACGATCGTAAGTGTGTCCTGTGCCTGGTTGTCAGGGTTTGTTGTAAGGGTGATTGTGTAGTTACCGTCAACCTTTACCTGAACGTTTGATGTGTTGTCCTCACCGCTAAGGCCGCCTGCGTTCTCCATCTGAGTATCGTCAAGGCCTGTGAATCTGCCAAAGCCCTTCTGACCATCCCATGCCCAGTCGTGAATGATCTGGAACTGGTCGCCTTCGTAAAGGTCGATAGTAAGGGCAAACTCGTTAGTAGCGTTACCAGTTGGCACAAGCTCGAAAGTTGCCTTCTCTTCATCTGAAAGATCTGCTGCCCAGTTATTGAGCTCAAGGGAACCCTTTGTTGATGTGCCTGCAATGTACCAGTGTCTTGTATCTTCTGCAACAGTGTTTACTCTAAAGTCGCCGTAAAGAGTTGTGTCTTTTTCAAATGTATCCTTTGAAAGGTCCTTCTTGCTGGCCTCGATAAAGCTTGGTGTCTCGAACCAGCCGTTAAACTCACCGTCTTCTACCTTCTCAAATCCTTCATAAGCTGACTTATCAAGAACTTCGTCTACCCCAACCTTGGCTGTTCCAAGAGTCTGATCCTGGTTCATAAATGTGATAGTGAGCTCTTCCTTTGGAGCCTCTTGCGCCTTAGCTGCTCCGCAAGCTGTTAAGCCTCCGATCATTGTGATAGCTGTCATTGTTAATGCTATAGCTTTTGTTACAAATGTGTTCTTTTTCATTTCTTTCCCTCCCGCAAACATTAAGTCTAATTATGTTTAATTTTGTTAACCTTGTTAACTTAACTGTTAAATTAGTATTATCACGTTACAATTCTCTTGTCAACATCAAATCTCTCTGCTATTATTAACTTAACATGTTAACCTATCAAGATAGGTAGAGGAGAAAAAATGGCTAACGAAAAGAAAGCCACCGTACGTGACATTGCCGCAAAAGCCGGCGTATCAGTGGCTACAGTTTCATATGTACTTAACGATAAAAAGGGAACCAAGATAAGCGACGCAACCAGAAAGAAGGTTCTTCAGGTTGCCAATCTGTTAAACTACTCTATCCCTGAGAAATATAAGAATCTTGATGCCAAGAAGAATGCTTATACTATCGGTGTCATGTATCAGCTCATGGCTGATACTCCATCTAGAAATATGGAGATCATGACACTTATCAATCTTCTTGCCGAGAGATTTTTTAGAATTGGTTTCAACTGCCAGCTGATCCCACTGGACTCCGAAGCTGGTTATCAGAAGCCTGTTCAGGGCCTTGATGGCATAATCGCCATTGACCTCAAAGAGGACGTCTTCAAGCAGATGTCCGGCCAGTACTACATTCCTATCCTTTGTCTTGATATGATGATCAACGACTTTCTCTTTTACCAGATCCACACTGACATGGACAGCATAGTAGCTAAGGCAAAAGAGCTGTTGGGGGATGATTTTTATCTTGTAACTGATAGATACCGCAATGAAAAATATAATGAATATCTTATGTCTGTACTTCCTAAGGGTAAGTCTCTTTTGTTCTCTGATATGAATAAAAAGAGCTTTGAAAAGCTTGCTGGAAAAAAGGTTCTTGTTTATGGAATGCAGCTTGGAATGATAGTTAAGCAGAACGCTAAGTGCAAAGATATTCTTGTTATTTCTAATGAGGAGAACCCAGCTCTTTATTCATCAGAAATAAAAAGCATCCACCACGATATCGAGAAAAAGGCTAATCTTGCCATGAATATCATGATGAATGCTTTTGAAAGAAAGTTCGATGTTAAGCACGAATATAAAGTTTTTTGAGCTTTAGGCTATCTTCCAGCTTACTGCCTGCTTTCTACCACTTACAAAGTTCTTATAAATACCATCCTGGTTCATAAGCTCATCGTGCTTGCCCTGCTGAACGATCTTGCCTTTATCTATAACAACGATCTGATCAGCATTTCTTACTGTCTTAAGTCTGTGAGCTATCATGATGATGGTCTTTTCTCTTGTCAGGTTCTCTATGGCCTGAGTGATCTCTTTTTCATTCTCAGGATCCACATTGGCCGTAGCTTCATCAAGGATCAAGGTAAACATAGCCATATCAATCACCACCTAAAAGTTCGTTCTCATATTCATTTTCCAGTGACATCCAAGCATAATCAGAAACAAAACCACTAGGAACGTCTTTCTGATCATCCAATTTCTTGATTTTTCTGACTCCATCTATGATGTAATCCATTTCATAATGGTTATCGCCTGACAAAAGAAGTCTTCCGGAAATATCGTACTCATCGCTATGAGTAGTCTCAATCAAGATTTCACCTCTGTCGCGGTAAATTGCTTCAGAAATTGCTCTGTTTACAAATTCGCCCATGGTCTCACCCATAGTCTCAGCATGGGCCTTTATGAAATCAAGATTACCCTTATCGGTGCGCACTCTTATCTGATCTGTTGAATTAACATATCTTTGCGTAGCTTCCTTCTGCGCTTTTGTGTAAGTTGAACCCATATGTTTTACCTCATAAAAATATAGATACACTATACTTATAAATATAGTGTATCTATATCAGCAAAAAGTGTCAATATTATAGTTTTCGTTCCATCTTCACATGAGGAATACCATCTTCCATAAACACATCAGACACCACTTCAAACCCTTCAGTGGCATAGTATCCTATAGCATATTCCTGCGCTTCAAGATAGATTTTCTTGGCTTTAAACTGCTCTTTTGCAATCTCTACGCCCTTATGAAGGATCTGACCTCCAATTCCTTTGCCATGCTCAAGAGTCACAACTCTTCCAATCTGGGTCACACCGGCGCTTTCGTCGTGATCCTTCCAGAATACCCTAAGGCATCCAGCAACTCTTCCAGCACCATTCCAACAAAAGACATGTATTGCGTCCTGATCTTTGTCATCTAGATCCTGATATACACAGTCCTGTTCAACAACAAATATTTCTGATCTGGTTTTTAATATCTCATAGAGCTCATTGGTGCTGAGCTCGTTAAAGTGCTTAACAATTAAGTCCATTATTATCCATCTCCACTCTCTCACCCATATTACTTAGATTTGCTGTCTCTTTTCTTCTTTGCAGCCGCCAGTACACTTGCTAGGTTACCTTCATTAAGTAATTTAGGATAATTATCATCTATATCCTTTAGTATTATGTGATTATCTGATTCTGAAATCCGCGTACTTCCATATAATTCTTCTAAATTATCAGAAGAGAAAATGCTATCAAGAAATTTTCTAGCATCTTCAGGATGCGACAGGTTTTTGAAACCACCATAAAAATCTACTAATGCTTTTTCTATCTGTTCTCTCGTAATCTTTTCAGACTTTATAATGCCCACAGCATCAGACATGTCATTTTTATAAGGTCTAAGTGACGCCAACTTCATAGCAACATCATACTCAGGAGGAAGCATCCTTGCTTCTAGTATATTTGCGAACATTTTATAATGCTTTGAATACTGCCGAATCTTTTCTGTATAAGAGCTAGTCTTCCTAAATTCCTCATTGATCCATCCATTAGAAAGCCCATTCCTATCACCCACTATATTTATTGCATCCTTCATGGAAGATGACGCGAAAATCAAACTGTCAATATCCGTTGTAGAAGCACGGAATCCATATTTTGATACTATTGCAGCTCCACCGATTATGATTATTTCTGCCTGTGTATTTTTTCTGTTAAGCTTTTTATACTCTTTTGCTAACTGAAATAGCAGATTGTCTATATTATCTTTTGTAAAAAGAACTTTATCCATTTATAATCTCACACTCAACTATATTGTAATCAAGAAACTCAGGTATTGCATGATCCAAAGCCTCTTTATGCGCGTCTTTTCCTAATAGTTTTTCTGATAGTTCTGTATCAGCAGGAAAGACTAGCTTTTCCAATTTATACTTTCTTAGTTCTTCATATTCAGTACACTTTGGTATTTCATTTCTTTTACTCAAATAATCCAACATAGCAAGAAGATAAAAAGATTCAACTTTCATGTTCAATTTCCAATAATAATCAATCTTTTTCTTTTCTAGAAGCTCGATAACATACTCGATCTCTCCCATACGATTTACCAAATGACACTGCTCACTTCTGAACAGATCAAAAGAATAATTCTTATCGCACAATGTAAGTAGCTCATCTATGGTGAGATTAAGAGCGTCTGCTATTTTCTTCACTACTCCAAGAGCACAATTAAGGATATCAACTTTTCCATTAACAATATTAAAAACAGTGGGATAGGCAACCAAGGCACTATTCGCAACTTTATATATTGATATATTATTGTCTTCAAGATATTGCTTAATGTACATAATCGCATCCTCCTTTTGCTTAAATTATATACTTATAATTATATATACGCAAGCGTATATATAATTTTAAAAAAATATCCGGGACTAATGCCCGGATATTTTCTTATTTATTTTCCTGATTCCTCAACTATCTTGGTTACCAGAGGTGAGATCTGTTCGAGTACGTTGTTCATGTCCTCAAACATGTATCCCTTCATGGTTATCTTGTTCTTGAGCTGTTTGACATTTCTCTCCACATCGCTGAAGTATCCTTTTGATTCCTCGATATTTCCGGCAACGTTATCCATCTCATCATCACAGCTCATGATGACGCGGCTCATCTGCTCGCCTTCTTCCCTAACATTATCAGCAACCTCTCTGATGGAATTGATTACTTCTTCCGTTTCTGTGATCCTCTCATGTGACTGCTCAATAGCTGTTCTGGTATCCTCAAGGGAAGACATAAGCCTGTTATTATTCTCAAGAAGCTCTGCCATGCTGGTTCCAATCTCATTTACCAGTGCTTTTATCTCCTGAGAAAGAGAATTGACCTCAGTTGCAACAACTGCAAATCCTTTTCCTGCTTCTCCAGCTCTTGCCGCTTCGATAGAAGCATTTAAAGCAAGAAGATTTGTCTGAGATGCAAAGGAATTGATCTGATTAACTTTGTCCTTGATATCATCAAAGCTCTTTTGGAACTCATCAAATACCGACTGCATTGTTGTTATGGTCTCAGAAACAGAGTCTGAACTCTCATCAACCTTCTTCATTCCTGCATTGGAATTATCTGCGGTTTTCATAAGTTCATTTATGATGTTGTCAAAATGGTCTGTAACCTTTCTGATAGAGCTAAACTGGCTCTGGAAACTATCAACACTTCCTACGATGTTTCCATACTTCTGCTGAACAAGGCCAAAAGAGTTCTCGATAGTCTCTATTCCTTCAATTGTCACAGATTCCTCTTCCTGGAGCTTGTTCTTTTGCTCTATTGCAAAACGTCCAATCTCTCTAAGAGGCGCAAGCTGCTCTTTCAGCGACTTTGATGGGGATTTTAACTCTTTTTGAACTGACTGTTCTTCGTTTTTTCTATTCCAAAACATGTATTATCCCTCCATTTTTCATTCAAACACTGCACATACCATTGTCTGATTGACGTGCTGCTTTTTGTACTGCTCGCCGCCTCCTACAATGCCTACATGATTGCCAACTCTTGCCATATCACTTAGGAAAGTGCCCAGGTATTTCTCATTATTGAAAAACAGATGCCTATATATACAGTTAACGGAATAAATAAAGGAGATCCTACCGTTTTCAGATTTTATCTTATCTCTTGTGCTCTCATTGATAGCTCTGTAATCCTGAAGCTCTAGAATACAGATGGTATCATTCTCACAGACTTTTTTGTAATTTATAAGACCTCCGTCACTACTTACCTCATACTGAGAGATGATATAGGTGTCATCCCCCACAATTCTTCCTAGAGGATTCTTAAATACGTTTCCAACGATATTGCTCTTAGAGATGCCCAGCTCACTTGCATAAACATCAGCTGCAGGCCTGTTATCCAGAGCTACCAGCTCTCGCTTCTGGGCATTGACCTTGGTAGCCACATGAGTCTTGGCATTCTCAGGAACTTCGTAGATATTTTCCGAATATGTCCTGATCTTGCCTGTGTTATTCTTTACAACTATCCACGCACATGCATCTTCATAAAGCACACCATTTACGCATACTTTACTTACTTTTCCTGATGGAGTACCAAAAACAGTTCCTCCAACTATAGGAACATTCGACTTCTCGAGAGCTACATTCATAGAAGTAACCAGTCGCTCTTCATCATTTGTGCAAAATTCAAGACATACGGTATCCTGCTGCCCTGGCCTTACATCACTAAGTGCCTTTTCAAGATTCATAATATCAAAGAGAGGCGATGAAGAAAGATAACGTAAAACACCAGCCTTCGTAGTTGCCCCTGATTCAAAAGCCACTATTACCAGGACTTTATCTGTAGCTTCTGATCCAATATAGGATGTTCCGCCAGTTCCGATCAAAGGGACATTCGGATACTTTTCAGAAAGTAAGGATGATACTTCCTCTAACATATCGAATGGGCATTGGAAAAACATGCCTGCTGCAGATGTTATTCCGGATGTTGCCTCTTTTACAGCCAGTTCAGCATTAGAATTTGATGATTTACCTACTATGACTTGCACTTGTGCACCTCCTTCGTACATGATACCTACACAATTTATAGTAGCATATTATCGTTATTCCGTATGCTTTTTGGCTTATTAAATTTTTATAACCCCCATATTCTATTGACAAACTAACAGTCGGTAGTATAATAACTACCATACGAAAGTGAGACAAAATAATGAATAGAAGAGAAGAAATAATCTATGCTACTTTAGAGCTTGCATCTGAATATGGGCTGAAATCCGTATCGCTATCTCAGATTGCAGATAAAGTCGGAATCAGAAAACCGTCGCTATACAATCATTTCAAGTCCAAAGAAGAACTTGTAAAAAGTATGTATACGTTTCTTAGGGAAAAGGCAAAATTGGGTTCCAGTACTACATCCCAGGCTGACGCGTTCCCGGAAGATAAGAGCCTCGCACAGATACTGATAGATAGCATTTCTACTTACTTTAGCTTTCTTTCAGATGAGAACATGATGAAGTTCTTCAAGGTTCTTTATTCCGAGCGGAGCATTTCACCTGTAGCGGCTCAGATCATGCTGGATGAGACCGACCGGATGATCTCCCTTACCAAGAATCTCTTCTATGGCCTGGTAGTACATGGGAAGATGAAGAATGAGAATGTAGACACAGCAGCACTTTCCTACGCCATGACAGTCCATTCTCTCGTTGACAGACAGATGGATTTGATCACAGCAGGACAAAGTGATGTGCATATGGCAGCAGAACTGCCAAAGGAAATAATAGAGTATATACAGTGGTTCTGTAAGCAAATGGAGGCATGAAGATGAAAAAAAATTTGATCAACCTGTCCGGACTAACCGGTGTTATATCATTAATAAGCTACGCTTTAGCTGTTATCTTTGCTCCTTTGGCTTATCCAGGGTATAACTGGATGGCACAGGCAGTAAGCGATCTTTCTGCTGAAACGGCACCCTCTCGGCTTCTGTGGAACCAATTAGCAGCAGCATATAATGTATGCAGTCCGGTATGCATGATGTGTGTTTCTATCTTTGTATCAGATAAAAAAGTCAGTACAAAACTGTTTCGGCTGGGTATTTATCTTTTTGCCATTATGAACTGGATCTCGGCGATTGGATACAGGATGTTTCCACTTACTGACAGCGGAAAAGAAATATCTACTTTTCAGGAAAAAATGCATATTGTTATTACGATAGCTGTCGTGCTGCTTTCCATCTCATCACTGACCATACTGATCGTAGCAGGATTTAAAAAGAATGGCATGAAGGGAATTGGTATTTGGGCATCGATCGCACTTACTATGATGTTTGTCGGTGCAATCGGTAAGAGCGCTGTCTCTCCGGATTACTTTGGAATTGTTGAGCGATTCAGTGTTTTTGCTGCAGTGGGGTTCAATGCAGTACTAGGAGCATATTTGTTCATGGACTCAAAGTCTTAATTCCTATACAATAGTATACATGATGGATTATCGTATGTGCACAGCAAAAAAGTTGCTACATCTCTGTAGCAACTTTCATGATCATTTATCAGCTTTTATTAATTCTTTATCCCTCAAGAATATCTAATTCATCATCAATAGCTCTTGATACAAACTGGTTTATTGTAATCCCTTCATTTGCAGCGTATAAAGCTATTTTTTTATGCTGTTCAGGTTTTATACGAACATTAAACGAACCTTTAAACTCTCGTTCCGGATCTTTCCCAACTTTTTTACAGTAATCAAGATAATTGTCTATGCAATCATGAAAGGACTGTGTTAGCTCCTTAACTGATTCTCCATGAAAGTTCAAAGAATCATTAATGCCCAGAACATGGCCGATAAAAATCTGATCTTCTTGGTCAAATTCTACTTTTGCATGATATCCATTGTATTCCATCAAAGAACTAATCATTATATCTCACCTACTTCCTTCAAAAAAGCTATGACCATCTTCACATGATACCTATAGAGTTCATTTCCAGGGTGAGGTCCATCAAATTGGAGAATCCGCTTGGTTTCAATATGATAATACCCTATTCCAGATCCTCTTCCACCTTCAAATTTTTCACATCCACACTGTTTCATCAAGGCATCAAGTTCACGAATTGTAAAGCTTGTTGGTGCTGGCTTTGACAATAGTTTTTCTAATAGTTTAGATTTCTTTGGCACTGCAGCTCCTTTTGCAACTATTTTCTAGTTACACTATAGCATTTATTATATCGTTAGTCAATTTAATTAAACAATAATTGTCACCACCTAAGTCAATTATTAAAACAGTGTACATATCCAGGCAGCCAAAGCAGAGATTGCTGGAAAAATAATCAAAAGTTTAATAAGCTGACTCTTTATATTGAATCCATACTTTCTGCCCCGGCTTATACTTTCAATTTCCGGAAAGTAAAACTGAAAGAAGTGAAACTTTAACAGCAGAAAGTAATCAAAGCATATCATGTCAAAGAGTTTGTATATTGTGAAGATCACTGCAAAACGCAAAAAGAATTGCCAAAATGAATATTCACATTTAAAGCCGTCCCAAGCAGAAATGACTAATGCGCCTATTATCATTACTCCACTAAAGAGCATTAGCGTCCATCCTATAGCCCTAGCTCCATAAAATAGCTCCTTGTCCCTTGGCTTTAATACTTCCCTAAACTCTTTTGGTGCAGACGAAAACATCTTTGTATCCTGAATAAATGCAACTCCTGCAAACATCATAAGTGCGACTGCTGCACATATCACAACTGCTAAAAATATGGTCAATAACATATTTGTTCCTCCGAAATCACTCTTTTATGCGGTCATACATTCCTTTTCTTCCACTTCTAACCATATATATCGACATTATAACTCCATTTGTTAGCCAGTGCTAACTAATTTTCAAAATAATAGGGATTGCACTAAGCAATCCCTTTACTGTCATTGTAAATATAACACACTCAAAAAAGAAAAAGCAGATTGCTTCATCATTCTTCACTCATGGCCTTTATAACAGACTAATGTACGCACTCCTGTTGTACAGGACTCTTCCTACTTCAATGCGATCAGCTCTGATCCTATAAGATGCGCTGTACTTCTTGTGAGTCACATAATAAATTCCGGTAAAGATATCTTCATAATACAGGTGCTCACCGGTTTTAGAGCGCTTACTGACTTTTTTAGTTTTTCTCTTAAATCAGCTATATACTTATCTGCCAGAGCAATCGGTGAGTAAACTATTTCGTAATCCATTTCAGCCTTTCACCAGCCTACGCCTATTTTTAAAATGCTCAGCGACCTCATCGTCACTGATCCAACCTTCCTCTTCTCCGGAAGCAAATCCGGCATTGAATTCACTGATGAGTTTGACCATAGCCCTAGCCTTGTCGAAGATTTCATCATCTTCAATTCTATGTATGCTATATTCTCCACGACCATTCTTAGTAAGATAAACGGGCTTACCTGCTTCTACCTTATCCAGAACCTGACCATAATTACGCAATTCAGAAATTGGTGCAATTGTTGGCATATAAATCACCTCCGTTTCTTACTATTAACATATATAATCTAGGTCATTTCTTCAACAAATTCTTCGAAACATTCTTCGAAAAAACGGCTACAGATTCTCCATAGCCGTGTAATGTAATATTAACATAAGGTATTTAAAGTATTTGAAGGTCACTTTTTTATCCCTATCAGTTCTATCATCCTTTCATCTGAGATGAATTTCTTAATGACAAATTCTTTCTCAAGCAGCTCGTGAAATTCCTGATCTGAAGGAAGTCCCCGTGACACGTGGCAGGCTCCATCTGCGTGGCAGCCATCTATAACCTCTCTGCTGGCTCCATGAGCAATGCAAATACTCCCGTTATCTGCCAAAGCTGTTGACAGATTATGCAAAAGAACTTCCGGAGACGGAAAATGAGGAAATGCATTATATATAACGCATACGTCGTACTTTTCGTCAAACTTAAACTGCTCCGCATCTCCGTTAATAAAAACAACCTCGGAATGATTTCTGAACTTTTGCCTGGCCTTTTCCAGCATTTGAGCTGAAATGTCTACTCCGGTCACTTTTTTTGCACCGGCTTCAAGATAATACGGAATCATGAAACCTGTTCCACAGGCAATATCCAGCACCTTTTTCCCTTCAAGCTGACCTAGATTTCTGATGATATCACGCGTAACAGATTCATCATTGTTTGCAAAGTCATCCCATTTTTCAGCCAGTCCGTCAAAAAATTCAATTACCTGTTCTTTACTGACAATATCCATATGTTATGCAGCCTTTTTTACTGTACTATTTGTTGCTAATCCTGCTTTATACAGAGCAAATACTATTGTAGGAATGAATATAAGCTGAATGATAATTCCCGGAAGGCTTGTTACAAAGTAGCTTGTAGCCCATACCTTTATTGAATACTCACCTCTTGCAAAAATGAGAGCGCGGGACAAACCACCGATAACCCTGCCTGCTAGCATGGCTACAACTAGGCTTATATAAAGATCCGCATAAAGCTTTCCTGTGTTGACAAGTTTTATCATAAGACCAGTACAGATGCCATAAACAGCCAGTTCAACCATCATTGCAGGTAAAATAGCCATTGGCGGCATTCCTGTAAGAATCGATGAAAGAAGTGGTCCGACAAGTCCGCAAACAAGACCATACTGCCATCCGCATACCAATCCGCAGATAAGTACCGGAATATGCATAGGGCTGATCACTGATCCGGCATTCGGAATCATGTGAAATGCCATCGGCAGTACCACACACAACGCAATACACATCGCAGTTGTTACCATATTTTTTACTAAGTTTTGTTGTTTCATTTTTCTTAACCCCCTGGTTTCTTTTTTCAAAACTTCTATCATGATAACAACACCAAAAAGCAGCCACAAGCCCAATGGGGGGGTTATAAAATCCTCCTTAGTACATTATGCTGGAAGTTATATTTTTCATCCCTTTTACAACTTTACCTCAATCACAATCAAATATCGCCTTACTCTCAAGCCTATCGCCATAAGTAGCCTTCCACTCCTTATGGACCTCAGACACGTCAAAGTTCTCAAGTCCCTCAGGAGACAGATTCATCTCGATCATGATGCTGTATCTGTTATCCCTGGTACTGTTTGACTTATGAATGATCACGCTCTCAATGCCCTTTATATTAAGAGTCTTTTGGAAAAGAGCTTTTCTAAGCCTTAGCAGCCTTTTCTTCCGCTTTTGTGGTCTTCTATGGAGCAGGCATCGGGTGATCCATACTCAATTAGGCCTACAACCGCAGGATCAAGAGTTACAGTGCCATCTTCAATAATGTAATCGCAATATGGACATGTAGGCATTCCGTATATCTTGATCATTGTTTTTCCTCCAATATCAAATCAATCAAGAAGTCTTCATGTACTATCAACTAATTATATGAAAAAAAATACTCCGATGCTATATTAGGCATCGAAGTATTAGTTGCAGTACCCTACGGATTGCACCTCTTGCAGGGATGTAATAATACCTTTTTGTCAAAAGAAAAAGGAACAGCATTAAGACTGTTCCTCAAATCGTATCAATCATACTATCCCTTTCGATAATATTTACTTTTTAATTGGTGTTCCCTCATCAAGCCATGCTAGCTTACTTTCAACATCCCAAAATGTCTTTCCATCAAAAATATTAGAAGTAAGGAAATCTCGTTTTATCAACTCAAGATCAGAGCCCCTTAACTCTAATACCCTTTCCCATGACAAGGTGTCATCCTCATTCATTATTGAATGGTAATATTTATTATCTTCATTTTGGGCTTCCCACTTATCTACAAAAAATGTGATTTCATCATGCTCCGTTTGAGCCTCAAACCAATAAATAAAACCATTGTAGAAAAGTGTTGCTTCTGAAAACCAGCCTGTATCTAAGAATTGCTCCAAATTACCATTGATCATAATCCATACCTCCTCAAATACTTCTTGTATTCATTGTAGATATCGCTGTTTTCAGTTTCTGATATTCTACCACCCATTATGCGCTCCAGATTTGACTTGAAAGTATGATAGTGCAAAACGTAGGTGTGACGATTACCTGTCAGTTTCTGCTCAGGATGATAACCTATTTCAATCAAAGGCTTTCCATCAGAACCATATACTCTCATTTCACGAAAGCTTCCATCCGGATTTTCTTTTATATATTTACTGTTAGGGCTATGAGCGTAATCTGGAAGACCATGATATTTCGTTGAGCTTCCCACCAAAACTTTTGCATCATAAACCTGCTTTGAAGGCACATCCACATACTCATCTGTGGTCACATGCCCATTTTGAATCACAGCTCCTCTAGATGACATCAGCTACACCTCCCATCGCATAAGACATATCCCAGTTAAACAACTTAGGCTGCCACCAATCCTGCTTTCTATCCCAAGAACCAAAACTATCTTCATATGGAATGTAGCAAATATCCGAGTCCATACCTTCAATAAAATCTCCTACACAAATAAGCTGCGTATTTGGAAATCTTCTTCGAAGTTCATGATATCCTTCAATAAATCCAGCGTAACTGATATCATTATTAGCACCAATAGTGGAAATAATAAATACTCCTCCATCTCTTAGCCCTGCAAAAGTAATATCATAGTACTTAGCGCCTACCCATCCAACTGTTGGAATTACCTTCTTCCCATGCGTCTGAAGAAATGCTCCCATCCATCTGTTATTGTATGTAGCATCCAAGATTTCTTTAAATCCCATTTTGCTGTCCATACTAAAGTCAGATGAACTAGCAGCGTAATATGGACCAACCTTTTCCAAGAATCTGAACGGATTGTTGTAATCACGCATAAGCACGTCATCATAACAGAAATTATGGACTATCTTCTCGCTCTGATGCTTATCGTTTTTCGAGCAATTCTTAACATTCACCAGCCACTTGCCATTATTGAGATTTGAGACATCAATATCATCGACCTCGATAAACGGAATATCATAGATATCCCTGGCCACATAATCCGGTAGTGGTCTCATGATTTTTACGTAGTCTTTATTCTTATAAACCGGCATAAAAATCTCCTTTCTGCACTATGGCAATCAATCTTCAGTTCCAAATTCGATTGCGCTCTCAGAAAGGATATGCTAAGATAATCTAATGACAAGTAGGATAATGCTTAGCATGTCCTTATGAGAGAACGTATAGTTGTCTGCTTCCAACATTCAACTATACGTTTTTTCTTTGTTTACAAACATTCAACGTAACCACCTCCTCTTTTATTTCAGAGTTTCAAGTCTCTTCTTCATCTCTTCCGTAGGAAGACGTCTCTCCGCGTGTTCCAATAATTGTTCGAGACAATACTTGTACTCTGTCGAATTTATATAATTTCCTTCATATAACCTATCCAAAATTCCAATTGTACCGATTACTTCAACCCCTTCTTTGATGGCCGCCTTTCTAAGGGCATTATCTCCAGTCAACAATGGTATTCCTCGGTGCTTGGCAATAGCCAATGCAGTGCTATCATATTTGGATATCTTTACATATTTTGCTACACATTCAGCTGCATAAAAGAATTCTTCTGTAGTAAGCTCTACTGCCTCAAGTCCTTTCTTTCTCAAATCCTCCAGTAAATCTGGCGGTGAAACAACTTCTTCCTCAAGAGCTTCCTTATACATGACGTAAGTACAAGGCAAAAGGAATGGCAAGTCTGTACGTGATATAGTTTCAAAATCCAACCAAATGTTGGTATCACTACTAATGTACTTCAAGTCTATACCTCCATAAGGCCACAATATTTTTCTACATCACTATATGGCATCTGCAAAAGCTCTGCTCCACGCTGTATGCTGACTCCTTCTTCATTTACAGCTCTATAGACAAGCTGCTTGAAAAGTAATGGTTCTTCAAGTTTCTTAACACGCTGAGGCTCATGCTTATTCCAATGTGCTTTATTTGCTTTAATATAAAACTCTTTTTCCAAAGAATTTGACATTATCTTTACTTGGGCTGCACGCTTGACTAAAAGATACATTGAAATGCCATATTCCTCGCAGACCAAAATCATATCTCTTGTAAGTCTGGTTTTTTTTAACCCAAGTTCTCGAAACAAATCTGCATCAGTTATTAAAAATGCTCCTGCTATCTGTGTTGCTAGAAGCTCGTTTTCCTTCTCTTTGCTTTCATCCCAGATAAACATAAGATGTGCCAGCTCATGGATAATAGTTGTCCTTTTACGCTCGGGATTCATATTCTTGTTGATAACAATGAATGGATATCCATTAACGAATCCATTCATTCCGGAAAAATGGTCATCGTCTATATCCAACTCGAATACTATAATTCCTTTGTTTTCAAGAATACCTATTAATTCATCGATAGGTCCTTCTTTTGGAAGGCCTAGATGCTCTCGTAAATTCAAAGCATCATGCTGATAAGAACCAGACAACTCTAGTGTATAGCATTCTGGTGGAGTAGGCAGAGGATCTCCACATAGACAATCCAAAGCATCAAAAAATCTGCTAAAGTATTCTTCAACTGACTCCCTTATGAACTCCTGCTGTGTTTTTGTAAGTGTTGAATGCTTTCTAAACTCACAATGTTTAATTTCCAAATGCGAATTGCGTGAAGCAAGAAAATCAACAACCTTTATTCCAAGTACTTCAGCCATCTTGTTGATAATCTCTATCTCTGGCTGTCTCTTGCCTGATTCGTAGTTTGAGATAGCCATAGATGTTACGCCAACAGCATCTGCCAAATCTTTCATACTCATGTTCTTTTTCAAACGATAATATTTAAGATTTTTCTCAAACATATAATCTACCACCTTCCTTTATGTGTTTATTTTATCATTTTTTTTTCCAAATGTAAACAGCATATGTGTTCTAAACAAAAAGGAGCAGCCTTCAAGCCACTCCTAATGGTATTCTATGAAATTGTATTACATTTGATGATTCGTGCTGCTTTGCTACATTTACAGAGGCCAGAAAGATATCTTCACATATCATCATCTTCCAACACATCAAGCAGCATCTGCTCATCACCTACAAACATGTGAGAGTAATGTTTAAGTATAGTTGCCTGAGTATCCCCGCTGGCAGATTCTATGATTGGAAGCGGTACACCCCTTCTAATCAAATTGCTAATATAAGTATGTCTGAAATCATGGCAACAATAATTACGAATCCCTACCGATTTGCAGGCTTTCTCAAGCATCATTCGGCAAGCACTGTGATCCCAGGTGATTATTCTCGCATCCATTGTCCCCCCATTTCTCAAGTGCTCCTCAAGTATTTTTTTATATAGAATACACACCTTATCCGGAAGCGGGATTTTACGGCTTTTCCCATTCTTAACTCCTTTTAATAGCTTGTAGGAAGAGTTGTAAGATTTTGTGATGTTGACACGCATATATCTCCTGTTCTTCAATATACACTCGTAAAAGTCACTATAGTTCAAGGCTATCGCTTCTCCAATCCTGATTCCGCTGTAATACAACAAATTAACAAGAAATTGGTACTTAGGATAGTTACTCACTCCCAATCTATAGAAATCATTTTGAAAAAAGAACTTATCCAGCTTTTCAAAATCCACTCTGGAAATGACATTTCTTTTAACCCCAGGATCAATACGTGGATTATCCCAAAATAAAGTTGGATTCTCAGCAATATAACGATTCTTATACGCCAGATGGATTATCTTCCTAAGACAAGAGTTGATGTTATAAAGAGTATCTTCAGAATAGCCATATTCCCTGCAGGCTGCAATTAACTTAAGGTACTGCTCCTCCGTTATGTTATCAATCAACAAATCCGGCGCCCAAAATTTACATATCATCTTGAACTGCTGCGAGGTATTCCTGATAGTAATAACGCTGTACTTACTAGCCTCAGCCTTTTCATTCCACAGTTCCATTGCTGTTAAAAGAGAGCATCCCTCCTTAGCATGTCTAAAGCCTTTCCCATCAATCTTAGCCTTCTGCTCTTTGGCTTCGGTATACGTTTTTATACCGTACACCCATTTTTGACGATGGACCTTCTTATTGGTGTAAGGATCCACCTCCGTAAAACAGTGCTTAACATCATACTTTCCCGTCTCACAATTTTTGTAGACTCCCGGGCATTTTGTTGCCTTTCTGACCATCTTTTTGGACATAAAAAATAGACCTCCTTCGTATACTTTTTTGACATACGAATGCTGATCGCAAATCTATACGAAAAGCATACGCATATATCTAAAAAAGCATACGATTTGGTCTATTCTATAAAATCAAAAGCACTTATTTACTAGGTTTACAGCTTCTGTGACTTCAAGTGGTGAAGAAGTTCCAAGTCTCATCTTTCCCTCCAGCTGTCACTATCAGATGGCAATGCTCAGACCATCATCTGATATATCTTTGTGCAGTCATTTTCATCAAGGGTAACAAATCCTGAAATGCTTCCTGTTCTGCCGTCGCCATAACAGAGTGCCTTTACGAGAGCAGGGATATCCTCCTCTTTAGCCCCAAGCTCAGCAAAGCTTAAAGGCATACCGATACCTTTAAGGAAGTTCTCAAGTGCTGCAATACCTGCAAGTGCTGTTGCTTCAGGATTGTCGAAATCCATCTGACACCCCCATACACGGACTGCAAGCTTTGCGAATCTCATCACATCATGCTTATAGACATACTTGAATACAGCAGGCATTGTTACTGCAAGGCCTGCGCCATGGGCACAGTCATACAATGCTGAAAGTTCATGCTCGATATTGTGGCTGTTCCAGTCCTGGCTTCTACCTACGCCGCAGGAATTATTGTGAGCCATCATCCCTGCCCACATGATGTTTGCTCTAGCATCATAGTTATCCGGATTCGCAATTACTCTCGGTCCCTCATGGATCATTGTAAGCATCAGACCTTCAATAAGCCTGTCCGTAACCTCTACTTCTTTTGAATTGGTCAAATATCTCTCATGGAGATGAGCAAGAATATCTGTAATCCCGGCTGCTGTCTGGTAAGGTGGAAGGGTCTGTGTCAGGGCAGGATTAAGGATACTGAACTTAGGTCTTATTGCATCTCCGCTGGCACCTCTCTTGAACATGCCCTCTTCCTTGGTTATTACGGAATCTGGACTTCCTTCGCTTCCGGCTGCTGCAATAGTGAGGATTGTTCCAACAGGAAGAGCTTCTTCTATCCTCTTTCCCATGTAGAAATCCCAGAAATCGCCGTCATATACTGTTCCTGCGGCAATTGCCTTGGAGGAATCTATTACGCTTCCGCCACCAACAGCCAGGACGAAATCAATGTTTTCTTTTTTGCAAAGCTCTATTCCCTCATAAACAAGGCCGCTCCTGGGATTAGGCTTTACGCCGCCAAGAAGTACATAAGGGATGCCCTCTTTATCAAGGGAAGCCTTTACCCTGTCAAGAAGTCCAGACTTTACAACACTTCCTCCACCATAGTGGATCAGAACCTTGCTTCCGCCAAATCTCTTAACAAAAGAACCTGCTTCATTCTCTCTGTCTTTTCCAAATGCAAAAAATGTTGGTGAGTAAAAGTTAAAGTTTTCCATGGTTTATGCCCTCCTTTAGCAAACATTAAGGTAAGAATTTTCCGGAAGAAAGGTACAGTCTGTACCACTCTTCATGTGTAAGTTCAATCTTGTCCGCCTCTGCCATTTCAGATAAATGCATCGGATTCATGGTTCCTGCTATTACCTGCATTTTCGCAGGATGTCGGAGTATCCATGCAATGGCAATTGCAGCCTTTGTAACACCGTACTGCTCTGCCAGTTCTCCCATGACCTTGTTCATCTCAGGAAACTCCGGGTTATCAATAAACATCCCCTTGAACATGCCATGCTGCAAAGGAGACCATGCCTGTATAGTAATGTCGTTCAGGCGGCAGTAATCAAGTGCCCCGCCATCTCGCATAACAGACATATCCGTGGTCTTATTATTCATGTAGAGATCCTGATCAATGAGCTGTGACTGCTCTAGAGAGAGCTGGAGCTGATTGATCTTTAGTGGCTGTTTCACATATTTCTTTAAAAGCTCTATCTGCATTGGCATAGTGTTACTTACACCGAAGTGCCTTACCTTGCCTGCGGCTTCAAGCTCATCAAAAGCCTCCGCTATCTGCTCAGGATCGTAGAGAAGATCCGGTCTGTGAAGAAGGAGCACATCTATATACTCCATCTTTAGCCTCTGAAGAATCCCGTCCACGCTCTCGATGATATTTGACTTTCTCCAGTCAAATATCTGCTTGTCAAACCTTAATCCGCACTTTGACTGGATGATCAGGTCTTCCCTTTTTACATCCGTAAGTGCAATGGCATCGCCAAATCTGGTCTCCGCTTCGCCATCACCATAACAGGTCGCATGATCAAAGTAATTGATTCCAAGTGATACTGCTGTTTCAATCATTTTTGCCGCAGCCTCTGTGCTGAGGGCAGGCATTCGCATACATCCGAGAATAAGTCTTGATGCGCTTTGGGGTCCGTTTGCTATGTTTATTGTCTGCATTACTTTTTGCTCCTTTCTAATCCATTTCCGGTAAATGTTTGGTTTTCCGCTGTTTCATCTGAGTTGTCACTCCACTTGTACATACGTTAATTGTCCTGTACCATTTTTCTTTGCCTGATTTATTACATACTCGCACGATATATCGCAAGCATAGCATCTTCATTAAGCACCTTAGCGGAGCCCATTTCACCACCAACTCCTACTGCACACTTCTTCGCCATAAGCGCAAGCTCTTCATCAGTTGGATCAATTCCAAGTTCACGGAGATTAGTAGGCATGTTGATGCTTCTGTAGAACTCTTCCATTGCCTCTATACCACGAAGCGCAATCTCTTCATCGGAGCCTGAAGCTTCCACATTCATAACGTTAATGGCAAACTTCTTAAATCTTGGCAGGCAGTCTTTGTAGACATATCTTGCCCAGCTTCCCCAGATTGCAGCGAGTCCTGCTCCATGCGCAACATCATAGAGGCCGCCAAGCTCATGCTCCAGTTTATGGGTCATCCAGTCACCGCCATCATTGCCGCATCCGGTAAGTCCGTTATGGGCAAGGCTTCCTGCCCACATAACCTCTGCCCTTGCATCATAGTTCTGAGGATTCTTACAGAGTATCAGCGCATTCTTTTTTACTGTCCGCAGAAGTCCTTCTGCAAGAGAATCAGTGATCTCCATGTTCCCGCCGTTTGTAAAATATCTTTCCATGGTATGCATCATGATATCTGTACATCCACATGCTGTCTGATAATCAGGAAGTGTCATGGTCAGTTCTGGATTCATAATCGCGAACTTCGGGCGGGCAAAGTCACTGCTGTACCCGCGTTTTACAAGCCCTTCTTCCTTAGTAATAACGGATGAATCGCTCATCTCACTGCCAGTTGCTGCAATTGTCAGAATGACTCCCAGAGGGAGGCACCCTGAAGCCTTGCGCTTATAATCATAGAAATCCCAAACATCTCCTTCGTTGGCAACTCCATATCCGATGGCTTTCGCTGAATCTATTGCACTTCCGCCACCTACAGCAAGAAGGAAATCCACGTTTTCTTTTTTACACAGCTCTATTCCTTCGTAAACAAGCCCCAGATGAGGATTTGGAACAGCACCGCCAAGTGTAACATAGTTTATTCCTGCAGCATCAAGGCAGTCTGTCACCCGCTTTAATAGCCCCGAGCGCACAACACTTCCGCCGCCATAGTGGATCAGAATCTTCTTTCCGCCAAATTCTTTAATAAGGTCTGCGACCTTACTCTCTGTTTCTTTGCCAAATACCACTTTTGTAGGTGTATAGTAGTTAAAATCAAACATATCGAATCCCTCCTTAAAAAACTGATTTAGTTAAAAGTAACAGTCATTTCTGTATCATCAGTAAACTCTACTTCTGCAGCTGATTTACCGACGCTGATGCGATAAGCTCCTTTAAAGGCATCTACCATAATACATCCATTTTCATCTGTTTTAACTGAGGCATCTGTCCACCACTCGTTCTTCACGAGGTCTTTCAGCATCTCATAGGATGGCTTTTTGGAATTATCCAGTCTTATATAACCGCTCGGAGCCTTGAGCCAAGCTCCATCCCTGTAATCCCAGGTCGTAATGGCTTCCACAAGAGGATGTTCAAACAATGTCCTGTACATTTCCTCTATCTGTTTTGCCTGCCTTGATTCTCCTTCAGGTGTTGACGGCCACTCATCAACCTGCCAGTCATTCAGGTCTACGATATGTGCAGGCATGATATCTCCTGAAATAAGGGTATTCTCCGTAAAATGGATAGGCAGTCCAAAATGGGAAAACCGTTCGAGAACTTCTTCAAGCTTTTCTATTCCCCAGTATCCCTGATGCTGGTGGGACTGGATACCGATAGCACTTATAGGAACACCTGCATTCAGGCAGCCATCGATCAGGATTTCGTAGTTGATGGAAGTATTAAAATCATTAAGAAGGAGCACTGCATCAGGATTGTCTGCATGAGCCCTGTCAAAGACCTCTTTTATAAGTCCTACCCTTCCCTTTTCCTTACAGATCCTGGTTATAGCATTATCATATTTATCAAATATGGGCATGATAACAACTTCATTGATCACATCCCACATATCAATGACACCCTTGAAGCCTTTGACTTCACGGTCTATACGTTCAAGCTGTTTCTTCAAAATGGTCTCATTATCATATTTCATGAGCCAGTCTGCACAGGCCGTGTGCCAGCACAGAGGATGTCCTTTTACAGTCACGCCCTTGCTCTTTAGATACTGCGCCGTCCTCATAAGAGCATCCCTGTTCGGCTCACCCTCTACCTTTTCATACTGTCCCCAGTAAAAAGGAAGCGTACCGTAGTTGAATATCTCAAGCCAGCTGTCAGTGATCTCTCTATGCTCTTCATCGCCATTCATCACATAAGGAATAAAATCAAAAGCTCCGCAGCCAAAGAGGAACTTGTGATTTGTCTGCTGCACTCTTACTTCAGCATTGCTTAATGGGTTTCCCCCCGAATCAGTAAGTCGTATAAGCTTTTTTACTTTTCTGTGTGAAACATCCATAAATCCGGCTCCTTTCTTTACATTTTCAATATCCTATTTCTTTAAACACCCTGTCCATAAGTTGCGCATTCTTTATCGAAAATTCCGGTGTTACATGAGGTGTCCCGTTACCATTAATGCATCTGCACATCTGAGCTATTTCAAGTGAATAGTTCTGCGGGATGCTGACCTTTCTTTCGACAAGACCATCCGCAGTATAGACTCTGTAACCGGCATCTCCCTGCTGGTTATACTCAACCTCTGACCTGATAGAGCCTTTACTACCATGAATGTAGAGCCTGTCATATCTTGCGTTAGTGTTTTCGCCCAGGACCATTCCCACATTGAAAGCAGCCCTGACACTATTCTCGAAACGGATGATTCCTGATGTCATTGCATCAACTCCAAGATCAGTAAACTCTGCGCTGGCTTTTACATATTCCGGCTCAGAATCTATAAGGGACAGGATCATTGTTGTGCAGTAACAACCAAGATCATACATAGCTCCTCCGCCAAGATCCTTGTGTAGTCTAATATCTTCCTTGTACCCCTGGGTCACAAAGGCCGTCTCGATATAATCCACATCCCCAATGACTCCATCTGCTATGTCGTTCTTAAGGCTCTCCACATATGGACTGTGGAGATAAGCATACGCTTCCATCAGATAAACGCCATTTTCTTTGGCGGTATCAAACATCTCTTTTGCTTCATCTGCATTAAGCGCAAGTGGCTTCTCGCAGATTACATGTTTGCCGGCACTAAGAGCTTCTTTTACCCATTTAAGATGCAGGTTATTGGGAAGTGGGATATAAACTGCCTGAACATCCTTATCTGCAATTAATTCTTCATAGCTTCCGTATGCCTTCTGAAAGCCAAAGTCCTGTTTGAAGCTCTCCGCTTTTTCAAGGCTTCTGCCTGCTATAGCATATAGTTCACAATCTTCTGCCAGTTTCATACCGGGAATCGTGCACCACCTTGCTATATTGGCTGTTCCAAGCACACCCCATTTTATTTTTGCCATATCCACTGCCACTCCTTTCTCTATCTCTGGTTTTCAATGAACTTCATCTGCGGGCTCTCACTGCTCAACTGCATCAGTTCAATCTTGATACCGTCAGGATCATGAGTCCAGCACTGCCAGTTATAATCAGCTCCCTGCTTTGGGGCATCGTCCTGTGGAGCACCCGTATCAACAATCCTCTTCCATGCATCCTGTATGTCATCAACTGCTACACAGATATGAAAGAATCCTATATTTTCATCCCTGTAAGGATTTTCTTTTGTGGCGCCATAGAACAGCTCTATGAACTGTCCGCCTCCACCATAGATGTAAACAATCCATGGCTCGTCATTCTCTGGATTATTGATTTCAAACGCCTTTTTAAATCCAAGTGTTTCCTCATAAAATGCTATGGTCTTTTCCATATCCTTTACGTTAAATGCTGCGTGGCTGATCCCATTTACCATGATGTCCTCCTTTCTTTCTTAAAACGGATAATCAAGTCCATCGTTTGTAATAAATCTATGTCCCGTAAAGTCTTCACGTCTTTCTGCAAAGAGATCTTTTAATATCCCAGCTGCCTCATAAGAAGAAAGAGGTGCCGGATTATCCTCTTTTCCATCTGTCCTGATCCACCCTGGATGGACAGCAAATATATTGACTTTCTTTTCGTCCCTTAACGTGTTAAAAAGGTTCATTGTTGCCATATTAAGTGCTGCCTTGCCCATTCCGTAATCTATCATGTTTGTCCTGTAGCACTTCTCAATGCTTCCTGCTTCTGATGAGATGTTCATTATCAGTGCAGTCCCTTCTGCCTTTGTCAGAAGCGGATAAAATGCCTTGATCACCCTCATTGTGCCAACAGCAATGAGGTCTATGGTTCTAGGGATAAGGTCGAGATCTGCTTCAAAAAACCCCTTGTCACAGTCAGGTGAAACTCCGACTGCATTGTTTATCAGCGTATCAATATGGTCTACTTTTTCTGCTACTTCTTTTGCTGCCCTGTTTACAGATTCACTGTCCAGAATATCCATAGTTGCAACTATCAGCCTTTCGCCGTACTTTTCCTTAAGAGAATCTATATCTGAAGAAGGCTTTCTGACAGTAGCTATCACTATATCTCCAGCCTCAAGGTATCGGAGTACAAGATTATAGCCAAGTGCATAACTCCGACCGGTTCCTGTTACCATTACAACATCTGCCATATGATCTGCCCACCTTTCATGAAAAAATATATACCAGAAACAACATCTCCTACATATCTATATGATTATCCTTATAAGGAACATATATACAACAGTACCCAAAAGAATACTGAGAACAGTATTTCTTTTCCATGCCTGCATCCCAGCCACCATAACTACTGCTACCACCTCCGGTATACCATATGAACCTGATGTAAAAGACACATCCTTAAGGCAGTATATGACAAGGAATCCTATAGTTGCCTGTGGGAGTACCTTCCCAAGATAAGTAATGTATCTAGGAGTATTTTCCCCAAATATCAAAAAAGGAAGGAAACGCAGTGTCATGGTCGTAACTGCCATTAAAGCAATGAGTATCAACGCCATTATCTGTTACTCTCCTCCTTCTTTCTCATAAACGTAAGTACAAATGTTATCAGAAGCATAGCCGGTATCAAAAACTTCTCAGGACCTAATAATGCCAGGCACAGCATAGTGCAGATAAGCCCTGTCAGGAGCCCAACTCCAACATACTGCATTGAACCCGCGTATATAAAAAGACTCATTATGAGCGCCCAAACCACACCGTATCCAGCATCACGAAGAAGAATTCCAAAACCGATTCCAAGGACTATATATCCTGCCATTACCGGCACTGACTTATAAAACGCTTTAGTTACTGTTTCTGCTCTGCCCGCCATCTTTTATATTTGCCTTCTCTACTTGCATATATCAAAATTGTTCTGTATTATAAATCATACAACTTGAAGTTAACTTTAACTCAAGCACTTTTGCTTTTTTATCATTTTTGTATAAATTATTTTTCGGAGGGATCATGACCTATACTCATCAGGCTTCTGCCGGTCATGTGCCTTCAATGCGCACTCTGTCAGGGCCAATTTGTAAACTCTGCAGCAAAAGAGCTTAGATCCTCTGGTCCATGAAAACTTTGCCATATCCATGTTTTCCTCCTCATTTCACAAGCTTTGAAAGTGTATCAAATAATTCCGGATACTCCTGTTTCATCCTTATGGGCTTACCTTCTGTATTAAGAAAAGCGTGTGACGATGTACCCAGACATACAGTATTTCCATCCTTATCCATCATTTCATAGGCAAGGTGTAACTTAACTCCCTTGAACTCTTTTACAGAAACACCTATTGATACCTTATCTGAAAAGGTCGTTGTCTTCTTATAATCACAGGTCACACTTAAGACCGGAGAAATGATTCCCATTTCTTCGAGTCTGGCATAGTCCCAGCCTATCTGAGAAAGGAAATCCACCCTTGCCTCTTCCATCCATCTGATATAGTTGGAATGGTGGGTGATTCCCATCTTGTCTGTTTCGTAGTATTGCACTGTATGAATGTAGTCCATGTCAAAACCTCACATTATTCTCTCGTAAGCAAGTCTTGGATCATTGTCCTCATAAACATAAATCGTACCGCAATGGGTAAATCCAAGTTTTCCCAGCATCCCCTGCATAACCTTGTTGTCCCCATGAGTGTCTATCCTAAGATGTCCACATTGTTCCAACGCCCACTTGATACAAAAGGATCCTATTCCCTTTTCAGAATCATCAGAAGCTATCCTGTGAACAACTCCGTACCGGTTATCTCCTATCCACTCGCCATCATCTATTGTCCGGTAAGTAGGTTCAATGTTTTCTCCCTGATTGAAAAAGAATGTTCCGACCACTTCTCCGTTCTCATTCTCACATACGTAGCTGCAGCCTTTCTCGATATCATCCCTGATTAGCTCCTCAGGAGGCCAGTTCCTTTTGCCCCACTGATTGGGATTTCCGTGCTCTGCCATAAACTTACGGGCATGAGCGTATATATCCATTACTCTTTCAATATCTTTCTCAGTTGTTTTCCTTATCTTCATATGTCCAACCATGTTCGCCATGATATATCATCAGTCTGGTCATTCCGCCATCTATACAGATGTTTTCTCCGGTGATAAATCCTGCTTTATCGGAGCACAGGAACATTACCATCTCTGCAATATCCTCAACCTTTCCAGCCAGGCTCACGGCCATTGCCTTGCCAATCCCATGCTCATTTTCAGACCATGTAGCTTAATAGTGAATGACTGAATCGTCTATATCAGATACTTTTGCAAATCCAGTACAGCTCATCAGGTATCTGAGCTCATCTCCTACATGGTTTATGAAGTCACGCACTCCGCTTACACCGCCTGTTTCAAGTGAAGGCAGCATGGAACGCCCCACAGCAGCTGCGTATCTTTGTGCCCAGGATCTCAGCGCATTCATCCACAAACTCTTCTGCATTAAAATATCTGTCGATGGAATTGATCATGTTTATGACATCCATATGAACAGCGAACCTGTCTCTATCGATCTCATCAATAAGTTTCGCATAATCCTTTGGACTTGTGGGAATCATCCAGGGCATCGGCTCCAGCTATTACCTGCATTTTCGCAGGATGTCTTAATATCCAGGCTAAGACCAAACCCAAACTTTGGCATGTCGTTTAAGTTTATTGCCATAGAAAACCTCCTTCTCCAAGTTAACCCTTATGTACTTGCTGGTTTGCCAACCCACTTGCACGTACTTTAATTGTCCTGTATCATATATCATACATCTTGAAGTTAACTTTAACTCAAGCGGTTTTTCTTGCTTTATACATTTTTCATTTTGATTATTATTTTATTGGAGGAATTATAATGTATACAATCACTGATCTGTCAAAACAGTTCAATCTGCCCGCTTCAACCATTCGATATTATGAAAAGATCGGATTATTGGAAAACGTTGAGCACGTAAACTCGCGAAGATTCTACGATGATTCACATATAGACCGCTTAAATGCTATAGAATGTTTCAAAAAAGCTCTGCTTCCCCTGGACGAGATCAGGCTTTTCTTCACTTACGAAAAAGATATGGAGTCCAATTCCGAAAAAATCCTGGAAATGATGAAGACACAGGAAGCAAAGACCATTGAATCAATGGAAGCTCTGCAGGCCGGTCTTGAGCATCTACAGAAAAAAATCCGCTTCTACACTCTGGTCAGTGAAGCGGTAAAAAATAAGACACCTCTCCCCAAATGGAGTGATGTCTTATAAAATGGTCATTCGTAATCAAAGGACCCATCATTCTTTTCTTCAAGTGCCTTTATCATATGATACGTAAATTCATTATAGGGCGTGGGGATTCCGAGTTCCTTTCCCATGCGTATAAGAGTACCGGAAAACATATCGACTTCTGTATGTCGCCCGGCATCCAGATCCTGCAGGGTTGAATATCTCGCTTTCTTGGAAACCTTCGATCCTCTGAAGGATGAAGAATCAGCTTTAGATATATCTATTCCCTTCGCTTCTGCAATAGCATCCAGTTCTTTTACAAGTCCTTCCCTGATGGCTGCAACGTGTTCACTATCGCTGTACGCACCTACTCCAACTCCGAGCATTGCCTGGGGCTGATTATTACCCACATTCAGCCTGAACTTGCTCCATATTTCTGACCAAATCACATCTGTTTCTCTGTAATGAAGTCCGGTTCCTTCAAATAGTCTGGCCAGAGCCTTGGTTCTTTCTGTGCTTTTCCCATCTTTTTCTCCGTATACAATTCCTATTGTGGAATCCGGATCAAAATAGACTCTGTTTTCTCTTCTTTCTGATGCGACCTTGATAAGCGACGGCACTATATGACTTTCACCAATTTCAGAAGCTATCACCTCCTCACTGTCAACGCCATTCATAAGACTCATCACTACAGTATGCTCATCCACGATCTCTTTTATATCTGAAACGGCCGACTGCAATGCATTATATTTTACCGCCACAATAACAAGATCTGCTCCACATGCCTCTGAAGGAGTCTTCACAGCCGGCTTGAATAGATCATCATTTATGAAAAAGCCGTCTCTCTCAAATCTTTCCTTGCGCTTGCCTGATGCAATTACAGAAAGCTCTATATTCTCCTTTTGAGAAAACCCCCACAGGATATAGCATCCCACCGCTCCTGCACCGATTATTACTACCTTCTTAAATTCCATTTTGCCTGTCTTCAATCATTATTTTCCATCAGGGAAACTTGTAAATGCATTTCTCTCCACTTCCGGGAGGCCGTACTTCTCCTTCGCATCTGCAAATGCCTTTATCATGAACGCCATATTCCTTGCAAGATTCCTCATTGTCTGCAGCCCTTCAAGATCCTTCTTTACATCCTCAGCAGTAAAACCATGAACCTGGTTCCAGTATGTGCTGGAAGCGACTGGCATTCCGCCTATAGTAAAATATTTATTGAGCACATCAAAAGTTGCTGTATTTCCGCCTCTTCTGCAGCTCACGACAGCAGCACCTACCTTCATCTGCTTGGAGAAAGATGTGCTGTAAAAGAGCCTGTCCATAAATGAAAGGATTGTTCCATTAGGAGAGCTGTAATAAACAGGGCTTCCCACAACAAGACCGTCTGCCATTTCAAACTTTTCAGCAACTTCATTCACAAGATCATTAACAACGCACTTGCCGTTCTTCTCACAGTATCCGCAGGAAACACATCCTCTGATGTCCTTGTTTCCAACATGGATGACCTCAGTCTCTATTCCTTCTTCTTTGAAAATCTTTACCATCTCATCAAGTGCTGTAGCTGTGCAGCCATCTGCCTTTGGACTGCCGTTGAGTAATAATACCTTTGCCATTTGAAATCTCCTCTTCATTTAAAATCTTATACATCATCAGGTTTCGAATCTGTCAATTATTGTTTCTGCTACATAGTCTGCCTTCAATTCGCCGAGCTTTTTAAAATGGTCTTTAGTCCCATGCTCAGTTATTGCCTCAGCGCTCTCCCTTCTCATCCAATACTAATCATATATCTTAAAGTCGACTTCAACTCAAGCAATTTTGAAATTTTCGAAGATTCGAATTAAAACAAGACACCACCTCAAAAAAAGAGGTGATGCCTGTATGTATTGCTTTTACAAAGAATCAATAAAACTGAATACTTTCTGAAAATACAGATTAGGATTCAAATACAATGACTGCCCATGGCCTGCCCCTTCCACAACATAAATATCCTTCTGTGTCGGGCATGCTTCATAGAGACTGTAGACCATATCGGTGTTCACAAAATTGTCCTCAGATCCATGTATAAAGAAAATTGGTATATTTGTCTTCTTTACCTGCTCAATAGCAGATGCTTCCTGGAATGAATACCCCGCTCTAATCTTTGAAATAGCACTGGCTGTATAGAGAATCGGGAACTGGGATATATGGAAAAGATATCTCGCTTCATCCGTGAACTCGTCCCAAACGGAGGTATATCCACAGTCATCAATGATAGCCTTCACATTCTCAGGAAGGTCTTCCCCCGAAGTCATCATCACAGTTGCTCCACCCATGGATACACCATGAAGTACGATCTCCGCCTGCGGATCCAGGTCGAGGACATAATATATCCAGAGCTTTACGTCTTCTTTATCAAGCCAGCCCATTCCAATGAGTTTTCCTTCACTGTCCCCATGGGAACGCATGTCCGGAGTCAGGATATTGTAGCCTTTCTCTGCATAGTATCTGGCATAGGAGTACATGTGCTGGCGCTTTCCTGTATAACCATGGATTGCAATGAGCCATTTATGGCTATTTGAATCTGTATTGAAGATGTTTCCTACAAGATCCAGACCATCACCTGACTTAATGGAAACCACTGTCTTTTTTGCAGAATCCACCCATTCATCTGTGAGTTTACTGATTGTCTCCCACACTTTGTTCACAGTGATCTGTGTATCCTCTGTAGTAGTCGGTGTTGGAGCCACGGCCACTCCTGAAGCTGATGCCCTCGAAAGAGCAAAAGAGACCAGGTAGTTACCGGCAAACAGATCTAGTGCCACCAGTGCAACTACAGCAATTATCACAATCCTTTTTATTATGGTGCTACGTTTTGATTTCTTACTCATTTACCTGTACTCCTATGTGCGTACATCAGCCCTCAAAGAAGAGCTTTGATGCATGCCTCAACATCTGCCACATCAGCTGTAGGCTCGAAGCGGGCAACCACGTTACCTTCCCGGTCTACTACAAACTTGGTAAAGTTCCACTTAATATCAGGCTTCTTGTCCCAGTCAGGGTCAGCTTCAGCAAACATCTTTTCAAGTACTTCTCTGTACTGATGATCCTGAAAGCCTTCAAATCCCTTCTGAGACTTGAGATATGTATAAAGCGGAAGTTCATTCTCTCCGTTTACATCTGCCTTTTTCATCTGCGGGAATGTTGTATTGCAATGAAGGGTACAGAAATCATGGATCTCATCATCAGTTCCAGGAGCCTGGCCGCCAAACTGGTTGCATGGTATATCCAGAACCTCAAGTCCTTTGTCATGGTAATTCTCATATAGCTCTTCTATCGGCTTGTACTGAGGTGTAAATCCGCAGCCTGTAGCCGTGTTAACAACAAGAATTACCTTTCACTTGTAATCAGCAAGATCAAGCTCTTCTCCGGTCCCTGTAGTCACTTTGTAATCGTAGATTATTCCTTTAGTCCTCCTTGTTCAAAATCATCAGATATATTTCTTTGCAAATTTAACTGCTTCATCCCTGCCTCCATCAACAGCCTTGCTCTTGAAGTACAGGGTATCACTTTCAACAGGAATGCCCTTCTCAGAAAGTGCATTCTTTATAAGATCCAGTGCATGTTTTGACAGCCATGATGTTGAAAATACAACAGCCCTACCAACCATATCTGCAGACAGTGTCTTTAAATACTGCTTCAGGTTGTCATCAATGCCATAAGCATAGAGTGCTCCACCTATAAAAAGGACATCTGCCTTCTCAGAAATTGCTGCATCCTTGGAATCCACTGAAACAGCACTTACTCCTGCTGCTTCCGCAATATACTCTGCGACTTTCTTTGTGTTACCTGACCTTGAGTAGTACCTTACTGCTACGCTCATGACATCCTCCTTAGTTATATTTCTATTTTATATTTTGTTACATTTAATTGTGTACAATGTTTATTATAATACCATCCCACAAAAAATCAAGCCTCCAACTTTATAAAAAGTTGAAGGCTAATCTTAATTCAGCAAAAAGAGCATTACATTCAGTATAAACTCACTTATATCAAAAGCCCATGAAATATATGCTTACTGGGAAATTTAATCAAGTATCTCACCATTTCTGGAGATTGTCACAACCTGCCAAGGAAGAAACTTTCCGCTATTCTTTATTGCATTCTCTGCAGCTCTCTGCAGCCCTCCGCAGCATGGAACCTCCATTCTTACTATGGTCACGCTGACAATATCGTTGTTTGAAATGATCTGCGTAAGTTTCTCAGTATAGTCGCCTTCGTCAAGTTTCGGGCATCCAATCATTGTAACCTTGCCCTTCATAAATTCCTCATGCATGTTAGCGTAGGCGTATGCTGTGCAGTCAGCTGCAATAAGGAGCTTGGCCCCATTATAAAAGTCTGCCTGCGTTGGAAGGAGCTTTATCTGGCATGGCCACTGCATCAGTCTTGATGGATGAGTGCTCATTCTTGATATCATGTCCTGTCCGGAATCAGTGTCTTCCTGATTGCCACTCTTAAGTGTCATAAACCTTGAACCGGGGCATCCATGCCCTGCAGCGTGTTGTTCCATTTCTTTCATCATCTTGTTTTCGCACTGATGCATATCTTTTACCAATCCTTTCTTCTCCTGTGCTGCCTTTACTGCTGCTTCGTCATACGCAGGCGCTTCTCTTTCTTCAAAAGAGATTGCTCCCATTGGGCATCCCGGCAGACAGTCCCCAAATCCATCACAGAAGTTCTCTCTTACCAGTTTTGCCTTTCCATTCACAATATCAATGGCTCCTTCATGACATGCGTTTGCGCAGATACCGCAGCCGTTACACTTTCCTTCATCGATTTTTATTATCTTTCTTACCATCATTAAACCTCTCTGTTTGACCTTTGTTCTTGTTCTGATGGTGTCAGTATAATATACTGTTCATGACAAGTATGTTGTTCAAACCACATTTTGGAGAAAAATTTATGAACCTTGAAGGTATAGAAAAGAGTAGATTGTTCAAGGAAATGACAGCTAAAGAACTGTCTTCATGCCTTGCTTCACTGGATGCCAGGGAAAAGAAATATCGAAAAGACGATCTGATTCTCCGCGCGGGAGAGCGAACTTCAAGCATAGGCATGGTACTCTCAGGCAGTGTTACTATTGAAAGCAATGACGTCTGGGGCAATTGCTCTGTCTTAAGCCATGTAGGCCAAAATCAGTTCTTCGCTGAAACCTATGCTCTACTTGGCGAAGTCCTTCTGGTTGATGTCAGAGCAAATGAAGACTGCCGAATTCTCTTTTGCAATATAAGGAACCTTCTTGAAGACAGCAAAAAGAGCTCTCCCTGGAAGGAAAAGCTCCTAAAAAACATACTTATTATTTCATCTCAGAAAAACCTTGTCCTCTCTGGACGCAGTTTCCATACTTCTCCCAAGAGCTGCCGTGGACGCCTTTTGTCATATCTCAATGCCATCGCACTCCAGACAAGTTCAAGGGAATTTGACATTCCCTTCAACAGGCAACAGCTTGCCGATTACCTTAACCTCGAAAGGACCAACATGTCAAAAGAACTCTCGCACATGAAAGATGAGGGGCTTATCGAATATAGAAAAAGTCATTTCAAGCTTATTAAGGCGGATTAAATTTTAATTTATACTATATCAAAAAAGGAGCCATTTAACAGTAAATTAAACAACTCCTTTTCTGACTTGTCAGCTCATTTGCACAAAATGCTTATCAGATGCAGTAAACGTAATTTTCTTTTCTTGGAGCTGCTTCCTTTGTAGGCTCAGCTGCATATCCAAGAGCACAGTGTCCGATACCTTCATAATCACCTTCGATTCCAAGCTTCTTAAGGATCATCTTTCCAAACTCGGAGTCAAATTCCTCTTTTGCCCTGTGGATCCAGATGCTGCCAACACCAAGACTCTCTGCAGCATTCATGAGATTTCCCATAACGAGAGAACCATCATAAATATATGTAGGCACATTCCTATCAGCTAGGACGATAAGGATTACCGGAGCACCGTAGAATGGATCAAATCCCTCGTTCCATCCACCGATCTTTCTGTTCTCTTCAGCAATTGTATCTCTCATGTTCTTATCTGTAACAGCAATAATAATGGGACTCTGCTTGCCCATTCCTGTCGCAGCATAGGTACCTGCTTCGATGATGGTCTTAAGCTCATCCTCTTTTATCATCTCAGGCTTGAAATTTCTGCAGCTTCTTCTGCTTTCCAATACTTTGATCACTTCGTTCATTATAGTTTCCTCCTATTTTATCTTGACAACATCAGCATCCCTTGCCGTCTATACCACAAGCAGCTCCTGCTTCTCCAGGGTGAACAACCTCGATTCCCTGCTGAGTAAAATAGCTTTCCCAATCCAGAGTGAGCTTGCCATCATCAGTCACAAGCGCAGGAATCCCAATATATCCATTGTCCTTTGCATCGTCAAAAACCTCATCCTTATCGCGAAGTTTAAGAAACTCCTTCAGACCCTTAAGGCTCTTTGTGATGTCGATATTGTCATATTCTATGTTGTTTCTGTCCAGATTGTACTTACACTCTATGCAATCCGGACACATCTCACTTCCATATACTTTTAACATATTCCCCTCCTGCTTATCTACCAAGCTGCGCTTCGATGCTACTTACCAATGTTTCGGGTTTCTCTGAAGGAGCAAACCTGTCAACAACATTTCCATCCTTATCTATAAGGAACTTAGCAAAGTTCCACTGTATTCTTCCGGGTTTCTGGTCCTTGAGGTACTTGTAAAGAGGGGCAGTATCTCTTCCATTTACTTTGATTTTCTCAAAACGTGGGAACTTTGTGTTATATCTGAGGGTGCAGAAGTTGTCTATCTTCTCTGCACTGCCAGGTGCCTGAAAAGCAAACTGGTTACAAGGGAAATCCAAAATCTCAAATCCCTGATCATGATACTTCTCATAAAGATTCTCAAGTCCCTCATACTGTGGTGTAAGGCCACACTTGGTTGCTGTATTAACGATCAGAAGCACCTTTCCCTTATAATCCGAAAGTGAAACATCATTGCCTTTATTGTCTTTTACTGTAAAATCATAAACGCTCATTCTTCATATCTCCTTTATTTGATGGTATCAGCATCCGGGAGTTTGACAGTTAAATTATATCAGAAGTCCTTACAGGCCACATCTGGCCTGTATTTTTTTGTCAAATTTTTATTCTTAATATATAGCAATATATAGTGATGTGTGATATAATAAGGGCTGGGGGTACTTATTATGAAACTTACAATCTCAAAGTCCAAGAACTCAGAATCATTCTACATATCCAAATCTTATATCGATAATTCTGGAAAAAGCACCACTGCTACAGTTCGTAAACTCGGTACTCTTGCTGAATTGCTAAAAGATCATGGTCCAACTCGCGATGATGTTGTGGCCTGGTGTCGCAGTGAAGTCGCTGCCGAAACTCAAAAG
>NZ_FMXK01000009.1 GCF_900103635.1 Butyrivibrio sp. INlla18
TCATCTGTGGTAGTACTTAACACTCCTCCACCATCTCCATAAAATGTAGTATCCAAGTAGAGTTCTGATGTCATCGGAGTCTTGGGAATAGCATTTTCCATTCCTCCTAGTCCTCCGCTAAAAAGAGCGGCACCTGCACCAGCACAATAATCTCCCATATATTCACTTTCGCCTTGAAGTATTTCATAGAAATTCTCACATCTAAGTAAGAGTCTATGAGCTCTAAACGACGTCAGATTCATAGTATTAAGAGCCACATCCGTTTTTGTCAGTAGCTCGGTAAAATCCTCATCCAGATATGCGCCACCTTGTTTTGCGATGGCATAACTTGCTTCTCCACTTGAAGCATCCTGAACCTTTTCAATATTAGCACCTATTTGATCTGCCCAATCAAGAAGAGTTCCTTTTAATGTTTCATATTCCTCGATTGTTAAATCCAGCACAGTCTTATCCAAATAAAGCTCAACTGTTGAATCCGCCATAGATACTTCTTCGTTTCTACTTACTTCTACCTCAGAACTGTTCCCCATTTTCTTCTCTCCTTTTTTAGCGTTTATCGATAGTTTACTTGAAGTCCATCACTTTTTTCGACCAAGTGACTGCCAACGTCACTGCTAATGAAATAGCCAATGCTGCTATTAGCAAAATTTTAATTTTCGTTTTTATTTTCATATCTATCCACACTTTGTCCTTCTCGCAACCATACAATCGCATATCCATTTTGGTATGAATAGGCACGTTGAAACTGTGGCTTAAGGAACCAGGTATTATCTGTACGAATATAGCCCCATAAATCTCCAACCATTACTGGTGCTACTCCATCTACTGAAAAATTAGATATGCAGTCATATTGGCATGGAACCACTATTTTGTTCTCTTCATCTATGAAGCCATACTTTCCATTCTCATCTTCAATATAAGCATATCCATTGGCAAATAATCCCATATCCTTATAGCTTGGTGGAATAACCTCTTTTCCTTCTTCATCAATAGCCCCATACAATCCAGTATTGTAATCTTGTACTCTAGCTAATCTTTCCTCAAACATATTAGTCATTTCATAGGAACCATCATATCTATATAAGTTCTCTGAAACTATATTTCCTTTTAAATCGATAATTCTAGCTTCTCCATTCTCTTGTTCCTGTGCCAGTGCTAATCCATGACTAAAGTTTCCTATGCTATAAAATCGAGGTTCTATAATATATTTCCCGCTTTTATCTATAACTCCGTACTTTATGTTTTCATCCATCACAACCGCTACATCATCACTAGAAAAAGCTTGAACCTGCAAAAATCTAGGTTCAATTACTATTTCGCCATCAATACTCATAAAGCCATATTTTTCATTTTCTATATCGCGTATTGCAATAAGTCCTTCACAATCCCCAAATATGGGATTTGCTGTTATTTCATAGCTACTATTAAAATTCTCAACAGTTGCTACTTCAGTCATATTTGAATCTAGAATCTGAAGATTGTTTCCTTCAATGCATATAAAGTAATCCTTTCCCTCAAATACCCACTTTTTGACATCGCCCCTTCTAAAAACGCGATTACCTAGTACTCTAAATTTTTGATCAAGAAAAAAAACTTCATTATCTTCAAATGTCGCGCCATTATAATATTCAACCATGGCTATACCATTAGCATCAAAGCCATGCAGAAATGCCCCATCTCCATATGACTCATTGGCTATTTTTTTATTCATGTCGATATAGTAGTAGCCACTAATCTTTGCCCATTGAGAAACCATTTTTCCTTTAATAAAATTGGCTATCAAAACTATAAATAATATCCCAACTAATAATATTATTACTTTATTTTTTTTCATCTTATTTACTCTGAGCCCCCCACAATGCTGCAATTTCATTTTTTTCATCTGTTTTTATCTCAGGAATATGTCCAGATAAATTTTTATTATTAGATAGTCTTGTATATGCATCCTGTATCATATCTAACCGCCTAGACAAATCCTTGGCACCAACTATTCCAGGATCTTCGACATCATAACCTCCAATTATCAATTTCTTGCATATTGCCTTATCAACTTTATCCATTTCTTTTTCTTCCGGAAGTTTTTTAATTTCATTTAGCATCGCATTTGTAAACGTATCATCCCATTCTCCAACACGATAAAGTCCATGTTTTTCAACGTTTGCTTCATCTGCGTTTTCAACTAATACATTTTTTACTGCATCATAATTTGAAGATACCTTTTTTAAATCCTCAAAAGCATCCAAATACTCCGGTGCCACAAATCCTGTATGCAATGTGGCATATTTAGTAGTTTCACCATCCGAAGTTTCTATTACACAGCCGCCTCCTGATCCAGTATACTTTACCCAGTAATAGATCTTCTCATCATTATGCGCCTTTTCAACTCCGTTATATGATAAATACTTATAGACGTCATAGACCACATTTGACGCAGACTGATAATATGCTTTGACATCTGCTCCAGTCATTTTTTCTGTTCCATCTGAAGCATATGTATAGTTCATATCTGTCATCTTTTTTACACCAAGATCTATGTATTTTTTGTACATGCTGTCCGAAAAATCATCATTATTTATCACATTAGCAGCATCATAATAATAATCCACTATTTTGCCACCTATAGACGTATTTCCCATAAAATATCCCGTAAAGATATTAAAAAATAATCCCTGTGATGATCTAAGCATTTGATCCGCAAATTCACGCTGTTTTCTCTCTGCTCTCATTACTTCTGCTGACATATCTGAGTCTAATCCATATTCAGATATATTATTGGGTCCGGTATAATAAGATGCCTCCATGGAAAAGGTAAAAGTATCTCCAACCTGATCCCAGCAATAACCATTCCTAGTCATCGCCTTATATCCTTCAAGATCCAGCTTCAATCCTTCACCTTCAGAATATGATAAATCATCAATGCTATATAAATATCTAAAATGATCCTCAGAACCTGAAAGGTATGATGGTATCGTATCCTCAACATAACAGGATAAATGATTAAACATATCATATACAATCATGTCCTTTTTATAGTTTCTGTAAACCATACCATAGCCAGCACTTTTCCTATCCTCTACACATGCCTTATGATTACTATCCACAACATATTGAAAAGCTCCAAATCTAAGTGCGTCCATCACTCTTACTGGTCTTCTGCTTGAAAGAGCTGCATTCATCTGAAGTTTATATTCTTCAGGATGTCCACATAGCACAGAATGCCCATCTTTATCAACATCCACATACATAGTTTTCATAAGGTAATTGGAGATTGCATTCCAACATTTTATTTCCCCACCCTTTGATTCCATAATGAAAGTCGAATAATAATCTGTGGCTTCTCCTCTAAGAACTGAGCGAAATAATGCCATTCCAATCCCACCATTTTTATATATCTTATCTTCAGTTATGATAGCTTCAGACATTTCCACTATCTCTTTCAGCGTAACATCACTATTAGCCAATGCTCTATTTAGTTCTTCATCTGTTATTCCCATCTCATGGAGTTCAGCTACTAAAACTCTGTGCAATAAAGTATTTGTTCCAACTGCCTTGTATTCAGGATATTCATATGTTCTCGTATAATCATAAATGCTGTTATAGCTTATTAAGCAATCAAATCCTTCACAGGCATACACATTTAGAAGATTCACCCCATTTACATATTTGACAAAAGACTCGTAAAGAGTATCCAATCTTCCTTTTTTATCACAATCATCCTGTATATCGCTACATTCAGATGATATATCTATTTCACCAATTTCAAGTTCAGATAATATTTCCTGAACAGTATCTTTTTCGCCTTCTATATCATTGAAACAGCTAACTGCATCTTCAGTTGCAGAACACAGCTCTCCTCCGCCATTTCCATAATATGTATTGATCAGTACTAGTTCACTACATAGTGGTGCTTGAGAGACAGCATTTAAAGAACCCATCTCAGCCGCCGAATAGATAGTTTCATCGCCACAATACTCACTACATCCTTCAAGTATCTCATAAAAATTCTCACATCTAAGCAAAAGTCTGTGAGCCTTGTATGAAGCTAAGCTCATCGTTTTGATCATACCATCAGTCTTTGTAAGAAGTTGTTCTAGTCGTTCTTCACAGAAAACGTTATTTCCTTTCTGTATAGCGTAGCTTGCTTCTCCACCAGTTGAATCATAAATTACTTGTACATTTAGCCCTACTTTCTCTAACCAAGTAAATAATGTATCTTTTAATTTTTCATATTCCTCAATTGTTAGATCCAGAACTGTTTTATCTAAATAAATCTCAAGCTCATCTCCCGAATCTAGAGCTTTTTCATTTCTGCTAATATCTATATCCGTGCTTGTCCCCATCTATATACTCTTTCCTTAACTAGATTTATCCTACCTCAACCGAATTAGATGAAATAGAATTAAGCTCATCATCAATATTTTTGAATGTTAATTGATATGAACTCAACAGTCCGCTATTAGTATCATAGAAAGCCAGCGCTGATCTTAAATATGCTGCAATTGTATTTGCTGCAAACAAAAAGCTGTCTCCTGATACACCAATCCAGTTATTAGCCATAGTAATATTGTTACTGACAAAAAGGTCATGCTGCGCTGTAGCATCTTTAGAAAGCTCAACGTATTCACGCTCTACCATACCAACCTTATCAGTATATATAAATGTTGCTTCAACATTAGATTTATCCATACCTTTTCTCCTTTCGCCTCAATCAGCCTTCTTGCTCTGCTTCCCAGGCTGCCTGCTCTTCTTCATATTGTGCTAGTAATTCTTGAAGTTCTTCTAAAACCTGCACTATCTTGTCATTTATAGATCTTATCGATGGTTCTATATGTTCATTAAGCGCTTTCATCTTCGCACCAAAATCCGGCTGTGGAATTTTTACTGAAAATGAGTAATCCACATTTAAGGTGTCTAGATCATCTGTAAGCGTCATATTATTCATTGCCATTTTTCCCAATGTCTCTGCTGCACGAGCCAGCCTGTTTATATCTCTGTTAATTTTTGCTATATCAGCACTTCTATCTTGCGCCATTCTCTTCTCCTTATTTCAGCGGCGGCCAAGCCGCCGCCTAAACCTTTTACATAATATTGATACTGATATCAACATCCCCAACAAGTGAGTTATCGATTGCTTTACCTGTTCTAGAAGCTTCGATCAGAGCATCTCCAACGTTTCTGATCTTAGCTGGATACATTCCCATAAGTTCTCTTGCAGTTTGATAACTTGCCATGAGTGCAGGGTTTGCAGATCCAGCAAGTGAGATCTTTACCTGATTTGTCATGATGTCATCAAGTTCTCCAAGCAAAGTTTCAAGGTTTGCTGAAAGATCTATGTATTCATTTCCCTGTGATTCCAGGTTACCAGTGTCATAACTAATAGTTCTTAATTCTGTCATGTCTTATTCTCCTTTTTCTTACTGTCAAATCTTAAGCGCAGTGTATACGTCTTCAGCTACGCCATTGTCTCCTGCCCCGTATAGTTCTACTGATTCCTGTGAAATATCACGAAGCTGCATTGCGTAATTGATCATCTGATACATAGTATCTGCAAGAGCCTGATATGATCCTTCGAACTGTTCAGAAGCTCCACCGAGCCAGTCAGCAACTACAAGATCTTTTAGTTCTACTAAGTTGTTATTCCAAATAGTAAACTGTTCCTTTGCCTGATCCAGATTATCAATAGCTACCATCATTACTGGGCTATCAACACCCTTTGCGTTTTCGTTTGTTGCGTCAAAACCTACCATACGTTTCTTCTCCTTTTATATTATTTATTGAAAAGGCTTATTGCCTGTTTCAAACACTTTTTTCATGGAAGACAGTTCTTATCTTGTAAAGGGTACTATTTTCCATAAGATAAGCTTCTCCCACTTCAAGTTTTTTCTTAAATGCTCTTAAAATAGGCGCTGATACATCAAATACATGCTGTTCAGTTATGTTTTCAAACGCCATTGAGCATTTCTCATCTCTTACTAATCTCAAGAACTCACTTATTCCTGGAGTACCCACGGTAACCTCACAATCAAGTATGAGAATAAATATCTTTTCATTCTTGTACTTACTAAAGAGCTTCTTGTAGATAGCAAGTGCTTCTCTCTGCATTGAAAGATTCTGGTAATAATCGGAAGAATTAAGAATAATAAACTTAAATGCTTCTTTATCCTTTTCTTCGCCTTTCTTTCCATAGCTGTTTTCAACATCTTCATAAATATGTACCAGAGTCTCATTGAATTCTGTCTCGTCTGTGGTATATAGCTTCACAGAGCCAAACTCAGAAAGAGCCTTACACTCTTCTTTGAATCCATCGAGAATATAGATATCTACTGGAGCTTTTTCTTTATGAGCATCTACATAGTTCACCAGATAATTTACAAACGATTTCTTTCCTGAATGTCTTCTTCCAGCAATAACCATTGAGATATGTTCCATAAGATCAACACAAACCGGTTTGATGGTCTTGAAGCTGATTCCAAATGGAACCTGATATTTCTCAGTTCCATCTACTAACATGGAGTTCATGATCTCTTCAGTAACAATTTCTGGAACCTCAGGAATTGCCATATCACCAAAGTTCTTATATTTCTCGTTGATATCAGCGATCATCTTCCTTATGAGTTCAATTCGTTCTATTTCTTTTTCTGCATCAAAGGCAAGATATGTCTGAGCTTCAAAATATTCTCTATCAACCTTATAGACCATACGGCCAGGTAGATCATCAGGACGAAGTTTACAATGATCGAATATGTAACCAAACTCAGACTGATCGTTTACTGGAAATGCAAATCTATTCTGGAAGTAAGAAAGGAGTCTAAGTCCAAAGGATGATGCCTGCGGACTAGTGAGAATAAATACCACTCCCATAGCTGCGCCCTCTCTAAGGCATTCAGTAAGCTGATCAATATACTCAGTGCACATTCCTTTAAATGAGCTATAGTTATCAATGATGATCACTTCCTGTGGGAACTCTCTATATCCTGCTTCCCTATATGATGCAAAAGAACTAAGTCCCAGCTCTGAGAGTTTTTCTTTTCTCTTATCAATGTCTTCTTTTATTAACTTGAAAAGATTCTTTAACTTCTCATCATCGCTTGGCTTAACCACACCTGCCACGTGCTTCAATCCGCCATAATTTGAAAGGAATCCTGCGCCGTAATCCATGATGTATATTCTGGCTTCTTCAGGTGTATACCTCTCCGCAAGGCCTCTTATGATCACCTGTAACAGATTGGTCTTTCCATTTTGTGAGGCACCAATGATCAGTACGTTTCCTTCAGTTATATTAAGTGACAATACTCCCTGCGCCTGTCTTGAAGGATCATCATAAACTCCAAGTGGAACAGTCACATCACTTACTTCATCTACAACAGCCTCAGTATCATATGGAATAACTTCTTCAAGAGCAGGTAAGCAGATAGGGCTTATCTTCTCAATATTTTCTTCCTTGCAGTAATCTCCAATATACTGAATAAGAGCTTCTAACTGAGTTTCGCCGCCTTCCTCTTTCTCAGGCTTTTGCTGATAGATGATCTCTCTTTTACCAGAAAGATCTACCTTGCATATGTCAAAAGATTTGGACTGGTCAACATTTTTGATAGTAGCTGTTTCACCACTATACGCCGACTGGAATAGTTCAAATAGCTCATTGTTGCCAACCTGAAGATATGCTCTACCAGGCTCTTTTATCTCAGATGCAAGTGGAGATTTGAGCACTTCATTACTATCTGTCTTGTCCTGAACCTTCAAACAGATCTTGAATTTAGAGTTACTCCATATCTGATCATTTACTACACCTGCAGGCTTCTGTGTCGCCAAGATCAAATGAACGCCAAGGCTTCGACCTATTCTCGCGGTACTTATGAGCTCTTTCATAAATTCCGGCTGGTCTGTCTTGAGCTCAGCAAACTCATCCACAATAAGTATCAAATGAGGTAATGGCGTTTTGGCCACTCCATCTCTAAATAGCTTGATATAGTCATCAATTCTGTTAACTTCATACTGAGCAAATAGGAGCTGTCTTTTTACAAGTTCTGCATGTATTGAAGCTAAAGACCTGTCAATCTGCTTGCCGTCTATGTTTGTGATCGCACCATTTAAATGAGGCAGATTCTTGAACTGATTTGCCATTCCACCACCCTTAAAGTCAATAAGCACAAAGCCAAGTTCATAAGGATGGAAAAGAGTTGCTAACGTAATGATAAAAGTCTGAAGAAGTTCACTCTTACCAGAACCTGTAGTACCAGCAACCAGTCCATGAGGTCCGTGGAACTTTTCATGAATATCAAGAGACATTGTCTTGCCACTTGCAAGAACGCCAATAGGCGCCGCCATACTCTCCCAGATCTTACTTTCCTTCCAGCGCTTTCCAAGGTCCAGATCATATGCACTCATGATATTCATAAGTTCATACAGTGAAATGTGCTTGGTAAGTGAGCTTTCAAGACTAACCTCATCTATAAATACTGGAGCTAGCTTAAGCGCTGCATTAGCTACTCTTGCTTGTGGTTCATGGATATAATCAAAATGCTGTTCATTCATTCCATCATGAATATCCTGAACTGTTCCAACATTTTCGTTGTTATCAAGATAGATTCGCTGATCTACCGCATAGTGAAGCATTTCCTCATATTCTTCAAAAAACACAAAGGTAAATCCTAAGCTTCTTGCTCTCTCAACGTACTTAAGTATTGGATGACCTTTTATATCATCAGATCTATAAACAAAAACCACATAGTCAGGAGTAAAAGGAGACGCTCCATTTAACTCTCTAGCAGAAAGCTCCGAGTACAAGAATTGTAGTGCATGCTTTTTGGATTCTTCATCGTACATGAAGTATCTTAAGTTTCCATCATCGCTTTCCATGTTTGGAATCCATCTTGCCCACGAAAAGAGCTCTCTATCTTCTTCTGACATGATCATGTACATCTTTACATCCTGATAAAAATGCTGCCCTGCTATACTGATCATCAGATTCTTGGCAAATTGATAAAGCTTATTTCTTGATCCCAATACGCCAATAGCATTAACCTTTGAAAGAGCTAGCTGAATTGGCATATTGTCCAGATACATGTACTTCTTTTGCATCTCTTCAGGATATTCCTGAAGATTGTCACCTGGATCTATTGTGTCCTGCTCTCTATACTGAATCTGGTTGTATGCTTTCCTTCTGCCAGTTCCAATCCACACATTTAAGTAGTCCGCATGTTCTCTTTTCTTTTCAAAAAGCCTTGCATCAAAGTTTTCTATGAACTGTAGGATAATTTCCAATGATGGCATCATCTTCCCGCAGATATTCACTTCTTCTTTTTGAAGCTTTTGTATTTCCTCTTCTTTTCTATCAATATAGGCGTTGTAGTTATTTATTCTGTCTATCTTCTGCTGCCGTAAGTTCTTTTTACCAGAAAAATAGGAAACTATGGACATGATGATGCTCATTCCCATGCTGGCTCCAAAGTAGATCATGTACATTCCATTAGAGCCCATCATGCTTCTAACGCCCACCATGATCACAAGCATTACAACCATTGGAATAATACTGGTGATCAGATTTGTATTTGCATCCACAGGCACTTGCTGAGGAGGAATAACGTTTACCTGCGTATCTGGAACAACATATATCTGTCTTGGATTTCTAATAAACTGAGGATACTCAAAGTGATTGCAAGGAATATCCGTTACTTTAGCCTCCAATGATGTCCTTATTCCTGCATTGGTAGAAGTATAAAAACATTTATCTTTTATATAGAAAATTGCACCATGGATCTCTATGAAATCTCCCTGGTTTGCTATAGCCTGTTCCTGCCTGACAGCGTGTCCATTGATTTCTATCCCATTAACAAAATCCCTCAGGTTTATCCTGTAGGACTCTCCATCACTAGTAACTACTACTCTGCCATTTTGAGAGCCATTACCTGGTGTAAAAATGTGACAATCTTCCGTATTACCTATAACTACAGACCTGTCATCCGGAATACTGATGCAATAATTGTAATTGTCCTGAGCTGTCTCATAGTCTACAGAAAAGTCTATGTAAAGAAGCTCAATTCCTGTATCTACGAACTTAATTACAATTCTCTCGCCAACATTCAAGTAGCACAGTTTGTCATCAACAGACTTTCCTGTTGTTATATTTACTTCATCGCTACAAAAAGCTACATACTGATCATCACGTTTTTCTATGTCCACTCTAAATTCATGAGCAAATGCTTTCTTTGAAAATCTCACGTGACAATTCTTGTCAGTACCAATACTAAGGGCTGAAATGTTCTCTTTTAGCTTTATTTCCTTATAGATGTTATTTCCGTAAATTGTGATCTTATAATTCATTCTGCATCATCCTCTGGAATATATGATCTTTGATCCCTGATGGAGCTTGTACTCTTCAAGTGTTGTATCACCCCTTAGTAGAGCTACCGGATTTTCACTTCTTAAATAGCAATCAGATGGATCATTCAATCTAATTCCCAAGTTCAAGCCTCTATTTAAGCCATATATCAGCTCATTTGCGGATATACCCAAAGGTATCTCTATATCAAATTCTTCATTTAATTTGGGAATCGAAAAAACTACTATTATTTTTTCCTTCATTTTTCTGCTCCAATGATCGTATACTTGCTTAACCCTGCACTTTTATGGAAGGTACTTTTCTAATTGACCGCTTTTAACAAAGTAAACTTCTAACTTATCGTTATAGGAATAAATAGCGTCTCCAATATCTTCTAAACTGTAAGCCAAATCCGTATCAGCAATAATTACTTGTTCAAGATCACTAAATTTACTGAGTAACATTCCAATATCCGAAGGATTTAAACAAGATTGCGTGTAATCCATTATCAGTACCTTATTAGTCACGTACCCATCCATACTTAAAAAGCCACTAATATCCGCATCCATCAATATATATGCATACTGAAGTTCACAGGAATCTTCTCGTTTTAATTGGTGCAAATAATTATCTATGTTGTAATACCTACATTCCTTATTAAGAAACATCATCCCAAATTCACCACTGGGTTCATATGTTGCAAAACATATATCCTCGATATTAGAAAAGTAATCAGGATTTTCTAAAACATACGCATTATGTTTATTTACGATGTCACATACAGCTTTATAACCTTTCTCAGAAGTATCACAATTAATATCAATCTCTATTGATTTATCTGTTTCTCTGTAACTCTGTATTTTTATTTCTCGGTGACTCAGTAACCCTATTTGTTCAACCCACTCTTTGTGTGATGATTTAATGTTAAATTTATTTACATACATTATCTGTGAACATCCCATAATGCAGATAAGCGATGAAATGATCATAAGGTTAAATATTTTTATTATTTTTTTCATATACACTAATTTACATATTCTTTAAGTTCATTAAGAGACTTTTGATATACTTTCACTGACGGAACATTACTCGTAATAACTTTATAAATATCTGCAATTTCTCCGTGATCGTGTTTATAATCTATAATCACTTTTTTTAATCCATGTATTCTGCCAACAAAAGAATATGCTTCTGAACTAATTTGTCCACTATTTGAATCTGTCAAAACTAATGCTGGTACATTTAACTCTAAATCTGAATTATTCATTGCTTTTATAATTTCATATATGTCAACGTAGCAATATTCTAACTTAGGAGTATCTAAATTCACATCAACTGAGAATAATGGATCCGCATTGCTATAACACATAAGTGTCAAACCACTTGGATGAATTGCCTCGAATGAAATCTTATAGCCTGAAGGGAAATAATCAGGATTCTGCTCTACAAATCTGTTATGAATATCCACTATTTCAGACAATGATTCGTACCCTCCTTTATAAGAGTCGCACTCAATATAGAGCTTTATCTCATTATCAGAAATATAAGACGAATCTAAATGAAGTCCATCTTTTCCATTGATATTTAGTTCTTTATTCCATTGTCTATAATCCATAGATAAATCCACATATATAGCACGGCATAAACATATAAAAGCAACCACAACCAACACGCTTACTACTAGCTTTTTCATATGCAATATTTTTCTCTATCCTCAATTTAATTTGGCATTTTCACATACTCATATCCTGACTTTAAATAAACTTCTACCCCCGGAGCATATTCCTGAATCGCTTCATATGCCTCGGAATATTCACCATGATAATAACTATAATCAAGGACCACTTTTTCTAAGCCTTTCATTTGTTGTACGACTGAATATGATTGTTTTACCAACGTCCCAGCATTACCATCAGTCAATACAAGTACCGGCACTTCAAACATTGCATCAGAATAGCTGAAATCATCTAGAATTTCATATATATTTGCGGAGCAATATCCCATTTTCAAACCATCTATCTTTGTTACATCATTCTCCAAAGGCGGAACATTACTAAATATCATATAAGACTTTCCGCTTGGCCTTTGTACCACAAAACTAATCTCGTAATTATCTGGAAAATAGTCTGGTTTTTGTTCCACAAACTTATTATGTGTATTAACTATTTCATTTAAGGATTCATATCCATCATGAGTGTTCTCTAAAGTAATATACACATCTATCCCATCATCAGATAACTTCATCCAATCAAAATCAAGCCCATCACGCTTTTTAATATTTAATTCTTTTTGCCACTCTCTATAAACTCTGTGCAAATCCACATATACGATTCGGCTAATGCAAATTATTGCAAATACCAATAGTATTACTACTCTAATAATGATTTTCTTTTTTTTCATTTTTTCCCTTTCTTAATGAACAGTTGTATTAGTAATACTAGAAAAAGGCCTATTTCCTGGATGCTTAGAGACATATTCGACATACTCATCATAATCGACATATGCTTTTTCTCCCCATGTAGAGATTTCAACCATCCTTTTCAATTCACCATTGTTATCATAGTTTTCATAGATGGCAGTAACTGTAACGTAATGACTATCCGCAGTATAAGTATCAATATATGTTCCAGTAGCAGCATCGTATTTTTTTATACTCAGTTTTTCTATATCCTTTTCATCCACAAACCCCAAGTCTTTTCCTGTTTCTAAAACAATACCATTTAAATTATCATGAAACGCCCATATAACTGGTATATCATTAGATAATTGCTTTTTTATATTTACATAATCCTTTTCATAATCTTGCGTAAGATCCCAATGGCTACTTACTTCCACGCTGTTTTCCGCTTTTATGCACATTCCCTCAACATAATTACACATCTGTACAGGCAATGCTCCTGTTGGACCTATAACAGCAAATGACCTTAGCGCTGAAGCACATCCTTCCGAATACGAATCAAGGTCCATATCTTCACATAAAAAGAATCCATTCGCTAATTTTTTATAATCTTCTTCTGATATATTGTATTGACCTGTCAGGTATAAATACTGATTGACTGCCGCTACAACACCACAACCATTTTCATTTAGCCTATTATCAAGAACATGCAATAAACCATCGCCTGTTGGGAATTTCCCCTGATCACCACCATAACGAATTGTCTGAACGCCATTACTATCCGTTTCAATGACTTTAACGAAATAATTATTGTTTATTCCGATACGTTCTCCACGTGCAGATTTATTAATTGATACCATTTCTGCTAACGTCACAGTTCCCTTAGAAAGAGTTGCATCTATGTCCTCATCAGTAATTCCAAGCCCATGTAGTTCTGCTCTATGTGCTCTCTCAAGAGATACACTCTGTATATTAGCTTTATATCCTGAATAATCGTAGTTTCTGGTATAGCTTGCCATAAATGGAGATTCACATATGCTTCCAAACTTCTCAGATGCCATTGTATTAAGTTTGTTTACTCCATTAACATATTTAACAAAAGAGCTAAAAAGAATTTCTAACCTTTCCTTCTTATCACAATCATCTTGTATTGCAGCGCACTCTCCTGATACATCTATCTCTCCAATTTCCAAAGATGATAAATAATCGAGAACTGTATTGTTCTCTTCTGAAATTATCGAAAAAAGCCCAATTGCACTTTCTGTAGTTGAGCCGATTGCTCCTCCATCCTGACCATAATAGGTATCTTCAAGGTAGAGTTCTGTAGTCAATGGTGCTTGTGCAGTTCCCTGCATTGCAGAATAGAACCCAACTGTTGCAAACACATCTCCGCAATATTCTTCCAAGCCTTCTAATATCTCATAGAAATTCTCACAACGAAGTAATAAGTTATTTGCGCAATACGATACCTGTTCCATAGTTTCTATAGCGATAATTGTTTTATCCAATAAATCTGCATAGATGTTATTAAGGTAAAAATGATCACAACTTGAAAATGCTTTTGTTGTAAGTCCGTTTGATGCATCTTCTACCTTTGTTATATTGGTTTGAATTATATCCTTCCAAGCTAGCAAAGTATCTTTTAACGTAATATACTCATCAATAGTTAGATTCAATACCCTTTTGTCCAAGTAAATGACACATTCTGAATTGCCTGTTGTTATCCCCGTTCTTTGGATGTTGTCTGAAACATTTGTCCCCATATATACTAATAATCCTTACTCAAAAATAATTCTGAATGTAATATCAGCTATCTTTAACTCATCCCCTGCATGAATCTGATGCATATTGTTAGGTTCAAGCTTTTCTCCATTGAGCCATGTGCCATTTGTACTGCCAAGGTCAGAAATCTGGATGCATTCTGGAGTCTTTTGGATCACGCAGTGTCTTCTACTAATAGCGCCGCTGATGTTTACTATACCGTTGCATTCATCGCTCTTACCGATCACAAATTCATCTGCTGCATCAACAAATTTAAAATGACCAAGGCCGCCTTCATATTCCAAGATAATCTTGTTTACCTCTTGTTCATCCCTGCTTTCTTCTTCATTAAAAAATAAAGGTTCAATGAGAATATCAATTAGCTTCTCTATTTCACTTTTTCTTTCTATGCCAGCATTTGAATCAAGTGCCACATCAAGGCATTCTTTAATCTGGGACAATTCAGGGCATTCTCCCAGAGCCAGAACAACGTCATTTACAAATTTAAGAAGCTCTTCTTCCCAATATGCCAATGCAGCTCTTTGGTCTTCAAAGACTCTTGGAATCAAGATGAATTTAACGGTCTTTTTTTCTAAATCCAAATAGATATGTTCTTTTCTTAGGTCTATAAATGTCAGTTCCCAAAATGGACTGTCTTTTACAAGTTTTATAACCCTTCCCAAATCTTGCAAAAGAGACATCAACATATATGTTGGTACTTCACCTTCCAACGTCTTATAACTACTTAAGCTATTAGTATTAAAAACGATTCTTTCTTTTCCATTCTTAGAGATCATTCTGGCTTCAAGCAAAAGCTCATCTCTAGCCTCTATCAGTGTTTTTACAGCTAGCCCAAGATATTTCTCATCACCATCAAACGTATATGCAATATGGGTTTGAAACTGTTCCGTTACCATGCCATTTCCTCAATACTTATTTCCTGTACTCAAATTCTTCGTCAGCAAGCTTAATCATATCTCCATCATTTAGAAGTCTGGTCTCATTTTTAGACAACTTGCTGTTATTAACGAATGTGCCATTAGTTGAACCAAGGTCTTCGATATATGTTCCATCTGGCATGACATTTATAGCCGCATGTTGTCTGCTAATAGCTCCATTTTTCTTGATGCTGTAATCAACATGAACAGAATCCTTTCCTATAACAAAACGCTTCTTGTTGATGATCACATTTTCACCAAACTGTTTTCTGTATAAAGAGCCATATACACCAGCCACATCACTTCCTACTCCAGGTGCAAGAACAGATGTCTCATCTGACGCACCAGCATTTAATACACTAGTTTCATCGTTATTTGAAATCATAGAGCCAGTATTTGCTACATTTACCTGAGTTCTTCTATTTTCAAAGGTTTCAGGCGTAATAAGCTTTTCTTTTTCTTCCTTTTGCTGTTTCTTTCTTTCCTTAAAGGATGGTTTTTTAGGTCCTTTATCAGAGCTTTTTTTCATGATCAGTATCATCATCACAAGTACAACAGCCACAATGCATACCAATAAGATCACCACTACAGTCAGCCATGCTGGTACCTTTTCCACTACTACTGGAAGCTGTTCCTCGGTTGATACCGCTACTGTACTTGCCATAGCCGCAGCATTTCTTGCCTTCTCTTCAATTGAAATCTTGTCATATTCGATTCCAAGACCATCTAACACTCTGACAATAGAATTGGCGCTAACTGAGTAATAATATGTTCCTTCCGTTCTGAGATTATTTATACCGATCATCTCTCCATCAGGATTTACAAGTGGCCCTCCATTATTGTTTGCTGAAATTGCAGCGTTATGCTCGATCCACTCAGCTTTTTCTGTCTTTACAATATTAGAGATCTTTCCTGAAGTTCTATTTACTCTTTCATTTGCATAGTAAACATCATTAGTTCCGTAAACTATTGCATCTGGAAAGCCAAAAGCATACACATCTTCAATACCTGATAGTCCTTTACCATTTTCAGAGTAAAGAATTGTCATGGGCTCTCTTTTATTTAATGGCTGAGAAATCGTAAATACGCCTAAATCAAGTTCCTCACTACTATTTAGCAAGGTGGCGCTAAATACCATGTCATTCTCAACTACTACTTCATAACTTAGGTCAACGTCTTCCCTCTTATCCTTGGCTACTCCCAAAGCTTTAAGCGCAGAATTTTTAAGGTCTTTATCCGGAGTAATTGCTTCCATACTGGTCAGTACATACTCTGTTCCGTCTTTTTTACCGATCAGAGTACCTGCTGCCCCCTTTATAATGTGATGTTTCTTTTCATCATCAATATAGACTGCGTTGATCTGTACTACGCTGCTCTTTACATCTTCAAGTCTTTCCTCTAAGCTCTTTGGTTCTTCTATGATCTCCACACTACTTTCATATGCAGATGACGCTTCTATACCGGAATCTGTCGCATGAACTATGCTTGAATTAAAAACAACCCCTAAACAGAATGTCAGCAAAGCCATTATTACTGGCGCTTTTGATTTCTTCATAGCTTAAAATCTCCCCAATCAGATTAGTATTAACAAACATTAAAAATTATAAGATAATATTACGTTTTCTGCAATATATTTAACACTTATAAACGCACTTTTGTTGCGCTTTGCAGCTTTTTATAACAAAAAAGAACTCCCATTTGTTAAGGGAGTTCTTAAGAATTTTAAATAAATTTGTATTATTTGATTTAAGCTGTCTCAGCCTTCATTCCTGTATAAAGCTGATAATATCGCTGTTTCTTGGCAATGAGCTCGTCGTGAGTGCCCTGTTCTACGATGCGGCCCTGCTCAAGAACGATGATGCAGTCACTATTGCGAACAGTTGAAAGTCTGTGAGCAATTACGAAGGTTGTTCTGCCTTTCATGAGTTTGTCCATACCATCCTGAACAATCTTCTCAGTACGTGTATCAATTGAGGATGTAGCTTCGTCGAGGATCAGTACTGGAGGATCTGCAATAGCTGCTCTTGCAATGGCAAGGAGCTGTCTCTGGCCCTGTGAAAGGTTTGCTCCATCTCCTGTGAGCATTGTGTCGTATCCATCAGGAAGACGCTTGATAAAGCTATGTGCATTAGCAAGCTTTGCTGCTGCAATTACTTCTTCATCTGTAGCATCAAGCTTTCCGTATCTGATATTCTCTTTTACTGTACCAGTAAAGAGATGTGTATCCTGAAGTACTATACCAAGAGAGCGACGAAGGTCTGCCTTCTTGATCTTGTTGATATTGATGTTATCGTATCTGATCTTACCATCCTGAATATCATAGAATCTGTTGATAAGGTTTGTGATGGTAGTCTTGCCGGCACCTGTAGATCCTACAAAAGCAATCTTCTGACCTGGCTCAGCGTGAAGAACGATATCATGAAGTACCATCTTTTCATCTGTATAGCCAAAGTCTACGCCGTTAAATGTAACATCACCTTCCATTGGCTGGTATGTTGTAGTATCTGTAGCCTTGTGATAATGCTTCCAAGCCCAGTGCCCTGTATGATGGTCTGCTTCTACTATCTGGCCATCTTTTTCCTCTGCATCTACAAGGAGTACATAACCTTCATCTGTCTCTGGCTTCTCATCAAGGAGTCTAAAGATTCTCTCAGCACCAGCAAGAGCCATGATGATGGAGTTGAACTGCATGCTGACCTGGTTGATAGGCATACTGAAGTTCTTGTTAAATGTAAGAAAACTTGCTAAAGCTCCAACAGTTAAACCATTTTCCACATCCTGAACCTGATTTATCTCTTTATTAAGATAATTGTTAAGTATCATGAATGTAGCAAATGCACCTACTGACACGCCAACTGCTGAACTATCAAAGATAGCAATGGCGCCGCCGATCATAGCGCATAATACGTAGCTTGTATTACCAAGCTGAGCATTGATAGGTCCAAGAGCTCCTGAAAATCCATTAGCTTTAAATGCACTCTCATAGAGCTGCTGATTAAGTTCATCAAATTTTTCAATGGCTTCCTGCTCGTGATTAAATACTTTGATGACCTTCTGCCCAGACATCATCTCTTCTATATAACCGTTGAGGGAGCCTAAGTTCTTTTGCTGTGCTACGAAGTTCTTACCAGAAGCTTTTGTAGCCTTGGCTGAGCAAAACAGCATAACAGCAACCATGATAAGAGTTACGATAGTAAGCGGAATACTAAGGACAAACATTGAGATCAGTACGCTGACTATGGTGATAGCACTACTCAAAAGCTGAGGAATACTCTGGCTGATCATCTGTCTCAAGGTATCGATATCGTTGGTATAAACTGACATGATGTCGCCGTGGGCGTTTGTGTCAAAGTACTTGATAGGAAGGCTCTCCATGTGCTCAAAGAGCTCTTCACGAAGTCTTCTAAGTGTACCCTGGTTGATATACACCATGACCTTAGCCTGGACAAATGCAGCAATTACGCCAAGTGCATAGAAACATGCAACCCTTTTGATAGCTCCAAGTAGTGGTCCAAAGTCCTTGCTGCCATTGTCGATCATTGGCTGAATATATGAATCGATAAGTTCTCTTGTGAAAAGAGTTCCCTGCACGCTTGAAAATACTGTAACAAGGATACACACGAGAATAGTTATCATATGGATAGGATAGAACTTAAACACATATCCCATTATTCTTTTGAAAAGTGCACCAGGATTATTGATCTTTGGTCTTGGCATGCCTCGACCTGGTCTTGCGCCTGGTCCTTTGATCTGTTTATTATCTGCCATATTCTTCACCTCATCCTACTGAATCAAAGTCTGCGTCACCACTTACACCTGTCTGTGACTCATAAACTTCTCTGTAAATATCGTTAGTCTTAAGGAGCTCATCATGAGATCCAAATCCATTGACCTTACCATCATCCATGACGATTATCCTATCGCAGCTCTGAACTGAGCTGATTCTCTGAGCAATGATGAGTTTGGTAGTACCAGGAATCTCCTCTGCAAAGGCTTTTCTGATCTTGGCATCTGTTGCTGTATCTACAGCGCTTGTGGAGTCATCAAGGATCAAGATCTTTGGCTTTTTCAAAAGAGCTCTGGCAATACAAAGTCTCTGTCTCTGTCCGCCAGATACATTAGCTCCGCCCTGCTCGATCTCTGTATTATAGCCAAGAGGCATTCTGTCGATGAACTCATCTGCGCACGCCATCTGGCAAGCTCTCTTGCACTCTTCATCAGTAGCATCCTTGTTGCCCCATCTGAGGTTATCAAAGATAGTTCCGGAGAAAAGGACATTCTTTTGAAGAACAACTGAAACCTGATCTCTTAAGGTCTCAAGGTCGTAGTCTCGTACATCTATTCCGCCAACCTTTACGCTACCTTCTGTGACATCATAGAGTCTGCTGATAAGGTTAACCAGGGATGACTTAGCAGAACCTGTTCCGCCGATGATACCTATAGTCTCGCCAGCATGTATATCAAGATTTATGTCTTTTAACACAGGCTCCTCAGAAGTCTTGTTATAAGCAAAGCTTACATGGTCAAAAGAAATGCTTCCGTTTGGAACCTCTGTGATAGCATTTTCCTTATTGGTGATATCTGCCTTTTCTTCAATAACTTCTGCAATACGCTTAGCACTAGCTGATGCCATTGTGATCATTACAAAGATCATACCCAGCATCATGAGGTTCATGAGGATTGTCATGCAGTATGTCAGAAGTCCCATGAGATTACCAGTAGTAAGTGTATTCTGGACGATCATGCGTGCTCCAAGGTAACTGATAAGGAGAATGCAGGTATAGATAGTTCCTGACATTACAGGACTTATATATACAAGGTTCATCTCTGCCTTTACGAACATGTTGTAAATATTTAGAGCAGCTTTTTTGAACTTGTCATTCTCATAGTCCTCACGAACATATGCCTTTACTACTCTAATGGCTGATACGTTTTCCTGAACACTCTCATTGAGGGCATCATACTTCTCAAATACCTGCTTGAAGTACTTGGTAGCCTTGTTCATGATATACATCATAAACATAAAGAGAATAAGCACTGCCACAAGGTATATAGAAGCAAGCTGCGCATTTATGATAAAGGCTGCGATCATGGCAATGATGAGTGATGATGGAGCTCTCATAGCCATTCTAAGGATCATCATATATGCATTCTGAATGTTGGTAACATCTGTTGTAAGTCTTGTTACAAGTCCAGATGTTGAAAACTTATCTATATTTGAAAATGAGAAAGTCTGAATGTTATCAAACATTGCCTTTCTCAAATTTCTGGCAAATCCGGTAGATGCCTTGGAACCAAAATATGCTCCTCCAAGTCCTGCTAAAAGACCTAAGATAGCAATTCCAAGCATCAAAAGGCCGTTCTGAACAATAACAGCCATATTTCCCTTATTGATACCAAGGTCCACTATTCTAGCCATGAGGATAGGTATTACCATTTCACAGATAACCTCTCCTACCATGCACAGTGGAGTCAGTATCGAAGGAAGCTTAAATTCCTTTAATTCTTTTAGTAATGTTTTAACCATAAAAACTTCAACTCCTGTTTATTTATTTAAAGCATCCATATTATCAATGACTTTATCTAGTAGCTCGCGAAGCTTTTTTACCTCTTCTTCTGTCATACCGTTTACCAGGTAGGAATCCGTATTTTTCCTTCTCTCCCTACTCATTGCAACATATTCAGCGCCCTTATTGGTAAGGGTAATATTGCGGTATTTCCTGTTGTCAGGATCCACAACTACTTTGATCATCTCTTTTTCTTCGAGCCTTTTTATCAGACCAATAGTTGTGGGATGCTTGATATGAAGTGCCTCTGAAATGTCCTTCTGAGTCACTTTCTTGTCCATATTTTCTCCAAGATATGTCACAACCATAAGCTGAGAGAATGTCATGTCGTCATCTTTTAACTGTCTGTTAAAAATAGCTACAAAAGATTCATGGATCAGTTTGAACTTAAAGCCAACTGGCTCATGATCTCTGTCTCTAAAAAAATGTCTATTATCTTCTGTGCACATCACCTAGCCTCACCTTCTTTCTATGCCCAAGCTATCAAAAGATAAAATCGCCATAAACATGTAGCAAGCTACGTATAATATCATACGTAGCTTGCTACATGTTGTCAATATGAAGAAAAAATTATTTACAATCTTTTTATAAAAGCGGTTTTACATGGCTTTTTTCATGGAATTTACGTATTCTCCAATATATTTTGGAGCGTCTTTTCCATGCTTTTCAAGTATCTTGATGATGGCTGAACCAACGATAGCGCCATCTGAAATTGAAGACATCTTGGCAGCCTGCTCAGGAGTTGAGATACCAAATCCAATAGCACATGGAACGTCGGTATTCTCTCGGATCACCTTTACGATACTAGAAAGGTCTGTTGTGATCTCTGATCTTGTTCCTGTTACCCCAAGGCTTGATACAAGGTAGATAAAGCCCTTTGCCTCTTTTGCTATCATTGCTATTCTACCTGCTGATGTAGGTGCAATGAGAGAAATAAGGTCTACTCCGTACTTATCACAGATTCCGTCGAATTCCTCTTTTTCCTCAAAAGGAAGGTCAGGTAAAATGATGCCGTCTATCTGTGCTTCTTTGCAGTTTGTCATGAAGCGCTCAGCACCATATGAAAATACTACGTTTGCGTAGGTCATAAATACTAATGGAATAGTAACTTCTTTTCTCAGCTCTTTTACCATGTCAAAGATCTTGTCTGTGGTAACGCCGCCCTTAAGGGCACGTAGATTTGCTCCCTGAATAACTGGGCCCTCTGCTGTTGGATCAGAAAAAGGAATTCCAAGCTCCACAAGGTCTGCGCCGTTATCTGCTGCTGCCTTAACAGCCTTCACAGTAGTCTCAAGGTCAGGATCACCACAAGTTATAAAAGCAACAAATGCCTTACCATTTTCAAAAGCCTTAGAAATATTACTCATTGATATCCTCCCCTCTGTAACGCGCGATCGCTGCGCAGTCCTTGTCTCCTCTTCCGGAAACAGTCACAACTATTATCTTGTCCTTGTCCATGGTCTTTGCAAGCTTCATAGCATAAGCAATTGCATGGGATGACTCGATCGCAGGGATGATTCCCTCTGTTCTAGACAGGTATTCAAAAGCATCTACTGCTTCATCATCAGTTACAGGCACGTACTCTGCTCTTCCAATATCATGAAGATAAGCATGCTCTGGTCCAACACCTGGATAATCAAGTCCAGCAGAAATTGAGTAAACTGGGGCAATCTGTCCGTACTCATCCTGGCAAAAATATGACTTCATTCCGTGGAAGATACCAATCTTACCAGTGTTTACTGTAGCTGCTGTCTCAAAGGTATCGATTCCTCTACCTGCTGCCTCGCAGCCAATGAGCTTAACATCTTTGTCATCAATGAAATGATAGAAGGTTCCGATTGCATTTGAGCCACCGCCAACACAGGCAAGTACAGCATCTGGAAGTCTTCCTTCTTTTTCAAGGATCTGCTCTTTGATCTCCTTAGAGATAACAGCCTGAAAATCTCTAACTATTGTAGGGAAAGGATGTGGTCCCATTACAGAGCCTAGGCAGTAGTGAGTATCGTCAATTCTTGAAGTCCACTCTCTCATTGCCTCTGATACAGCATCCTTAAGAGTTGCTGTTCCGCTTGTCACAGGAACAACCTCTGCTCCTAGAAGTCTCATCTTGTAAACGTTAAGTGCCTGTCTCTTGGTATCCTCTTCTCCCATGAAGACCACGCACTCCATACCCATAAGAGCTGCTGCCGTAGCAGTTGCTACGCCGTGCTGACCTGCGCCTGTCTCAGCAATGAGCCTTGTCTTACCCATTTTCTTGGCAAGAAGCGCCTGACCCAGCACGTTATTTATCTTGTGAGCTCCTGTGTGGTTTAAGTCTTCTCTTTTAAGATAGATCTTGGCGCCGCCAAGGTCCTTTGTCATCTTCTCTGCATAATAAAGGCGTGAAGGTCTGCCTGCATACTCATTTAGTAGATCCGCAAGTTCCATGTTGAATTCCGGATCATTCTTGTAGTGATCATAAGCTTTCTCAAGCTCAATAACAGCATTCATCAGTGTCTCTGGTATGTACTGTCCACCGTGAACACCAAATCTTCCCTTAGTGTTAGTCATAATCTTCACTCCTCATACTTTTTTATCAGTACTCAGGTCCCTGACTTGCGATCTGTGCATCGATAAGTCTTACGTTTGCCACAAAACTTCCCATTTTAGAGGCATCCTTGTGACCATCTGTCTCGATTCCTGAGCTTATATCTACTGCAAATGGCTTTACTTCTGCGATTGCGTCTTTTACGTTCTCAGGTGAAAGACCTCCTGCTAAAAAGAATGGTCTTGTCATACCTTCTAAAAGTTCCCAGTTAAAGCCTTCTCCCTCCCCCATTCCTGCATCTAGTAAAATGTGATCTGCAGGACTTAGGTTTGCTTCGTCGATATCCTCCTGACCTTTCACTATAAAGGCCTTCATAATAGGCTTATCTGTCATTTCCCTAAGGTGAGAGATGTATTTATCATTTTCACTTCCGTGGAGCTGAGCCATGTCGATGATTCCTTCATTTAAAAGCTCAGCCACGAAATCAATATCTGCATCTACAAACACTCCTACTGTCTGAATATCCGTTGATAACTCTGCACGGAGCCTCATGGCAGTGTCCTTTCCTACGTAGCGGCTGCTCTTTTTCCAAAAAACAAATCCCACGTAGTCTGGCTTAAAAATGTTTGCTGCGGAAATATCTGATGATGTTGATAATCCGCAAAGTTTAATCTTTGTCATAACTTAAATCTTAATTCCTTTTAATTCCTTTAATTTTTGCTCCTTGTCCCTGGCTCTCATAAGTGTCTCTCCAACAAGCACAGCGTTTACTCCCGCTTCTCTAAGGCTCTTTACATCAGATGCCTCTTTGATCCCGCTCTCTGAAACATAGATCACATTGTCCGGGATGAGGCTTCTAAGTCTCTTGCTATTTTCTGTATCCACAGAAAAATCCTTTAAGTTTCTGTTGTTAACACCGATTATCCTTGCTCCAGCATCTAGCGCCATCTGAATCTCTTTTTCATCATGAGCTTCTACAAGAGCTGACAGGCCAAGTCCATCGCAGATACTTATATACCTTTTTATCTCTTCTTTTGTCAATATGGAGCAGATCAAAAGAACTGCGGATGCCCCGAGAATACTGGCTTCGTAGATCATGTACTCATCCACCACGAAATCTTTTCTAAGGCAGGGTATATTAACAAGAGAACTTATCTCGGAGAGGTATTCATCTTTTCCAAGAAACCACTTAGGTTCTGTAAGAACTGAGATAGCATCTGCTCCAGCCTTCTCATACTCAAGGGCTATATCAAGCCATGGGAAGTCTTCTGCAATTATGCCCTTTGAGGGAGAGGCCTTTTTGCATTCGCAGATAAAAGAGCTATCCTCTCCCTTAAGTGCTTCTTCAAAAGGAAAGCCTTCTTTTTGAAACATTGCAGCTTCAAATCTAAGGGCTTCAATGCTCTTTATCTCTTTATTCTTTTGAACTCTTATCCTAGCGTAATCTGCAATTTCATCAAGAATCGTCATACTGCCTTTTCCTCTTGCATACCTCTGTTACTAACTTCAATGACCTTATTTAATGTCTCAAGAGCTTTGCCTGAATCGATGAGCTCTGCTGCAAGCTTGACACCATCTGCAAAGGTATCAGCCTTACCGCCTATATAAAGAGATGCACCTGCATTAAGGAGAACTGCCTCTCTCTTTGGTCCTTTTTCGCCCTTAAGGATTGAAAGTGTGATCTGAGCGTTCTCTTCTGGAGTTCCACCCTTAAGCTCGTCCTTTGAGCATGTCTTAAAGCCAAAGTCCTCAGGAGTGATCTCGTAGGTCTTGTACCATCCGTCTCTGATCTCACAGATAGTAGTTGGGCAGCTCATTGAGATCTCATCAAGCTTGTCCTGACCAAATACCACCATTCCTCTCTGAACACCAAGGCTTACAAGAACCTGTGCAAGGGGCTCAACAAGATAACCATCGTATACCCCCAGAAGTTGCATCTTTGGTGAACCAGGATTTGTAAGAGGTCCTAAGATGTTGAACACTGTTCTAAAGCCAAGCTCTCTTCTGATGGCACCTACGTACTTCATTGAAGTGTGATACTTCTGAGCAAAGAAGAAGCACATTCCAGCCTCTTTTAACAGTTCAACGCACTTGTCCGGGGACTGATCAATGTTAACCCCAAGAGCTTCAAGACAATCAGCTGTTCCGCACTTGGATGAAGCTGCTCTGTTTCCGTGCTTGGCAACCTTCATGCCACCAGCTGCAGCCACAAGAGCTGATGTTGTTGAGATATTAAAGCTTCCTGCGTTATCTCCGCCTGTTCCTACGATCTCAAAGATATCCATTCCAGTGTCTACCTTAGTTGCATGATCTCTCATAGCTGCGGCGCAGCCAGCGATCTCTTCAGTAGTCTCAGCTCTTGCACTCTTAGTAGAAAGAGCTGACAAAAACGCAGCATTCTGAGTTGGAGTTGTCTCGCCGCTCATGATCTCATTCATTACTGCATAGGCCTCATCATAAGTAAGGTCTTCCTTGTTTACGATTTTTACGATTGCTTCTTTGATCATTGTTCCATTCTCCTTTTCCCAAAATTAAGTTGGTAAAAAAATAAAGCATCTCGACAATTCTCTGTCTGGATGCTTCACATAAAAAGTCCTCGACAGATATTGTCTCTGTCAAGGACGAATGAGTTTTAAACTTAATCCGCGGTGCCACCTTGAATTCACGTAGTACGTGCGCTTTACAGGATACCAACATATCCCTGACTACTAACGGGAGTCTGCCGTCATGGAATACTCACTAAATATGTTAAGATCAGCTTTGACCATGCCCTCCGCGGTCCATTTGATAGTTTGTTTCACGTCTGGTTCTCAGCATCCCAAACTCTCTGTGGTGGCATTGCTACCGTTATCTCCGCTTCATCGGTTTAAACTATTAACTTGTTAGATTGAATTCTACGCCCCCACTAAAAAATTGTCAATAAAAAATATTTTTTCACTTCTAGTTTCCATAGCCGATATGATAAAATTTAGATAGCAAAAAAACTATATCTTATATGGGAAAAAAGGGGATTTTTTTATGGCAACAAATGTCAAAGAGTGGAAACTCGGGGATCCTATGATCAACGAGAACGACTACTGGCAGGACCCTAATTATGTGGCAGAGGATCCTGAAAAAGAAAAGCTGGTCCTTAAGTTGGCAACCATGATAACGGACCGCTACGTCAAAAAACTTACTGGTAAGATCAATAACAGAGATCCAGAATATTGGATGCTTGATATGATCCTTACCAAAGAGCAGGTCAAGTTCTTGATAAATTTCAAGAAGACCCGCGTTCCTTATTCTATTCCAGAGCTTGCACAGATGAATAACATGTCCGAAGAAGAAACAACCAAGATGGTTGAGCGTCTTCGCTGGATCGGTATTATTGAGCAAAATAGGGCAAAGACTGAGGATAAGCATCTTCAGTATGAGCTTCCTATCTTCGTTCCTGGCTCAGCAGAGTTTATGATGATGCAGGAAAAGCTTACTGAGGAGTTCCCTCAGCTTGCTACATTCTTTAACCTCATGACTCAGCTCCCACTTGCAGGTATCACTCAGATGGTTCCTCCAGGAGGCGCCGGAGTCGGAATGCACGTTATTCCTGTAGAAAAAGCTATCGAACTTGAGAATCAGTCTGTTCCAGTTGAGCATCTCTCAAGATGGATCGACATGTATGATAAATTTGGAATTTCAGAATGTTCATGCCGTAAACAGCAGGCAATGCGCGGTGAAGGAAGTGGTGAGATCCGCGGCGAGTACTGTATCGGTATGGGCGATATGGCTGAATACATGGATGATCGTGGAATCGGTCATTATGTTTCCAAAGAAGAAGTATATGAAATATTAAAGAGAGCTGAGCGTCACGGCTACGTTCACCAGATCACAAACATTGACGGCGAGGGCAAGATCGTTGCTATCTGTAACTGCGCTCCTGGCGTTTGTAACGCTCTTCGTACATCACAGCTTTATAACACTCCTAACCTCTCTGCATCAGCATATCGTGCTCATGTAGAAAAAGATAAGTGTGTTGCCTGTGGTAAGTGCGTTGAGGTCTGTCCTGTTGGCGCAGCTAAACTTGGCCAAAAGCTCTGTAAAAAAGACGGAAGCGAAGTTAAATATCCAAAGACTCAGCTTCCTGACAATAAAAAGTGGGGACCAGATAAGTGGAACTACAACTACAGAGATGACGCCAAGATCAACTGTTACGAAACAGGTACTGCTCCATGTAAAACAGCCTGCCCTGTACACCTTTCAGTTCAGGGTTATATCAAGATGGCTGCAGAAGGCAGATATGAAGATGCATTAAAGCTCATTAAACAAGACAATCCATTCCCAATGATCTGCGGCGCTGTATGTAACAGACGTTGTGAGGATGCCTGTACAAGAGGAACAATCGATCAGCCTCTTGCTATCGATGAGATCAAGAAGTTCATTGCATCTTTGGACCTTAAGAAAAGCGAAAGATACATTCCTCTTTGTGAAAAGCACGACGGCGGTTTCTGGAGCGATGACTATAAAGTTGCTGTTATCGGCGGAGGTCCTGCTGGTCTTTCTGCTGCCTTTTTCCTTAGAGAGAACGGCTATCCAGTAACTGTTTTTGAAAAAGAAAAAAGACCTGGCGGAATGCTGATGAATGGTATTCCAAGCTATCGTCTTGAAAAAGATATAATCGAAGCCGAGATCGATGTCATCAAGCAGATGGGCGTTGAGATCAAGTGCGGCATAGACGTAGGAAAAGACGTTACTATTGAGCAGCTTAGAAATGAAGGTTACAAGGCATTCTTTGTTGCTATCGGAATGCAGGGCGGACGTCTTGCAGGTGTTCCTGGCGAAGATGCAGCCGGCGTTCAGACAGGTGTAGATTTCCTTCGTACTATTAACCAAGATCACTCAGTTAAGCTAAATGGCGATACTGTTGTTGTTGGCGGCGGTAACGTTGCAATCGACGTAGCAAGAACTGCTGTAAGAGCCGGTGCTTCTAAGGTCACAATGCTGTGTCTTGAAAGTGAAAAAGAAATGCCTGCTGCAAGAGATGAAGTTGAAGAAGCTTTAGAAGAAGGCATTGAAGTTAAGAATGGCTGGGGACCAAAGGAAGTCGTTACAGAAAATGGTCACGTAAAGAGCGTTATCTTCAAAAGATGCACAAGCGTATTTGACAGCGAGCACAGATTTGCTCCAGTTTATGACGAAAACGATACTATAGAGATTCCTTGTGAGAATCTCCTTCTCTCAATCGGTCAGTCAGTTCAGTGGGGAGACATTCTTAAAGGAACCAAGGTTGAGCTTAATAGAAACGGCACAGCCAAGGCTGATCCACTTACAAGACAGACTGCAGAGCCTGATATCTTTGTAGGCGGCGATGTATTTACCGGTGCAAAATTTGCAATCGATGCCATCGCTGGTGGCCGAGAAGGCTTCGTTTCTATCAACCGCTTCGTGCACAAAGGAAACAGACTAGATCTCGCCAGAGACAGACGTGAATTTATTGAGCTTGATAAGGATGACATCCAGGTTGAGAGCTTTGATAATGCCAAGAGACAGATTCCTGGCAAAAAAGCCGGTATTGCCAAAGATACCTTTGTAGACCTTAGACTTACCCTTACAGAAGAACAGGTTAAGGCAGAAGCTTCAAGATGTCTTGGCTGCGGTGCTACAACTGTTGATGAAAACAGATGTATCGGATGTGGTCTTTGCACTACCAAGTGTGAATTTGACGCTATCCACTTATCTCGTGACATTCCAGAAGCAAGCACAATGTATAGAGCTGAAGATAAGATGAAGGCCGTCGGTCCATATGCAGTTAAACGTGCTGGAAAGATACTTATCAACAAGATCACTGGCGACAAGAAATAATTCTTTTTGTGAATACTAATAAAGGCTTGATCCCTTAAAACAGGATCAAGCCTTTTTCTTTATAAGATTACTTATTCATAAATGTTCTTACATTGATTCCATTAACTTCGATGTGATCATCAACCTCGATCACAAGGCACTGTCTGCCATCAATGATCTTGGATTCTACAAGATCAGTTCTGTCTGGCTTAACCTTGATGACTACGTCAGGAGTCTCGATGTCGAACTTCTTGGTGTTTGCAATGTTGCTAGCAAGAAGTGGGAAGTCCTCATCTCCTGCGCACTTTGTATAATTCTCTTCAAAATAGCCAAGTCGTTCTTCTGAAACGCCACTATCATGAAGGAGCTGCTTAACATCATCTTTTTTAAGCTCAAGTGGCTCTGAATCTCCTTCGTGATTTTCGATCATCTCATTAAGATTATCATGGATATTTCTCATGATATCGTAGTCAGCATCCTCACCGATAGTATTCTGAACTACCGCATCAAAAAGATCTCTTTGCTCTGGAGCAGAGATAGGTGCTCTTCCGCCAAACATAGCCTCAACAAACTCAGGCTGAAGGTCATCAGGCTTCTTGGTAAAATAGAGCATGTTGTGGATGTCTGTATCTCTTTCTATAAATGCTGGGAAAAGAAATCCCTTAGTAGGTCCGTCTACTATCCAGTCACGATATCTGTCTTCAATTACATTCTTGGTCTCATTGTAACCAAGACCTGCCTTGGAGAGCTTAACAGGACAGATACTACAAAGAATATAGTCGTAGATCTTGTCTGAAGCATCTTCCATCTCGATACCATCACTTGTAACGCCAGGGATATCATAGACTGCGTGAACTAAGATAATATAGTAGTTCTCGCCATTTACATAATTGGCTATGATCTTGTCGTAGCACTCATCCACAAGCTCGTCATCCTCAAGCTTGGAATTACGCAAGGTCAAAAGAAAGTCCTGAGTCCCTCCTGGCTGTTCCTGTTCAAGAGGAAACTCAAGACTGATCAGATTCTTGCCAAATGTTCCGGCTAAAGTATGCTGAAATATATCCAGATATTTGTACATCTCCTCATCTGGGAGCTGTCCGAAAGCCTTTCTAAATGTTAGTTTCTTGTTCTTTTCATGATCCACGTAGCAACCACAGATGTGATCGATAGTGCATCTGTCTGGTGTAAACTGTTTCTTGATCTCTAATGTTTCTGCCTTATTCATAATCTAGTATTATTTTCCTTTTTCAATAAATTTTTGGCACATATCCTCAGCGAACTGCACTGGATATAGCTGTACCATTACGGAATCAATAAGATCTCCTATTGTCATCCTAAAAGCTATTTTAACAAATTTATCGTAAGTAGTATCAAACATTTTTTCAAAAACTTTAATACTTTCTACGTCGATCTGATTAACTATAGGAGTACTGATATCTGTAGCAATTCCAAGCATGGAAGAAAGAGATGTGGCACTGGTTCCCATCATCTGATTCATAGCTTCAGAAGCAGCAGAAAGATGCAGCTCAGTGATCTCTCCAGCTGTATTTGTTCCATCTCCGCCCATCATCAGATCTGTCATAACCTTCACATCATGTTCCTTGAGCACAAGTACGTTATTGCCCTCAAGTCCTTTTACATAATGTATCTGCACGAAAATACAGGTCTTTTCATAATCATCAAGAGCTTCACTTCTCTTAATGATCTTGACGTTAGGAGTTGTTATATCAACCTTACGATTAACCATCATGCTAAGTGTGGTTGCGGAATTACCCATACTGATATTAGCTATTTCACCAAGGATATCAACCTGATCATTTGTTAAGATAATCTCTTCCAAGTTACGCACCTCCACCAAATTTAGTGATAAACCATATATATATTGTAATTTATTATAGATTACATTGTAAAGATGATTTACGTTATTACCGCAAGGTTTATTCTTTTTTAAGAATATAATGATGTCATTAATCGTTAGAATTAGTATAATAAAAGAGAGCATTTTTGAACGCTTATGAATTTCTATGATTATTATTCTTTTTGCAATTTGATTATTTTTGATTTTTTGTGATTGCCTTTGATTGAGTTTGATGTTATCATCTATAAGCTAATAAAAAAATATAAAAGAGGCAAGTATGCTTACAAAAGAACGACGTGATCTGATAGTTTCATATATTAATGAAAATAATGCAGTTACTGTTGCGCAGCTTATGGAGCAATTTGATGCTTCCGCAGCCACTATACGCAGAGATCTTTCAGTCCTCCACGATGAAAAAAGAATTCTTAAGGTTTTTGGCGGCGCAACTTCTTTAAGTTCTACTGATGTCAACACTATTGAGCCCACAGTATCAGCCAAGGCTTCTCTTAATATTGAGGAAAAAGAAGCAATCAGCAGATATGCTGCTTCTCTCATAAACGATGACGACTTTGTATATATTGACTCTGGTACTACAACTTTGGAGATGATCAAATACATCGACAATGCCAAAGCCAAGTACATCACTAACGGTATCGTTCATGCCAAGAAGCTTCTTGAAAAGAACTTAAATACCATGATCATTGGTGGCAGATGCAAATTTGCTACTGAGGCTATCATTGGTCCTGACTGTATCGAGGGAATCAGTAAATATCATTTCACCAAAGCTTTTATGGGAACTAACGGCATCTCTTTAACCGCAGGCTTTACTACTCCCGATGTAGATGAAGCCCTTGTTAAAGCAGAAGCCGTCAAGCATGCTTACATCTCTTATATTCTTGCAGACCACAGCAAATTTGGACTGGTTAGTTCTGTAACTTTTGCTGATATTACTAAATGCTGCATCATAACTGACAAAGAGCCCAAGGCAAGTTATGGCAGCAAGACAATAATTAAGGTCGTATAAAAAGGAGGAAAGCAATGATTTACACCGTTACCTTTAATCCTGCAATCGATTATGTGGTACGAATGAGCGATGAGCTGCTCCCAGGAATGACCAACCGCTCCGATTCCGAAGAATGCTACTTTGGTGGCAAAGGAATAAATGTTTCTACCATCTTAAAGAACCTTGGACTTGATAATACAGCCCTTGGATTTGTTGCAGGCTTTACAGGCGATGCCATCGAGAAAAGCGTAAGTGAAAGAGGCATCAAAGCTGATTTCATCAAGTTAAAAGATGGTATTTCAAGAATCAATGTCAAGATCAAAGGTCAGGCAGAGACTGAGATAAATGCTCAGGGTCCTATGATTCCAGAAGAGGATCAAAAAAAGCTCTTTGACAAGATAAACACATTAAAAGATGGCGACATCCTTATCCTCGCAGGAAGTATTCCTAATTCTCTTCCAAGCGATGTATATGAAAAGATCATCGCCCTCGTAAATGACAGAAAGATCGAGGTTGTTGTGGATGCTACAAAGGATCTTTTGAAAAACGTCCTTAAATATCATCCATTCTTGATAAAGCCAAACAATCACGAACTTGGTGAGATGTTTGGAACCGTCTTAAAGACAGACGAAGAGATTGAGACACACGCCAAGAAGCTTCAGGAGCTTGGTGCTAGAAACGTCCTCATCTCAATGGCTGGAGACGGAGCAATGCTTATTACTGAAACAGGCGAGAAATACAGAGTAGGTGTACCAAAGGGTAAAGTTAAAAACTCAGTAGGCGCAGGCGATTCAATGGTTGCCGGATTCGTAGCTGGATACCTCCAGACAGGTAGCTATGAAGAGGCACTCAAGATGGGTACTGCCGCAGGAAGCGCAACAGCTTTCTCAGATGACCTGGCAACAGGTGAAGCAATCAACGAACTGTACAAGAACCTATAAGGTAAAGGAGGGTCTATGAAAATCACAGATTTACTAAAAAAAGAAGGCATAAGCCTTAACTGCAACGCAAATGATCAGATTTCAGCTATTGATGCTCTCGTAGAGCTTCACTCAAAGGTAGGCAATCTTTCAGACGCAGCAGAATACAAAAAAGCTATCCTTGAACGTGAAAGTAAGGGCTCAACAGCTATCGGAATGGGAATTGCAGTTCCTCATGCCAAGTCAGCATCAGTTGCTAAGGCTGGTCTTACTGCTATCACTATTCCAGGTGGTATTGATTACAAGTCACTTGATGGCAACCCAAGTAATCTTTTCTTCATGATTGCAGCTCCTGATACAGCAGCTGACACACATCTTGAAGTTTTATCCAAGCTCATGACTCTTCTTATGGATTCTACTTTTGCTAAGAAGCTTGTAGAAGCTAAGACAGCAGATGAATTCCTTAAGATCATCGATGATAAGGAAGCAGAAAAAGATAAAGAAAACGCAACAAAGAATGCTGCTTCTGCTCCAGCAAAAGCAAATACTGCTAAAAAGCTTGTTGGCGTAACAGCTTGTCCTACAGGTATCGCTCATACATTTATGGCAGCTGAAGCTCTTGAACTTAAGGCAAAAGAGCTCGGCATCGATATCAAGGTCGAAAAAGACGGATCAGGCGGAGCAAAGGATGTTCTTACAGCTTCTGAGATTGCTGATGCTGATGCTGTTATCGTAGCTTGCGACAAGAACATCGACATGAGCAGATTTGATGGTAAGCCAGTTATCATCACATCTACCAAAGAAGCTATCCACACTCCTGAAAAGCTCCTTGAGAGAGCTTCAGCAGGAAATGTTACAGTATATCATCACACAGGAACTGTTACAAAGAAATATGAATCATCAGGAAATGAGAGCCTTGGCAGAAAGTTCTACAAACACCTTATGAACGGTGTATCACATATGCTTCCATTCGTTATCGGTGGCGGTATCATGATTGCTCTTGCATTCCTTATTGATACTATCTGCGGATACGGTGCAGACGGTGGGTATGACTTTGGTAACATGCTTCCACTTTCATCCTTCTTTAAGTATGTGGGAGGACTTGCAATGGGACTTATGGTTCCAGTTCTTGCAGGATATATCGCTGAGTCAATAGCTGACAGACCTGGCCTTGCAGTAGGTTTTACAGGTGGTCTCCTTGCTTCTAGCGGTAATGCAGCCCTTTTTGTAAATGACAAGCCTGCATTCACATGGGTTCCAAGATTCTTGGGCGAAGGCGCTCCTCTTGATGGCTTTAACAATTTCATCGGAACATTTGCATTCACCAATGGTGGTGCTACTGTTTCTGGATTCCTTGGTGGTATCGCAGCTGGTTTCCTTGCAGGTGCAATTGTCCTTTTCCTCAAGAAGATCACAGCCGGTTTCCCTAAGAGCTTAGAAGGAATCAAGCCTACACTCATCTATCCATTATGTGGTGTATTTATCATGGGCGTAGCAATGTGCTTCATCCTTAACCCAGTCATCGGACTTATCAACACAGGTCTTTCGATCATGCTTACAGCACTTAGTAACGCTGGCCTTCTTGCACTCCTTGGACTTATCCTTGGTGCTATGATGGCTATCGATATGGGTGGCCCAATCAACAAGGCTGCTTACGTATTTGGTACTGGTATGCTTGATACAGCTGCTGTCCTTGTTGCTCAGGGCGCACAGATTACAGATCCAGAAGTACAGGCTTGCTACATTGCAATGGCAGCTATCATGGTAGGTGGTATGGTTCCTCCAGTAGGTATCGCTATCGCTTGTAAGGTATTCCCTAATAAGTTTACTGAGTCAGAGCGTGCTTCATGGCTTTCCAACATCGTAATGGGAAGCTCATTCATCACAGAAGGTGCTATTCCATTTGCTGCTGCAGATCCTCTCCATGTAATTCCTTGTACCCTCGTTGGTTCAGGTGTTGCTGGTCTTCTCTCAGCACTCTTTAGTTGCACACTTATGGCTCCTCACGGTGGAATCTTCGTATTCGCTACAGTAGGTCATCCACTTCTTTACATCGTGGCTTGGCTTGTTGGTTCCATCATTACAGCAGTTATGCTCGGCTTCATCAAAAAGCCTGCAAATAAATAATTAACATAATCTCCCCGAGGGACAAATATCCCTCGGGAATTCCAAAAAGAAAGAGGTATTAAAAATGGTTTCACAGGTAGTTAAAGTAACAAACGAACAGGGAATGCACATGCGCCCAGCTAGTCTTTTTTCACAGACAGTAACTCCATTCACAAGTGATGTTAAGATCGTATTCAACGGAACATCTTTTGACGCAAAGAGCGTTATGATGCTCATGAGTGCTTGCATCAAGTGTGGTGCTGAGATTGAGATCCAGTGTGATGGACCAGATGAGCAGGAAGCTCTTAAAAAGGCTGTTGAGCTTGTTGAAAGTGGACTTGGTGACTAATTGGAGGTACACATGTTTAAAGGCATTGCAGCTTCTCGCGGAATCGGTATCGGAAGTGTCTGCGTGATCAAAGAACACGATCTATCTTACGAGGCCAAAAAAATAGAAGATACCGCCGCTGAAAAAGATCGCTTTAATAATGCAATTGAAAAGTTCAAAAAAGAAACTTCAGAGATGGCTGAAGATATCAGAAAGAGAATTGGTCCCAAGGAAGCTGAAATCCTTGAGGGCCACCTTGTTATGATATCTGATCCTACAATGTCTGGTGAGATGAGCAAGATGATAGATGCTGGTCAGTGCGCAGAATCAGCTGTTGAAGCTGTATGCGACATGTTTATCGGCATGTTCTCCAAGATGGATGATGACATGATGCGCCAGAGAGCTTCAGATATCAGCGATGTCAAGGTTAGCATCTTAAAGATTCTCCTTGGAATCGAAGATGTTGATATCAGCAAGGTTGCACCTGGTACTATCCTTGTAGCTAGAGATCTCACTCCTTCTATGACATCTCAGATCAACAAAGAAAACGTAGTTGGAATTATCACAGAGGTTGGAGGCAAGACTTCACACTCTGCTATCTTGGCAAGAGCACTTGAGATTCCTGCTGTTTTATCTGTTCCAGATGCAACTGAGATCGTCAAAGATAAAGAAACAGCTATCGTTGATGGTACAGAAGGAATCGTATTTGTTAATCCAGATGGTGATGTTCTTTCTCAGTACATTAGAAAGCGCGAAGAATTTATCCGCAAACAGTCTGAGCTAAAAGGATTCTATGGTCAGGAAACAAAGACCAAGGACGGCAAGAGTCTTGAACTCTTCTGCAACATTGGTACTCCAAAGGATGCCAAGAAAGCCATTGAATGTGATGGCGAAGGTATTGGTCTTTTCCGTTCAGAATTTCTTTTCATGGATAATAATCATCTTCCTACTGAAGATGAACAGTTTGCAGCTTACAAAGAAGTAGCTGAGACAATGGGCGGTAAGGCTGTCATCATCAGAACACTCGATATCGGCGGTGACAAGGATATTCCTTATCTCAACATGAAAAAGGAAGAAAACCCATTCCTTGGATACAGAGCTGTCAGATATTGCCTTGGTAACAAGGACAGTTATATGATCCAGCTCCGTGCTATTGTTAGAGCAAGCGCTTTTGGTAAGATCAAGATCATGATTCCTCTTGTAACCTGCGTAGATGAGCTTAGAGCAGTCAAAGAGCTTGTTGAAGAGATCAAAAAAGATTTCGATGCTAATAATATCGCCTATGACAAGGACATCGAAGTTGGATGTATGATAGAGACTCCTGCAGCATCTCTTATCGCTGATATTTTGGCGAAAGAGGCTGATTTCTTCTCTATTGGTACAAATGACCTCACCCAGTATACAATGAGCGTAGATAGAGGAAATTCTGATGTTGCTTACTTATATTCTACTTTCCAGCCTTCAGTTCTTAGATCTATCAAGAATATCATTGAATGTGGTAATAAGGCAGGAATACCTGTAGGAATGTGCGGAGAGGCAGCTGCGGATCCACTTATGATCCCACTTCTCATCTCCTTTGGTCTTACAGAATTTAGCGTTAACCCAGTTCTTGTTCTTACAGCAAGATGTATCATCTCAAAGTGGAGTCAAGAAGAAGCTGATGAGCTTACAAATAAGATCATGGCTCTTGATAACGAAAAGGACATCGTAAAGGCTTTAAAAGAAGCTTCAAAGGACTGATAAATAAAGATATTAAAATACCCCGGTATGATGATCATACCGGGGTCATTTGTTGTATGTGAAATTAGTGCATATTCTGAAGTAATTCTATTGCTGTCTTGGGACGTTCCTGAGCTGTGTAGCCGTAGCTATTATATTTATCAAGAAGTCTTGCACGCATTTCTTCAGGATGATTATATAATTGATCCATTATCCTATCAAAGGCTTGTTTCCACTCGCCCATATGGCCTACCTCCATACTAACTCAACTACAGTAGCGGGATTAATCTTATCGTTTATTCCCTATTATTTCAACAACAAATTGCACAAAAAACTGTGAAAAAACTGTGTCTTTGAAAGTAAAAATCAAACCTTTAAAGGTATTTTGAATCAAATTACTGGATCTTTTTTGCAGTAGCTCTGATAACACCAAATACGCCTACAGCAGTGAAAATATAAAGAAGAACCAGTGATCCGATGAACTGTCCTGTAGCATCACTATATTTGATAACCTCTGGTGTATAAAGGAAAGCTTCAAAGAATGAAATGTGTTCATCTGAATATACCTTGAACACTTCTATAGCCCACTCAATTCTCTCTGCAACATATACCATAAGTATCATGATAATAGATGAAATAATAAGTCCCTTGTTGCTCATATTCTTGGCAAGAAGCTCATATCCCTTAAGTGTTGTAAATCCCATTACAAGTCCGCCTGCAACAGCAACGTAGCCAAGCTGACCGATGAGAACAATAACAAGAACACCAAGAAGTGAACCAAGAAGTGCACCTACAATACCAAGTCCAACATTCTCGTTTGCCTTGCGTTGCTCGATCTGAGCGTTAACAGTTGTTGTAGCTGCCTGAAGACAGTCAGGACATGTCTGGTAGATCTTGCCTCCGATATTATAAGGCGCGATATCCTGTCTTGCTACTCCGCAGTACTCACAAACATCTTCGTAACCATACTGCTTGAGCTTCTCTGTAACTGAGTTGATAGCATCTACGATATTCTTGGTCAAAGCGTTCTTCATAGCGCCCTTAACTGACACTACAAGTCTATTTCCTTCCATTACAGCATTCTTAACTGCATCTGAGCCATCTGTAAGCTCTTTTAACACTTCTGCTGTAGGAAGCATTCCGTTAGCACGAACTGAAAAGCTAAGCTGATATGTAATAGTGTTGATAGCAAGTGTAACGTGATAACCGTTTGCTACTCCTGTAAGTGATTCAGCCTCTTCACTATAAAATAACCCTGTTACCTGTGAAAGCTCCTGGAAATAAGCTATTGTATTAGCATCCATCATAATAAATCTTTCTCCTTTTTACTTCTCTTTTGAAAAAACTCCTATGGAAGAATATCGTAATACTGTTTTATAGTCAATACTGTTTTCTTACAAAAAAACGCAAAAAAAGGTTCGGTAATTTTCCATTACCGAACCTTAGATATTATAGCCTATGTATTAAACAATACCCTGAGCCTTCATAGCCTCTGCAACCTTGAGGAAGCCTGCGATGTTAGCACCAGCAACATAGTTGCCTTCGCAGCCATACTTCTTGGCAGCATCATCAATGTTGTGATAGATGTTAACCATGATCTGCTTGAGCTTAGCGTCAACTTCTTCGAATGTCCATGAAAGTCTCTCGCTGTTCTGGCTCATCTCAAGAGCTGATGTTGCAACACCACCTGCATTTGAAGCCTTACCACAAACGAAGAGTACGTTGTTCTTCTGGAAGTATTCTGTAGCTTCGATAGATGTAGGCATGTTAGCACCTTCACATACAGCCTGAACACCGTTAGCAACGAGCTGCTTAGCATCGTCAAGAAGAAGTTCATTCTGAGTTGCGCATGGAAGAGCTACATCACACTTGATGCTCCATACGCCCTTACCTTCGTGGTACTCAGCAGACTTTCTGTTTGCTGCATACTCTGTAAGACGAGCTCTCTTAACTTCCTTAACTTCTTTAAGAAGTGCAACATCGATTCCTTCTGGATCATAAATCCAACCTGTAGAATCAGAACATGTAACAACCTTAGCACCGAGCTGCTGAGCCTTCTCTATAGCGTAGATAGCAACGTTACCAGCACCAGAAACAACTACTGTCTTGCCCTTGATGTCAGAACCGTTACACTTTAAAAGCTCCTCTGTAAGGTATAAAAGTCCATATCCTGTAGCCTGTGTACGAGCAAGTGAACCGCCGTATGTAAGACCCTTACCTGTAAGTACGCCTTCATATACGTCTTTGATTCTCTTGTACTGTCCGTACATATATCCGATCTCACGTCCGCCAACACCGATATCACCGGCTGGAACGTCTGTGTCTGCACCAATGTGTCTGTAAAGCTCTGTCATGAAGCTCTGGCAGAATGCCATTACTTCTCTGTCTGACTTGCCCTTAGGATCAAAGTCAGAACCACCCTTACCACCACCGATTGGAAGGCTTGTAAGTGAATTCTTGAAGATCTGCTCGAAACCAAGGAACTTGATAATACCAAGGTTTACTGAAGGATGGAAACGAAGTCCTCCCTTGTAAGGTCCGATAGCTGAGTTGAACTGTACACGGAAACCATTGTTAACCTGTACCTGTCCCTTGTCATCTACCCAAGGTACTCTGAAAAGAATCTGTCTTTCAGGAGTTACAAGTCTCTCTAAAAGAGCATCCTTACGGTACTCTTCTTCATTTGCCTCAATAACAACACGAAGTGACTCAAGCACCTCTTTTACTGCCTGATGGAACTCAGGCTGAGCTGGGTTTTTCTCTACAACATAGTTGTAGATCTCATCAACGTATGACATTTTTCATTCTCCTTCCTGTGCATAGCACATAGCAAATATATATATTTGCATAATAAACATCTTGATATACAAAAAGAGCGTAGAAAACCAAAGGTCTCCACGCCCCATTGCGCAAACACTGTCTGAAAAGCATTATACACTTTACTATTTTAAAGCGCAAGAGTATTTTTTGATAATTACTATTTTATGTATCAATCAGAGTTTTCTTCTGAATCATCGTGATTTTCTTCATTATCACCATTATCAGTGTTTTCTTCCTGATTCTCCTCTGCAGGTGGAGCCTCTTCTGTCTGATTGTTGTCAGTATTCTCTTCAGGTGCAGGCTGCTGCTCCTGTGGAGCTTCCTCCTTTGGCTTGGTAACCCATCTATAGAAGAACGCATGATGACCTATCATGTAATACTCACTGATTCCATAGTAATCTGCCCAGTACTGAGTCATAAAGAACAGATAATCACCAACTCTGGCTCCATCCAAAACTTCCTGTGCTGCCCTTATACAAGTTGAATTAGGACCATTAGAAATAATAAGTTCAACCTTACCTGAACGATAAGAAGCAAACTGCATATTCTGAGTAATAACGCCAATAATGGTATTAGGGAAAGCTGAACTCTTAACTCTGTTCATGATAACAGATCCAACACCGAGCTTACCTGTATATGACTCTCCATCAGCTTCTGCCTGTATAGTTGCAGCAAGCCATGTAAGCTCATCTGCAGATGCTGAATATGATCCAGAAGTATCTTCCTTGGTAAGTGCAAGTCTCTCTGCAATCTGCTGAGCGAGAGCTGCGTTTGCTGCAGCTGTCTGAGATTCCAATGATTTCATCTTGGCATCTAACTGCTGTAGCTGCTGATCATAGTTTGCAAGTTTATTCTTTTCAGAAGAAAGATTACTATTGGTAGTATTAAGCTGTCCCTTGACCTGATCAGTAAGGCCTGCAAGTTCATCATGCTTTTCATCGAGCTCTTCCTGATACTTATCAAGTTCTGCTTCTTTTTCTTCTACAACTGCCTTCTTGGACTCGATCTCCTTTTGAAGAGCCTGATACTCCCCAATCTTTTTTTGATCATAATCGACAACAGCATTCAAATATTCAAATACGGTTAGGAATTCCTGAATAGATCCCGATTCCAAGAGAATGCGGATAAGCCCTTGGGTTCCGCCTTTTTCATAGGTAGTCTGAATACGCTTTTTTAAAGCTTCGTACCTTTCCTTCTCTTGCTTTTGGGCTTCCTGAAGCTCGGAATTGAGCTTGACAATCTCTGATGAGACTTCAGCCATAGCAGCTTCTGCTTCTGAAATCTCACCATTGAGTGTATTTAACTTACTATTGTATCCATTGATAGTAGTCTGAAGAGCATTACTCTGACTTTGAAGATTAGAAACATTGCTCTGAGTCTGCGCCTTCTCACCTTCCAAGTTCTTTATTGCTTCCTGAGTTTCTTTGGTCTGTTTCTCAAGATTTGAAATGGTCTGCTGAGTTTCTTCTTCCTTTTGCCTCATGTTAGCAATGGTCTCATCAAGTTCGTCAGCGTAGCTGTCAAAAGAAAAAATATTCACAAATAAAAGAGAGAATAATAAAATCCCCGCGATTACTTTTCTTCGCATATTTCAGTAGTCTCTGTTCCTTCCGGTGTATCACTGGTATCTGTTTCTTCCTGAATAGGCGCCTCTGATGCTACAACCTCTTCCTGCATAGGAGCTTCAGGTATGGCAGATACTATCTCAAGATCATTTTCCCCTGGGAAAACTATATTATTGGTCTGTCTGATGAAATCCATCATATTGAGCATTTTAAGTGACTCAGAATGAGGCATTTCAGGACATTCGATCCATTTTTCAGCAATTGCTCTAACACAAGCCTCTACTTCGTACTCGTAACCAGTCTTCTGCTTTGGCCTCTTGTAATATGCAATCTTCTTGTGCTCGGAATCATATACTGTGATTCCTTCGAAATTGTTGATATTATCTACTACAATGTAGCCTTTGCTACCGTAGATAACTCCGCTTCTATCACTAACGGATAACGCTGAAGCATTCAAAACAGCCATCTTGCCGTTTCTATATCTAAGTGTGATACTGTCGTGAAGATCCATTCCAAGGTCATTAAAAGAGCACATAGATACAATATCTGTTACATCATTTCCAAATACCATGGATGCAAAGTTAAGAACATATACTCCAAGATCAAGTAATGCTCCACCACCAAGCTCTGGCTTGTTGATCCTGTCTTTGGCTGAAATATTGTAGCCCAGATTAGCTGTAAGCATTGTAGGCTCGCCGATGACGTTGCTAGCTAAAACCTCCATGAGCTTGTTTCTCATTGGCATATATCTGGTCCACATAGCTTCTGTAACCAAAAGATTTTGCTGCTCAGCATAATCAAATACTGCCTTAGCCTGCTTCTCATTGAGCATGAAGGCTTTCTCACACAGAACATGCTTACCAGCAGAAAGAGCCAGCATAACATTCCTATAGTGCTCTGAATGAGGTGTTGCAACATATATAAGATCAATCTTAGGATCACCTACAAGCTCTTCATATGAGCCGTAAGCTTTCTTGATTCCAAATTTTGAAGCAAATTTATCAGCACTTTCCTTGGTCCTGGATCCTACTGCATAGCAGGCAACTCCGCGTGTATTCTTGAGAGTAAGAGCCATAACCTCAGCAATCTTACCAGTTCCCATAATTGCTACTCTGAATTTTCCAAACATGAAAGTTACCTCCCTATAAACTAATATCAGTCTCCTAGGAATTCTGACTTAATGTATCCTGTACTTCCATTATACTCTACTTTTGCCCAACCATTTGAATACTGTTCAACAACGTTTACTGTTGAACCTGAGTAGATCATAGCAAGAACATCAGAATCTGTGCTCTGTTCCTTACGAAGTCTAACTGAGTCATTGACCTTCATCTTGCCAGTCTTGGCTGATGTATCCTTAGTAGCATTGCTGTCTGTAGTTGTCTTATCATCCTTAGTAGCTTCTGAATCTGTTCCAGCCTCTACTACCTGTTCATCAATAACTTCGAAGTACTCTGTCTTAACGTAAGCAACTCCGCCCTTGTACTCGATCTTGCTCCAACCATTTGCAAGAGCCTCAAGCTGCTTGAATTCCTGTCCCTTTGTAGTCTTATCAAGGATATCTGCAGTTTCAGAATCTGAGCTTCTGATATTAACTACATCTGTAGCTCTGATAGTATGAACTGTTACAGTCTCTTTCTGTTCCTCTGTTGTAGCCTCTGCAGCAACTACTTCCTCTTCACTTGAAGCTTCTGAGCTAGCTTCTGAACTAGCGAGCGCTTCACCAACAGAAACCTGCAGTCCTGCTCTCATCTTAGTAAGGAACTCTGCAAGCTCCTCATCTGCATTTACCATCTCATTGTAGCTAGTAGCTACTCTGTTATTTAAGTCAATGACATCTTCCTGAACGCTGATAGTCTTGATGTACTCTAGTTCATTCTCATCAGCGATATCACCATTGATGTAAAGGCCTTCATCATTAGTACAGATATAAAGAGTCTCAAGTCCAGGTACTGGCTTACTGTAATCATAGAACTTAACTTCGTTGTACACATATGCAATGTAGCTTCCTGCTACAGGACCTGGCTTGGTATATACTACGATATTCTCATAATCCTCAATGTACTCAGCAGTTGCAACAGCCTTTAATACTTCTGTCTCTTCAAGACCAACATAGATTCTGGAAAGAGTATCTGAATCTCCATTAGCCATTGCTGTGTAATATGTCTCTATGATTGCATTAACATCAGGATATGCATTCTCTTCTAATGCCACATCTGGGATCTCATAGGTTGCTGCTGCATCTGCATCACTAGGAGTCTGAGCCATCTCTGCAGCTCTGTGATTAGCACTGAGTGCGATCACAATTGTAAGACCAACAGCAATGATAAGCATTGCCGGCATTAAAAGTCTTTTATTATCACCAAGTATGGCAAATATATCTTTCTTTTCATTTCTCCAAGAAATTGGATTCTTCTTTTTTTTCATTATTCAAACCTCGAAATACAAAGTGTAGTAATCATATAAATATGCACAAGTAAATATAGTGCAACATTTAGATTTTAAGCCATATAGTCCATATAGTCAAATTTGTGAACATCCTATGAAGCCAGTCCCTTATTGAACTCACCGTCTTCGTTATGCTATTATAGACAAGGTATTTCGCACCCGTAGTCTAATGGATAGAACGGAGGCCTCCGACGCCTTTAATGCAGGTTCGATTCCTGTCGGGTGCATTTTTACACTATTGACATATCAGATTGCATCTGATATGTTGAAATCAGAAAAAAACATCTTGAGAACGAACAGATGTGGGATCTTAGATTAACTGATCTCCTGTTGAATCCAAGATGTTTTTTCTATTTTCCACATAGATTTCAATGAAAGAGCTCCATCCCCTTTTGAAACCACCTGAACAGTTACGTAGTTCCCATCAGGTGCTTCAATGTTTATAATCGCTCTTTTTCCACCACCTTTTGTTTTTTCAATCTTTTCTACAACGCCTTCATTTAAATGCGAAAGTGCAAATGCGATATCATTTTCATTCATTGGTAAATCGCCTTCTCTTTTAGGCTTCAAATGTTCGTTATAAGCATGTCTCAGATCATTTGGTTCAATCTGAAAAAAATAAGAACTCGTATCAATACTATTATCAATAGCTCTTATTTGATTTGATATATTACTACCAACTCTCATAACTCCAACCGATTGCATTTTGGAGACATCTGCATCTTGGGCATATATGATACTATTTATCTTGATCACCAATTCATCAAAAGAACGGATTATTACGTTTTCACCATTACTGGCAGCTTCTGCCCTCTTCTTATGAAAGCTTTTCCCAGAATGAAGATAATCATCAAGATCACTATCCTTCAAAAATACATTTTCAGCACCATCATCACTTCCGTTAATAACTTCCACCCATTCCTCGTTCATTACATGTGTTTCCATTATCAAAGTATTCTAACAGTGTTATTTTCAGCTTCATACAGATACACACTATCACTTAGCACATCTCCTCCACCTACGACCATTGAGTTTACTTCCTTGACCATTGAATAAAGAAAATCCCTCTTTCCTTCCTCTTCAAAATAAGGCATAACTATTGCTTCATGTATGGAGGCAGGAAGTACAATGAAGTCTCCTCCAAGTTTCTCAGAAATCATCTCAGAAACACCTGGATAAAGAAATACACCAGCGCCGTTTGTCCTGGCTTCATTAGAGATAACGTACATATCAAGCTGACTTAAAAAAGGCGCAAGTTCCTTGCCTTTATCACCAAGGGTCTCTAGGATATGTTCGATTGTAAATGGCTGTGCATTAGGGGCATTCTCATAGATATTTTCCCAAAGCTCTTCCTCAGAAACTTCCCAATTTTTCAGGTGTTCTTTTTTGACAACAATGACTCCAGGTCCAAGGAATTCATCATCAACATTAACAAGGGGCACAAGCGCTAGGTCCTCAAACATGACAAAAGGTACATCTTCAAGATATTTTCTGTTTTTATCAAAGTTGACCACTTTGAAGAATAGTTTTCCACAAATCTTGGAAAAATCCTCATAAAAATTCACGTCAACTGAGCCCTCTGGTGCATGTTTGCGATAAAACTCCAAGATATTTCTGATTATCTTCATAAGAACTATTCCATTCTTGTAGTCCTTATAATACTGATCAAGATAGATCGTTGGTGCTATATTCTCGCCCTTTTTCTTGATATGAATAGCGTGGCAAATAATGCCGTTATTCTTAAGAACTTCCTTATAACTAACCTCCACATTATCTCCTAGTACATCAGCAATTTCTGCCACGATAATATTTCCAAATTCTTTAATATCCATTTACTAAATAAACCTTTCATTTCCATTTGTATTTCTTATTTTTGAGCACAAAAAAGACAATAGGAAAACGCATTTCGCGTTTAACTATTGTCTTACGTTTAGTTTCTATATTCAGTATTACTGATTAAACTCTTGAGAGATACTCACCTGTTCTAGTATCGATCTTGATAACATCACCTTCGTTAACGAAGAGAGGCACTGATACGCTAGCACCTGTCTCAACAGTAGCAGGCTTTGTAGCACCTGTAGCTGTATCGCCCTTGAAACCAGGCTCTGTCTCTGTGATTGTAAGTTCTACGAACATTGGAGGCTCAACTGCGAATACGCTTCCGTTGTAAGACATAACCTTACAAACCTCGTTCTCCTTAACGAACTTAAGAGAATCACCGATCTGATCTGATGTAAGTCCGATCTGCTCATAAGTCTCTGAATCCATGAAGTTGAAGATGTCACCATCCTGATAGAGATACTGCATATCCTTCTTGTCGATTCTTGCTGCAGGGAACTTCTCAGTAGGACGGAAAGTTGTCTCTTTAACACCGCCGTTGATGATATCCTTGAGCTTTGTTCTTACGAAAGCAGCGCCCTTACCAGGCTTAACATGCTGGAATTCAATAATCTGACATACGTTGCCATCGATTTCGATGGTTACACCATTTCTGAAATCACTTGCAGAAATCATAAAAATCCTCCTAAAATAACGGCAACGGCATTCAGACGTCCGTTCGCCAAATATTATCACATCAAACAACTAACTTAGTTTAAACTATCGCTTAATTTTTTTCAACTATTTTTTGTAATAATCTTAATAATCTAGTGGCACTTTCCCAAAATCCATATCTGATGCGTAGTAATAGCTAGTATAGCCTGTCTGATTGTAGCAGGTGTTCTGCCAAGCAACACTTACGCGGTACATGATGTCGTCCATTGGTGTGTAGAGCTTGTGCTCAGTGATATCTGTGTTGGTATATATACGAAGAGCTGAACTATCCTCAAGACGCAGTACTATCTCTTCTCTGAAATCTCCAAAGAGGTCTGCCACAAGGCAAGGATTACCCTTGGTTCCGTTATTGGTGAGAGTATTCTCTGGAGCGAGCATTACTCCGTGAGTAATGTCATTGATAACGCCTCTGTGCTCGCCGCCAAGGTAGTCTGCTCCGTCTATGAGCTGAGTTGTAAGGTCTGCTGCCCATCGAATAGCCTGATTGGTAGAAGGAGCCTTAAGCTCTAGCTTTTGCCCCTTGCAGGAATAAACATCATTTACCCAGCACTGAAGACCTCTAACATAAGGATCTATATCTCCTATCATGCATCTACCAAGGTCTGATTCAGCATAAACTCCAAATTTACCAGTATCTTTACCAGTCTTATCGATTCCTCTTATAACTACGCCAGTTCTAGCATCTCTAAGGGCATAGCCATAAGGAGCTGCCTTAGCGCCTTCAAATACGTTAAATATCTGGAAGCCTTCTCTATCTGGGTCAATATGAGCCACGTGCATTGAATCACCGTGTCCCATCTTGGCATAGGTTCCATCAGGAAGATAATCATAGCTTGAATACAGAACGCTGCCATCGTGGTCGATGCAGGCTGCACCATAGATGATCTCCTGTTTGCCATCTTCGTCAACATCAGCTACAGCAAGGGAATGATTGCCCTGGCCAGCCAAAATGCCATAAACAGGGTCACTTCCAACGCCGCCATGTGGATTATCATCAAAAGGATTGCTCATTGGCACGTGTCCGCTATCCACAAGCCACAGTGGAATAAACCTTGTACCATCGAAATTGTAGGCAGCAAGAGTAGTTCTGGTATAGTAACCTCTGCACATGATAAGGCTAGGGTGCTGGCCATCAAGGTAAGCAACACCAGCAAGAAATCTGTCGACTCTGTTGCAGGGCTCTATCCTCTTCATGGCGTAGTCACCCCACATAAGGCCATCATCGCCTCTTGGTACAGGATAATCTATTGTGCAGAGCTCTCTTCCGCCACCTGAGAACATGGTAAGGTACTCAGGTCCTTCATATATGAAGCCCTCAAACTTATCAAGCTCGTTTCTAGGGCTCTTTTCCTTGGCAAATACATTGATGAAGTACTCTACAAGCTCTTCTGCGTTCTTACGACTTAGAGGATAGCTGTATTTAACAGGGATTCCAAAGCACTCTTCCAGGGTAGCAGGCCAGTGACCAGTCTTAACCTCCGGATGCTCTGTCCAATACATGAAAAGAGCTATCATATGCTTTCTGTAATCCTCAGCTGAGCATACATAGTTATTGGTATGGGCAATCCCCTTTGATACATCTTTTTTAGGAAGAGTGATAAATTTAGTAGATATCTCTTTTCCTGATTCATCGTATCTTGTGATCTTGGTGCCAGGAGCTGTCTTGACTGCCATCTCAGCCTTGCCATCCCCATCAAAATCATAGACCATGAACTGAGTGTAGTGCGCACCAGCTCTGATGTTAGGCCCCATATCAAGTCTCCAGAGGATCTGACCGGATAGTCTGTAGCAATCAATTATGCATCTGCCGGTATAGCCCTTAATTGACACGTCCTGTGAATTTGTAGGGTCCCATTTAACGATGTATTCATACTCTCCATCGCCGTCCACATCGCCAACACTCATATCATTTAGAGTATATTCGAAGCTCTCACCAGCAGGTGTCACGCCGCCCTCAGGCTTTTTTACAGGAATATCGATATAGTTCTTGCCGCTTGTAAAGGCAGTAACCTCAGCGCTCTTTCCTTCTGCAAAAAGAGCCTTCATGCACTGACAGTTACTTTTGTAATGCTCTTTTAAGATTTCTGGAATCACCACTTCTACGCAGTATTTAGAGGTTTCTGCTCCCTCTTTATCCAGATAATTTGTTGAGTCATTTACGTTCGCTATAAGGTCCCCATCCCTGTATACGTTAAAAGAAACACCAGTTAAGCCTGTATCATTATGTCCAAAGGCCTCTCGTTTAAATAGTCTCCAGGATAAAAAGATTCCTGTGTTAGTCTTTACTGCTATAAGTCCTCTGCTTAGGTTTTCTCTCTGTTCCATACATCTCCCTTTTGGTGCCTTAGTCACCAATTATTTCCTTTAATCTCTTCGCAACAAAACCTGCATACACAAAAGCGCCCTCAAATTTAAGATGTGCATTATCTTCTTTCCCCAAAAGGGCACTTTCAAACATATCCTTATCAAGGTTCATGTATATTCCCTTGCAGGCTTCTTCCCCAATCTTCGTGTTGTACTCAGCGGTCTCTTTGCCCAGGTCAATGAGATCAAGATTCATCTCTTTTGCAAGCTCTATCATCATGTCCCTATATTCAGGAAAAGAGATCCTGCATACCTTATTGTCATCAAAATCTTTCATTGCTATGGCTGTCACAAGGACTGGCACAGCTCCTTTAGAAAGAATGTCCCCAACATATTCTTTCTTTAGCTTTTCCTTGTACTCAGAAGGAGAAAGATATCGTTCTTCCTTTTCCTTGTAGGCATCATTGTGAGCTGACTGAATAAGAACGTAGTCGCCATTTGAAACGTCTTTTATCAGGTCTTTCCATCTGCCCTCATCTGAAAAGCTCTTTAAACTCCTGCCTGCCATGGCTCTGTTATCAATAATGACCCTAGAAGTCTCATAAGAAACAGCGTTGTCAAAGGTAGAACCTTCTGAATGCCTGATACATACATCTAATGCATCAAAGTATTTGTAAAGCTCTGCTCCCCAGCCGCACTGCGGAGCATCACTTAATTTGTAGGTCTGAACCGTGGAATCTCCGGCCAAGAAAATCTTTGTCTTTTTCATCTTCATCCTCCTAGTTAAAGCTCTCTGGAAGGTCATCTCTTACAAATTCAAGTGCCACAATGGTGTTCAGGCACCACTGGGCAAAGACATTTGTAGATACCCATGGAATCTCTTTTAGCACCTCCTGATTACCAGCAAGAGGCACATCTACTGCCTTGATAGCACCATCTTTAAGTTCAGTCTTAAGGCTATCCTTAAGAATCTCCCAGACCTTTTTGCCAAGGTCTTGGTCCTTGTTGTAGTAAGCACCGTAAGCTATGACACCTGCTGCCATAAACGGATATGCAAAGCTTCTATCACCTATACGTCCGCCTGAGAGCTTATTTTGTGTCTCATTATCAAGTGGATAGAATGTTCCATAGTAAGCAAGCATCTCGTTCCACTTAGGATCATCCATAAGATCTGTCATCTCAAGCCAGGTCTGCTCTGATCCCTGACAGATAGAAAGATGACTTCCTCCTGTTGCTCTATCTCCAATATACCTCAAATGGCTTGTCTTTGGGTCATACTCAAAGTCTGTTCCTGAAAGAAGGCGTAGTGGAGTCTCTTTCAAGTCTTCAATACCAGTCTTAATCTTCTCAAGATATCTGTTATCTTTGTTTATCTCCCACTGTGTGAGCCAGTTGGAAACGTAACTACTCCAGTCTGGGCCAGTTCTAGCATGTGTAGGATAGACCATTTCTTTTTTATCAAAGAAAAATCTAAGGGGATCAGTCTCAATCGTAGAAAAATCCGCATCCTTTACTTCATCAAATATGTCCCTAAGTCTAAAGTCACCAGTTAAGAAATACATCATCCTGTTGTGGCCAGCCATGGCGATCCTAGGCTCTTTGCATGGGCATCCCCAGTGACGGACATTGTGTCTTGAGCCAAGGCCCTGGTACTTACCAAAGTGATAGATATCAACCTCAGAGCAGTGCCTTGTCATAGCTTCGCATATGTTAAAGACATCTTCTCTCTGGGTCCTGAGGAAATAAAACCAAAGCCAGAAGGTTGGCACAAGCTCAGTGTTCTGCCAAGCGTATCCCCCCATATCATAACGCCAGGAGTGTCTTTCCTTATCGTAAGTATGCATGAAATCGCCATAGTCAAACATTCCATACCATTTTCTTACTTCTACTTCGCTCTTATAGAATTCAAATGCGCTCTCAAGCTGGTCTTCAAGCCAGTTCTCGGCTTCACTATCTCTTTTAACAAGGCTCCAATAGCCAAATGCACGCAGGTCATGATAATACTCTGGTGAAGCTATATAAAGAGCTTTCTTCTGAATGCTCTCACAGAAATCCGAAAGCTCAGTATCAGCTGGGATCACCTTCTCGTTAAAGCGAACCGCAAATTCAGAGGTATTGGCAATTCCGTAGGCACTAGCGCCAAATACGTCAAAGCCCTCGTAGTAAGTCTGTGAATAACCTGTATTTTCGTAGTGTCTAAAGTCCATGGCATCTGCATCTGGAGTCACAAGCCAAATGGTTCCTGTAGCCATGTTCTTAGACAGGTTCTTTACTGATAATGTTGAAGGGTATTTCTGCCAGAAGTCCTTGAGACCTAGCATTACGCTTCCTTCATCAGAGCCAAAAGAAATAACGCCAGGAGCTCTGTGTCCATGAAGTCCGTCGATAAGACATACATTTTCTTTGGCAGTTCTTTTCCTGATAGCAAAGTGTTCTGAGCTGTCCTGATAGAGTCTATATTCATCCCACACAGGCATCATCTTGGAAGCATCGATAGCGTTCCTGCCCTCTTCGCTCTCTGGATCAAGTACTATCTTCTCCCCCATTATCTGTTTGTGATAAATCTCATCAGATACCCTAGGATGCCAGCAAAGGAGCATTGCTCCAGCTTCTGAAAAGGTTCCATTATCTGAAAGTGCCTTAAAATGCCTGTTGTACTGCTCTCCACTTACAGGTACGTCAAAAGAAATTCCGACTCCCTTTATATAATCTTTTGATTCATCTATATCCAAGAAGAATGTGTGTGTAAATCTAAATTCTGGGCAGTCTTTGTAGATTTCCATATAGATTGTAAATGGAAGCCTCTTTTCATCTTTGACTTCAGTGCTCATATGGATTCCAGTGAACTTAACGACAACTCTAACTTCTCCTTCTTCCACTATCTCTGCACTATTAACGATTCCCTTATACGAGTGAACTTCTTTGTTATATTCACCCTTCCGATTCTCAATTAGAGCATCACATCTGGCAGACTCTATATATTTCTTTCCCTTAAAAAGAGCCTCTTTAAAGAGCTTATCTCCACCTCTACACACGAGCACAGAGACAGATCCCGCTTCTATACGGAATCCGTCCTGCCCCATGTCAGAAACCTCGATCTTACCTTTGCCATAATTGATTTCCTGATTCAAAACCGGATCAATAACAGCTTTTTTGCCCATAGCTTCCGCATCTGCAGTATGAGCAGCCCACTTGATACTTCCGTCAGGCCAATAAGCTGTAACCCTTGACTGAACTGGAACCTGTCCATTTTCACCCCTCAGGGTAAAAGAGATCTTATCTCCATGAAGTTTTCCTTTTTCCCACATACTTCCAAATGTTGTATAGCCCTTTGAAGATCTGTTTTCTAATCTTTTTACTTCCATCTCTTTTTCCCTTCATTAAACACCCAAGCCGCCGCAGACTTGCGACGGCTCAGTGTCTAAATTATTTAAGTTTCTATTATTTTACCTGTGCATTTACTTCATCAATGATCTGCTGATATCCACGATCAAGAACATCCTGCCAAGCTGCCTTGAGCTCGTCCTCATTGATCTCGCCGCAGATGTACTGTGTACGAGCCTGTGAGATCTTGTCATCAAGGTCCTTACCCTGTGAAGCATATGTAGCTGAGTTGATAAGGTATGGAAGAGCTGGGTTAAGAACTGCGTACTTCTCAGCATCTTCCTTTACATCAGCCTCTTTGATCTGACGCTCTGTCTTTTCCTCTGTAAGGTCTGACTCTGTTCCAGGAATGTAAGCAACAAGCTGGTTAAGTCCGTTGTAGTTAGCCTTAAGAGCATCATCAGATGCATCAAGACGAACTACGTTGCCGTTCTCGTTGATCTCGTATGTAACACCCTCAAGACCATAGTTTGTAAGGATAAGCATCTCCTCATCACACATCTTGTCGAGAAGTGTAAGAGCTGCTTCGATCTTCTCTGGTGTGTCGCAAGTTGAAGCTGAAAGTGTGAAGTATCCGTTGTAACCTGATGTTGCCATTGTCTTGCCATTGATGTTGCTAAGAAGGTTCATTGAAGCAAACTGTGAAGGATCTGTAACTGAAGGAATCTCGTTGTTTACGAAGTAATCCCAGATACGTCTTCCGCCATCAAGAACGTCTACATATACACCGTTCTCACCGTTCTTGCATCCATCTGACCATGTATCTGTTGTGCGTGAAGCCCAGTCTGAAGGCATAAGTCCTTCTTCGTAGCACTTCTTGAACCAGTTAAGAGCCTCAAGGTACTCATCCTGCTGCCATACTGGAATAAGCTTTCCGTCTTTCTCTGCCCATCCGTTTCCGCATCCAAACCATGTCTGCATGATATCGAAAGGACCTGTGTAAGATGTCATCTCAAGACCGATTGTATCATTCTTGCCGTTTCCATCTGGATCACCATATGTGAACTGGTAAAGCATGTTATAAACATCATCGATTGTCTTAGGCTCTGCAAGACCAAGTGCATCAGCCCAGTCCTGACGATATGAAAGACCATAACGACCAAGTACACGTGCTCTGTAGATACCGATCTGCTTGCCATCTACTGTAAGAGACTCTGCTACTCCTGGGTTCTGCTGTGAAAGGTTAGGATACTTTGTAGAATCCTTAAGGTACTCTGTAAGGTCAACGAAAGCGCCCTGCTTAGCAGCTGTTACAACTGTACCTGTTACAGCGCCGTTCCATGTCATGATCATTGGCATAGACTTAGGATCCTGCATAGCAAGTGTTGCTTTCTCTTCAAGTACATCACTCTGTACCCACTGGATCTCAACGTCAACGCCTGTATGTTCCTCAAGCTGCTGCATAACCTGCTCAGCGTAGTCACCTGTGTTAGATGCGCCTGAGTTAAAGTCGATTGCCATAAATGTTACAGGTGGTAACTCTACAGGTGCATCAGAAGCTGTGTCTGCCCCCGCATTGTCAGCTGTCTGTGTTGATGCTGTAGAATCTGTTCCTGTTGTCTGTGTGTTTGAACCACACGCTACTACCCCAAGTACCATAGAAGCACTTAGTAATGTTGCTAATAACTTCTTTTTCATAGAAATCCTCCTTCATTGGATGAAAAATATATACAAATCTTCCTTCTTTTCTTGTTTAAAAAGGAAGTTCTGCTCTCGCTTCGCTCGCCAGAACGAACATCGCTTCTAGGCTCGAAAGGACCTCGCCAAGAGCTCAGTTCAGCCTTTAACAGCGCCCACCATAACACCCTTCGTAAAGAACTTCTGCACGAATGGGTATACTACAAGGATAGGTACAGTCGCAATAAGTGTTGTTGCCATCTTAACTGCCTTATCTGGTGGCGCACCATTCTGGTCGTAATAGTCCATCATGATGTCACTAATAGCACTTGCCTTAAGAACGATATTTCTCAGCATGATCTGTACTGTGTATTTGCTAGGAGTCTGAAGATAGATCATAGCGTTGAAATAATCGTTCCAATAGCCTACTGCATAGAAAAGAGAAATTGAAGCAAGTACTGGTTTGGAAAGTGGAAGTATGATAGTAAGGAATGTTCTAAACTCACTTGCTCCATCCATATATGCTGCTTCCTCAAGTTCCATAGGAAGCTCCTGGAAAAAGTTCTTTATGATGATCATATTGAATGGGCTGATGGCTCCGATAAGGATCAGTGCCCAGTATGAATCATAAAGGCCATAGGCTCTAAGTACCATGAATGTTGGAATCATACCACCTGAGAAAAGCATTGTTACGATTACCATGTTAAGGAAAAAGTTTCTTCCCTTAAAATGTCTTTTGGAAAGTGGATAAGCGAATGTAGTTGAAAGAACCATGTTCACTATTGTTCCACAAAGTGTAAGAATAAATGAGTTCTTAAGTCCCAATAATATGTTTCCGTTGTTAATAGAATATTTGTATGCGTTAAGAGACCATACTCTTGGAATGATGAAGAATGCTCTCTCCGTCAACTCTCTGTCTGTAGCAAATGAACCTGCTGCAATGTAGAGGAATGGAAGAAGTGTGATAATTCCAACGCATCCCATAAGTGTATAGATGATAACGTCTGTAATTCTATATCCAAGGCTCATCTTTACGCCGCGGGAATCTCTTTTAATGATCTTTGTTTTAGCCACGTTTTCTTCCTCCTTCCTTAATAGATTCCTGACTCACCAGCTTTTTTAGCTGTCCAGTTAGCGCCAAGTACCATGATCATTCCGACGATGGACTTAAACATACCAGCTGCTGTTGAGAATGAATACTGTGCGTTTTGAATACCTCTTGTGTAGATGAAGGTATCAAATACTTCTGCGTAAGCTACGTTAAGGTCGTTTCTCATTAGGAAGATCTGCTCATAGCCTGTATTAAGAATTGAACCAACTCTAAGGATCAACATGATGATCACTGTACTCTTGATCGCAGGAAGTGTGATATGCCACATCATCTGCCATCTTCCAGCACCGTCTACTCTAGCTGCCTCATACATTTCCTGGTCAACACCAGCAAGGGCTGCCAGATAAATGATGGTTCCATAACCAGTTTCTTTCCAAATGTCCTGACCAACGATCAATCCCCAGAAGTGCTTGGCACTTGAAAGAATAGGGATTGCTGATCCGCCCATCATCTTAATGAGCATATTTATAAGACCGTCATTTGTATTAAAGAGCTGATATGAAAGTGAAGCTACGATAACCCATGATACAAAGTGAGGGATATAAATAAATGTCTGAACAAGTCTCTTGTACCAGCTGTGTCTGATCTCATTAAGTAAAAGAGATAAGATAATTGGAGCTGGGAAATACAAAACCAACTGTGTTAATGAAATACCAAGTGTATTTCTAAGTAATATCAGGAAATCCTGATTTGAAAAGAACTGTTTAAAGTTATCAAATCCTACCCATGGACTTCCCCATATTCCCTGGAATGGGGAATAGTTTTTAAAAGCGATTACGAGACCTGCCATTGGCACATATCGGAACATGATGAAATACAAAAGTCCCGGAAGTAGCATCAGATATAATCCCTTGTGACGCCACACGTATGCCAGTAGCTTTCGATCTTTACTACTATTCATACCTACCTCCTAAAAGCGTTTTTAGTAATTGTGTCTTTAAATTTATCAAGCTGTTCGCTTTGTATGTGCAAATTATATGAATGCTCATCTCATAACGTCTATAATCAATTTCTTGCATAATAAAAAACACCCGATTTCTCGGATGTTTTTAGAAGTAATCAACAAAATGATTATACCTGTTCTGCCCTGGATACCTGTCTGAATTTACCAGGAGTAGTTCCTACCATCTTGTTAAAGAATCTGATAAAGTTCTGTGCGTTTGTATAACTAAGTTTCTCTGCTATTGCTCCAACTGTCATATCCGAATTTGTCAAAAGATCTTTTGCAATCTTTAACTTATACTGCTCCACATACTCTGTGAAGGTCATGTTCTTTTCTTCCTTTAAGACTCGCCAGATATAGCTTGTATGATAGCTAAGTATCTCTGAACATTCATTAAGAGTAATGTTTCCAGCCTTTGATTCAACCAGCTGTTCAATAGCAGCCATTATTGTTCCTGACTGATTCTCAATGAGCTGATTCTGCTTGTAGATCACAGGATCTATCATATTGAACTTAATATACTTTCTGACTCTGTTAAGATCATGGTAATCAATGATAACAGGATAGATATCTTTAACTTCTTCTCTAAATACATCCATTCCCAGACCAGAGTTCTGAGCTTCCATAACTATGGAATTAACCAGCTGAAGTAGTATTGGTATTGTGTTATCACGTGTTATTTTTTGACCTATGAGATTAGCAAAGATCTCATCTATTATGCTATAAGCTGATTCTTTATCACCAAGTCTTAAGGCTCTTTGAAGGTCCTGTTCCTTTTCTTCATCGTATTTAACTAAAGCAAGTCCTGAATCTTCACTGTAGTAGCTTACAAAGCTTCCTGTGTCTATCTTGCCATGTTGTATAGCCTGAGCACTTTCTGTGTAAGCTTCATTTATCTGATAGATGTCAGTGTAGGGCCTACTGATACCTATTCCAATGTTCATACCATATTTGTTGTAGATATACTGCCTTATGTAATTGTAGTTCTTTAGCATGATCTCTTTGAACTCATCAGTATCCCTGGTTTCCACAAAGGCGACAACAGATCTTGAGTAATACACCATTGGAAGAAAGTACTTCTTGGTATTAACACTCTTTTTGAGCTCTTCTATTATCTCTGTACAAATCCTCTTTTCCTCATCAGCAGAGATAACATTGTCTTCATTTATCATCTTTAGAACAAGTGTTATTATCAGGAAGTTCTCTGGAATCTTGTCTGTTAATGATAGCCTGTAAATATATTGATCTATCTCCTCTTTGGTAAGCTCATTTCTGTAAAGTCTCATAGCAAAAAGGTTTGTGGTGTGTTCAATAAGTGCTTCATTTTTGTTATCAAGTCTCTTAACGCTATTTGTCAAATACTTTAGCTCATCCTCTCCAGGAAGGAGCTGCTCTGCATTCTCCTTGGCAATCTCTGATGCCGCAGCGTGGATTGGCTTGTATATGCTATAGAAAACAATGATCGATATCAGTAAAAGAAGAAGCACTACGATCACAAAACCAAGCACCTGATATGTATTAGTAAATATCTCAAGGCCCTCATTGTAATAGGAAACATAGAGCTGAAGTCCCGCCACAGAATAGGTACTTCTGCTGACATAAACTTTTTTGCCTTTTCCTAAATTAAGAATGTGGCTGGTCTCATCTGATTCGTCTAGTTTGTACCGGTCAATAAGCTTAACTAGTTCATCATCTGTTGAAAAGATAACCTCTCCATCAGCAGAGTAAAGAACTGCATTCTGGTTCTTTTGAAGCTGCTTTTTGAGATCAGTTGTTATCTGATTCATATTCACATTTATGACAAATAGTGCATAGGGTGTAACCTCTGAGTAAGGCACAAACAGTATCAGATCAAGACCACTAATAGGAACTGTCATCCTGTAGTTTCTTGAATTCTTGTCAGGAGCTTCGCTATCTATATATATCCATAAGTTCTTGGTGTAAGTCTCTATATATGTGTCATAGATATTCATGATCTCGTCAAGGTTAAGTACCTCATCTGTCGAATATCTTCCCCTACTACCAAGAACTGTTCCAGTCTTAAAGTTTATAAGCGTATAAGCAGAAACATAATCGGAAACTATATTATTACCAGAAAGGGTGTCCGCAGCATCAGTTATGGCGCTGACCTGATCATAATCTACATCGTTTTCAACGATATATTTGACCTCATCATTTGTCTGAGTAGCCAGATAATACTTATAAAGCGTAACAAAAGTATTTTCCAAACTAGTCATGATATTATCAGTATCCTTAGAAAGTTCCGAAGCCCTAAGTTCCATATTTCTTTCTATATAACTGCGCACAAAAATAGTGCCAAAGGACACCACTGTCACAATAAGAAACAGTGTTATCGCAATTAGCACTCTATACTTATACCTCATATTCTTAATAATTTTCAACACCATAATCCCCCAAAAATGATATTTGCTAGGATTATAGCATTATTTGTTTTACATTTTTATTAAAATATTGACCTAAATCTGTACATAATTGTACAAATTTTATGTCACCCACTCCGTTTCCATTTTTCACTTTATTAACGGGAAGCCTTGATGAAGTCCATGGCTTCGAGGTAGCCCTCAAGACCGTGTCCGTAGATCTGTTTGTCACAGGCTGGTGCTGTTACTGAGATCTTGCGGAAGTCTTCGCGGGACTGGATGTCTGAGATGTGGACTTCTACTTTGGTGATGTTCTCGATGCTCTTAAGGGCGTCGTGGATTGCGTAGCTGTAGTGTGTATAAGCTCCAGGATTGATGACTATGCCTTCTGTACCATCACTGTAGGCCTCTTGGATCCTGTCGATTATGGCTCCTTCGTGGTTGGACTGGAAAAGAACTACTTCATCGCCGTCTTTTTTGGCTTTTTCGCTAATAAGATTGCAAAGGTAGTTATAATCCTGATTGCCGTATACTGCCTTTTCCCTTATTCCAAGAAAGTTTAAGTTTGGTCCGTTAATTACAAGTATCTTCATCTCTTATCCTCTTTTTAGATCCAGGTTACTGTAAGGTTTCTGTACTCAGCAATCATAGGAGCAAGCTGGCGAAATCCTACATTTCCACCTGTCAAAAGATTTCCATAGGTCATACCATCATCGACAAATTCAAATATCTGAAGGTCATTTACAAAAAATAATACTTTGTTTTTGGTCTTGAGAACAGTTATCTTGTACCACTGTGCATCTTCTGATGCATCAGGAATAGGATCTGCTCCCTGACATACCAGGTGAAAACCGTAGCTCTTCCTTAAGTTACAAGTATGAAAGGCTCTCTCATCTGGCTCTTTTCTTCTAAAATATGAAACATGGAAAGCATTGATGTCGCCTGAATGGTACTGTCTGTACTCACCAGTACGTTTCTCAAGTCCCTCATCAAAGATATTTCCTGCTCCATTTCTTGCCTTAGCTGCAAAAAACATCATGGCAAGTCCAGGCTCTTTTACCGGCCTGAACTCCCACTCAATCTTAACATCTGAAGGAAAAGACACTGGACACCACAAAACAAAGTTGGCTTTCTGACCTTCCTTAGCTGAAAGCTCATTTTCAAGTCGCATGGCTCCGTTCTCAAAAGAGATCTTGGCTTTTCCTTCCAAAATGAAATCTTTTATATCTTCCTGTGAAGAAAGCCTATTTTCATAGATTATTTTTGACATTGTAATCCCCCAATAACACTATCAAAGTTTAGCAATATCTACGAGTTCAAGACCTTCTTCTGTTCCTTCTGTTTCCAAGCTTGTTACAAGAGCTCTTGCTGTATCAAGGGCTGTGATAACGTTAACACCTGTCTCAATTGCAGTTCTGCGGATAAGGAATCCATCACGGCTCTTATCTCTTCCCTGAGTAGGTGTATCGATAACAAGGTCAATCTTGTGACCAAGAATAAGGTCGATAACTGTAGGTGACTCCTGGCTGATACGGTTGATCTTTCTAGCTTTCACGCCGTTCTCATTGAGTGTATCAGCTGTAGAACGAGTTGCATAGATGATATATCCAAGCTTTTCGTATCTGCGTGCGATATCGATGATCTCGCCCTTATCAGAGTCTTTTACTGTAATGATCATCTGTTTATATTTAGGGAGCTTCACTCCTGCTCCAACGAAAGCCTTATAAAGAGCTTCATTGAAGTTCTTGCTGATACCAAGACACTCACCTGTACTCTTCATCTCAGGTCCAAGGCTGATCTCAGCTCCTCTGATCTTCTCAAATGAGAATACTGGCATCTTGATAGCCACATATCCAGCTTCTGGCTGAAGTCCAGGCTTGTAACCAAGGTCTTTGAGCTTCTTGCCCATCATAACCTCTGCAGCAAGGTCAACGATCGGAATACCTGTTACCTTACTGATATAAGGTACTGTACGGGATGATCTTGGGTTTGCCTCGATGATGTAAACCTCATCTCCTACAGCGATGAACTGTACATTGATAAGTCCGATTACATGAAGCGCCTTAGCAAGTCTTCTTGTATACTCAGCAATTGTCTCTTTTACCTTATCAGAAAGAGACTGTGCAGGATATACGGAGATTGAATCTCCTGAGTGGATACCTGATCTCTCGATATGCTCCATGATACCTGGGATCACGATGTCCTCGCCATCACATACGGCATCAACTTCTGTCTCAATACCCTGAAGATACTTATCTACAAGGATTGGGTGATCCTGGGCATATCTGTTGATGATATTCATGAACTCTTCGATCTCAGCATCTGAAAGAGCTATCTGCATTCCCTGTCCGCCAAGTACGTATGAAGGACGAACAAGTACAGGATAACCAAGTCTGTTGGCAACTTCCTTGGCTTCTTCTGCTGTATAAACTGTAGCACCCTGAGCACGCTTGATCTGTGTCTCTTCAAGGATCTGGTCAAAGATCTCTCTATCTTCGGCAGCATCTACATCCTTTGCATCTGTACCGTAGATCTTGACGCCCATCTTCATAAGGTCCTGAGTGAGCTTGATAGCAGTCTGTCCACCAAACTGAACTACTGCTCCGTCTGGCTTCTCAAGACGAACGATGTTCTCAACATCCTCTGGTGTAAGTGGCTCAAAGTAGAGCTTATCTGCAATATCAAAGTCTGTTGATACAGTCTCTGGGTTGTTGTTAATGATGATAGTCTCAAATCCGGCCTTCTTGAATGCCCATGTTGCATGAACTGAGCAGTAGTCGAACTCGATACCCTGTCCGATCCTGATAGGACCTGAACCAAGTACAAGGATCTTTTTCTTGCCGCTGTTTGCACTAAGTGCGGCTTCATCCTCTGAGTCTTTGCCGTTATATACTGAGTAGTAATATGGTGTTGCAGCCTCAAACTCAGCAGCACAGGTATCTACGATCTTGAAAGTAGCATGAATATTGTATTCATCCCTGAGCTCTTTTAACACATCCTGTGTGAATCTTGTGAGTCTTGAGATAACTGCATCTGGATACTCTAATCTCTTAGCCTCAAGAAGTGTCTCGTAAGAGATGATCTTCTTGGCATCCTCTAATGTACCAGCCTTGCCTTCGCTGTTCTTTTCACCGATCCTAAGGAGTTTGAGCTCCATCTTTACAAGTGTATGAAGCTTGTCGATGAACCAGTGATCGATCATTGTGATGTCATGGATCTGATCATGGCTGATTCCTCTTCTAAGTGCTTCAGCGATAACCCAGATTCTCTGGTCATCAACAATCTTAAGTCTCTCTAAAAGATCTTCATCATCAAGTTCAGAGAAGTCGTAGCTTGTAAGGCAGTCAACGTGCTGCTCAAGAGAGCGGATTGCCTTCATCATTGCGCCTTCGAAGTTAGTGCAGATACTCATAACTTCACCGGTTGCCTTCATCTGAGTTGTAAGAGTTCTCTTAGCTGTGATGAACTTATCGAAAGGAAGTCTTGGGAACTTAACTACGCAGTAATCAAGTGTTGGCTCGAAGCTTGCGTAGGTCTTTCCTGTAATTGCATTCTTGATCTCATCAAGTGTATAACCAAGTGCGATCTTGGCTGCAACCTTGGCGATAGGATAACCTGTTGCCTTAGAAGCAAGAGCTGATGAGCGGCTAACTCTAGGGTTAACCTCGATTACGCAGTACTCAAAGCTTGTTGGGTGAAGAGCGAACTGTACGTTACATCCACCTGTGATCTGAAGCTCATCAATGATGTTAAGAGCTGCGCTTCTGAGCATCTGGTATTCCTTGTCAGAAAGAGTCTGAGAAGGAGCAACTACTATTGAATCACCTGTATGAACACCTACAGGATCGATATTTTCCATGTTGCAGACTGTGATGCAGTTTCCTGCACTGTCTCGCATTACTTCGTACTCGATTTCCTTCCAACCAGAGATACAACGCTCTACCAGTACCTCGTTGGCACGTGAAAGTCTAAGACCATTCTCAAGGATTTCTTCACATTCAGTCTGGTTATAAGCGATACCACCACCTGATCCACCGAGTGTGAAAGCTGGTCTAAGTACTACAGGGTAGCCGATCTTGTTTGCAAAAGCTACACCGTCATCTACATTATGTACTACCAATGAAGCTGCGCAAGGCTCACCAATCTTTTCCATGGTGTCCTTGAATTCCTGTCTATCCTCAGCCTTTCTGATAGTCTCAGCTGTTGTTCCAAGGAGTTTAACTCCGTGAGATTTAAGGAAGCCTGACTCATCAAGCTCCATACCAAGGTTAAGTCCAGCCTGTCCTCCAAGAGTTGGAAGGATTGAATCTGGCTTTTCCTTTTCGATTATCTGCTCAAGAACTTTTACTGTAAGAGGCTCGATATAAACCTCATCAGCAATGTCCTTATCAGTCATGATAGTAGCTGGGTTTGAGTTTACAAGTACTACTTCTATTCCTTCTTCTTTGAGGGAACGGCAGGCCTGTGTTCCAGCGTAGTCAAATTCTGCGGCCTGTCCAATTACTATAGGACCGGAACCGATGACCAGTACCTTTTTTACATCCTTATTCTTTGGCATCAGTTCTTTCCTCCTTCTTTGATCATCTCTATAAATCTATCAAACAGATAGCTTGAATCCTGTGGTCCAGGGCATGCTTCTGGATGGAACTGCACTGTGAAGATGTTCTTGCCTACATATGCAAGACCTTCGTTTGTTCCGTCGTTTACATTTATGAATGCTGGCTCAGCAACATTCTTATCAAGCTTATCCATGTCTACTACGTATCCGTGGTTCTGGGATGAGATATACACTCTGCCAGTAGCAAGGTCTTTTACTGGATGATTACCACCTCTGTGGCCGTACTTCATCTTGAAGGTATCAGCACCAGTTGCAAGTGCCATGAGCTGATGTCCAAGGCAGATTGCAAAGATTGGCTTGTTTGAATCGTAGAGCTTCTTGATCTCAACTATGATATCCTTGCACTCCTTGGGATCTCCAGGGCCGTTTGAAAGCATGATTCCATCTGGATTATCCTTAAGGATCTCTTCTGCTGATGTATTTGAAGGATATACTGTTACGTCGCATCCTCTAGCAGCAAGGGAATCTGCAATGTTTTTCTTTGCACCGAAGTCTAAAAGAGCTACCTTAAAGCCTTTACCGTTAAGCTCCTTAACGATTGCTGGCTTTTTCTCTTTCTTGGAGCTGTCGCCCTTTCTTGATGCTTCGTAGTCTTCTTTATTAAAGACTGCGCTTCCTGAAAGAGGTCCATTCTCGCTAAGGTCTGCAACACCTTTTACAAGATACTTTTCTTTGCAGGAAACCTTTGAAACTACATCTCCAGTTGTATAAGCTTCAAGCTTAGCCTTGATATCTTCGTATTTGATGTTCTCATTAGTTGTTATATATCCGTTCATTGTGCCCTTTTCTCTAAGGATTCTTACAAGGGCTCTTGTATCTATTCCTTCAATTCCAGGAATCTCATACTTTTCAAGGAATTCCTGAATTGACATATCACATCTAAAGTTAGAAGGAATATGAGAAAGCTCGCGGACGATAACCGCGTCTACCCAGATTCTCTCTGACTCCATATCTTCTACGCACACACCGTAGTTACCGATAAGAGGATATGTCATGCAGACTGCCTGGCCTGCATAAGATGGGTCTGTAAATACCTCTGTATATCCAGCCATTGATGTGTTAAAAACGATCTCACTAACAACATCTTTGTCTGCACCTATATGTTTTCCCTCAAAGACGGTTCCATCTTCTAAGATTAAGAAAGCTTTCATTTATTTCCTCCGTATTATTTCTATGATTAAGAGAAGTATCTTACTCCAGATTCAAAGATCTTGAGATCCTGTTCTCCGTAGATGTTAACTGCTACGCCGTTACCTCTTCTCTCTGAGTGAGCCATCTTACCAAGGCATCTTCCATCAGGTGAAAGGATACCTTCAACAGCTCTGTATGATCCGTTGATGTTCCACTCATCATCCATTGTAATATTGCCATCAAGGTCGCAGTACTGTGTTGCAATCTGTCCATTTGCAAAGAGCTTATCAAGAACATCCTCTGGAGCAACGAATCTTCCTTCACCATGTGAAGCAGGGTTTGTGTATACTCCGCCAAGCTCAGCCTCTGCAAGCCATGGAGAGTTATTTGATACCACCTTGATAGTTGCCATCTTGGAGATGTGTCTACCAATAGTATTGAATGTAAGTGTAGGTGAATCTGGTGTCTGGCCTGTGATCTTGCCATTAGGAACAAGTCCCAGCTTGATCATAGCTTGGAATCCGTTACAGATACCAAGTGCAAGGCCATCTCTATTCTGTAAGAGGTCTTCTACAGCTTCTTTTATCTCTGCATTCTGGAATGCAGTTGCAAAGAACTTAGCACTTCCATCAGGTTCGTCACCAGCTGAGAATCCACCTGGGAACATGATGATCTGTGCATTCTTAATTGCTTTCTTAAACTCTGCTACAGACTCTTCGATGTCTGCTGCATTTCTGTTTCTGAAGATTCTGATCTCAGCATTTGCTCCAGCTCTTTCAAAGGCCTGAGCACTGTCGTATTCGCAGTTTGTTCCTGGGAATACTGGGATGAATACTGTTGGCCTTGCAACCTTATTCTTGCATACGTAAATGCTATCTGCTTTGAAAAGACCTGTATCTACCTTATCTTTTTCTGCATTAACTGTTGAAGGGAATACCTTCTCGAGCTTGTTCTTCCAACTATCAAGCGCCTCTTTTTCTGACATTGAAGCGCCTGCAAGTGTGAAGGTACCATCAGCTGTTACTGTACCAACCTCTCTAGCACCTGCTACCTTGAGGGCATCTGCTAGGCTGCCTGCTGGAACCTCAGCAATGATGTCTGCGATATCGTTCTTGAAGAACTCTTCTGCCTTAAGGCTGTCACTAAATGCAACTCCAAGGCCGTTACCGAATGCCATCTTGCTTGCTGCTGCAGCAATTCCGTATGCATCCTCAGCGTATGCTGATACGATCTTGCCGTTTCTCATGAGCTCTGTGATCTGGCTATAGAGCTCCATAGCCTTGTCATAATCAGGAAGATCATAGCTATCTCTTGGAAGCTTGAACTGTACAAGCTTGTTGCCTGCAGCCTTGAGTTCAGGTGTGATCACATCTGAAAGCTTAGCAACATCTACAGCAAAAGATACAAGTGTAGGTGGTACGTTTATCTCATTGAAAGATCCTGACATAGAGTCTTTTCCACCGATCGATGCAATTCCGAAGCGAAGCTGTGCTTCAAATGCTCCGAGAAGTGCTGTGAATGGCTGGCTCCAACGCTGTGGATCTTCTGTCATTCTCTTGAAGTACTCCTGGAATGTGAAGTGGAGGTTCTTGTAATCACCACCGCTTGCAACGATTCTTGATACAGACTCTGTTACAGCATAAGCTGCTCCGTGATATGGGCTCCAGCTTGAAAGATATGGATCAAAGCCATAGCTCATCATAGTAACTGTATCTGTCTTTCCAGAAAGAACTGGCAATTTAGCGATCATTGTCTGTGTCTCAGAGAGCTGATACTTTCCACCGTAAGGCATGAGAACTGAGCCTGCTCCGATTGAGGAGTCAAACATCTCAACAAGACCTTTCTGTGAGCATACGTTCAGGTCTGAAAGTGTCTCTTTGAAGGCTGCCTTTACGTCTCCCTTTGAAAGTGCCTCTTTTACCTTGCTAGAAGCAACCTGCTCAAGGTAGTTGTCTGACTTAGAAGGAATCTCAACCTTTACTGAAGTCTCCTGATGAGCTCCGTTTGTATCAAGGAAAGCTCTCTTGATATTAACGATCTTCTTGCCTCTCCAGTTGAGAACAAGGCGAGGCTCCTCAGTAACTACTGCAACTTCTACAGCCTCGAGGTTCTCCTCAGCTGCGTATGAAAGGAACTGCTTAACATCCTTAGGCGCAACAACAACTGCCATTCTCTCCTGTGATTCTGAGATTGCAAGCTCTGTTCCATCAAGTCCTGCGTACTTCTTTGGTACAAGGTCAAGGTTGATATCAAGACCTGGTGCAAGCTCACCGATTGCTACTGAAACTCCGCCTGCTCCGAAGTCATTACATTTCTTGATAAGTTCACTAACTTCAGGTCTTCTAAAAAGTCTTTGAAGCTTTCTCTCTGTAGGAGCGTTACCCTTCTGAACCTCTGCACCGCAGCTTGTAAGTGATTTTGAATCATGAGCCTTTGATGAACCTGTTGCTCCGCCGCAGCCATCTCTACCTGTTCTTCCGCCCAGGAGGATAATGATATCTCCTGGATCAGCGCTTTCTCTGATAACGTGCTCCTGTGGAGCTGCGCCCATTACTGCACCGATCTCCATTCTCTTAGCTACATAACCTGGGTGATATACCTCTTTTACATAACCAGTTGCAAGACCGATCTGGTTACCATATGAAGAATATCCAGAAGCAGCGCCTCTAACGAGCTTCTTCTGTGAAAGCTTGCCCTTCATTGTCTCTGCTACAGGAACTGTAGGATCAGCTGCACCAGTTACGCGCATAGCCTGATATACATAACCTCTTCCTGAAAGTGGATCTCTGATTGCTCCACCAAGGCAAGTAGCAGCGCCGCCAAATGGCTCGATCTCTGTTGGGTGGTTGTGTGTCTCGTTCTTGAAGAATACAAGCCAGTTCTCAGTCTTAACACCATTGCCGTAATCTACATCTACAGGAACTACAACTGTGCAGGCATTGTTCTCTTCAGACTCTTCCATATCTGTAAGCTTGCCATCTTTTTTGAGCTTCTTCATACCCATAAGGGCAATATCCATAAGAGAAATGAACTTCTCTTTCTTTTTATCCTCTGACTGATAAAGAGCATCTCTAGCTGAGAGGTACTCGTTGTATGCATTCTCAATAGGAGCTTTGTAATCGCCTTCGCCGAACTCTACATTCTTGAGCTCTGTTCCGAAGGTTGTATGACGGCAGTGATCTGACCAGTATGTATCAAGAACTCTGATTTCTGTCATAGAAGGATCTCTCTTCTCATCTCCTGAGAAGTACTCTTGGATCCACTTGAAGTCATTGAATGTCATAGCAAGTCCGAGTGACTCATAGAGGCTCTTAAGCTCTGCTTCTGACATGTTAATGAAACCATCAAAGATCTTTACATCTTCTGGATCATCATAGTTTGTTACAAGTGTTTCTGGCTTGTTCTCAGCAGCGATCCTAGAATCAACTGGGTTCATTGTATAGTCTTTGATCTTGGAAAGGTCTTCTTCTGAGACATCTCCCATGATCATATATGTAACAGCAGTTTTGATAACTGGCTCCTCGTCACCTTTAATAAAGCGAACACACTGCTCAGCAGAATCAGCTCTCTGATCGAACTGTCCTGGAAGAGCTTCTATGCTAAAAACATGTGCACCCTGAGGGATCTCGATGTTTTCTCTATAGAGAATATCTACAGGAGGCTCTGAAAAAACTGTAGTGCATGCTTTTTCAAAAACGTCTTCTGAAACATTTTCTACATCATAGCGAATGAATATTCTGACGTCACTTACACTTTTTACGCCAAGGTAGCCTGAGATCTCAGACTTAAGTTCCTTTGCCTTGCCAGCAAAAGGGGCTTTCTTTTCAACATAGATTCGTTTTACACTGCTCATAATAACTCCTCATTTCTGATAATTTGTGATTTGTATTTAAAATAAAGAGTGCTCTTATACAAGCACTCTTTATTAATACTAACTATTTGATTCTTCGGGCACTAATCCCTCTAATACGAACATTAATTCTCTATCAATGGCCTCTTCTGTAATACCAATAGTATTAGAAGTAATCTTGAGACCTTCCACAACATACATAAGATTACGAGCACATCCAACAGGATTCTCGCAATAGAATTCACCACTGTCAATTCCATTTTCAATAAGCTTTTCAACTATTCTAACAGCTGTATCAAATTTTTCTTTAAGGGGATTTTCTTTTGCCGATACTTTATTAACGGAAAAATATTCATATGTAGCGACAGTGAGATTATTCTTTTTTCTGAGAATTTCTTTTTTCTGCTCTTTCAGGAAAAGAGCTAACATATCGCCAGCGGAAGCATTACCGGAAAGAGCTGCTCCAACTGCCTCTTCGTCGTCCTCGTGGACATCCGCGGATAGAACTTCTAGGAATATTTCGGATGTACTGGAAAAATAAAGATAAAGACCCCCGCGACTGATGTCACAGGCATCTACAATGTCCTTCATGGTAACATCCTTGAAGCCTTTTTCAGAAAAAACTTCCCTGGCTTTGTCAAGGATATACTGTTTCTTTTTCTCTGACTTCTCTCCCATTAATTCTCTTCCCCAAACCAACAGTAATCAAGGAAGTTCTGCCTCATGTTCCTTGGCAGAACACGTTCAAATCAGACCAGGTAACCCCTCGTCAGACTTTCACAGCCCACATTTTCAAAAGTTCATCCATTTTGTTAACTACCATGTATAATACTCCATTATATACACCCTCTGCCCAAACTGTTCCTTTGGTCATTCCTGAGAGGATATACTTGGAAAGAATACCAGCAAGGTCATCCATATCTTTGATCTCTGCGTTCTGGATGAAAAGAATCTCATCCTTTGCGTTAGCAAGACGGTTCCTTGTGTATACATAGACATAATTACGATCTAGCAGATTAGTACTCTGCGCTGCCTTTACAAAGGCAAGAAGATTGGAATCATAAATAGGAAAAGGCATAGATTTAAGGTCACTATTGGAATAGCTCTGAGCAACTTCATGCTTGGCATTTTCCTTGAGCCAATGAAGATGTGGCATCAATTTATCAACTTCTGGACGATACCTGGAAACAATATCTTCTATACTGTTCTCATTGAAAGTACGATCGTTCTCCATCATAAAAGACACTCTCCTTTCCCAATTCCTCACCAATTATAACAAGGCTGTCATAAAAAGTACAGACTAATTTTGTGATAACAAAATTTTCCTATTGAGGGTAAAAATGTACAAAATTTACTAGGGGGGATTCGAGTTTTTGCTTGGCTTGCTACTACTCTATCAGAAGAAAAGTTCTAGTAGGCCCTGCGCAGGCGCACTGCTTCGCAGCTTCGGGGTTGACCAGTCTTTTCCTTCTGATAAAGAGTAGTTAAGCCGAGCAAGGGATAAGTGAGCGTCTATGCCGCTACAGAATTGGGTACCGTTACCTGCATCGCGGCTCATGGTGTCTATGCAGGTAATGTTTTTCTCCGCAAGTCTTCCTCAGCCCTCTATTCTTTACCTGCATCTACGCTTTGAGTTAACTTGCAGGTATCTTTTCTCTCCGCATATCTTTCTCAGCCCTGCATTTCTTACCTGCATTTACTCTTTGAATTAACTTGCAGGTAACTTTTCTCTCCGCAAATCTTTCTCAGCCCTCTATTTCTTACCTGCATTTACGTCCTGAGTTAGCTTGCAGGTAACTTTTCTCCCAGCAAGCTCTTCTCGTCCCTCTAAATCGTGGCGGCGTAGACGCTCACTAATGCCTTGCCACGCTTAGCTACTTTATATAATAAAGAAAAGACTAGTCACACCCCGAAGCTGCGAAGCAGTGCGCCTGCGCAGGGTTGACCAGTCTTTTCTTTATTATAAAGTAGTATTAAGCGGGGCAAAATGCCCTCGTTCTCACGCCTCTGATGATACGATAAGCTTCATCTTGCCGCTAAATACAGCCTTGCCGTATCCCACAGGAAGAATGAAGTGATCACCAAGCTTTATAGGATGGCTTCCAAGAAGTCCATCACCTTCAATTACTGATACCAAGATGTAGTGATCTGTCACATCAATCTCAAGCTCAGATGTGACGTTTACTCTTGATACATTGTAGTATTCACAGCTATTAAGAAGTCTGATGCCCTGGTTTTCATCTGTATCATGCACGATTGCTGCTGATACATCTGTTGCAGGAACTGTAATGACGTCTTTGCACTTATCTACGTGAAGCTCACGCTTAGCGCCATTCCAAAGCCTGTCATAGTCGTAAAGTCTGTAAGTGATATCACTGTTCTGCTGTGTTTCAAGGACAACAACTCCGCCCTTTATAGCATGAACTGTGCCAGGATCGATCTGAATGAAATCACCCTTAGAGATCTTAACTTCTCTGATAAGGTCATCCCACTTGCCCTGATCCATCATATCGCAGAGTTCCTGTCTTGTAGATGCGTTGTGTCCTACAACAAGACTTGCATCCTCATCACAGTCAAGTACATACCAGCACTCCATCTTGCCAAGAGAACCATTCTCATGCTCTGCAGCATACTTGTCATCTGGATGAACCTGAATGCTAAGATCTGACTTAGCATCGATTATCTTGGTAAGAAGTGGAAATCTGTCATGATGAGTTCCAAAGAGCTCATTATGGCTATCATATAATTCATCAAGTCCCAATCCTCTATATGGACCACTCTTAACTACAGCTGCACCGCCTTTAAGAGCTGAAATTCCCCAGCACTCTCCAATATCGTCGCCTTCTACATCATATCCAAAGACTTCTCTAAGCTTAGTTCCGCCCCAGATATTATGAGTAAAATGAGGATCAAGGAAAATAGGTTCTTTAAAACTATTATTAATAGAAAGATTTGCTCCGTTTGTCTCCATAACCTTTTTAAACCAGAAGCCAGATTCCTTGATAGTACGCTTAAGACTTGGATAATCTACATAAACAAGTCCAAATCTCTTAGTATATCCATCAGCCCACTCAAAGTTGTCGCAGTAGCTCCAATGGAAATATCCCATGATAGAAGCACCTTCATCTGCTGCCCTCTGAAGTTCACTGATATACTGATCAAGGAATGCTATTCTGCTGCCGTCATGAATGCCTCCGTCAGGAGCCACAATGTCGCAATCAGCCATACCGTTTTCTGTAATAAGGATATCTTTGCCATATCTCTCATAGAGGAACTTAGGTCCCCAATAAAGTGCACTTGGAGTAACAGGCCATGTCATAGCAGTCTGATTGTAGCCTCTGTCTCTGTCAGCATAAACAATCTCGCCATTTTCTCCAGCACTTATTGGATATCCGTTGTAAATATTCTGTCCAATAAAGTCTATAGGCTGATTGATCAGCTCAAGATCTTCCTTGGTAATCTCAAATAAGTCATCCTTAAAGAACTCAATTCCATCCTCTGGATATCTACCAAAGATAACAGGATCAAGGAACCATGTAACATTCCATGCCCAATTGCCCTTATCCTCATCAAAGCCAAAGTATCTCTTCTTGGCTGCCTCAATATCAGCTGCTGAATTAGTATTTGGATAAGCTACGCCGCATGTTGGAGCATATCCGATCTTGGCATTTGGAGCAAGTCTCCTAAGTGCCTTAACAGCAAGGCCATGAGCCTTCAAGAGATTATGTGCTGCAAAAAGAGTATCCTTAAGTGGAAGCTTCTTGCCAGGAGCATGATATCCTCTTACATAGCCAAGACCAATCGTGCACTGAGGTTCATTAAATGTAATGAAATCATCACAAAGATCTGCGAAGTTCTCACCTACTACCTCAGCATATCTCTCAAACCACTTTGAGCTCTCTGGGTTAACCCATCCACCTTTTTCTTCGAGCGCAAGTGGATATTCCCAGTGGAAAAGAGTCATAAAAGGTCTGATACCATTTTCTTTCATGCAGATAAGCATATCTCTGTACAGATCAACAGCCTTCTGATTAACTTCACCGATTCCATCAGGAATAAGTCTGCTCCAGCTGATAGAAAATCTGTAAGCCTTAACGCCCATCATGCGCATGATAGCAAAGTCTTCTTTGTATCTATGGATCATGTCACAGGCAACATCTGCATTTGAACCATCTACAATGGTTCCTTTCTTGACAAAATCATCCCAGATATTGAGTCCTGCGCCGTCATTTGCATCTCTTCCTTCAATCTGGTAAGAGCTGGTAGCAACTCCCCATATAAAGTCATTTCTGAACATAGCTTTTCTTCCAATCTAATAATTATTTGGTTATGATGACTGATACCAGGTTAAATGGCACTGCCTTTCCATTCTTGTCATCTATAACTTCGATCTCGAGTTTATGAGGTCCCTTATCTCCATGCAAAAAGAGCTGTTTGATATCAAGGAGGTCTCCCCATGTTTCATCGAATGCTGCATCTATAATAGTTTTTTCTGCCTCGTTGCCATCAACTGTAGCTGAGGCAATAGGAGCAGGACGTTTCATAGTCTTGTCATACTGGATAGCGATTCCAGTGCATTCGTTCTCTCCATCAAATTCAAAAACTATCTTATCATTTTGTTTTGAACCAAGCCACCCATTTTTAAAACAATCTGTGACATCCTTCTGAACTGAAGTATCTTTAACAAATCCTTTAAGCTCAGGCTCAAAGACTCTACCATCTATTCTTTTTGCTGATTCAAATGAATTGACTGTAAGCGGAGGAAGCTCCTTCTCACGGCCATCCCCAGCTAAGAGCTCATCTCTTTTTCCCTTGTATTCTTCATATAAAGAGCCAAAAAGATTAGCTAATACCCTACTAAGTAGGTCATGTCCTGTGTCATTTGGATGAAGTCCATCAGGAGAAAGAGTCTGAATATCATCAATCTTGCCTGATAGGATATCCTCATATATAGCCCCATGCATTGATGCTGCGGGAATGCCGTAGTATCTGGCAACCTTGGAATGTATCCTCTCAGCTGTCTTGCCATCCTGGTAAAAGAAATTAAATAATGAAGCTACAGCTGGTCTAACGTCGCTATAAAGAAGCTTTCTGATGAGCCCTTCGTAGCTTTCATAAAAATATTCATTGCACTCGTCATTAACAGAAAACTCAACAAGCACAAGATCGGGATTATGCGCAAGTACGTCTCTGTCACATCTTGCAGCACCAAAGGCTGAAGTTGTTCCGCCGATACCTGCATTTACATAGGTAATGTCTGCTTCCTTAAATGTCTCTTTAAACCACTCATATGTCTTGTAGGCATAGCAAGTTGTGGGCATAGAAGAAAGGCTTCCCTGGGTGATAGATCCCCCAAGGAAGCATATGGTAGCTTTTTCGCCTTCTTCAAGCTTTCTAAAGAGCTTAGAAAGCCTTGTTATGTCACCATGATTTGCTATAGCCTTTGTTTTATCAAATGCTATCATAGTTTTTCCTTATCTGATTCCGAGTTCTGTATCACTCTCACGTACTACAGAGTGCTCTTTGATGTAGTCGATAATGTCGTCAAGTCTTGTGAATGCAAGTGCAACGTAGCTATCAGCAGCGCCGTAGTAGATTGCAATCTTGCCAGTCTCACTGTCGTGAAGTGTTGCGCATGGGAATACTACGTTAGGAACGAATCCTCTCTCCTCATACCACTCTTCTGGAGTTAAGATGAAGTTCTCGCAACGATACTTAACCTTTGAAGGATTGTCGATATCAAGGATTGCACCACCGATAGAATAAACAAATCCGTTACATGTGCTGCTTACACCGTGATAGAACATAAGCCAGCCTTCGCTTGTCTCGATAGGAGCAGCGCCGCCACCGATCTTAACTGACTCCCACCACTCTGGAGAACGCTCCATAACGTGTCTGTGGTGTCCCCAGTACTCCATATCTGGGCTCTCAGAAAGGAAGATATCACCGAATGGTGTATGTCCGCTATCTGAAGGTCTTGAAAGAAGCATATACTTGCCATTAATCTTTCTTGGGAAAAGAACTGCATTTCTATTAAATGGAATGAATGGGTTCTCAAGTCTTGTGAATGTCTTGAAGTCCTGTGTCTTAGCCATTCCGATAGAAGCTCCGTAGAAATCCTGGCACCAGATGATATAGTATGTATCCTCAACCTTTACAAGTCTTGGATCATAAGCATATCTTGGCATGAAAGGATTGCCCTCTTTGTCGATGAAAGGAATCTTCTCAGTCTCAAACTCCCAGTGAATAGCATCTTCACTGTGTCCAAGATAAATGTAAGGAATTCCGTTTGTCTGCTCTCCTCTGAATACGCCGATAAACTTTCCTTCATATGGCATTACAGCACTGTTAAAGATTCTAGCAACGCCAGGAACTGGGTTTCTTCCGATAATAGGGTTCTCTTTGTATCTCCAAACAGGTGCTCCCTCGAATTTCTCTGGGCCTTCCTGCCATGGAATGTTCTTTAATGGTTCACTGATCATCTTATACTTAGACATTTTTTCATTCTCCTTTTCATTTACCTAAAAGTTCAAGATTTTTTGAAATAAGCTCGCATCTCTGCTTAACACAATCTGGGCTTCTGCCTGGATCCTTTGGTGTGTTGAATACATAATCCACGAGCTTATCGATCGTTGTTGTAGCTACGTGAAGTCTTGTATCTGATGAAGCATAGTAGATGAATACTTCATTCTTTTCATTAACAATGGCACCGTTTGTGAATACTACGTTGCTAACGTCTCCCACTCTCTCGCCCTGTCTTGGTCCGATCAAAAGACCTGATGGTTCTGCGATAACCTTAGAAGGATCCTTAAGGTCTGTTGCAAATGCGTAGATAACATATCGTAGCCCCGCTGCTGTATTTCTAACGCCGTGAGCAATGTGGATCCATCCCTTTTCAGTCTTGATAGGAACTGCACCTGCGCCGTTCTTGGCTTCTGTGATCTGATGATATCTACGGATTGATGTCATCTTCTCTTCATCGATAACTGCGTGCTCGATATCATCGCAAAGACCAAATCCGATACCGCTTCCGCTTCCAGTCTCGATAAAGTCATCCATAGGTCTTGTATAGAAAGCATACTTGCCATCTACAAACTCAGGATGAAGAACTACATTTCTCTGCTGTGGAGAACGCTTTGTTACGAGGTTTGGAAGTCTCTCCCAGGTCTTAAGGTCTTTTGTTCTAACGATACCAGCCTCAGCTACTGCAGCTGAAAGATCGGCGTTCTTTGTATCTTTTGACTCAGAACAGAATACACCGTAAATATAGCCATCTTCGTGCTGAGTAAGTCTCATATCATATACGTTTGTCTCATTTGCTACTGTATCAGGAAGTACAACTGGATAATCCCAGAATCTGAAACCTTCTGTTCCGTTGTCACTTTCTGCAACTGCAAAGAAAGATTTTCTGTCAGCACCTTCTACTCTTGCTACAAGATAATACTTGCCGTTTAAATAGATAGCACCTGAATTCATGACTGCGTTAATGCCAAGTCTCTCCATGAAGTATGGATTTGTTTCTTCATTGAGGTCATATCTCCAGAAAAGTGGAGCATGCTCTCTTGTAAGAACAGGATTCTCATATCTGTCATAGATTCCGTTGTAAAAGTCACTCTTTTTGTTTGGTCTTTTAATGAGTTCTTCCTGACTTTTTAAAAGCTCGTTATACTTTGGGTGTATCATCTTTCATTCTCCAATCTTTTAATAATCTCAAAGCACATTCTTATTTTATTAGTTAATTTTTATTAGTCAATAATTTAGCTAACTTTTTACTTAACTTTCTACTTAATAAACAAAAAGAGCATCTTGACTTTGGTAAATTTACCCATTGCAAGATGCTCGCTAAATACCCTATTTAGTTAAATTATTTTTTAGCTTAAATTTCTTTTACACTTTCTCTTTCTATAAGATAGCCCTCTACAATGCTAAGTCCTCTTCTGTATCTTTCGCCATGAAGTGTATGAAGGATGCGCTTAAGTGTTCTGCGAACCATTTCCTCCATATCTACCTTATAAGTAGTGATACCGATCTCAGCGCCGTTTGTGTAAACGAAGTCATCATAGCCTACTACTGAGATATCCTCTGGAACACTAAGCCCCTTACCTTTTAGATACTGGATAAACTTGCTTGCTGTAAGGTCGCAGTTGCAAACAAAGGCTGTTGGGAGCTTTCCCTTTGGCCACTTAACATTTTTCTCAATATCCATGACCTTATTGTCTGAATCACGGTCATCAAGCACCCAAGCCGGATTCACCTTGATTCCGTGTTCCATAAGTGCTCTCTCGTAGCCAAGGTATCTGTCTGTGATAGATGGTGTGGTCAGCAGCGTTCCAACATATCCTATGTCCTTATGTCCCTTGTCAAAAAGATAATTTGTTAAAATGTAAGCACCATAAAAGCTTCCGGATATGACTGAATCTTTTTTGTGCTGCCTGTCTGTAAAGTCCATATAAAATGTTGGTGTAGCAAGCTTCTCATCAAGCATATTGAGATAGTCTTCATGAAGAGTTCCCATTATAACTATGGCATCTACATTGCCATCTCCAATGAGCTTTGGATAGATGAGCTTTTCCTCTTCTTCAAGGCTTAATACCTCCAACATGGTAAAAGAGCCGAGTTTACCAGCTTTTGCTGAAAAGATCTGATACATGTGTCCATAGAAGGAGTCGATATTTCCCAGATATCTCGCCCCAATAAGGACTCCTATCTTGAAGCTATCTGATTTGTTTGTAAAGGATTTCTGATAGCCCCTCTCTTCCGCCAGATCAATGATCTTCTGGCGCATTTCTTCGCTTACACCCTTTTGGCCAGACAATGCTTTGGATACTGTTACAGTACTAATCCCCAGGGCATCAGCAATGTCCGACATTGTAATTTTCTTTGGCATTGTATATCTCCTCTAACAATTATTATCCAAGATCAATCTTTTGCTACAAGATAGATAAGTTCAGACTTAAAGTCTCCGTGAAGGGAAGGCAGCACAAGTCCAACCTTTCTGATGGTAGCCCCCAAAGCTTCCACATCAGTTCCTTCTATCCTATATATCTTTTTATCATCAAGCCCCTTAACCTTAAGGATTCTATTAGTCGTGTTTGGTTTCGCCATAACCTGAACATAGGTTATAAGAGCTTTTTTCTTGTCCTTACTGATAACTCCATAGGCGTCAAATTCATGATTTCTCTGATATGACGCGTAGCGGTAGTAATCTCCAGTTCTTACAAGCTCATTGTACTTGTGATAATCTGCAACCTGCCTTGGAATATCATCCCTGTCTTCCTGAGGAATCTTGGTGATATCAAGTTCATATCCAAAGGTTCCAGCAAGAGCCACGTCGCCTCTTGTCTTAAATGGTGTCGTTCTTCCAACTGTATGATTAGGGCAGTCAGATACATGTGCCCCCATAGTACTAAGAGGAAAAATAAGGCTTGTGCCTTCCTGTATCTTGAGTCTCTCGATAGCATCAGTATCATCTGAGCACCAGATCTGCGGACTGTAGTAGAGCATACCCGCATCAAATCTGGCTCCGCCCCCAGAACAGTTCTCAAGCAAAAGATCTGGGAAGTCCGTAACTAATCTCTCCATGAGGTCATATACTGCAAGAACGTATCTGTGACTTAGCTCTCCCTGACTATCCGCTGAAAGCCCCAAAGATCCAAGGTCACATAATTGCCTATTCATATCCCACTTAAGATACTCGATATTTGCTGAGCTCAGGATATCTTTTATTCTACTATATACATAATCTGATACTTCTTTTCTTGTAATATCAAGGACGTACTGATTTCTGCTCCTGCAAGGCTCTCTATCTGAAGTCTTGATAGCCCAGTCAGGATGCTCATCATAGAGTTTTGAAACTGGTGATATCATCTCTGGCTCCATCCAGATACCAAACTTAAGGCCCATGGCATTTACGTCATCTACCAGCTTCTTAAGTCCGCCCTTAAGCTTTTTCTCGTTGACATACCAGTCTCCAAGGCTTGAATTGTCGTCATTTCTTTCTCCAAACCAGCCATCGTCCATGACTAGCATCTCTATGCCGCTTTTCTTTGCCTCTTTTGCAATGGCAAGAAGCTTTTCATTATCAAAATCAAAGTAAGTTGCTTCCCAGTTGTTAATAAGGATTGGTCTTTCTTTATCCTTGTACTTGCTTCTAATAAGGTGATTTCTATATAGGTCATGGAAGGTTCTTCTCATCCTTCCAAGTCCTTCTACCGAGTAGACCATAGCTACTTCTGGAGCCTGGAACTCTTCTCCTGCTCCCAGCTTCCATCTAAAGTTCTTTTGACAAATGCCCATGTAGAGTCTCAAGCTGTCAAACTGTGATCTGCACACTCCAGCTTCAAAATTACCTGAGTAGATAAAAGAAAAACCGTAGACCTTACCTGTATCCTCTGAATCACCATTTTCCACAAGGGCCATAAATGGCTGAAACTGGTGTGAGGACTCGCCTCTAAAGGACTCAATAGAGGTATCACCATAACCAATCTCTCTAAAGTCCATAGCTCTTTCTCTAGCCCATGATCCGTGAAGTGTAAGAAGCTCATAGCCTTCATTGTCCATATCCATTGTCATAGACATAACTTTATCTAGCATAATTGGCGCATCAGAAGTATTTACAAACCTAATAGACCTTGTAATGGCATCAATTCCTTCAAATACGCTGTATGAAAGAACTGCCTTTAAGCCTGTCGCCTTGTCTACCATTGTGATGTCCAATGTCATGGAATCAGCTTCCAATCCAAATGTAGCTGGAAGGCCTTCTAATTTCTTTTTACCTTTATAAATATTGTGAGATTCATAGCTAAAAGATACACTGCTGTGTCCGTTTACGTCAGTTATCTCTATGCTACTTTTCCTGTAATCTCCAACATTATTTGTAGAATATTCAAATGGGAATCTGTCGAGAAAAGAACTTCTATCACGCATGACACTTGAAGGTATGCCATACTGATCAACTAATTTCAAAAGATATGATGCATCCGATATTTCTAACTTGTCTCCATAATAGAGATGAGTAAGGAACCCCTCGTCGTAAAGTGCACCTATGCAGTAGCTGGTATTCTCCGTCTCAATGACAAAGATCTTGCTCTGCTCAATATACCTGATATTCATAAGAAAACCCCTGCTTTTTAGTCTAGTCAAATATAATTAACTTAATTTTAACTTTTATTAGCTAAAAAGCAAGGGGGAAATATTTATTATTTACATCATTTAGAAAAAGAAAATACGAAAGGCTATGAGAGCGATAATACTTATCAAAAATAATACTCCAACTAGCACATACGCTATCTTTACTGCCACGTTTACTACTTTATAAGCTCCGTATCCTTCATCCTTTTTGATCAAAAGATATATGATATAAGGAATAGTTCCAAAAAAGCTTATAAGAGCAAATACAGTTATAGTTAATGGGAAAAGTACTATGGAAGTAACTCTTACTGATTCCTTTTGGTTCTCAAACCACATAATAAAGAACACATACAAAAAGCCCATCATAAATCCCGCAATTCCACTTAACGGAATATTTGCAAGGCTTGCAAGAGTTATAGGATTACCTGCCATATCCCCCATGTGATTGAATGGATCTAGGATTTCAATGGTTGAAAGTAGCATTCCCATCATCCCTACCATAAGGGGAAGCCTGAACCTCTGAGCAAGTGGCACCTTCCTCTTTACTGCGTTATCCTTGTTTATCTTCTGCCAATACTGCTGCTGTGCCTTTCTGTCGAACTTTACAACAGTGTCCTGTTTATTTTCTTTAGTCTTGTTTTTGGAAACGCCTTTATTTCCATTCTTTATAAGCCTAAATAGTTCTTCTTCTGATCCTTCGGTAAAAGAATTTCTTTTAACACTATAAACATAATCCCCAGCCTGAAGAAAAATAAACTCGTCTGTCTTCTGAATCTTGCCTATCTCAGTGATATTATTTGAAACATCCTTAAATACGCCTTCCTCGCCTTTTATCACTTCTCTGATCTGGTCATTATCTATAGTAACTTCGCTGGTAGCACCGTTTCTTGCGTACATTGAAGCGTCAAGATTGTTCTTACCTTTGGCCTTACTGTTTATCTCTTTGGCGATTTCATTATTGAACGTAAAAACAATTTTATTCATAATCTTCTCCCTGAATTTTTCCAACTTAGATACTTTACCTTTATAGACAAATGAATTCAAGGTTATGTTGCAAATTCATGTTATAATATAAGCATAACTTATGGAGGTGAATTTCATGATAAGTAATATGGAATATTACAAAGTCTTTTACTATGTTGGAAAGTGGGGAAGCATCACTGATGCAGCCAAAGAGCTGAATATATCACAGCCTGCCGTGAGCCAGTCCATACACCAGCTAGAAAAGGGCCTTGACTGCACTCTCTTTCAGAGAACTGCAAGAGGTATGAAGCTTACAAGTGAAGGAAACCTCCTTTATAGATATGTCAAAAGAGGCTACGAACAGATAGACCTTGGTGAGCAGCGCCTTGGACAGCTCCTCCATCTTGATGCCGGAGAAGTCAGGATCGGAGCCAGTGACATGACTCTTAGATTCTTTCTTTTACCATATCTTGAGAAATTCCATGAGCTATATCCAGGCATTAAGGTTACTGTTACAAACGGTCCTACACCTGAGACTTTGCAGTACCTGTCTGATGATAGGATCGATTTTGGCGTAGTTTCAACTCCTTTTGAAAATCTTCAGGGATTTAAGACAACTTCTGTTTCAGAAATTGAAGATACCTTTGTTGCAGGCAGAAAGTTCATTCAGTACAAGAACAGAATGCTTGATTTTGCTGATCTAAAAAAGGTCCCTATGATAACCCTTGAGGGCAGGACCAGTACCAGAGATTATATGGAAGCTTTTTTAGCAAAAGAAAATGTCGAGATTCATCCTGAGTTTGAGCTTGCAACCAGCGACATGATCGTTCAGTTTGCCCTTCGTAATCTGGGAGTTGGCTGCGTTGTTAAGGACTTTGCAAAAGAGTATCTCGACAGCGGTATATTATTTGAACTAAGATTCAACAAGATGATTCCTAAACGTCAGATGTGCGTAGTTACTGACGAATCCAGGCCACTTCCAATTGCTGCTGCAAATCTACTTGAACTTATAAATAAGGACATTTTTTAAGCCCCTCACGCAGGGGCTTTGCCTACGCAGGGGGCTTAAAGGGCTTATCAACTAACTTATTCGTTAATTGTAAACTGGCTTATGAGACTGTTAAGACTTGCTGACTGCTCTGAAAGTTCCTGAGATACAGCACTTGATTCTTCAGCAGTTGCTGAGTTGTTCTGTACAACATTAGATATCATCTCGATACCCTTATCGATCTCATCCATGCTATGTGCCTGTTCTTCTGCAAGATCACCTGTCTTAATGATCATATCCGTGATCTCTTCTACGCTATGTTGCATTGCATCAAGAGCTTCTGTTGTCTCAGCTACAACTGAGTTACCATTCTTGATCTCTTCCATTGTATCTGCAATGAGCTGATGTGTATTCTGAGCTGCTTCACTTGACTGATCTGCAAGCTTACCGATCTGATCAGCAACAACTGCAAATCCTTTTCCTGTTTCACCTGCTCTTGCTGCCTCGATAGAAGCATTAAGTGCAAGAAGTGAAGTCTGGCTGGCAATTTCTTCGATAGTATTTGTAACCTGCTCGATCTCTGCTGATGCCTCAGTGATCCTTGTCATGGCGTCTGTAACAAGATGCATCTTTCTAGCACTTACTTCTGCATTATCCCTTACTTCATTAGCCATGCTTCTACTCTTCTCAGCTACTTCAGCAAGCTGTTTAGTCTGCTCTGTTACTGAGTTAACTGATGCTGTAAGTTCTTCTACTGCTGCAGCCTGATCCGTTGTTCCTTCAGCAAGATCAGTTGATCCCTGTGACATATTTGCAGCACCCTGTGATACCTGTGAAGAAGAATTCTTAACTTCAAGAAGAGTGCTACTTAAGTTATCTGAAATATCTGAAAGAGCCTTTCTGATGGCTTCATAATCACCAATATAAAGATCTGCATTTTTTGATCCCGAAGAGAAGTCACCACCTGACATACGTTTCAGGGTCTCATCAATATCTCTTACGATATCAGCGATAGCATTGGTTGATCCCTTGATATCCTTTGCAAGCTTTCCGAGCTCATCTTCAGAATCTGTTTCAATTTCAATCTCAAGCTTACCTTTGGACATGTCATCAGCAGCTGCTGAGATTGCTTCGATAGGTCCAAGGATACTCTTTGTAAGTGCTGCTCTAGCCTTTGCTGAATAAAGAAGAGCATAGATAACAACTACAAGTGAAATGATAGTCATGAAGATAACGCTTCCAAGAGCCATAATGTAAGCTTTCTTGGCCTGAGCCTTAGCCTCAAGACCGATAGCCTTAAAGTCTTTTACTACTACTTTAATAGCTTCATTCATGGTTCCTACATAATAGGTATATATCTCATCGTGGGATGCTCCGCTGTTCATCATCTGTATCAGCGTATCATCTGCCGAATCTATATCTTTTAAGTGCTGACGAGCTGTGCTCAAGTCTCCGCTATAAACTTTACTAAGTTCATCAAGACCATCATTCATTTCCTGTATCTTTTCAACAGCACCATCGATCTGTTCCTGTCTGTCAGAATCTTCTGTTGCTGACATAGCCCAGAGATAGTACTTTGCAAGAGCCTGAATTGTAATTCTGATCTCGCCCTGCTGAGAGTTCTGCTCATAATAGATAGCATAGATATTTCTCAAATTGAAAAGAGCTACTATATCGATCAGGATAATGACAATAAAGATAAGTACCAGATTCATTCTGAACTTTCCGAATACCTTTTTGAATTTCTCAGATACAGGTAAGCTCTTGAAACCTCCCTTATCAAATTCGTTGGTTTTCTCAACTGTATTTGCCATATGGACCTCCTAATTCAACACCTATCCACCATGTGTGTTATACCGACAAGTTATATATTTAATTTTATTGCTTTTATTTAAAAAAATACACAGAAATGCGCAAATTTATATAACTTTTCGGATAATAAGTAAAACTTATGGCTCATATAATAAATATCGATTTTACTTATATTGTTTTTGATTGTAATATAGTCATGCAACAAAGATTGCAAAATGTTTTTTAAAAAAGTGAGGATAGAAAAGTATGGTTAAAGCAGTAGTAGGCGCTAATTGGGGCGACGAAGGAAAAGGAAAGATTACCGATACTCTTGCAGATCAGGCTGACGTAGTTATCCGTTTTCAGGGAGGCGCCAATGCTGGTCACACAATTGTAAATGATTATGGCAAATTTGCACTTCACACAATGCCATCTGGTGTCTTCCATCAGAACATCATGAACATCATTGGTAATGGAGTCGCATTTGATATTACTAAATTTATGAAGGAACTTAATGAGGTTACATCTAAGGGTGTTCCAATGCCACAGATCATGATCTCAGACAGAGTTCAGGTTATGATGCCTTATCACGTTCTCTTCGATACTCTTGAAGAGGCAAGACTTGCTGGTAAGTCATTTGGTTCAACAAAGTCAGGAATTGCTCCTTTCTATTCAGATAAGTTTGCCAAGATTGGTTGGCAGATCAATGAGTTCTTCCAGGACGATGAAGTTATCAAAGAAAAGATTGCAAGAATCGCTGAGATCAAGGACGTTATCCTTGTTAATCTTTATCACGCAGCACCTATCGATCAGGAAGCTCTTTTCAACCAGATCGTAGATTGGCGTGAGCAGGTAAAGCCTTACGTTGGAAACGTATCTCTTTATCTTGATAATGCTATTAAGGAAGGCAAGACTATCCTCCTTGAAGGTCAGCTTGGAACAATGAAGGATCCAGATCACGGTATCTATCCTATGGTTACTTCATCATCTCCTCTTGCAGCTTATGGTGCAATTGGTGCTGGTATCCCTCCTTATGAGATCAAGCAGATCGTAACTGTATCTAAGGCTTACTCTTCAGCAGTAGGTGCTGGTGCATTCGTATCAGAGCTCTTTGGAGACGAAGCAGAAGAACTTAGAAGACGTGGTGGTGACGGCGGTGAGTACGGAGCTACAACAGGAAGACCTAGACGTGTAGGCTGGTATGACTGCGTAGCAAGTAAGTACGGTTGCAGACTTCAGGGCACAACTGATGTTGCTTTCACAGTACTTGACGTACTTGGTTACCTTGATGAGATTCCAGTTTGCGTAGGATACGACATCGACGGCGAAGTTACTACAGAGTTCCCTGTAACTCACCTTCTTGAGAAAGCTAAGCCTGTATTCAAGACTCTTCCAGGTTGGAAATGCGACATCCGTGGCATCAAGAACTACGAAGACCTTCCAGAGAAGTGCCGCAACTACATTGAGTTCATCGAGGAACAGATTGGCTACCCTATCACAATGGTAAGTAACGGTCCTGCAAGAACAGACATCATCTACAGAAAGAGCAAGTTTAGTAAGTAATTACATAAAATCTAGTCATTCGGCATGCCTTTTAGTTTGATTAAGCTTTTAGGCATGCCTTTTTCTTGCCTTATTCCTGTTTTTTCTTGTCTCTTTCCTGCCCCGGCATGCATTTCTTCTATTTTTGAGCAAAAGGCATGCCATTTGCTTGCCTTTGCTTCATTTCCAGCATGCCTTTTTAAGATTCTTGCAGATATGACATGCCGTATTCTTGTTTTTTCTTAATTTCCGGCATGCCTTTCCTTTAAATCACAAATTTATGCATGCTTCCGCTGTCCAATCAGTTTAAAGTCATTTACATGACTAATACAAGTGGATAAAGCCAGCCTCAAAAATTCTTCATACAGCCTTCATTTTGCTAGCAAACTCTCTTATACTATATTAAGGGGGGAATAAAAAATGAGAAAAAGAATCTTTGGAATAATCGAAACTTCTGAAGAAAATGACAAGATTAGTTCTATCTATGATGCAGTAATGCTTCTCGCAATTATTATCAGTATTGTTCCACTTGCTTTCAAAAAGAGCTTTGCAATATTCCAATATACAGACATCGTCACTACCGTGCTATTTATCGTAGACTATGTCTTAAGGTTAATCACTGCCGACTACAAACTAAAAGATCATTCTGCTATTTCTTTCGTAAAATACCCCTTTACTCCTTGGGCTATAATAGATCTCGTTTCAATCCTTCCTACAATTTCTGCCATTAATAGTGGATTTAAACTATTCAGGTTATTCCGCATCTTCCGTACCTTTAGAGTTTTTCGAGTATTCAAAGCTTTTAGGTATTCAAAAAGCATTACCATAATAGCAAAAGTCATAAACAACTCAAAAGAGGCATTACTTGCGGTTTGTACTCTTGCAATTGGATATATCTTAGTTTCAGCATTAGTCATCTTTAGCGTTGAAGGTGATTCATTTAATTCATTCTTTGATGCAGTGTACTGGGCAACGGTATCACTTACTACTGTCGGTTACGGAGATATTTATCCAGTAACTACCGCTGGCCGAGTGATTACAATGATATCTTCAATGTTTGGTATTGCTGTTGTAGCACTTCCAGCAGGAATCATTACCGCCAGATATTTAGAAGCACTGACAGAAGAAAAGAATAATAAAGCCAATAATACTAATCCTTAAACTGCTTAACTACAAAATAACTGCCATATAATATTAGTCAACCCCGGAGCCGCTTTGCGGTGCGCCTGCGCAGGGTTTACTAATATTATATGGCAGTTATCGTAGTTATTTAGCAGTTTATGGATTACACTTCTTGCAAGGTACGTACCCCTGCTCTATCAAATCTTCCCTTGATCCTTCGTAATATAACTTGTTCTTTTCTTTCATATCCTTAACACTATTACAGGATGGATAATGAAACTTCTTGGTATTCTTGTTTGCGATATATGCTGTAGTCTCTGAAGATACCGGAGCTGAACGCTCCACCTGAGTATCATTGTCTGGTGCTGTTACTTGAAAATCATCCGCCGAAACTGATTTTGAATAATTCTCATCCAGCTTGTTACTTCCATCTTTATAGTTAATGACTACACCAGGCTGGACATTATAGCAATATACATTAAAAAAGATTCCTTTTCCCTTATCTTCTACTGAATATGCCTCTATCTGTACCCCAGAGCAAAGAAGATTATTTCCTTCAAAGACAGGCGTCACACGGTACATTACATGATTACCAGTACTCTTAATGTACTCTGCCACCTTATTTTCATATGGAAGCATTCCTTCCACATTCATATATCTGGTGCCGGTGATAAGATTCTTTTCATTAGCATTCTCGCCGGTAAGCTGATAGCCTATCATGTGACATCTGTTGTACAAATACGGTGGATCTGAATCCACAAGTCCTGGATACTTATTTTGTTTCCAGCCTGTAGGCTTGACCATTCCAATAGAGCCACGTTCCTCAGTTGGCATCAGGTCTTTTCCTATACAAGCTGTTGCAGTAGTACATCTTCCAAGTTTGTCCAGAGCTCCATAGCTCTCAAAAGAACTATCCGTAATCTCATCGCTAGAAAACTGGGGCTTATTATCATTTATAGCTACTGACGGTGCACCACTGTACTCGGGAATCCCGCTTTCAGCTCTACTATCCACTCTGTACGAACATACTAGAATTATAGTAGAAATGATCATAAACAATATAAATGCAATCCTTGTTTTCTTCATATCTCCTGCCTTTCTAGTATTGTCATCGTTACAATATGAATGATAACCCCAAATGACAAATCTTTAAACAAAATCCATATTAAAAAAACATAAAAATACCTGCTCCATCATTGAAGCAGGTACATACTCACTCTTCCACTATGCACTCTCTTGTATTCATGCTCCTTGGTACCACATGAACATTTGAATACTCGCAATGTGCGTGCCTTATATAGATTCCATAGGTAGGTACATCACCCATGGCACTGTTCTCCGGATAATCCGTTACATTCTCATGAACTTCAGGTAAAAGATTTATCTCTTCCTTGTCATCTCTATAAGTAACATCAAATCCATTTATCTTGATGCTACCAAGATCTTTTCCTAGACAATCTGATGCTTCTATCTTCTTTTTAACTGTCTCAGACAATGACTCTTTTGCCAAAAGCTCTTCCTTCTGCTCTTTAGTCATCCTGTACCCGGTGATAATTGATGGAACCTCAGCGTTAACAGCTTTGATATTCTCAATCACGACGCCATCAATTGATCCGCCATAAAACTTATCTTCTTCGCATCCATCTTCATATCCAAACTTGTTTCTTTTGCAAAGGCAGATAAAAAGTGGGCATGCCACGTTATCCATGGTGATATTGCGGACAGTTACGTTTCTGACATTACTTCCATCGGCGGATTCAATGGCAATTCCAGAGCAAGAGCCAGGATAAATATCCAGGAAGAAATGGCAGTTCTCACAAGTTATATCTTCTATATCATAGAAAGTCTCTGTTCCAATCTTAAATGCATTGGCAACAGTAAGCACTGTACAGTCAGAAAAATAAACCCTCTTGGTGCTACGAAGCTTGCCTTCACCGGCAACGTTAAGGCCATCATGTTCATGACCACGTGGAGCCTTAACTACAAGACCATCGTCCGCTGTAGAAATGAAGCAGTGAGTTACATCAACATCCTCACTTCCCATAACATCGATTCCGTCAGTGTTGGCCACATGCCTGTTTCCGTTGATCACAATATTCGAAACCTTTACGTTGTCGCATCCATCAATGCAGAGATTCCAGTCCATGGATGCTTCAAGGATGATATTTTCTATGACAACATTCTTACATCCATTTGCCCAGAGCATATACATAGGCCTCTTTATCTTGGGCTGACCATTTCCATACTTGTCCTCGGCGTAACGGATACGACTCCTGATAGCATATCTCATAGTATCAATAGGATATCCCATTGGATCATACAGATATGGTGGCTGCTTTATCTTTTCTAGAGGAGTTAATAGAGGCTTCTTAAGAGGAAGATAAACAAAGTATTCGCCATTTCCGTATATTCTTCCACCACCAGTTACTCTTACATTCTTAGCATTATCAAGGATAACAAAGGCGTCTACAAAGTTATCGTGGTTCTTAGATGCAACTAGAGCGCTATCTCCGGTAATCCAAAGCGTTGTATTATCATAGATTCTAACAGTACCAGATATGTACCATCCGCCATCAACTAGAACCACTCCACCACCAGCTTCTCTCGCAGCTTCTGCAGCCTTATTCACAGCTTCCGTACACACAGTCATACTATCTGCAACTGCTCCAAAGTCTCTAATATCAAATACCTTAGATGTTCTCTTATCAGGTAATCCCTGCTGCCTTATATATTGTCCATATGGTATTCCCTTATAGTAATCACCATCATATATTATTCCATTATCCAGTAATGTAGCTTTGTCAAACATATATTAACTCCTATGCTTCTTTCAGTTTCTTACACTATTTAGATACTATAATACTACAAAACCTGCTTTACTATTACTAGTAAAGCAGGTTTTTGTAATCTCATTAATGCCTTTTAATTCTTGGATATGATCTTATAAAAATCCTTTTCTGATTAAACACTTCATGAACGAGAATCGTCTCTGCCATAATCTCATACACAAGTGTATATCCTTTATAATAGATTTCTCTGTAACTATCAGTTCCTAATTCAGGTATTACTCTTCCTTTCTTACAGTTGCCACATAATTTCCTAGCTGTATCTATCAACTGGTTAATAAATGAATCTGCGTCGTCCGGATTTGCTTCCTGGGCTATCGTGTCCCAGATTTCATCCAAATCGTCAAGTGCATCAGGAGACCACGCAAGTTCATAACGCAGCATACTTCCTTCTCTTCTCCTTAAAATGTTCTTCTAATTCGGAATCCTTTATTATCCCTTCTTCCTGGCATCTCTTTTTACTATGTTCTAATCTTGATATCATAAAAAGTCTTCCAAGTATCTCATTTGAATCCATATCATCAGACATACAATTTACTCTATCAAGCATGAGTTCTTTATCTGTACTCATATTTTTCTCCTATTCTGGCCCCCGCCATAGAACATACTACAAAGGTATTATATCATTTTCTCTCCAATAATGTTGCAATAAAAAAGAGACCATTTATGGTCTCTTCAGACTGTAGACAAAGTGGTCTTGAGAGCATAGCTCTCAAGACCATTTTTCTTTTTTGCGAGTGTTTTATTGATAATAAAGGATAGAAACGGCCCCTATCAGGCCATTTCTAACTGCCATTCATGTTTGATTCTTGCAAGTTTTTTCAGATTCATACACGCAAAGGTAAGCGCGACCTTCATTTCCATCCGCGCCTTGCCATACATCTGTGTATATCTGAATCCGTGGTTCTCTTTGGCTGTTCCAAAGATTCTCTCTATTGTTTCTTTCCTGTGTGAATAGAGATCCTTCATTCCTTCTGTGTATCTTATATCCTCACATTCTTCCATGTAATCTTCCCAGATATGACGAGTTATAAGCTTTACATGGTTCTTACTGAGTGTGCACTGCTCGAGATATGGACAGCTTTCACAGACCTTTCCGCAGCTCTTGTATTCCCGGTATCCATCACGATTTGTTGTTGAATACTCCAGTACCTGATCATTAGGGCATACATAACAGTCATTGTATTCGTCGTATGCGTACTCAGATTTCTTAAAGAATCCCTTCTTTGTCATTGGACGCTTGTATGGGAGAAGTGGTTTGATGCCATCATCTATGAGGAGTTTTGCTATGGCCGGTGTCTTATAGCCTGCGTCTGCAACGATAGTTTCAACACCGATATCCTTGATCTTATCGTATAGCCCTTTGAATGTACGGCTGTCATGCTCATTGCCTGGATTAACTGTATAATCGAGGATCCATCCATTCTTATCACAGGCAGTCTCGATACCGTATGCGAATACATTCTTGTGCTCACCCTTGTGGAACCATCCACTATCAGGATCGGTAGTACTGCATTTTACCTTCTTGGTATCCTTGGGAGTATCGTCTGTATAATCACTGAAATCATCATGCCCGCCTGTGCCTTTATCATTATCATCATCTTTATCTTTAAAAGCTTTCTTGCCGTGTTCAGCTCTGTCTTCGTTTATCTCTTTCTTGAGCATTTCTTCGTAGAACAGTGCTTCCTGTTTAGCCAGCTTATGCTGCATCTTACGATTGTTAGCTCTGGCTTTTACATGAGTAGCATCTACAAATACAGCAGTAGGATCAACAAGCTTGAAGCGGTAGCAGTCTTCGAGAATACGCTGGAATATCTGCTCAAAGAGATCAGTATCTTTAAACCGTCTTGTATAGTTCTTTCCAAATGTTGAGAAGTGTGGGACGGGCTCGTTAAGTTCCAGGCCCAGGAACCATCTGTATGCAACATTGACTTCGATTTCTTTGATAGTCTGCCTCATGCTGCGGATTCCGTATAGATACTGGATGAAGGGGATTTTAATAAGAGTGACAGGATCCATGCTGGGCCTGCCCATGTCTGAAGAATACTTATCTTCAACAAGGTCATATATGAATGACCAGTCTATGGCTTTATCAATAAGCCTGAGCATGTGATCCTGAGGTACCAGGTCATCCATGCTCACAAACTGCATCTGCTCACGTTTTCTTTCGGTATTAGAAGTCATCATAAAGGCTATCCCCATCCCCAACTTTGATACATCTATTATACCATAAAAAGTGCCTCAATCCCAGATAAATACTGGGTTTTTGTCACTTTTACAAAGAAAAATCCACGGCGTATGCCGTGGACTTTGTCTACAGTCTGAAGAGACCATTTATGGTCTCTTTAAATCAGATATCAATACCTAACCCCAAGTCCCTCAAGTTCTTCTTTTACCTGGTCATAGTCCTTGTAAACTATGCCCTTCCAGCCAAGGTTCTTGGCGGCCTCGATGTTTACTGGTGTGTCATCGATGAATACTGTCTTTGCAGGAGTTAAGTTGTAGCGCTCTTCAAGAATGTGATAGATTTCAGGACCTGGCTTAACTACGTGGTCTCTAAAGCTTAGGATTCCTCCGTCTGTCTCTTCAAGAAATGCCATAGCTTCTGGGCATCCCTCAAGGGCTTGTCTAGAGAAGTTTGAAAGATAAAGGACTTTGTAGCCTGCTGCCTTTAATGCCTTGATCCAAGGAATAGTTCTATCTCTCTTAGCGATGATACCATCGATATTCTTGAAAGCATCTTCAAGTATGTCTTTTATCTCTGGATCATTTTCCACAAATCTAGCAATGATCTCATCGTTTGTTAAGTTACCCTTGTCGTACTCAACCCAGTCATCGCTGTCTACAGTTGCTTTGGCTATCCTGTCTATCATGGCATCGTCGTGACCTTTTTTCCTAAGGAAGTCCTTCCAAGCAAAATCTGTAAGAACATTTCCTATATCAAATACGACTGTATCGATCTCGCCATCAGGAATAACGTTTCCAAATTTGTCGTGCTGCTTGTTACTACTCATGGCATCAAGAGATGCAACGGTGTGTCTACCTGTGATAGCACCAACAGCCCAGATAAGGAGCCATAACAAAATTGGTACTGCTACAGTTGCGGCCACGCATCCAAAGAAAAGATCCTTGGTAGCAGGTGAGCCAATAAGTGCCAGCACTAAAAGTGCTACATACATTCCAACAAGTATCACTATCCCAATGATAGCAAGAATTCTCTTATATAATGGTGTCTTAGTCTGATTCATAATCTCATCCTTTTTGTCATGTTTTCTATATTAACTCGTAAATCATACAATAAAGGCTACCTTTATGCAATTACAATTCATGAGCGGAATTTAGTAAAATATTTAAAATTTGCTATACAATTAAACCAATTCCGCTTGCGGTATTAAGCCGAATATGAAATAATCTATATTGCGTAAATGCAAAAGCTAATCTGTAACCTAGAAAGGAAAAACTATGCTACACATTAAATCATTAGACGAAGGTTTGGAAGTTTTCAAGGCACTTGGATCAGACATTAGAGTAGAAATCATCAAGATTCTTCTAAATGAGAGTGGCATGAATATGAATGAACTTGCTAGTCGCCTCAATATCACCAACGGCGCTCTGACAAGTCATATCAAAAAGCTTGAAGAAAGCGGGATAGTTAAGGTTTCTTCGGAATCAGCTGGTCACGGTAATCAAAAAGTCTGCTCAGTAAATCTGGATAAGATCCTCATTGATATTCAGAACAAGCCAAAGGAAGACAACGTTTATACCACAAATATCAAGGTTGGATTATTCTCAGATTATTCAGTATTCCCTACATGCGGACTTGCTTCTACCAAAAAGCTTATTGGAGAGCTTGATGATACCAGATACTTTGCTCATCCCGACCGCTATGAAGCTGATATTCTCTGGTTCACAAAAGGGTATGTAGAATACGCTGTTCCTAATTTTGTTCCATTTAATCAAAAGATTGATGAGATCAGTATCTCAGCTGAGCTCAGTTCAGAAGCACCTGGCATCAACAATGTTTGGCCATCTGACATATATTTTTACTTAAATGATACTCCTCTTGGAACATGGACATCTCCTGGAGATTTCGGAGACGTCAAAGGCTTCTTTACCCCTGACTGGTGGTTCCACAACTGGAATCAATACGGGCTGTTAAAGACTCTTGTAGTTAACCACGATGGCTCTTTTATCGATGGAATCAAGATCTCAGACGTAACTATTGACAGATTCAAGCTCACATCCAAGAGTCCAATAAAGTTAAAGCTCGAAGTTCCTGAAACTGCTGACCATGTTGGCGGCCTTACGATCTTTGGTAAAGGCTTTGGTAATTACAATCAGGACATTAACGTCAAAATGAGATATAGTCAGCTTGACTAATTAAATATTAAAACAATGAGTCCCTTGCGAGCATTCGCAGGGGATTTTGTGTATAATGAGTTAAAGTAAATGCACAAAGGATAATCACAATGCAAAAGCAACTAACTATCGGTATCCTCGCACATGTAGATGCAGGTAAGACAACTCTTTCTGAAGGTCTTTTGTACCTTTCTGGTGCCCTCAGAAAACTAGGAAGGGTTGATCACAGGGATACTTTTTTAGATACATACGAACTTGAAAGAACCCGCGGAATTACTATCTTTTCCAAGCAGGCTCTTTTTGAATATGAAAATACTCACTTTACACTCCTTGATACCCCTGGGCATTCTGACTTCTCTCCTGAGATGGAGCGAACTCTTCAGGTCCTTGACGCTGCCATACTTCTTATCAGCGCATCTGACAAAGTAACCGCCCAGGCCAAGATCTTGTGGAAGCTTCTATCTCACTATCACGTTCCAACCTTCATATTTGTTAACAAGATGGATCAGGACGGAGCTGACAAGGCTCTTTTGTTAAAAGACATCAGAGAAAACCTCAGCTCTCACTGCGTCCCTTTTGAAGATGGGTTTGATTCTGATGAGGTTCAGGAAGAGCTTGCTGTCTGCGATGACAAGCTTCTTACAGCCTTTCTTGATGGTCAGAAGGTAACAAAAGACAATGTTAAGACCCTTATAGCAGATTGCAAGTGCTATCCAGTTCTCTTTGGCTCTGCTCTTAAGATGGACGGGGTAAAAGAGCTATTATCTGTCATCAAGGATTACGCTCCCGATAGTAAATATGACGAAACAGCGCCTTTTGCTGCAAGAGTATTCAAGATCAGCAGAGACGCAAACGGAAACAGATTGACCCACATTAAGATAACATCAGGTAAATTAAGGGTCAGAGACCTTATAGATGATGAAAAGATCGATCAGATAAGACTTTATTCTGGTGAGAAATTCGAGATGGTGCAGGAAGCCGTTGCTGGTACCGTCTGTGCTATAGCAGGACTATCTGATTCTAAGGCAGGCGACGGACTTGGCAAGCTCAAAAATGACACCACAGCTGAGATCCTGCAGCCTATTCTTTCTTCAACTTTGATACTTCCTGAGGACGCAGACCCTGTAGTGGTCTACAGAAAGCTCAAAGCTCTTGAAGAGGAAGAGCCTATGCTTCAGGTGTCTCTCAAGGAAGGAAGCGGCATCATCGAAGTTAAGATAATGGGTGAAGTGCAAAAAGAGATCCTTAAGCACCTTATAAAGACTCGCTTTGATCTGGACGTAGACTTTGGTCCAGGTCACATTGTATATAAAGAAACCATCGCTGGACCTGTAGAAGGCGTTGGTCATTTCGAACCTCTTAGACACTACGCAGAAGTACATATTCTTCTTGAGCCAGCAGAGCCCGGAAGTGGAATGTCTTTTGCCTGCGACGTAAGTACAGATGACCTGTCACTGAACTGGCAGAGGCTCATATTAACTCACCTTCAGGAAAAGAAACATCTCGGAGTCCTTACAGGTTCTGAGCTTACCGACGTCAAGATAACACTCATCGGCGGACGCTCCCATGAAAAGCACACAGAAGGTGGAGATTTCAGACAAGCCACTTATAGAGCTGTAAGACAAGGTCTCATGGAAGCAGATTCCATCCTCCTTGAGCCAGTGTACGAATATAGGATCGAGCTTCCAAAGGAGTCTGTTGGTAGAGCTCTTACCGACATTCAGAGAATGCATGGAACTGTCGGTCTTCCAGATATTGTCGGGGATAAAAATGTCCTTAGTGGCACGATACCTGCGGCAAGCCTTGGTTCCTATGCTCAGGAGCTCTCCTCTTTTACCCATGGAGAAGGCCATATCACTACGACACTAAAAGGCTACCAGCCATGCCACAACACAGAGGAAGTACTATCTGAAATAGGCTATGATCCTGACCTTGATACTGGCAATCCATCCTCATCAGTCTTCTGCTCTCACGGAGTTGGAACCATCATTCCTTGGGATGAAGTCAGAAGTCACATGCACGTAGATACTGGCTGGAGTCCAGAAACAGCTCACACCTACAAGACTGACCTAACTGACAACATAGATATGGAGGCTCTAAAGAAGATCCAGGCTAGGCAAAAAAACAAAGCGCCTGAAAACAGGTCTTTTGACGAGATAGAAAGAGAACTTCAAGCCACAGAAAAAGAGCTTAAGAATATATTCGAAAGTACTTATGGAACAATAAAGCCAAGATACGTTGAGAAAAGCACCACCTACACCTCTGCAAATGAAGCAGATAAGCCAGAAGTCGATAACAGAGACTACGCTCTTGAAGAAGCCAAAAAAGAAAAGCATCAAAATACTGGCTCAGTAGATGATTCAGTCCATAAAGAATATCTCCTTGTTGACGGCTACAATGTCATCTATGCTTCAGACGACCTAAAGTCTCTTGCTCAGAGGGATTTAAAGGCTGCAAGAGATTCCCTCATTGATACTCTGATCAACTTCCAGGGCTTTAGAAGAGAACAGGTAATCCTCGTCTTTGATGCCTACAAGGTTCCAGGAGGCACAGAGCACATGGAAGATCATTCAGGGCTTATCGTTATCTATACAAAAGAAGCTGAGACTGCAGATCAGTACATAGAAAAAGCCGCCCACGAAATAGGCAAAAAATATAAGGTTACTGTTGCCACTTCAGATGCCATAGAGCAGGTGATAGTCCTTAGTAGCGGAGCCTTTAGACTATCTGCCAGAGACTTCTGGGATGAGATCAAAAGAACCAGTGAAATGATCTCAGACAAAATTCGAAATCACAATACAAAATAGTGAAAATTTTATAAAATTTCATATACACTTTCTGTTCATTACAGAGTATCATATAGGTACATAATTCTTTTTTCACGGAGGAGAAAACTAAATAATGAACAGAAAGTCAGGCTCTAAATTCAACGCTCGTATGTCAGTCATTCTTCTGGTAGTGACTATTCCTCTCATCCTTGCCTTAATTGGTGGCATGTTCTACAGTAGCTATCATTTAACAGCTCTTGAAAAAAATGATGAGGAGCTCTACTTCAACATGTTGTACAAGATCAGTAATGACCTTGTAAAAGCCGACAGAGACTTTTATCAGGCTATGCTTGGGGGCACAGAGTATATCGCCTATAAGCCTTATGCTGACGAGACTCTTCTTAAGGAGTATCTTGATACTTACACCACAAACTCTCAGCAGACATTAGATGGTGTTAAGGCTGCAGCTGAGCTTGCGTCCAAGAACAACTATCTCTACAACGAGATGAAGTCAGAATCAGGTAACACTTTCTCTTCTCTTTATTCAGATTTCCAAACAATATTTGCAAAATGGCAAACAGACTACGATTTTTCTACAAACTCAGGTAACTCAAAGGCTTTTTCTCTTGACTTTGAAGAAGCAAGAAACTGTCTCGATGAAATGGGTCAGATTGTGGAAGCTTGGGCTATTCAAGAAAAGACAGCCAATCAAAAGTCTGTTGCAACCAGCATAACTATAGGAATGATCGTATTTGCATTCGTATCAGTACTACTCCTTGCAATTACTATCATCATGATCTTTAACATTGTTAAGAGCTTAAAGGCCATCAACGAATCTGTAGACAGGATCGCAACAGGCGACTTTGTAACTAAGATCAAAGCAGGTAGCATGGTAACAGACTTTAACGAAATATGCACAAAGCTTGAGTCCATGAGACATGATCTTAGAAACGCTCTGGTAAAAGTAATAAACCATGCAGATTCAGTTAATTCAAAGGCTGAGCTTGCCAAGAACAGCATCTCTAATTCACAGACTACAACAGCTGATATCAGTTCTGTTGTTAACGACCTTGCTTCTGGAGCAACCTCAATGGCTGAAGATGTTCAGAGCACATCAAGTGTAACTGTCAACATGGGAACAGCTGTTGATAACGTCCGCGATTCAGCAAATGCTAACCTTAGACGTGGTTCAATGGTCTACACTGAATCAGAAAAGGTTAAAGAACAGCTTGAACAGATCAAGCTCCAGGATCAGACCAATGATGAGATGGCAACTCAGGTTGCTGATTCAGTAAATGAGACAGCAAACGTAGTAGCTCAGATCTCATCTGCTGCTGAGTCTATCATCTCGATTGCAAACCAGACTAATCTCCTTGCCCTTAACGCTTCTATTGAAGCTGCAAGAGCAGGTGAAGCAGGAAGAGGTTTTGCAGTAGTTGCTGATAACATCAAGAACCTTGCAGGTAACACAAACTCACTTGCTGGTGAGATCACTAACATGCTTGCAACTATTACAGATTATTCAAATACTAACAAGGAACTTACTGAGAATATCAAGACTGCTATCTCCAATCAGACCTTCGCTCTTGAAGAGATGAGCGAATCCTTCGATCAGATGCTTGCTCTGTTAAAAGAGACAGAAACTGGAAATAAGCAGATCGTAGAACTTGTAGAGACTATGAACACAGATAAGGATAACATCCTTAACTCTGTTGAATCTCTTTCAAGTATTTCAGAAGAAAATGCAGCATCAACGCAGCAGACAAGCGCTTCTCTCATGCAGCTTGACAGCAACATGGAATCTGTTGTTCAGCAGGCCGTAGACCTTCAGAAGATTGCAGAAGAGCTTACTGCTAACGTTAAATACTTCAAAGTTGAACTCCCTCAGGAGCAAAACGCTTTATAATGCCTCAGGTATTATGAGATGCCTTGGTAGTCCTCCAGACATGATAGGCATCAATTCACCACATATAAGGGGTCTTGCATAGTGCTCAAAGCTCTGTGTGAGGCCTCTTTTATCGTCTGTTATCCACTCAACCGGAACTTTCTTTTCATAGTTGGCGATAGCGTGGATATCGTATGTATCATAGATGCAGATATATGGGTAATCTGCAGTATTTTCCATCATTCTCTTCATGATGACCATCTTGCCGGTCTTTTTCTCACTAGCAGCTATGACAGCCTGAACACCGCACTGGTATGCCTCTTTCACATCTGTAAGTGAAGAAGCATGGGAAGCTGCTCTCTGCAGTGTGCTAAGCTCAACTGTTCGGGTACGAAGTCCCAGCTCATTTGTAAGCTTGTCAGCTAAAACTCTTGATGCTGCGCTCATCTGCTTGTGTCCAAATGTATCTGTTTCTACATTTCCATTTAGCTCACAGACATATCTTCCATCTGCTAGCTTAATACCCTCTGAAATGACAATTAAAGCCGGTTTATGGGCCTTAGAAAGTTCTTTTGCATAATTCATGAAATCGTCCATATCAAATGGGATTTCGGGCAAATAAATGGCATCAGGTCCTGAACAGTCATCTGAAGCGCAAAGTGAAGCTGCTGCCGCAAGCCAACCTGCATTTCTACCCATGATCTCCACAATGACTATAGCTGGATTTCTTGGATCAGAAGCCTGATTGTCTCTTATAAGCTCTTTTACGCTGGTTGCTATATACTTAGCAGATGAGCCAAATCCAGGACAATGGTCCGTGATAGGAAGATCGTTATCAATTGTTTTTGGAATACCTATAAACTGTTTGTCATATCCATGACTAGAAGAATAATCTGATAGTTTCATAATGGTGTCCATAGAATCGTTGCCACCAATATAGAAAAAAGAATCGATATTATACTTGTCTAATATCTCAAAGATCTGTTCGTATGCTGAATTATCTACTGAAGCTTCTGGAAGCTTGTATCTGCAAGTACCAAGAACTGAAGCTGGTGTTCTCTTAAGCAGTTCCACATTGGTGGGATCACTTAAGTATTTATCCAGATCAATAAACTCTCCGTGTAATAGTCCCTCGATACCATGAATCATACCAAAGACCTTGTTTGCACCAAGCTCTTTAGCTTTGACATAAGCTCCTGCTACTGAAGCATTAATTGCCGCTGTTGGTCCTCCCGACTGACCAATAATGACATTATTCATTAGATTCCTCCAAAAGTTGTATTTGTAGCCCGCCCAAAAACATACAAATACTCCACGCATAATAATAGCCCATGTCAGATGATTCTGTACATGGGCTATATTACCAAATATTAAGCTTGTGTTGTCATAACAGACATATAATATGAATAAAGATTCTTGTAAGTGGTCTTATCATAGTGAAGTCCGTCTGACGCATTAAATCCGTTCTGCTGCAAGAATGTGTATCCATCGATCCACTGAATTCTAGGATCAAGCTCATTCTTGAGTTTGGAGTTAAAACTTTCGATCTGATCATTTGTTACTCTTGCTGAAGAACCAACAGGTGTAACTGCAGCATAGTAAACTGTAATTCCTGCTTCTGTCCAAGCATCAATATTGCTATTAACAAGCTTGATATACTTAGAAGCATTACCAAGATCATTAACACCAAAGTTAATGACCATTACTGTTCCATTTCCAGCTGTCTCTGAGATCTCAGAAAGAGCTGTATTCTTGAACCAGTTATATCCCTCTCCAACCTTGGCTACATAAGCCTTGTCTGTAGAACCTACAGCCATCTTGAGCTGAACTGTTCTGGAATCTCCTACAAAGAGATAAGGAACTCCTGGTAATCCCTCTGTAAAAAAGTCTCCCATAACAAATCCAAGGTTTTCATTATAAGAAATTTCATACCATCCGTTGTCTGTTGCTCCAATGACCTGTACTGCGCTTCCCCAGCTAAGTTTGCCGATCTTGTCATAATCTGTACCTGCGCCTGCTCTAACATTTACTGTATCGCTGGCATACATAGTAACGGGTGTCTCGTAATCTGTAATTGAATAAGGTGCTGTTTCTACTTCCTTTCCTGCGTTAGCAACCTCAAGGTCTAAATTGTTATCTACGAGTACCTGTTCATTAGATACAGTTTCAGTTACTTCTGAGATATTCTCTGAAGCAATTACCTTCTGATCCGCTGTTACTCCTGCGCAAACAACTGCAGCAAACATTCCTGCAAAGGCCAATAAAGCGATAAAATTTTTTCTTTTAATCTTACGCATGAATGAGATTTTACAATAACAGTAAAATCTTGTCAAACTATCGACTTGTTTTCTTAGGAATAATGATCTCAACTGTAGTCCCCACCCCAGGCGTAGACGATATTCTCATCTCCGCATTCTCGACAATCTTAAGTCTGTTCCTAACATTTCTGATTCCGATCCGTTTGTTATCGTTCACAACTTCTTTTTCATATTCATTAACATCAAATCCAACACCATCATCAGAAATCTTGATTCTGATGTATCCATACCCCTCTTCAGTACTGATCCTGATATTTCCAAATTCATCCAATCCTTTGGCACATACACCATGATTGACTGCATTTTCTACAATTGGCTGTATAGTAAGAGCTGGTATATCAAAATCTGTAGCCTTGATATCATATTCAACCTTGAATCTATTTGGGAATCTTGCTTCTTCGATGGCTAAGTAATCTTTTGTATGTTGCAGTTCCTCAATAAAAGGAATTGGTTCCTCTGTTTCGATGGAGCTTACATTTTCTTTAAGGTAATCCGCAAGACTTTCTAATATCTCTTTTGCCTTATTTATATCTTTGTCACAAAGATTACTAATGGCACTTAAGGTGTTATACAAAAAGTGAGGCTTGATCTGGGAAATAGCAATCCTCATTCGCATATCCTCAAGTTCCTGATTTTGCTTTTCAATGTATCCCCTCTGCTCCATCATTGTCTTGGCATTATCTTCAAGGGCCTGACCAAACATGATAAGAGATACGATTATGATAGCGATATTTGAAAGTGAAAAGCCGTAGATAAAGAGCTGCACTATAGATGCCAATATCGGAAGTGTTATAAACAACAAGATAGCATTGCATCTCTTTTTGTTGATCTGATCTCTTTTGATCCAAACATAAGCCCCAACGCCTATTGATTCAACTAGAACAATTATTGTCCAGATAATAAATCCAGGTCCGCGCTGATATAGGTTAGTTTCTGGATTGATGGTATAAACAAAGCCATACATCTGAGCTATTGCTAGGTAAAGTTCAGCTACAGAGCCAAGTCCTCCCATGTAGAACATAACTCTTATACTTCTTTTTTCAGGCTGAATGGACAATATAACGTAAGCCGTCAGAAATACTGGCAAAATAGCATTACATACAAATGACATGTAATTAGAAAAATTCAAAATAGCATAGGCAAGAGATCCTGGATTTCCTCTAAAAAACCAAGCTGCGGAATCAAAAAATAAAAGTACACTGACAGTAAGTTCAAGCTCCGCAAGAGCTCTATACTGCTCCTTGATCACAGTTCTTCCTATAAAAAGATATATTGCTGATATTACAGCAAAGATACTTCCCCAAAGTTCTAAACAAGTGTATACATACTTTAGTTCCAGCACTGTAGCACCTCCGTTATAGCCTCCTATAGTTGCCTGGCGTTACATTCTTACCCCACTTAAATATACTCCCTCTATTATAACTCATTTTTAACGGAATATCATTAAAGCAAAAAAGCTCCAGCGTTTATTCGCTGGAGCTAAAACTATATTCTTATCCTACTTCCATGCCATCGATCTGAGCAGTGTAAAGGTGATAATAATCGCCCTTCTTGGCCATGAGTTCTTCATGACTTCCGCATTCAGTAATACCACCCTTATCAATGTACATGATCTTGTCACACTTTGTGATAGTTGAAAGTCTGTGAGCTATGATAAAGCTTGTTCTACCCTCAAGCATTGCATCAAGACCTTTCTGAAGTGCTCTTTCAGTCTGAACATCGATACTTGATGTGGCTTCATCAAGAACTAGGATCGCAGGATCAGATAAAAGAGTTCTCGCAAAGGATATAAGCTGCTTTTGTCCCTGAGAAAGAAGCGCGCCTCTTTCCTTAACCTCTGTGTTATATCTCTTTGGCATGAACTTGATGAAATCATCGGCACATACAGCCTTGCTGGCTCTTCTAACCTCTGCCTCTGTGGCATCAAGTTTACCATATCTGATATTGTCGCCAATAGTTCCTGAGAAAATGAAGCTATCCTGTAGCATTATTCCCATCTGTGATCTAAGGGAATTAAGCGTAACCTTGGAGATGTCTTGTCCATCAATAAGGATTCTTCCGCTCTGGACATCATAAAATCTTGAAATAAGGCTTACGATAGTACTCTTTCCTGCTCCTGTTGGTCCAACAAGAGCCACACTCTCACCAGGCTTTACGCTAAATGATACGTCATGCAGTACTTCTTTTCCCTTCTCATAGGAAAAAGATACGTTTTCAAAAGTTACCTCTCCAACAAGCTTGCCAATTGGCCTTGCATCTGGCGCATCATCAATAGTTACAGGCTCATCCATGGTCTCAAAGATTCTCTCAAGATAAGCCATGTTGTTGATAAAGTTGTTAAAGATATTTCCAAGGTTCATGATTGGCTGCCAGAATCTTGAAGCATAGCTTGATATAGCTACGATAACACCAAGAGATTCATTGCCCTGTGAGAATACAAGGAGCGCAAACATGAAGATCGCAGCCCTTACAAGAACTGATATAGTATCGATACCAGGCCATACCATGGTACTGTAGCTTACAGCCTTCATCCAGGTCTTTCTGCAGTTGCTAGAAAGAGTCTTGAAAATATCAGCGTTTTCTTCTTCTCTTGCAAATATCTGAGTAATTCTTGCTCCAACAATGTTCTCCTGAAGGTAAGCATTGAGGTTTGAGTTTTTGTTTGAAACCGCCTGCCAAGCCTTTCTTTGCTTGTTCTTGATCCAGAACATAAACACCATGAGGATTGGTACACCAGCTAGAACCACAAGACTTAGTTTTACATCTACCGCAAGCATGAAAACAATGATAAATACAAGGTTTATGATCTCAAGGATAACATTTATGAGACCGTTACTTAGCATATCTGATACAGAGTTTACGTAGTTAACTACTCTTACCAGAATCTTGCCGTGTGGTCTGTCGTCATAGTACTGAAATGGAAGCTTCTGGAGATGCTCAAAGAGATCTCCTCTTATCTGGTAAATGATATCCTGGCTGACATTTACCATAATATGTGAACGGATGGTTGTCATGATAACGCTCACAATGTAAAAGGCTGTCGCTGCAATTACCAACCTAAACAGCATATCTCTATCCTGATTTGGAACTGCGATATCAAGCGCTCTCTGAACGATCATAGGGCTCACAAGAGCTGCCGCACCACCAAGAGCAGAAAAGAAAAGAGCTGCTCCCATCTTTCCTGCATGTTTCTTAATATAACCAGAAGCCCTAAGTAAATGTTTTATGTCAAAAGGCTCTTCTAGTATTTCATCTTCTTTATATGTATTCCTACGTGGCATTTTAGTGTCCTTTCTATCAACCTACCTGAAGCTTAACAAGTTCTGCGTAGTAGCCGCCTTTTTTGATCAGTTCCTCATGAGTTCCGCGCTCTGTGATCTCGCCGTGCTGCATAATAAGGATCTGGTCCGCATCCTTTGTGGTTGAGATACGCTGCGCGATGATAATCTTTGTACATTCAAAATCAAGGTGCCTCAAGCTGTCCTGAATCTCTTTTTCCGTTTCAAGATCCACAGCTGATGTTGTATCATCAAGTATCAAAATCGAAGGTCTGACTGCCAGCGCTCTTGCAAGAGATATTCTCTGCTTCTGTCCGCCGGAGAGGCCCACACCTCTTTCACCAACGATAGTCTCATATCCTTCTGGCATCTTGGCAATAAAGTCAGATGCTGCAGAATACTTGGCAAATCTCACAACCTCTTCTCTACTGATCTCGCTGTCACCATAGGCAATGTTACCGTCGATAGTATCTGAATAAAGAAGTACGTCCTGAGTTGCAAGACCTATGTTCTTTCTGAGCTGATGAAGCTTTAACTTATTGACATTGACTCCGTCTATGAGTACTTCGCCGCTTGTTGGCTCATAGAATCTAGGAATAAGGTGTATAAGCGATGTCTTGCCACATCCAGTCTCGCCCATGATAGCAATAGTCTGTCCCTTCTTGACGCTAAAAGAAATATGCTCAAGAACAGGCAGGTCGCTGTCTGCATATTGAAATGAAACGTCCTTAAACTCGATATTTCCTTCAAATCTTTCAGGCTTGTCTATTGCATCCTTGGCATCTACGATCTCAGGCTCCGAGTAATATATCTCCATAACCTTGGCAGATGCTGCAGAAAATCTCTGGAATTCATTCATTACGTTACCAAGCTGTCTCATAGGGTTTGCAATAGCCCAGATAAGACCTGAGAACGCCACATATTCTCCAAGGGAAATCTTGCCTTCTATTAGGAAAAGACCTCCCACAAGAATGAGGATAACTGACAGGCAGTTAGCAAGTGTTTCAACATAAGGATAGAACTTAAGCCAGGTAAAAGCTGTCTTTTTATTGGTATCTCTGTAGTCCTTGTTACACTCATCGAACTTTTCTATCTCATAGCTTTCTCTTGCAAATGCCTTGACTACTCTATTACCTGCAATGTTTTCCTGCGCTACTGTGTTCATATATGCAAGCTTCTCACGAAGAAGAGCGTGCATAGGAGCTACAAGGAGCTTGAACACATAGATGATAAAGAAGATAAGAGGAGCAACTATCAAAAGGCTCACAGCAAGCTTCCAATCCATGATCATAAAATAGATTGCAGTTGCAGACACCAAAGATATGGCCTCTATCACCATTCTGATAACCCAAGCAACCATATGTCTTACAGCATCAAGGTCACCAGTAACTCTAGTCATAAGGTCACCTGTCCTATAAGTGCTGTAAAACTTCATATCCTGTCTCTGAATCTTGTCATATAGGAAATTTCTAACTTTGAAAAGAACTGCCTGTGACACATACTCATATCCCATGCAGTCAAAATAGACGATGATACATCTAAGGATTGTCAGACCTACCATCAAACAAAGGAGTCTTATAAACTCATCTGGGTGGTTAGCCAGATTTTCTTTTGCCCCATCTCCTGAAAGGAACCTGTTAACGATCTGCCCAGAAAAAAAAGGCACAGTCAGCTGTAAGATGTTATAAACAACTGTGCCAAACATAGCAAGGACATACAGCGCTCTGTAGCCCTTCATGTTGTCCCAAAGCCACTGGATCCTGGTCCTTGGATACTTCCACTTCTCATTATTCTTTTTCATAATAGTCTTCACCCCTATAGCCGTGATGTTGTTTTTAGCTATATTTCGATTCTATTATTCATATTTCCATTCTTCAAGCACGTTTATTGCACTTTTCTGCCCATTTTTTGTCATTAATAAATTATCAGGCTTCTTTCTTAATACTTTTATTATAATTTCGTCAATAGACGCCATGCTATAATTGTTGTGAGGTGATGTTTATGGATTTTAATTTCGTTAGACGTCTTATAGCATTTGCATATACACTATTGCTTCTTTTGTTTATTGGTCTAGGCTTTTGCTATACCAACGAAACCAATGACTATTTTCGCGAAAATTCCATGCTCTTCAATGATTACTGGAAGGTTGATGGAAAGATCATCACATTCCCATATAGCAATAACAATGAATTTACTATAAGCAACACCCTGCCTCTTGTATATGGCGACCAGCTACTGATAATAAGGTGTTATTATGAAGACTTTACTGCAATAATAAATGGTGAAGAAATCGTTGAATCAAGGCCGACAACACTCTTTGGAATATCTACGAATGTTGGTAAAAAAGAAATCTGGATCCCCCTCCTCAATGATTATACAAATAAAGAGGTGTCTGTCAGGATTAAGATGCAATCTTCTATCTATGGTTCTGAATTAACTGAAGCTTTCATTACTACCAGATCTGCATATGGAATCAGTCAGCTAAAGAAAAACGTTCCTTCTGTTGTTTTGTTTGTTTTGTTTACTGTTACCGGAATTATAGAGCTCTTTATCTCTGCTTACTTCATTGTCAAAAGAGCCAGCCTTATCAGGAAACTTACGTTTGAAGCCTTGTTTTATGCAGGATGTTTTTCTATTATTTCTGCCCAATGGATCATAAATGAAACAAGACTTCCATTTATTATATTTGGCTACATGACTGGATTTTCAGTATTAAATATAATCTCATTCCTGTTAATGCCGCTTCTTTTCTTTGAACTAACCAGGGCACTTTTTTACCGTGTTGGTAAGATTGATAATGCTATAGACTGTATCCTGGCTCTCTCTATTGCTGTCTCTTGCCTGCTGGCTGTAAAAGGAGTCATAGACTGGGGAGATCTTGTTTATATTGCCCATGCAATCGATGCGATTGTAATGATATTAGTAGGCTATTACTCATACGCCAGCATTAGGAAGGAAAAGAAATTCTGTTCAAGAACCGGAATTGCTCTTGCAAATGGCATATTTATGGTAATTGCGGGAATTGCTCTTATTCAATATATTGACAACGTTGATTATAACTATATTCTGCTGATAATAGTTGGTCTTATGATCTTTATCATGGTTCAGGTAGGCCTCATATATAGAAGAATAGGTCTAAATGTCAAAGAAGAAAAAGAATTTGCTCAAGCCAAGATATTTGCCTTTACCGATGAGCTTACTAAGCTCTCAAACAGAAGACATTTTTACAAAATCATCGACGATTATGAAAAAGACAAACTTCCTGCCAATCTTACTTTTATAGCGATAGATGTAAACAGGCTAAAGTATTATAACGATACCTATGGTCATGAAGCTGGAGATGAACTTTTGCTTGGAACAGCCGAATGTCTAAGGAACGCCTTCTCATCATCTTCTACTGCTATGATCAGCAGAATGGGTGGAGACGAATTTGCTGTGCTACTGATTGCATCTCCTGCCGAATTAAAAAACAGACTTAGCGCACTAAGACTAAGTCTAAAGAAATGGAAGGGAAAATATATTGACGGTATAAGTGTAGCCATCGGATACGCAGTCTCATCTGACTACCCAGACGAATCTATAGATGAACTTTCAAAAATAGCGGACAAAGAAATGTATAATGACAAGCTTCAATTCTATAAGTCTTCTGGTCTCGAGAGAAGAAGCTCTTCAAAATCAGATTAACAGTAATTTGATTGACACTGCCGAATGCCCTTGCTATAATATCATTCGTGACTAATTTAAGTCAGATGCTGTTGTAGCACAGTCGGTAGTGCGTCGCATTGGTAGTGCGGAGGTCACGGGTTCGATTCCCGTCAGCAGCTCTTTTTAAAAAACAGCAATCACGCGCTTTGCATGATTGCTGTTTTTGTTTTACCTCAATTTAGTAACTACCTGCTTTCAGACTTTTTCTGTTTTATAACATACACACGAATTGTTTATCGTCATTTAATACTATTTTAATAGCAATTATCATAGAAATATGTTTATAATACAAAAAATATAAACCTCATGATTGCTTTGCAAAGGAGGGCTGGTTATGAGTATTAATGGAATTGGCGGCGGAATGCAACAGGCATATCCGGTACAGCAAACTCAGAAGCAACAGGTAGCTGTAGCTCCTAAGATTGAAGATGAAGCTCAGTCTACTCTTCTCGATACAGAAGGTCAGAAAGAACGTCTCGAGAAAATGAAGATGGAAGCTCAGAAACATGCTCAAGAGCAGACAAAGGAGCAGATGGATCTCTCTGAGAGATCTTCAGCAGCTATGGGATTTGGCAACAAGATTCAGATGGAACTTATGAAATAAGAGGTTCAAGATAACTGAATAGAATAAAATACCCGGTTAGAAGGCTGTACATATTACAGTTTTCTAACCGGGTTTTTAATTAATGGCTACTATATTAGCTATTTTCGCTGGCACTATCGATAAGTTCAGATGCGCTCTTTGCTGCTTTTCTAAGTGCATAATCTGTAGGATTGTTGAAAGCGTCTCTGATATTAAGAACTCTGTCACCTGTCTCGCTCATTGATACAATGTTTGCTCGAAGCTGAGTATCAAGCTCATTGTTCTGAACATACTGGATGTACTCGCAGAGAGTTTCAAGGTCATCATCTCCGCCAAGTGCAATTATAAATACCATATAAAGAACAAAGAGTCCAATGATGATCGCTGCAAATAAAAGGTTCTTAGTGATTGCTAAAATGATTCCTGAAATGCAGATTACAGTAAATCCGATATCAAAAAGAACTTTGCTCTTAATCTCAGACTTAACAGTTCTTAAAAGGAATCTCTTACTATCCTGCACGAAGTATGTAATAAGGTCATAAAGCATGTCCTTATCCTCTTCTTCATAGCAACCGATCTGGTAAGTTACGATAAGCTTAGCTGCGTTCTCGTAAGCCTTGTTTACAATATTCTTGTAGATAAATGTAAAATTCTTAACAACTGGAATCATCTCTAAGATTGAAGCAGCAGCCATAGCACCACTAGCCATCTTGTAGAGAATAAGTCCGCAAGTACGGCTCTTTGATCTCATCCCCTTTGAACCATACTTCTTTAATCTCTCTAATCCCTCAGCAACAGGATCAGCAGAAATCTCTTTTCCCACAAGTGCTCTGCATACCATAAGGTCTGATGCGTAATAGTACATGTTCTGTCTTGGTGTGCTAAGCACAAAATACAGGAAAAATCCGATCACTCCAATTGACATAAATGGGAAAATCTGTGCCTTAAGTCCTATGATGTACATGAGCACGAATACAAGCTCTACTGACATCAAAATCAGAGTTTTCTTTCTGAACTGCCCCTTAATATCCTTTGCTAACTTTTTTCTTTCTTCCATTCCTCACTCTCTCCTTGTCAAAAGAATATTTTCTCCCCCGTTAAGAAAATATTACAACGCATTAAAACAAATTGTAACATATTCCTTTGCAAGATATAAGCCCATATTTTATCAATATTTGAGCAATTATTATTCAAGTTCTAAATGAGTCTTGGTCCAAGTGTTATGCGGAAGTCACCTTTTTTGGGAGGGGGCGGCTTTGGGCTTTTTTGAGGGCGGCTTTTGGCTTTTGGGGTGGCGGTTTTTGGCTTTTGGGAGCCTTTTTTAGCCGTTTTTTTGAATTTTTCTTGTTTAGGCTAAACTTTTCAATTTTTGATGCCCCTGTTTTCGTGAGTACCTTAGCCGAAATGGTTAATCCTTGTAGTTTTCGGCTAAATATAAACTTGAAAAATATTTGTGGCGAAGAAATCTTTTTAGCCTAAAAGCATGATATTCTATCATGTAGGCTAAAAATAACCTTCTATCTTGTTTCATTTCATACTTATCTTCATTTGATCACCTATACACTGCGCAGTAGATTTTATCAGTTTCCAAACTACTAACAGCTCTGTTGCTACCTTTAATCTCAACTTTAACGCATCGATTTCCATTCATGCGTATGAAAGCAACTTTTTTCTCAGGATTCTCACGTTCTGCAGTATTCTGTCTTTCATCTGAATTCATGTAGATAGCCCATACTGTTAATCCATTTGTGTAGGGCAGATATTCGGCAACTTTACTTTTCAAAAAAGAAGATAACATCTCGTCTTCCTTATATTCTAGTGATGCCACTCTATCGTAGTCATCTCCATTACTTACGCTCTCTCTAGATACATGCATGATCATCTTTTGTATGAAGCCCTCCCAAGCTTAATTGGATTACTGTTAAGGCTTACCCATTTAACAGCCATTTCTTCCAGTAACTCAACTGGCTCTTTGTCACAACAGCCTTTACTATTATCTATTTCAAGCGCGGCATTTCTTACCTTCTCAATATCTGCTTCTTCCAAAGGTGTTCCCATGGATAAATATTTTTCAAGTGCCTTTACCATTTTGCTATATGAACTATCCCAGTTTATACCACCATTTCTAAGTGTTTCGTCGGCTACTCTTCCGGTAACTCTGATCACTTCTCCCTGAACGTTTTTGCATTTTCCTGATCCAGGAACAAGATAATCCCAGAGTGCATCATGAATTTCCCCAACAGGAAGCGACATATCTACAGTTATCGAAGATACGCCATCGTGCTTGATAATAGGTTTTGCAGGCACAACATCAAATATCTCATAGAATTTATCCATTTCCGCATCGCTAGCCTCAAAGGAATAATCAGGATAGTTAGCCTTAGCAAGTTCATGCCTATCCCCTATCTTACGGATATATTCTCTGGCTTTTTCCCATTCTTCTGTAGGAATTCCTTCTTTTCCACCACATGCATCGATCAAGATCTTAGCAATCTCCGACTTATTTTTCTCTCCAGGTTCTAATCTCCTTATCATGTAAAGAAGCGGAGTTAAATTATCATACACAGGAAGGGTATGGTGTTTTGGATCAGCTCCATTATCCAGAAGAAGTTTTACAATATCAATCTTTCCAGAATCTGCAGCATCAAATAGCGGTGTCTCCCCTTCATAATCTGTAGCCTGAACATCAGCACCATGTCCGATCAAAAACTTACATATCTCATAGTTTCCCATTCTAGCATGTTTGCAAAGTGGTGTTCCATAAGTATTTGGAGCATTGACATCTGCACCTCGTTCCACCAACCACTCTACAATTTCTAATGGAAGATTCGTCTCATGAAGAGCAGTATACTTATAGCCACCAGCATATGTTGCATCAAGCTCACACTCTGATAAGATTGCTTTACATTTCTCTATATCTTCATTCGTCCATGGTTCATTTGATTTCCCGTAGCATAAATCCGAAAATTCATCAGGTATTATCTTTTTTAGATTTGCCATATTCTTTCCCTCTATAATTTCAAAAAAGACCTCCGTATAAGCGGAGGCCTTCCATACAATTCATTTCCAACCTATTACTCTGTCATGCGAGTGTCCGTTTCATCATGATACATAGGGATATAGATATCAACTTCCTGTATCAGATCATCATCCAAGACATCTTTTTCATATGGTGACTCTGATGTAACCCACAAATGAATAATTACATTTCCTTTTGAAAAGCATGATATATTCAGATAGCTATTAAAAAATTCATCACATTCCCAAATAAAGCCAGCTTTTTCAAGCTTTTCCTTAGCATTCTTGTACTTTTCACCACAATGAATGCCTAAAATATGATGACCAGAACTGCCAGACTTTAATCTAATGTATGTCCTAAACACCTTGCCTTCAGCCTGAACATAAGCGCCTTCGCATTCTATTCCATCGTCAAATTCAACGAAAGGGCCTTCCATAGGATCTACTATATCTTGCATTTCTCCCATTAGCTCAAAGGCCATATCGCTATTTTGGTTCACATGATCAATAGTAGCAAGATCTTCCTCAGTAAGCTCTGAATAAGTTACACTCTTGTGATCATAGACACTTTTTTTCTCTTTTTTATGACCAAATATGCCCTTTCCATCTTCATTTGAAGAGCATGAACATAATACAAGTGCTATAACTAACAACGTACAAAAATAAAATATATTTCTCTTATGTTGTTTCATATAGTTCCTCTTGTCAATCAGTCAGACATCAATGTTTCCATCAGATACTGATATACTTCCTGGTTGCAATCCTGCCACTTCTTGCAGATGTTACGGGCAATTTCTTCTGTTGGTACAGCAAGCTTGATCTCTACGATGCTCTGACCATTCTCATTGGCAATAAGCTGAGCTGTGTATTCATTCTCAGCAGTCTTGGTGTAATCGCCGAGAATTGAACCTTCGTCTCTGAGCTTCATGCTGTTTTCTCTAAGGTACTCATCTATCTGAGTCTTGATCGCTGGATTGATCCTGTTACCAAAGAACTTAAGTGTCTCTTCACCTTCAGAAGTCATCTCGAGGTATGTTCTGCTGACCATAGACTTTTCGATGATAAGACCTGAAGAAACCATTTCCGCAAATACTTCCTGAAGTGTAAGGAAGTTAGTGTACTCGTTTTCTAATATAAAATCGTAAATCTGTGACTTGCTAAGAGGCGCATCACAGCGCTTTAGCATGTACAGAACTATCATCTTATACAAAGTAAGATACTTTGAACTCAATTTAACTTATCTCCTAAAACTAAACTTAAATCTTTTCTTTTACTGCTGCAGAGATCACATCTGCTACTCTTGGATCAAAAGCTGCTGGAAGAATGTTCTCATCATTTAGCTCATCATCTGGAACAAGTCCTGCAAGAGCAACTGCTGCTGCAAGCTTCATCTCCTCTGTGATCTGCTTGGCACCGCCTTCAAGGGCTCCTCTAAAGATACCAGGGAATACAAGAACGTTGTTGACCTGGTTAGGGAAGTCTGATCTACCAGTACCGATAACTCTGATTCCAGCCTCTTTTGCCACATCTGGCATGATCTCTGGAACTGGGTTGGCCATAGCAAACATTATAGCATCTTTGTTCATCTGCTGCGCCATCTCTTTTGTTACGATATTAGGAGCTGAAACTCCTACGAAGATATCTGCACCTTTGAGTGCATCTGCAAGTGTACCTGTCTTCTGCTCTGGATTTGTAACATCCATCATCTTTTCCTGCATCCAGTTAAGGTCCTTAGATGCCTTTGAAAGAATGCCTGACTTGTCGCACATTGTCACGTTCTTGAATCCATAGCTTAAGAGAAGCTTTGTGATAGCAATACCAGCACTTCCTGCGCCGTTTACTACTACCTTACATGTCTCTTTATCCTTGCCTACTACCTTAAGTCCATTGATAACACCAGCAAGAACTACGATAGCTGTACCGTGCTGGTCATCGTGGAATACTGGGATATCCAGCATCTCTTTTAACCTCTCTTCAATCTCAAAGCATCTAGGAGCTGAGATATCCTCAAGGTTGATGCCACCAAAGCCAGGTGCAAGGTATTTAACTGCCTTGATGATCTCTTCTGTATCCTGAGTATCAAGACAGATAGGAACAGCATTAACTCCGCCAAACTCTTTAAAAAGCACCGCTTTGCCTTCCATAACAGGCATTGCTGCGTAAGGTCCAATGTTTCCAAGTCCAAGAACTGCGCTACCATCTGAAACCACTGCAATAGTGTTTGATTTGATAGTGTATTTGTAAGCAAGGCTCTTATCCTCGGCAATGAGCTTACAAGGCTCAGCTACACCTGGCGTGTAAGCGATAGCAAGGTCTTCTTTTGACTTTACTTCTGCTTTGGATCTGATTTCCAGCTTACCATTCCATTCTTCGTGCATCTTAAGTGCTTTTTCTGCGTTTGTCATAATAATGCTCCTCCTAGTTATGTTACGGGTCACTTAAAAGGTTTTCCCGACTATATCGTATGCAAAAGATACAACTTCATCTCGTCTGTCTGTATCTATGTACTTAAAGACGTTATATATCTTTTTGTGGTTGCCACCAACAGTCTCAAGTCCAAGAGCAAGTCCAAGTGCTGCCACTTCTTCGGGCGCATCAACCTGTCTTGAAAGCATAAGAGCATCAATATGACCATTTTTGACCATCTTGGTATAAGCATACGCAAAGGCCGCTGCCTGAACAGCTTCGCCTGATGAGGATGAATAGCCAATCTCACTAAGGATTATGGACCTGACATTACCATTCGTATCAAGCATAGACTCTTTTTGCATATAGTTGGTCAAAACTTCAATGTTCTCCATTGTGATACATGGAGTTGATTCTGTGTGATTAACGTATTTGGAAGCCTTCCAGAAGGCTGTGTTCTCATTTGGGAATGAGTACGGATGCGCCGCAAGTCCCCAATCAATGTTGCCGTATTCTGAAATGGATGATGAAAAGATATCTATAACATCCTTGGCATCATAGTCGCCAGTCTTCTCAGTGTTGTAGGTCCATCTCTGGTCTATAGGAATATATACCTTAGCGCCTGCATTCTGACTCTTGATCGCATTGTAAAAGACTCTGAATGCTCTGGTAAAAGCTGTTGTATATGTACCAACATCTGTCTTAGCCATGTAGTTATACTCTCTGCGGGCATTGACCTCATTGGCAATGATCCACATGCTGACATTACCATGACCTGAGCCTGAGTACCTGTTAGCTAGGAAACTTCCGATAGCAGCAAGGGCCTTAACACCACTCTCATTTGTAGCATTGAACATGTAATAAGGAGCAGTGGATCCGCTTCTTGCATCTGGATGTGTGATCTCTGGGAAGGCAGATGTGCTGGCGTTATTGAGGATAATAGCTGCAACATCGATTCCCATTGAATTGAGCCTCTTAAAGAGGTTGTCGTAGTCATTTATGATCTGAGCGTTGAAGTGATAGGTCACTCCGCCATATGAATACTCGATTCCTCCTGATGTCACCAAGATATGTGACAGAGGAATGTTGTAAGCTGCGTATTCACATCCAAGATCCTGAAGTTCATTTAATCTAAGCGGATATGGCAAAAGTCCCTTGATAGAATCATGGCTCATGCCAGCATAGTTGTAACCTGCGCATGCTCCAGGATTAGTAATATATTTTGGATGAGAGATTGTTACGTACTGATCATCCTTTTTAACTGCTACCGCAAACTTGGAAAAGAGCTTGGAACTTGCACTGCCCTTATTAAGACTTACGGTAAAAGATGTATCGTCACCCTTATAGATCTTGTCGATTGGCTCTTTGTCTGTTATGCCGTCTTCATAGGTAGCCATTTCGAAAAGATAATAGTACTTGTCATCACTTGCAGGGATGCCTTCAGAAGTAACGCTGACCTTAACGTTAGTAGAATCAACAATATTGCAACTGGTGATATTGGCAAACTCTGCTGTATTCTCAGGAGTCATCTCCACTGTGGCTGGTCTGTCAGATAAAGCCTTGGAGACTCTCTGTCCATCTGATGTGATCTTCTGGACAATGCTCTCATCAACATAAACTACTCCGCTAATAGTCTCGCTCTCTACGGAAGCTTCATTAACTGATTCCTCAGCCAGCTCTGCTCCTCCATTATTGGAGCCTATAAAGAGCCACACGATCATCGCTACTACAAAAAGAGATGCTATCGCAGCTACTATACCTGTCAGTATCACTATTCTTTTATTCTGGCGGGCTTTCCTACCTGTGTGCACTCTGCGTCTTCTCTTTTTCATGTAACTCCTGTTCAATCAATCAACTATCTTTATTTCTCTCTTTTAACTTCTTCATGTGATCACGGATCTTGACTTCGTATCCGTTTCCTGAAGGTCTGTAAAACTCTTTGCCATTAAGTTCATAAGGCAAATACTGCTGCTCAACATAATTGTCCGGATAATCATGAGCATATTTGTAACCAATTCCATGTCCAAGCTTACTTGCTGACTTGTAATGTGCATCCTGAAGATGCGCAGGAATTGGAAGATTTCCTGTTTCTCTAACCATTGCCATAGCCTCATCTATTGCTACAATTGCAGCGTTACTCTTAGGCGCAGATGCAATGTAGCTTGCAGCCTGTGAAAGAGTGATCCTAGCCTCTGGCATTCCAAGTCTCTCAACTGCAAGGGAAGCTGCAACTGCAACCTGAAGTGCCTGAGGATCAGCGTTACCTACATCCTCTGAAGCACAGACCATCATACGCCTAACTATAAACTTGGGATCTTCGCCGGCGTTTAACATCCTAGCAAGGTAGTAAACTGCTGCGTCAGGATCTGATCCCCTCATACTCTTGATAAAAGCAGAAATCGTATCGTAGTGATTGTCGCCATCTTTGTCATATCTGGCAACTTTCTTTTGGATACACTCCTCAGCCACCTCTTTGGTGATGTGAATAAGTCCATCTGAGCTGCGCTTTGTTGTCAAAATGCCAAGTTCAAGGGCATTAAGCGCATGTCTAGCATCGCCGTCAGCAAGGTCTGCAAGAAAATCTGATGCATCATCCTCAATGACTGCGTTATAAGCGCCCATACCACGTTCCTTGTCTGTGACTGCTCTGTGTAAAAGAGTCTTGATGTCATCAGAAGTCAGTGGCTTAAGTTCGAAAATAACTGACCTGGAAATAAGAGCCCCATTTACTTCAAAATACGGATTCTCTGTTGTGGCTCCAATCAGAATAACTGTGCCATCCTCAACAAATGGTAGCAGATAGTCCTGCTGTCCCTTGTTGAATCTATGTATCTCGTCGATGAAAAGAATTGTCTTTTTGCCATACATTCCGAGGCTGTCCTTAGCTTTACTTACAACCTCTTCCATGTCTTTTTTGCCTGCGACAGTGGCATTTATCTGAGTAAACTCTGCCTTGGTAGTTCCTGCTATAACCTTGGCAAGAGTGGTCTTACCTGTTCCAGGTGGTCCATACAAGATGATGGAGCTTAACTTGTCTGCGGAAATTGCACGATAAAGAAGCTTGTCTTTGGCAATGATGTGCTGCTGTCCAACAACCTCGTCAAGAGTCCTTGGACGCATCCTTGCGGCAAGCGGTGATTCCTTTTCCATTGTGTTATTTCTCATATATTCAAACAAGTCCATAACTACTTAATCTTACTATTTTTGCCCCTAAAAATAAAGCAAAAATCTATAATAATTGTTACCCTTTACGGGAATGTATTTCACTGAAGTATTTCCTTACATTTACGGGTAAGAGTATTTAACACTCTCTTTTTATCAAGAGTCCAAAGTGGCTCTACCAGGAGCTTTCTGGGGCCATCTCCTGTCATCCTATGAATAACAGTCGTTTCTGGTAAAAGAGCTATGCACTCAGCTACAAGATCCGTGTATTCCTCCATATCCATGAAGTAAAACTCTTCGGTAGCTTCCCCTTTTATGCCTATGCTTTGTTCTGATGGGGCTTTTTCCTTCCATCTCAGGTAATCCTGATACATAGCTGTTCCCTTTAGGATCTGAAGATTCTGAAGCTTGATGCCATCAAGGGCAGGATCAAGAGATGCCAGATATTTAACAGTTTCAAGCATATCCTCTTTTGTTTCACAAGGAAGCCCTAATATCACATGAACAACAACTGTTATTCCTGCCTCTTTAAGCTCTTTATATGCTTTTTCAAACACCTTAAGATCATAGCCTCTGTGAAATCTTCTAGCACTTTCTTCATGGATTGTCTGAAGTCCAAGCTCTATCCACACAGGTTTTATCTGATTTAGCTCTTTTAACATAGACAGTACGTCAGAATCTATACAGTCCGGGCGCGTACCAAGTGACAAGATCACTATGTCATCTCGATTTATGACCTTGGTATACAACTCTTTTAACCTGTTGATATCGCCATAGGTGTTGGAAAAGGACTGAAAATATGCAATAAAGTGCTTGGCGTCAGTCTTAGCCGAAATAAGTTTCTTGGCATCTTCTATCTGTTTATCTATGCCACCTGCAGTCACCTGTGCAGCAAAATCTCCGGATCCACCTTCAGAGCAGAAGGTACAACCACCTGTAAGGGGCGTTCCATCTGACATAAGAATAGAGCCATCTCTGTTAGGGCAGGTGCAACCTGATGACAGAGACAGCCTATATATTTTTTCACCATATTTGTTTTTGAGAAATGTTGATAATTTCTGGTACATATTTGATCCAATTCTTTTACTGTTTACGCTGTTTTTACTATGTTACGAACCCAGACTCCGCTTCGGATGAACAAGAATCCAATGAGGCACTTTAATATCTCAGTTAATGAAACAAGCATAAATACTGTAACAACAGGAAGCGTCGTATATCTTGCAAGGATAAATGCTGTTGGAACAGAAACTGCCCAAGCAAAGCAACTGTCGAAAACAAAGGTAACAGCGGTCTTGCCACCTGATCTCATAATAAAATAACTTACGTTTGCAAAAGAGTTGATAGGCATACAAAGGGCCACGATCCAGATGCATCTTGTGGCAAGGTGCCTAATCTCCGGCTCAGTGTTGTATATCTGAGGTATGATAGGTGCAAACAGCGCAAGAAGGGAACCCATAACAAGTGTGCTAGCAAAGCTAAGAGCCGCCATTCTCCAGGCTGTTCTACGGGCTGATACAAGCTTATCGGCACCAAGTTCCTGTCCTACTATGATTCCTGATGAGTTACCAATTGATAAAAAGACCTCATTAAAGATCTGAGATACTGTTCCACTGATGTTCATAGCTGCAATAACTGCAATTCCACGAACTGAATACTGTTGAAGAAGTGTTGCCTGAGCAAGACTCCACAAAAACTCGTTGCAAAGTAGTGGCAGTGACTTGAACATTATGGTCTTAGCTAGGCTCCATGGAACATATAATGATCTGAATACGCCCTGGAAGAATAGGTATTTGGAGCCTTTTTTGTGGGCTCCTACCATTACGATCATGAGCTCTGTAAATCTTGAAATAACAGTAGCTATGGCAGCTCCCAAAACGCCCATCTTAGGAAACCCTAAGAGACCAAAAATGAGAAGTCCGTTGAATATAAAGTTAACTACCATTGCGATCATGCCAGCTGCCATTGGAAGCGTGGTCTTACCTGATTCACGCATGGCACTTGAATAAACCTGCGTCAAGCTAAATGGAATAAGTCCGATCAGCATGATATCAAGGTATGACATGCCATAGCCAAGTGTGGCTATTCTGTCAGCCTCTATTGTTTCTTTTGAAATGTAAAGGGATATCAGATTCTCTTTTGCAAGGAACAAAAGAATAATGGCTCCAGTGCAGATAGTAGCCGCAGTCATAAGCTTGAATCTTATGGAATAGCGGACTCCATCCATATCTCCTTTACCAAAGAACTGTGTACTGAAGATTCCAGCGCCAGCAAGAGATCCCCAAATACAAAGATAAAAGATAAAAAGTATCTGATTGACAATGGCAACGGCGGACATAGGAAGGGTTCCCACCTGACCAACCATGACATTATCAAGAAGTCCAACGATGTTAGACAAAGTATTCTGTATGATCATTGGAAGCACAATGGTAGCTGCGCGCCTATAAAAATCGCCATCACCAATAAGACACTCCTTAAGAGTGAACTTATGCCTTATTGCTTCCTCTCTATTACTTGTTTCAAATGTAGATATCATTTTTCCAACTTTCTATAATTAACGATTACGATTCCGAGTGATACTAAAAGCAGTGAAATTAGGCTAAGAACTGAAAATGCTTCCTGACCTTCTCCCAGGAAAAGAGCTGATAAAACAACTCCCATGATAGGATTTACAAAGCCAAGAACAGACACTTTGCTGACTGGATTGTACTTAAGAAGGACTCCCCAAAGTGTGTATGCACCTGCAGAAATAAAGCCCATATAAATAAGATTAAGGTAACAGCCGCTACTATAAAATATGAGCTTGCCACCTGACAATAAACCTATTACAAATAGTACTGCTCCGCCAAGTGCAAACTGATAACCACTGAGTATTACAGGGTTCTCATATTTGGAAAAGATCTTGATGCAACATCCAGATACTGCATAAAAGAATGCTGCGCAGAGCATTGCTCCCTCACCCTTAAATGTAATAGGTGCTCCGCTTGTGATAGCTCCCATTCCACCAAAGAACATGATTATTCCTGCAAATCCAAGAGCACAACCAATGAGTTTTTTGACAGAAGGCTTCTCTAATCTGAACAAGAAAATTGCAAACATTGGCGCAAAGAAGTTTCCTGAAGCATTTATTATAGAGCCCTTTACACCTGATGTATTAGCAAGTGACATGAAAAAGAAATAGTACTGTCCAATGGTCTGAAATAGTGAAAGGATTGCAATATACTTCCATGAGCTTTTCTGTGGTATCAGGGCTTTCTTGGAAATAAGGCTTCCAAATACAACTGTCATAACTCCTGCGAGCATAAATCTTGCACCAGCAAGCATAAGTCTTGAAGCAGTGTCAGAAGCATCTATCTTGAATACTTCGTAAGCTATCTTAATGGCTGGAGAAGCGCTTCCCCAGAGAACACAGCAAAAGATAGCTGTGATAACCATAATAGGTGTTATTGTCCAAATACTTTTTGAATTCTGTGTGTTTGTCATGTTGTCCTCATCTCATAATATATTTAGCAGTACTCTCCAAACTCACAGCCTACGTTCTCACAGGTTATTTCATCAATAAGTTTTCCTCTGTGATATAGTTTAACGGTTCCTTTTCCATTTCCACCATTCCACAGTCTGTTATGGAGTTTCTTGCCATTTGGTGCTTCGTAGTTAACTAGAAGCATATCTTTCTTCTGACAAGTTATATCAGTTACCATTCGATTTGTCCATGTCTTTTGCTCAACATGCCAAATAATTGCTACATCTGTTTCAGAACAATCAAATTTAGTTCTAGTAAAGGTCCAAAACTTGGAGAAATTAAACTCATAAGGCTTTCCTTCGTACCAAAAAGCCGAAAGAAGCTTTCTATTAAGTGCAATTGGTCCAACCTTTGGTCTGCCACCGCCTATGTCAAAGACGCTGTCATGGAGCTGTCTTCCAAGGACTCTACTAGTGAGGTTGCAGGATGAAAGCCAAACCCATGGTGACGTGAAATCCTTACCCCAGTTCTTGTCAGCATAGCCATAGCTTGTCTCTGGCTTTACCAGATATTTTTGTCCATCAAGGAATATCTCGCCTTCATACTCAGTCTTCATGCCCTCTGCATGCCAGAACATTTCAAAAGCCTGAAGTTTTCTAAAAAGCTTTCCTGCGCCATAACCCACGTTAAAGGCAACTTTTTTGCTGATCTTAAGATCCCATGAAATCTCGCCAGCGCCGCTCATATACTCAGGATGCTTTTGTGCATCCTCTTCTGAAAGCACTACTTTTCCACAAGTTCTAGCCTCTGTGATATAGTTATCCCCCACTTTTACAGAGTAAGGCACACCCATGTTAACTTCTATCTCATTCCATCCATAGAAGTTATGGATCTGTTTGGCTCCTTCGCCCCAGCATCCTGCCTTTATCATAAGATAAGAAGGCTTTATTTTCTTTTCCTTATTTTCTGGAAGTTGCCCAAAGACTGGCTTGTCACCACCAAGCTCAGGATTACACAAAAAGAACTCTATAAAGAATGGCTTCTCCTGGCCTGTTTCTGCATTGTGGGCAGTAAAAGAATGCCACCACCAATCGTAACCCTGCCTAGCTTGGCCACCAAATAGCTGGCACTGATTACGCGTGATATCTGATTTATTGAACATAAATTTTCCCTCTCATAAAAATCGTTTGTATTTATATTATTCTTTAGAATTTATCTCCTTGTATATTTCAAGGCTATCTTCTGTGACCTTACACAGATAAAAGATTATCTCTACGCCTGCTGCCTTTGCTTCATAAAAAGCCTTGGCAAAATCCGGATCTGTAGCTTCATTTGGCCTTACTTCTGTAATGCCTTCTCCTTGAATAACAAATGCTACACAAGTGTTATATCCTTTTTTTACAGCATCAGTAAGTTCTCTAAGGTGCTTGGCTCCGCGCTCGGTGGGTGCATCTGGAAAATATCCAATGCCATCAATGAAGAGCGTACACCCCTTTACTTCCATGAGATAGCGAACTTCTGCTTTTTCCATATAGAAATCAATTCTTGAATTGCCAAACTTATACTCTGGCTGGACTTTGTCATACTCTCCCTGGCTTAAAAGCCACTCTTTTACCACCTTGTTAGGGGCCTGGGAATCTATATTGATGATCCTGCCATCCTTCTTAACTGCAACTAGATCATAAGGAGTCTTCCTCTCAGGATTATCAGCCTTTTCAAGATACACTGTGCATCCAGGAATCAATAGTTCCTTACATCTTCCAGTATTCTTTACATGAACAACAAGCTCATTGCCATCAACTTCTACATTGGCAATGAATCTGTTGGGTCTTGATATGAACTTAGCTTTAACAATGTTTTTGTACTTCATAAAGATAGTTTAAAGTATGTGGAAGGTTTATTCAAACCGTTCGGTTGGTGCTATCATTTTATGGATTGTATTTTTTTACCAATATGTTATTATGTTCTTACAAAGGTGCCACCGATAGACGGTTGGCTCCAACATTAGTTACAAATCAAAAAAGACCGGTAACTTTGCTAGAGTTGTGGCGGTCTTTTTTGATGCTCAAAATTACTTCTTTAGACTTATGTAAATACTGTAGATCGTAACACCTATACTTATAAGCGTTACTACAATACTCGCACAAGTGATAGCTTCTTCTAGCAACAATTCTGCTCCCGTCAATATTTCTCATCAGCATCCCTCCAAATGAATAAGAGAGTTCTCAGATAAAAATCTGGCAAAGAGCCAACCGCCTACCGTAAATGGTAGCACATTGATATTTTAGCAAACATCCGTTCGAATATCAATGATTCTTTTTACATGTTTTCTTGCTTTGCATAATGTTAAAAGACATGTATTTTCATTTGACGCGCGTCAAATATATTTATATAATTGTTGTAGAACTATTTGACGCACGTCAAATAGATTTGCATAGTGAGGTTTTTTATTATGGCAAAGATAATCAAAGAAAAGCAAGACCTATCATACCTTCAGTGGTCACATGTCAGAAGTTCCAGCGGCACAGCTGGCACCTTTTTGAAAGCCACTTCTTCTTTTGATGGAGAAAAGAAATATTATAAGCTCTCAAATTTTGATCCGGTAAAAGGGGTTATTGGTCACGAATGCATCAATGAAATAATAGTTGATAGACTACTTGATCTTTTTGAAATTGAACATCTCTCATATGAGCTAATAAATGCTGAAATAGAGATAGAAGGAAAGACCTATAACACGTATCTATGCGCTTCAACAGACTTCAAAAAATCCGGTGAGAGCAAGATAGCTCTTGATGACTATTACAGAACAAACGCCGAGCCTTCAGAATCTCACTATGATTTCTGCAAACGCATGGGATGGCAGAAATACATAGACACCATGATTGCTATTGATTTCATCATACTTAATAGGGACAGGCACGGTGCTAATATCGAAGTTCTTAGAAACGCAAGAGCACATACACTTCGAATTGCCCCTCTCTTCGACCATGGCGTATCTCTTCTTTATTCATGCTATACAGAAAAAGATGTCGACAAATTCGACGTACTTGCAGATAAGCCTTGTAACAATTTCATCGGAAGTTACTCATGTACAGAGAATCTCTCTCTTCTAGATACTAAAAACAAACCTCTGACCATCAAGTTAAAAAAGTCAGACAAAGCAAAAATTTTTGATGGACTAAGCGGAATTATTTCGGATAACTACATTGATAAGATCTGGGAAATAATCTACGAAAGGTACAAAATATATGAGAAGCTATGAAATACTAGATGAAGCTAATTTCATAAACATTGGCGTCCTTTTGTACTATGAAAAGGCCAAAGAATTCATCATAGAACTAAGCGACAACCTTGATGAATGGACTGCTCCTCTTCTATTTACAAGTTATGTCAAAAAAGGAATCTTCACAATTCCAAGAGATATCAGTCTTTTGTGGGTTAAAGAAAGAGTTATTCCAAGTGGAAGACAGAACATCGGATCAATACTATCAAATCATAAATTAAAAGCCTATGACGAGATGAAGCTTTTAGAGCTAGCTGAGGGTCGTTGTTCTCAGGATAGCATGTTTATCAGAAAAATTGACGATCTGCCTGAGTTTGTTCTTGATAGGCAAAAGAAAAATCTTATTGATTGTACTCCTCTGGATAGTGGAAACATTCTTTGCTTTTTTGCAGATAATAGTATAAAAAAAATCGAATTGAAAGCCTTTTCCAATGACTCAAAAATAGAAAAGGTAATAAAAAACAAAGCACTATTTAATTCCTGCAAAATTGGAACAGGAGGTTACAGCGTAACTTTCAATGATTCCATCGATATTCCATCATGGGAGCTCTACAAAAAAGGAATCACGATTCCTCTTTCATATCAGGATTTCCTTACCTTTGCAGACAGGAACCTCTTTGACACCAGCGAAAGCTGCCATGAGCTTGAATGCTCAAGACAAAACATCACATATCTCAATAAACAGGGATTACTGAATCCTGTGAAAGAAAATGTAAAAGGAAATCTGTATTTAAAGGGAGACGTAATAAAAACCAGGTGGTGACACAGTCACTACCTGGTTTTCTTATTTCATCCCAAAACTCAAAGCACTTTCAAGCCTTTATAATCAACTATTCCGCCTATATTCTTGGCATTCTTATATCCAAGCATTTTCATCTTATCCACTGCTCTTCTAGCCCTATTTCCACTATGACAATAGACAAAGATCATTGTGTCATGGTCTGGAATCTTGTCCTCAATTTCAAGAATGTCATCAACAGGGATATTGATACTTCCTGAAATATGACCTGTTTTGTATTCTTCATTGGTTCTGACATCGAGAAGAACTGCATCTGGAGTAGTTTCAAATTTCTTAAGATTCTCATTTATGTCTGTATGTTTGAATAAACTTGTTAAGCCTTTTAATATGTTACCCATTTGTCTTCCTCCTGATTAAATTCTTTATAAAAAGAAGAATGCCAAGTACAGCAAGATAAAATACTCCACTGATCAGAATCTTTACAAATAGAGCCATCAGCTGGTTAGAAAACGCTGGAATATACCCATAAAAAGCTACATACATTGCTATTCCAGAAAGTATAAATGGAATAGAATTTATAATATTTCTACCAATGTTCGCTTCTTTGAAAACGCTTATAGACTGAACCACACATACTACAATCTCTGCTACTAGTGTTCCAATAGCAGCACCTATAGAAGCATATTTCGGAATTAATAGCACGTTTAGCACTAAATTAACTGCCGCTCCAGAAAAAAGAGATGCAACAAACAACTTATCCTTTTTTCTTGGCAAAAGATATTGTGTCCTAATAACATTGGCAAATGCCAAAAAGATACAACTTGGAAGAACAACATTAAACAGTATGATACATTTTTCAAACCCCTCTCCATAAAACAAAGGTACAAAAATGTCTGACACTGTCATAATCCCAACACAAATTGAAGTAGAAACAAACATCGCAAATATGATGGATTTCTCAAATATCGACTCTGCTTCTTGGGCTTTTTCATCCTTGGAAATGATGTTAGACATCCTCGGAAGCATCACTGTTCCCAATGCTGTAATAAGCGCCAATGGGACATTTATTATTTTTTCGCAGCTATGGTAATAGCCAACTTCAATCTCAGATGCTAATGAACCAAGCATAATCTTATCCATGGTTTTATATATGCTCACTGCTATTGTTGGTAAAAATAATACCAGATTAGGTTTTATATGCTTTTTTATTCCATCAAGCGTTGGCCTTATGTATTTTATTCTTTTAAAGACAACCGGAAGCGCAACTAAATTACTAAAAAAGAAACCAATACAATAGATAAGTGCATATTTCCATGTATCTTCTGCATTTTTAACAACAATAAAAATAGCCAGAGTAGTGAAAATTTTCGTGATCAAATCCCTAACTGTAGTAACCTTAAACTCTTCTAGTCCGTATAATGCCCAAGTCAGATCAATGCAGCCAGTAAAGACCATTATGATAAAAATACATGCTATCCCCTTATTTGATGCAATAGTCATGACATAGATTACATATATAAACGTAATTATTATGCCCATAAATATTTGGAATCCATATATTTCGCAGAAAGCCCGTGACAGTTTTTCTTTATCATCTTTAACATAGGCTACAGTCCTATTTCCATAATTCTGTAGCCCAAGTTTTATGAACATATAGAAGTAAAATGCTATTGAATAGTTATATGAATACTTTCCAAGCCCTTCTGCATGTAATATGCGAGATAGGTATGGCAATGTTATAAGCGGAATAATTATTCCGCTTAACTGATATATCGCATTAAATATAAAGTTTCTTTTTACACTCACTTTTTGCGCCATTATATACCAGATTCCAAATCCCACTGATTTCCTAATATCTCATCAAATTCCTCTGGAACATGTTTAAACAATCCACTTCCAGTTGAAAAGGTCATTTCACCAAAATATATCTTTCCATTAACATTATACAGATCCACCCTTACGTGTGAAAAACCTTCAGAAAGCTTCTCTGCTATTTCAATCATTTTTGAATAATTAGCAGGTTTTTCAATCTGCTTAGTAATAGGTGTAAAATCCGCTCTGTAATATGGCAACAGATTAAAATTCTTATCAAATATGCCCAATTTCGCATTTGTATGAATAGGATAGGTGTCTATCATTACATATAAACAATAAACCTTTCCTCCAAAGCAAAAAAATTTATAATCAGGCAAATCACCTTTGCCATCCTCTAAAAGGTTTTTCTCGATGTATATCTGTGGTCTAATGTCTTTGTATTGCATTTCAAATGAATTATATGCAAAGTTCTGCTTCAGCCAACTATTAGCTTTATCTTTAATATCATCAAAGCTAATTTCTTTTTTATCATCAACTACAACATTCAACCCACTACCATGATTTGCTTTGATAACAAAACTGTCTGGCAAAGAATCATAGTCTATATCATCGGCAGAACTATATGCTTTACCAATGGTAGGAATAAGATATTCTCCTCCTATTTTTTCTTCCACCCAGCTTCTAACTGCCACCTTATCCGACAATCTTGATATCATCGGATCGTTCCTATTAATCTTACTCCACTGAATCTTCTCTGTATAAGTTCTTGGATTTTTCAGGTTGCATTTTTTTCCCATTATTTTTTTGTACTTATAACTAACATACATACCCCAACACTTCTTGGGCATGTGCTTTTTTATTTTGATAAACACTTCTCTTTTTATAGCCATTTTTCCAAATCCCCTTTGTTCTGGAGAAAATTCCTTCTCGCCTTTTCCTCTCAAAACGTATAAATAACGGAAATGATATATCCAAAAGAAAAATATTCTGAACCATTGTATTGGTAAAAATCATCTCCATACCAACTTTAGCCTGTATTTTTCTACTGATTCGTATTCATAATTAATTTTTTTATTGTATAGTGCGTTTGATAAAAGAATCAAAAACAAATTCTGTGATAGGAAAAAGAAGTTATTCTCCATAATTCCATAAATTGAATACATACACAGAATCATCACAAGGAAATTGTGTCCACTGTTTTTTAAAATAAACATAGTTTTAATGAAAACTACAGAAAAAAGAATAAATACCAATATTCCATATCTTATAAGTATAGAAGCATAGGCATTATCAAGCCAAAAATGAAGGACTCTGCCAGTTCCTGGTTTTTTTACTATCATTTTGACTTCCTGACCCAGCATTTTTATTCCATAATATTTTATTACTTTATGGCACAACGAAAACCTATGAGAAAGAAAATCGTCAAATTTAGCAAGCACATGAATTTTCTTCACATTAGTTACTGATAATAAGACACTCATAATATTTGCAATAATCGCTATGCTTATATAAATGTCACTCAAAAAACTTAGCTTCACACCTAAAATTGCCAAGAAATAGTAAATTGTTATTAGCACAGCAAAAATAATCAAAGCATAACAAGCCGTCTTTGAATTTGCCGTATTATAGATAAAATAAGATGCCCAGATAACCACTAAAAGATCTAATATATTAAACTTTTTTCTCCTCAGATAACATCTACACACGACCAAAAGGAAAATTCTAATTCCTAACTGATTGGGATGTGTGAAACCATATGAATGTCTTAAAATATTGCCTCTGTAAAATGTGTATTCTTCAATGAAGCCAAAATAGAAAAGATAAAAAATCCAAAACACCATCAACAGCTGGACATAATATGCAACTTTGACAGCCTTTTCAAAATCTATATCGCGTGTAGCTACTATAAAGAGCCATGTAGACATCATAATATTATGATGTGACTGCAATGTTACTATAGCAATTAATCCTGTAGCAATAACAACAATAGCAAGTTCTTTTAGCTCATACTTTTGAAAAAACACTATCTGTATCAAAAGCATAGCCAAAACAACATAAGCAAAAGTATCATTAAGCTGGCTTGTTTCCCAGCCAAAGATTTTTTCTATTTTCGAATTAAAAATAACCTCTGACCCAAACCAAAATGCCAGTATCAGATATATGAAATTATGACCTATCCTACTTTTATTCTCCATATCTACCACTTATAGTTAATTCGTAAAGATCACTAATATCACTAAAGTACTTCTCCTCAGTGAAATAACTCATAGCCTTTTTCTTAGCATTATCCCCTAATTTTGCCATTACTTTTACATTATCGATAAGATATTGCATCTTCTCGCAAAGATCTTTACTATCACCATTTTTGTATAATAAACCATTTTGCAAGTTATCAACCAATTCCGGATTTGCTCCACTATCACTTGCAATCACGCACAACCCAGCAGCCATGTATTCTGCCGTAGTTCTGCCAAATCCTTCGTCACTTGAGCACATCAGTCCACAATGATAATCAGGAAGCTCCTCTATTACATTTTTCCTATATCCCATAAACCTTATAGTATTTTCTAACTTGTACTCTTTAACAAGTGTCTTTAGATCACGAATAAGCTGCGCATCTCCATCCCCATAAAAATCCACTATCACTTTATCTTTATTATTCAAATCCTTAACAGCACCAATTACTTCTTCATGACCTTTCCTAGGGATAAATCCACTTGTCATAACAAACTTCACTACTTCATCTTCAAAGTCTGCTTGAGTATTAACGGAAGGAAACGAGACTCCATTATATATCCTAACAATTTTATTTTGGTCTAATCCCCATTCTATCCATTTTTTTCTAACATACTCTGAAACCGCAATAAACTTTGTCGCATGACTATTCATATAATGAATATGGTTTTTCCTCAATATAACTCTATCTCTTCCTGGCTCTCTTAAATGCCAGATCAAAGGAATTCCATATCTTTTAGCCAATTCCGCACCAATGTCAATTCTTGATGAATTACAATGAATCAAATCAAAAGAATGTGAATTCATGATTTTGCGAATCTTTGTGCATGTAATCAAATTTCCTGCATCATGCTGAAATTTCTTAAATACACATCGCAATATATTTCTTATTCCAGTCTTTTTTCCATGATACTCCATGAAATAGTAATACGGTAATTTGACCACTTTACATCCTATTTCACTATAGAAAGAAATATCCACCATGCTTGAAGGCACCATTATTACGACATTATGTCCTTTTTGAATCAATCCTCTAACAAGCGTCTTCCCAGAAAAGGCAGCTCCATATTTAGTATCTCTCTCTACAATGAATAATATGTTCATCCACAAACTCTCTCAAATTCCATAAAATCATAACGTCAAATACATCCAGATATTTCTCTTAGAACGTTTTATTCCATACTTCAAAAAAACAGAGACTCTTTTTATTTTTCCATAATCATAAAAATCCTTTAATGAAATTATCATTTCTCTGTCACGTTCATGTAAAAAGTCAACACAAGATAATTCAATCGCCTGTCTAACAAATCTTTCTGTCCTGTCCTTTGATTTCTTCACTTGTTGTCCCATAAATAGATTTTTTACATAGTCTAAGTAATTATCTTTTTTTGCGCCAACTTCGTTATTTAAATGTTGTCTGTACTTAATAAGCGCTTTATCAACATATACGATTCTTCCAGTAGCAGAAGCAACGCAGACCAACCACCAATCATGATGAAACAAACTGCTAGTATTCTCAAGCCTTAACGTTTGTTTTGCAAGACTGTTATTAAATAAGCATGTACAACCAGCGGCAATATTTTCAGAAATAACCTGATTAAGTTTTGTTCTCCTTGGATTTATGTTGCAATAACTCATGAAAGAATCTGAAATTACGTGCAAGTCAGAGTCAACGACTATCATATCTGAAAACAGCAATACTGGTGCATGATTCTCATTCTCTTTTTTAGCAATCTGCATCATTATTTCTATTTTGTCTGAGTTCCAGACATCGTCTTGATCTGCAAACATGTACCAATCAGCTTGCACCATGCTTAGCATATACATAAAGTTATTATTTGCAGAGTGTTGAAAAGTTTTCCCTTCAATAACCTTTATTTTGTCAGGAAATTCTCTTTCATATTCTCCAATAATTTTCTCTGTTGAATCGCTCGAACCATCATCATGAATATATAAGCAATAGTCATCATAGTTTTGGTGCATGATTGACTCTATAGCTTGACATATATATTTTTCCCCATTGTATGTAGCCATCAAAACAGCAAGCATATATTTACGCTCCACTCTTACCAAAAGCTTTTTTTAAAGCTTCCAGATAACCATACTTATTCTTTTCATCTGGCTCTATATAGCATCCTTCTGCCCATTCATTCCACGCATTCAAAAAGATATATTCTTTTTTGTATTCATTTTTCACTTTGTCTATTAAACATGTCATATTCTTTTCAAATTTTTGTGGCGTACTTCCATAGATTATGCGAGCTTCATATTTTGTTCTAGCTGTATTATCCCAATTAACAAATGCACCTGGATAATAAGAAGGACTTACTTTTCGATCAAGTATTTTTTCCCATATTAGATCATATTTGATTCTGTTTAATAAAAAGCCCCCCATCCTTTTGGGCCATTTCTTTTTAAAAAATAAACGAAGTATCCTTTTAGCGCCATTACAGTAACAAATAACATTTAAAGGAAAAAGATTTACAAATTCTTTTATCGCACCATGTATCGGATAATATTTCGTGCTCCTTATCGTAAAACCAGGCTCATACATTATATTTCCATCCAGGTTATCATCTATTCTCTTAAACCTGTTGGCTGCACAATAATCCGTTCCCTGTGCCATAATGAAAAGATCCTTGAAGCCTGCTTCTTTCGCCATTTTTCTCCAACATTTTATCATCTCGCTAAATTGAGGCACCAGTTCAGGTCTATACACTATAATCAATGGTTTTTCAGCTATCCTTATATACCTTTCATCTTTAAAAAAATCTAAAAGATACAAAAAATGCTTTTTCCACTCAGTTTCACCACCATATTTTTGCTCAATGAGGATATCTGTATTTCCTTTCGCACCATTCCACTTTCTTGTCCAAGACTCATTTGCCCACGATAAACAAAAATGAATATTTAGAGATTTATCATCAAGAAATTGTTCCAATGGCTTTTCCATTAACAGTTTTCCATTAAACCAATAGTGATAGAAGCAAAAGCCATAAACCCCATACTTTTTAGCTAGTTCTATTTGCCATAACCAAGTATCTTTATTTAACAAATTATAGTAGTTTTCATTCAACGGAATATGCGGCTGATAATGGCCTTCATACAATGGTCTAGCTTTTCTTGTATTGGTCCATTCTGTGAACCCTTCTCCCCACCAATTGTCATTCTCCTTAAATCTATGAAATTGTGGCAAATAAAAGGCTATTACCTTAGGATTATTAGTATCCATCAACGTTTTTCCATTCATCTGATTATTTCAACATCACCATGTTTTTCTCTATCACTTATAGGAGGTAATTCCATATAATTCTGGCCATAAATTTGTTTTACATACTCTTCAGCTTTTTCATATAAAGGTATTTCACAACCAGAAAACTGATGCATTTTCCCTTTACCTATCATTTCCTTTGGAATCAACTCTCTTTTTCTATATCGTCCACTGTATACACACACAACTTTTGAGTTCTCATAATCATATTTGCAGCAAAGCTCATTATACTTTTTGACAAGTTTATCCTCATCTAACCTATCTATGATTGGAGATATCAAATGCCCGTATTTAATAACAACTCTCTCGATAAAAGGCCTATGTCTCCTATTTTTCATATATTCAATCTTCTGAAGGTATTTTATCCTCTTAAGTTTTAAAACAGTGAAAATGAACATGATACGATAGAAATGAATCATCCTCAATAAGCCATTATTAGGAGTACCATCAATCGGAAAAACATCTATATACAAATATGGAAATAGCTCATTCCACTCACTATCTCCTCTGCTACATCTAACTGTAGTATCCATAAATCTGGAAAAAAGTAACTCTTTATCAAATTTTGCCGAAATACCTTTATCAAATAACTTATTTGATTCTTCACTAATTAGTATTTCATAATCTTTCCTTGGAATAGCTATATCCATATCATCATCCCAAGGAATAAAGCCATCGTGCCTAATCGCACCCAAAGCAGTTCCGCCGCAACCATAATAACGTATCTTTTTCTTGTCACAAAAATCTGCCAAAATTCCATATAACCTTAATAATTCATTTTGGAGATCATCTAATTTATTTTCATTTGTATTATCCATAACCAATTAACCACTCAATCACTTCGTTTTTAACTGCTCTGCCACAGGAATTGGGACATAATCTTCTGTTCCTTCATCACAATAGTTACACGCTACGAGATATTTCCTTTGATTGAGCTCATAAATCTCTTTTCTTATTTCTTTTCGTGATCTTTCTTTTGTAAAATCAACATAATCCCCCTCAACATCTGGAATACCTAATTTCGTACCAAATGCTGCTCGTGGACAAAAATACAATTTTCCATCATGTAAATTTCTACAAATTTCTCCACAATGTCTAAATTGTCTTCTTAGCTCGTTTTTATTTCTGCCTCTAAAATGAAGATCACCAGGATCAAACCAATTCTTTTCATCTGATCCTCGTACTATACAATTTATACCGTTCTGATTGCAAAGTTCTTTGATACTGTCTCTATTTCTAGATAATTCACCATAATCACTTATCTGTATTATCAATTTTGGATTCTGCAAAGTTTCCAATATATCCTGTTTTGGAATAATAGTTCCATTAGTCACTATTTCTACTGTTCTTACTTTAGGACAATCAATTGCGTGTTGAACAACCTCTTTTAAATTTGAGTATAAAAAAGGCTCTCCTCCCAAGATTCTGAAAATCTGTATAGCATCTACAGAATCAAATAATCTGTCCATATATTTCAAAGTTTTGTCCAGTTCAAAATCCACTGGTTTTTCAAAATATGGCATCATGAAAACACAATGTTTACATCTTAAATTACATTTCTGTGTGACAGGTAACTCTACATGATACAAATAAAGATAACCAAATATTTTATATAAAATTTTGCAAAAAAACTGGTATATTGGGAAAAGTCTAGCCCTTAAAGCTACTCTCTTCACCCCACTATGCTTTCCTTTTTCTGCAAAAAAGTAAATTAATTTTAATAATCTTTCTCGCACTGTTTTCCCCTTTGAATCAATACTCACTACTATGCTAATTATAATCTATATATAGTTGTTTGTCATAGAAAAAGCGCAGATTTGGTATAATCTGCGCTGAGTTCCCTTTCATCTCAATCATTCAATTTACTTTATGGAGTAACTTCTCTTGTACGCTCTTCACCTGGTCCAATGGATAGCCACAGAAGTCAGAGATTTCTTCAGGACTCTTTCCTCGCACCAGCATATCTGTTATCTTCTCGACATCTCTTGCTTCTTTTCCCTGCTCATATTCATCTTTCATCATCTCTTTAAGAGTCATATCTATCAAGCCTCAATTCCGTTATCTGCAAGAAGTTTTCTTAATCTAGCAATTTCTTCTTTTGTTTCAGCAAGTTCCTCTTGCATCTCCGACATTCTTCTCTTCTGACTTGCCTCATCACGAAGATAATCCTCACGTTCTCTAGCTATCTTTAATATATTTATATCAGTATTGGAAAGATACATTGATTCTACAGTTGAAGTCATATAATCATTTTTCTTAGCAACCATCTTAAGTTCCTCCCACGTTTTAGATTTAAAAAGTCTTACCCAATCCGTAACTCCGTAGAGCTCATCTATCTCAGTAGCAAGCTCTTCATGTTTTAATTCTATCACTTTGAGATTAAATCTGTCAGTATAAAGATAGTTATCTTTTTCATTTCTCATCTGATATGTAGCGCAAAATTCAGGATGGTCTTCGAACAATGTAAAATCAATAAAGCTAATCTGATAAGCAGGTTTTACTTTCTCATATTTTTCGCCGTGATTAAGATTATCAAAGGAGCGGCATAAATATAGTAATGGTCTGCATTTCCAATTTTCATGATTTCTTAACTGCATTTCTATATCAATTATTGTGTTGTCATTCATAGTAACCAAAATATCCATTCGGTATTCTTTGTCCGTAATACTTACTCCCGGCACAACTTCATTTGTTATTTCTAAATTAACTATAGTATTTGGATCGATATGCAATATAGAGCTGATCAATCCTTTTAGAGCATATTTGTTTTGCTGAAAAACAATTCTAAACATATAGTCATTAGTCATACCTACCGTTATTGGTCCTGTAGCATTTAGATAATTCTTTCCTGTATATTCGTTAATGATAGTTTCTTGTTGCATAGTATTCCTTTCAAGGCGATTATTGTAGACATTACCGCAAAAGATACAGTGAGAACGGGACTCGCCACGTAAAAAAGGGCAAAGAAAGACGTGCACAGATATTCAGCATCACCTAGTGACCCTGTCAGTGCAAAAGGAGTTTGGGGACTCTCCTGTATCTTTTACGTATGGAAGATATGATGGATGCAAGATGTAATTCCTACTACAGCAAATTAGACATGCTGCCTGCACCATCATCGCGCTCAAAATGAGCAGATAATGAAGTCTATGTTTATTAGCCTTGTAGAGATTATCATACATAAAAAGGTAAGTAAATACTTATTAAGCAATCTTAAGAATATCTACTGCAAATCTTAAGAAAGTCATAAGAAGTATGCGCAATCTCGTTTTTTCATTTACGCCGGGATATTTATAAGACATTTCTGCAAAAGATACAGTGAGAATTAGACTCTGCCCAGAAAAAGGGTGAGGAAAGATGAGCACAACTATGGAACACCAGCGTGTCCACATAGGTGCAATTAGGAGTTTTACGGCTCTCCTGTATCCTTTGCATATGGTAGATACAAATGATGCACGAAGTATTACTTACTACAGCAAATTAGACATGCTGTAAGCATCATTCATAATGGTAGAACTTTTGAGAAGATCCATTGATGGGTCTTCCGGAAAATATAAAGTGAAACTTCGAGCCAGTTTTTGCTTTAATCTTCCCATTCTTTTGCAAGTTCATATCTTGCAATCTCAAGGGCTTGCCTTGCTTGGGGATTTCGTGACTGAAAAGCAAACAGCTTTTCAAGATATCCTTGACGTTTTGCTATTTCACGACTCTTTGGGTATACCAGTTCAAACATAAGTGCAATATGTCCCATCAGATGGTCAACTGGTGTTTTCCTAACTTCACGTGTAACAGTCTGATGGTTTCTGATCTGCGCCAGAACCTCAGGTGATACTGATGAGTTATACAAAATCTCCTCAGTAGTGTTATAGATATCCGTAAAAGGAGTCTCAACATTCACGCGAAGTATATCCACTTTGTCCGCATCACGGAGGATATTACAGATAGAAAGTGTTTTCTCGTCCAAGCCATCCTGCACACGAAACTTGTTGTGATTTCTGATGGCAATCTCAAGAATATTGTCCCACTCTCTAGTATCCAGAAATTCTTTGATCATTTTGTTATCTTTAAAAAGAATATCAGCTCCAAACTCTGCATGGTCAACAGATTCTATATCCATAAAGGTATTATAGATTCGGACCTGCTCGAATCTCCCGATATCGTGCAGCATTCCGGAAAGCCACGCAAGTTCTATGAAGTCAATAGCCTCAGGATCAGTAGCATCTCCTACGATCGAAGTAGCGATCTCTCTACATATCTCGCTTACTCTGTAGGTATGATCAATCTTGAGTGCTATCTTAGGATCTTCTGGATTATATTTTTGGGTATACCCAGCAAAAACTTCCTTCACACGAAGTTCATCAAAGTTGATCATTTCTCTGCTATTCCCTTCAGTTATAACAAATTTAAGCCTATGAACTAAATCGTACAGAGATGGCCATTCTCTATACTATTCAGATTATATTGCAAAGACAGTAGGAAACGAAATCCTTTTCATAACCAACCGTTAAAAATTTATCATACCGATAATTTATTGTAAAGTGTAAATATAAAATTTTTATAAACTTTCTGCAACCAAATTTCGCAATCACAATTTTGCCTCTGTAACTATTTTTCTTTTCCGCACAGATACTGCATTTATTTCACACAATTCACACAACTGAATATTAAAATAAAGATGTAACTCAATAAATTAATAATCTATCCGATATATATATTGAAGTTGTGATCAGGGAGATAGATATGGATTTTAATTTTCTAGCTGCAGCCAATGGAATAACAAGTAAATATCTGAATCAGCTTCAGCCATCTAATGCCACTGATGCTTTGGGAAATAGTGATGACTTAAAAGGCAAGTTTGGTGAGAAGTTCGATCAGGCTTATGACGAAATGCAGGCCGCAAGACTATTAAATGCCAGCATGAGACAAAGTTATGAAGCTGCACATCAAAATGATTTATATGCCCACGCCAGCAGGCTTGGATATTCAATAGACAATAGAGTAATAGATATGCTTCACTTAGAGATTTCAGACAAGATGAACGCACAGATAAATGAAGCAATGAATAACGCAATACAGAACATATGAGAACAGCCATCGTCTGAAGTGACAATGGCTGTTTTTTTGCTTTATAGTTTTGCACATTCGTAACTTTCTAAAGAATGTCCCAATAGTTCAACTATTCTTAGCTCGTCCACAGCGTCGTAAACTGCGTTGTGGATCTCTTTATATCTGGCATCACCAGTAAGCATTCTCATGATAGGCTCAACTCCATAATTGCTCTTAAGCCTTCCAGTCTTGCAACAAAGTGCCGACTCAGGAATTGCCCTGTTATACTGCTTGTATGCTGCAAGTCTCATGATATCAAGCCACTCAAAATGCTGAAGTTCAGGGAGATGTCCGTAGTCAAACTTGGCATTGTATGCCAGGATCTTTTTTACATTATTATGTAAAAGAAATTTCTCAAGATCAGCAATTGCCACATCCCTGTTACCAGAAATTCCCTTAACACCTCTGTAATTCATAACATTTGAATAGATACCGCCCACATAACACTCAGGCTCAAAAATGTAGTATCTCTTATCTACACATTTAAAGCTCTGTGCGTCAGCTATGGCAACTCCCAAAGACATAACAGCGTCATGCCAGTTAGTCTCTGTATCTATCACTGCTATTCTATCTGCATTGCATGATGTAAAAGAGGTGCTTTCTTTTACTACAGTCTTCTTTTCCCGAAGCTTTTCCTGAGCAGACTGGTTCTTTATCATGTTCAAAAAATCTAGAGAACTGTTCATACTAACCTTACTTCAAAAATCCGATATCACTGATGATAGGAAGCTCTTTTGCCTTGCCCTGAAGTGACCATACGATAGCGATGATCTTGATGACAAAGAGTACAAGACATGCAATACCAGTAACAAGCCATCCAAGTATAGGAATGATACATGGTATGAAGCATAAAAGAAGCGCTATATCATATCTTATAGCATTCTTGGCATGGAATCTTGTATATGGTGTGTTAACAAGAAGAGCTATTATGATACCAAAAATCTCAAAGAGATAGCAAGCTGCACCAAAGAGCTTGTTATCAGCGATATCGTTAGCATCAAACTCGTTTGTGTGGTCCTTAGGATCGTTATAAACTATAGGCTGCTGATATGGAGCCTGCTGAGCGTTCACAAATACTGGTGCACCCTGCTGAACGTTCTGCTGTGGTGCCTGCTGCGTAACTGGCTGAGCTGACTGTGGTGCCTGCTGCTCTGCTGACTTGATCTCAACTCCGCAATTAGTGCAAAAGATCACACTATCTTCAACCTGATTTCCGCAATTCTGACATACTTTCATTTCATTTACCCTCCTAGAAAAAACTAGTACTCCGGACCGTAACAAATCCAAAGTACTAGTAAATTTTACATTTTATAACATTTAATTGCAATACTTATGAAGAGTATTTCTAACTGCATCTGTACCTGCAATAAGCTCCATGAAATAGCCAAGGATCTTATCTGTAAGACCTGCTGCCTCAAGGTCTGTTCCAAAGATGCTTGCATCCTTTAAAAGTGGCATTACAAGCTCTTTTACCTTGGCTGCATCGCTCTCACCAAGCTTGATGTCCTTAACAAATCCCTGTGCCTTCTCAAGCATTGGGTCTGGGCTTGGCTCAAATGCGTTGCCCTTGTCATCAAGTCCCATAAGATAGCGAAGCCATCCAGCGTGTACAAGTGGAATGAGCTTAAGGTCGCTGACATTGAGCTTATCAGAAGCAAGATAAGCTTTGATAGTCTCACCAAATCTGATTCCAAGCTTCTGTGATGTGTCACAGGCAATTCTCTGTGGTGTATCAGGCATGAACTTGTTAGGAATTCTAACGTTAACTACTGTGTCGATGAACTCCTTAGGGCTGATAACTCCAGGATCTGTAACAACAGGAAGTCCCTCAACATAGCCAATTGTCTTAACAAGGCTTACAAGGTCCTCATCCTTCATCTCTTCTGAGATCTTGTCATAGCCAAGGAGGCATCCGTATACAGCAAGTGCTGTATGAAGAGGATTAAGGCATGTGCAAACCTTCATTCTCTCTACCTTGTCTACTGTCTCTTTGTCTGTGAAGATAACGCCAACCTTCTCAAGAGCTGGTCTTCCGTTAGGGAACTTGTCCTCGATAACGAGATATTCGCTCTCTTCAGCATTAACGAATGGTGCAACCCAAGTCTTCTTGGAAGTTACAACTGCTTCAAGCTCTTCAACACCATCACCAGCAAGAATCTCGTTTACTGAATCGTCTGGTCTAGGTGTGATCTTGTCGATCATTGACCAAGGGAATGAAACCTTGCTCTCATCCTCAATGTAGCTTACAAAGCCAGCATCTGCCTTACCGTTTTCTACCCACTTTTTAGCAAAAGCACTAACGGCGTCATGAAGCTTATCACCGTTGTGTGAGCAGTTATCTGTGCTGACCATAGCGATTGCCTTAGCACCTGCTACATATCTCTCATGTAAAAGAGCTACTACCTTACCGATATAGCTCTGAGGCTTTGCTGGTCCGTTTACAAAATCATCTGCAACTGCTGGAAGGATCTCTCCTGCTGGATTAACAAGGCTATAGCCCTTCTCTGTGATCGTAAATGTACACATCTTAAGAGAATCTGCTCTAAAGATCTCTTTTAATCTCTCAAATTCCTTGTCATCGTTTGAATCAAGGATGCAAGACTCTGCAATACTTCCGATAACGTTCTTCTCAACAGAACCATCTGCCTTAAGAGTTACCAGGATAGAAAGATTATCATGAGGACGATACATCTTTTCGATGATCTCATAATCAAATCCCTCAACTACTGTAAGTCCCTTATCATTAAGCCCTTCAGCAAGCATTCTCTGAGCGAGATTAGCCTGGAATGCTCTAAAAATGTTACCTGCACCAAAGTGTACCCACTCAGGATTAGCAACTGTCTCATTAATCATCTTGTCTCTATCAAATGTTGGAAGAGCATATCCCTTCTCTTTCCAAGAATTGTCTGTCTTTATGCTATTATCACAAAGTTTCATACTTATTCTCCTTCTTTATCTTCTTAAGATATCAGATTCCTCTCTCGTGGCTTTTCTTGATAGCTTCCCAGAGTCCGTTGATGTATGTTGCACCAAGTGCTCTGTCGTAGAGGCCATAACCTGGCATTGCAACTTCACCCCAGATCATTCTGCCGTGGTCAGGACGGATTGGTCCGTTAAAGCCTGTCTCGTAGAGAGCCTTAACGATCTCGTACATATCAAATGTTCCATCCTCTGAAAGATGGGCTGACTCCTCAAAGTTTGTAGGAGAAATGAACTTAAGGTTACGAACGTGTGCAAAGTGGATTCTGCCCTCAAGTGCTCTGATCATGTGTGGAAGATCGTTCTCAAGGCTTGTTCCATAAGAACCTGAGCAGAATGTAACACCGTTGTGTACGTCATCTACAGCCTTCATAAGCTTTAAGATGTTCTTTTCATTGTTGATGATTCTTGGAAGGCCAAATACTGACCAAGCAGGATCATCAGGATGAATAGCCATCTTGATATCATATTTGTTACAAACAGGCATGATAGCCTTAAGGAAATAAACAATGTTCTCAAAGAGCTTGTCTTCATCAACATCCTTATAGATCTCGAAGAGCTCTTTTACGTGAGCCATTCTCTCTGGCTCCCAACCTGGCATTACTGTACCGTTCATCTCACCTGAGATAGACTCAAACATCTTCTCTGGGTTGATCGCATCGATAGCTTCCTGTGTATAAGCAAGAACAGTAGAACCATCCTCTCTCTTTCTGGCAAGCTCAGATCTTGTCCAGTCAAATACAGGCATGAAGTTGTAGCATACCATGTGAATGTCTTCTTTACCAAGGTTCTCAAGTGTCTTGATGTAGTTGTCAATATGAAGGTCTCTATCTGCTGTAGCAGCCTTGATAGCATCTGATACGTTAACTGACTCGATACCTGCAATGTGCATGCCCTCAGCTTCTACTTCTCTCTTAAGAGCCTTGATCTCGTCCTGCTCCCAGAGCTCACCAGCCTGCTTGTTGTAAAGAGTTGTGATAACTCCCTTTACACCAGGAATCTGTCTGATCTGCCAAAGCTTAACAGTATCATAGTCTGTGCCATACCAGCGAAGTGTCATTTCCATAATTTTGTACTCTCCTATTAAAAATGTCCTATTGTTTGATAATTCTTTTTTTGATATACCTACAATAGTTTTTTTCGTATAAAAAGAGAATGGAATAAATTGTTTCCAAGATTGCAAAAATTGTTACTAATGGTAAGATAAACTTATGAAAAGCAAATTAAGATCATCCTTCAACACAAGACAATACATGGTTTCATCGGACTTTGAGGTGTTCTTTTATCAGGACAAAAACTTCAAGACCTTAAGTCCACATGCCCACGATTATTACGAGTGCTATCTCTTCATCGAGGGCGATGTTACTATGGAAATCTTTAATCCAAATGGAGATTCTTCTCATTATGAGATGTCACCTGGAGATCTGATGCTAGTGCCTCCGGGAATCTATCACCATGCCCTGATGCATACCTCAGATAAGGACTACAAGCGCTTTGTCTTCTGGATCAGCAAGGACTGCTGCGAGAAGCTTACGCAGGAGTCCGTAGACTACATGTATCTTATCCAGAAAGCTGAAGCCTTCAAAAGATACATCTATCACCTGACACCTGCTTCTTTCCACCTTGTTGAATCAAAGTTCCTTAGATTATTAGAAGAAATATCAGGTGACAGGTACGGAAGTGGCGCCATAAGGCATCTTTGTCTCTGCGACCTTATCCTTACCATTAACAGGATAATCTACGAAGATGACCACCAAAAGTCTGGAAGCGAGGAGCTTACTCTTTTCCAGAATATTCTGTCCTACGTTGAGACCAATCTTGAGGACACTCTTTCCCTTGATGATATAGCAAGGCAGTTCTTTGTAAGCAAGTACTACATTGCCCATCTGTTCAAGGATACACTTGGGGTCTCTCTTCATCAGTACATAATAAAAAAGCGTCTCGAAGAATGTCGAAACGCCATAACAGCCGGTTCCAGCATCACAACAACCTATGAAAAGTTTGGATTTAGGGATTACTCCAGCTTTTTTAAAGCCTTTAAAAAGGAATATGGAATGTCACCAAAAGAGTTCCAGAATTTGTCAGCATTAAAGGTTATTTCATCCAGCCAAAATATTGCAATTAAGGATACAAAATAAGATAATAGAGTAATCATATCCAATTAGGAGGCTCTTTATGTCAGACACAATCACACTTACAATTCCAAGACAAAAGAATATCGCGCTTATTGCCCATGATGGCAAAAAGGCTGAGCTTATAAAATGGTGCCAGGACAATGCAGAGACACTTAAAAAGCACTTCCTCTGCGGCACAGGAACAACAGCCAGAATGATCACAGATGCAACAGACCTTCCTGTTCGCGGCTACAACTCAGGACCACTTGGTGGTGACCAGCAGATCGGAGCCAAGATCGTAGAAGGCAAGATAGATCTTGTAGTATTCTTCTCAGATCCACTTACAGCTGCTCCTCACGATCCTGACGTTAAGGCCCTTATGAGAATTGCTCAGGTTTATGACATTCCATTTGCCAATAATAAGGCAACTGCTGATTTCCTTCTTCACTCCAGCTACATGGATGAAGAGTATGATCACGAGATCATCAACTTCAAGCAGAACATCGCTCAGAGAGCAGAAACACTTCCAAATAAATAATTCGTCAGACCAAAAAAGACTTGGGAATAATCTTCCCAAGTCTTTTAATCTATATGAACAAGATCACTTGATCTCAACATCTCCAAGGCTGCAGTTTACCATGATAGTTCCTTCGGTGCCTGTCTGAACATAGGAGCTACTGCTACTATTTTTGCCTATCTTCATGGATCCAAGGGATGCGTTAGCTGAAATTGAATACTTATCAAGGTCTTTTTCCATGTCAATCTCAACATCCCCTAAAGACGCATCAATATCAACACTCTTGGCATCGCAGCTATAGATCTTAACATTTCCAAGTGCTGCATCTATATCAATATCTTCAGAAACAAGGCGCTGAGCCTCAAAGTTTCCAAGATTATCATTTATGTGGATCTTCTTAGCATCAAGTTTTTGAAGAGTTACTTCACCGCAAGCAAGGTTCAGACTAAAATCATCAAGCTTTATGTCCTTTGGTAAAACAATAGTCATCTCGTTATTTTGATTATATTTAGCATTTTTGACTTTAGTATTAGGCTGCTTGATAGTAAGTATCTTGCTGCCCTTATCGTAAGTAACAGTAGGTTTAAGTCTCTCGGAACCATGATAGGTTATTGATGGTTCGCTCCCCTCTTCAATCTCTACATCCATAAGAGCAGCTTCAATGTTGATCTTCTGGACATCAGCGCCGTACTCATAATCTGCATCAACCTTTTTGTCATTGCCACCCATGTGCACATGATAGCCATAGGCGATCGCAGCAAGTGTCAGTACCACAAGAACTAAAGAATAGACGTGTTTCATAATATTCCTCCTTACTTCTTAAGAAAGATCTCAGTAAGTGGCTTACGTAAAATGCCTGCTATAGGCCAGATAAGCCATGTTGAACCCCAGTTAAATGATGTAAAGCTAAGGATAAGGTAAATAGCAAGTACTGTCTTCCAATAGTCCTTCATAAGGATCTCAGCAGCACGGCTAACATACTCTTTCTTTACCTTCTTGACTGGCTCGTAGTTGCCAGCAACTGTCTTGGTATCATTAAGTGAAAGGAGCTTGTCAAAAGCTGCGTCCTTAGCACCTGAGAACATGATAAAGAATACACCGATACCAGCTCCGATGAAGATAAGTGCTGGAGCAAAGCCTTCAGTAATGATGCTAAATGATGAGCCAAGAATTGTATCTAAAATGATCACTGGAAGGAAGCTGATGCTGCAAAGCACGATTCCAAGTGTTCTAAGAACAAGCTTGTAAGACTGGCTATCTTCCTTTTCTCTTGCAAGGTACTCAGCTGTTGAATAGCTGATAGTGCAGAGCTCTTTGTCCAAGAACTTCCAATCACGCATAAGGAATGATGCGATCATGAAGAGGCTGATGCCTGCTGCTATGCAGATAAAGAGTAAGATAACACCGATAAGTTCGATTGCTTCGATTCCTACTGCATCACCGATTGAACCGAAGATGATAGGTCCGATAGGTGAAAAGATGCAGAGCAGGATTCCAAGTGAATTGAAGAATCTGCGGCGTGCTGAATCAGCAATATAATTGTCACATTCATTCTGACTGATAAGTCTTCTGTCAGTTGTCTCCATCTCAGAAACCACGTTGTTGATTCCAAGGCTCTCAGAGATCTCATCAAGATTTCCAAACTCTGAAATTACAATGGCGATTGCCTCGTTCTCAGGCTTGCCCTCAGCTATCAGCTCTGTAAACTTATCTTCCATCATTGAGTAGAGCTCATCCTTTGCTTTCTTAACTTCAAGAGTATTTGGAAGATTAGCAAACATTGTCTCAAGATAATTCTTAATTGTTTCCATAATCACTGTTCTCCTCTAATAAAATGTTCGACGACTTCTTTCGTCAGGTGCCATTCCTGGCATTTTTCCTCATAATACTTTTTGCCGAGTTCTGTAATCTTGTAGTAGGTTCTCTTCTTGCCATTCTCTGCACTCTGTGAATAGGATTCAACGTATCCGTTCTTTTCCATTCTGGTGAATGCAGAATAAAGAGTTGTCTCTTTGATAATATATTTATCCTCCGAAAGTGCCCTTATCTTCTTGGATATATCATATCCATATGAAGGCTCATCAAGGAGTATAAATAATATGATCGTGTCATTGTATCCGCGAATTACATCGCTGCTGATCTCAATCATTCATGGATCACTCCCTTTCTTTATATTCAATTGATTGGTTTCAATATAATATACTTCATCTGTAGTACTACGTTTATCATACTACGTCAGTCGTACTATATCTGATGAAGTAAATATACTACGGCTGTCATAGTATGTCAATAACTTTTTCAAAAATTTTTTTACCAAATTTTGATAACGTTCAAAAGCCGCATAAAATAAGGGCTTACAGCCATCTTATTGGTTGTAAGCCCTTTGAATTTTCATTTATTTAGTTAAAAGAAATTTAGAATCCGAGGTTGTCATTTACTAAGATCACATGAATACGATCTGCATGACGTGAGAATCTTGTAATAAGGAACTGGCAGCAGATCGTGTCTGGAGATTTGCAGTTCATGCAAGAACCAGTCTTGGCACATGGAGTATTAAGTCCAAATCTCTGAGCATTTATAGGTGCTGCTACGTTTCTTGCTCTCTTCATAGCTGCGTCAACGTCAGGACAAACCTTGTTCATACCAACGATAGCAACTACATGCTTTGGTCCCTGAGCAATTGCTGATACTCTGTTAGCGTTGCCATCAATGTTGACCATTACGCCATCTTCAGTGATGGCATTGGCACTTGTAAGGAAGTAATCAGCGTCATAAGCTGCAAGCATTGCTGCTCTCTTATCCTCTGCCTTATCTCTATCGATAAAGTTATAGTTTCCGTTCTTGAGAGCATCTACAAGTCCAATCTCGTGAGCCGACATTGCGCCGCCCATAGTAACTGATGAAGACTCTGGAATGATCTCAAGAGCAATCTTAAGAGCTTCCTCCTTATTAGCTGCGTAGTAACCCTTCATGTTTCTTGACTCAATTCCTTTGATAACCTGCTGTGCCAGCAGCTGGTTACGTTTAACAATATTTTCGTTCATAGAAACCTCCTCTAAGCATGCACATTTCAAATGTTTTTATAATTATACATTCAAATTAGATAGTGCACAATCTTTATTTAGAAAAGGTCCATCCGATAGTCTCTGTGAACGCTCTTGTTATTGCATCTGATGGCTGACCAAAAGCTCCAAGTATCAGAGCTACAGCCGCAAATAAAGGAATCATTATAAGTACTGCAATGATAGGCCATGAAAGGGGAGTATTAAGCGCTTCCTCAAGAGCTGTTCCTATGCCTTCCTGATCAAGTACAGGTCTTTGTGCCATAACTATCTTCCATTCATGTATCTTTTCGATGATGACTCTCGCAGTTATCATGATCCAGCACGCAGGGAGAATGTATATATATTGAAAAAATGCTGTGGGCGCAACTTCATATGATGGCTGAAGCTGTATCGTTAGCACCATAAGAACTATATCGCCTATGTACATAGCTGACATGGCTAAGATAGCGACCATTGGTGCCATTTTTTTCATTGGAATATATTCAAGAATGATGTACCCCAAAATACTCAAGCAAAGAAATGTCACCACAGTAGGGAGAGTATCAATATTCACAGGAGAATACGGTATTGCACCAGTTCTTTCACCGGTAAAATACCAAGTCACTCCGTCAGTCAAAAACAGAATTCCCGATAATTCCAATGCTGTTCCCAAAACAAATACCAGAAGATCTATCCTTTTTTCTCCCCTTAATCCTTTGTTAAATGACTCTGTGATCAGAAAAGTCATCTCAAAGATCACGAAGCAAAGTGGTATTCCTATGAGAAATACGCAAAGCAAAAAAAGCTCCGTTTCTCTTGTCATGATCCTATACATATCTTCAAATGAAGCATAAAAGATTACATTGCCAATAGTAAAAGAAAGCATTAAAAATGTAATAATGGGTAGTCTAAAGATTTTTATCTGTTCACATTCTTTTTCCAAAGTCTCTTTTCTCCTATATAAAACAAAATGTTCATATAAATCAAAACACATAGGGAAAATTATATGTTGCAGAATAAAAAAATGCAAAAGAAAAGAGCGCCTGTATGAGGCGCCCCCTTGATTTATTTATTAATACTGAGGTACTATGGCATGTACCTGATAGTAATAGATCATGCCGTCATAGAGGTCTGCAGGTGCCATCTCTATTCTGTAAGCAGAATGGTATATATAATATAATCCTGTAAAACCTTCTCCTACAGTTCCCATAGATACAGGTGAATGTACAAGGTCATAGAGCTTTTTATCTTTTTCAGGTGAAAGAGATCCAAAATCAAGATAAAAATTTTTATCTTTCATATACTTTGCCTGATATGCGATAGGATCAGCTGTTGTGACATAATAGTCTTTTCTCTGATACTCTTCAGACACAATGCTGAGCACACTGATATTGGCCTTACCCTTAAAGAAATCTGTTCCAAGGCTGTAGTAATCATCTCCATACTTTTCCTTGAGGATTCCGCCCATAGTGACAGGCATCATAGGGCTCTGAGGTAATTTACCAATATGACCATCATGGGCAGCAAGCATTACTTTGCCGCTTCCAAGCTTCTTTTCAAGTTCAAGAATCCATGTGACATTATCAGCCATAGCCTTATCTCTATATGCATACATATCAAGGTCTTCAGCAAAAACATAGCCTACCGTTGATTCAATGTTTTCAGTTATTTTGATAGCGCAGATAGTATCAAAATCCTGCTGGGAATCATTTAAAGCTTCTACTGCTTTTCTGATCTCAGAAAGCTCAGCCCCAATCTTGGTCGCATCTTCTTCTGTTATCTTTTCTGTTCTTTCTTCATCTACAAAATAATCAAGGCTTGTCATATCAATGCCAGTAATACCACTTGCTTCCATATATTTCTTAAGGAACTCTACGCCCTTTCCAGGATTCTGCATATCAAAGCCATAGAATCTAAGGCTCTTTTCCTTTGGAACTGACAAGTTGTACTCTCTCATCCAGTCAAGGATCCTGGCCATTTCTACTGTATGATAGATTTTAAAGCTCATGTTGTTTACGATATCTCTTGCATTTCCTTCGCCGCCCTGAATGAATTCATTAGCTTCAAGGCAGTCAGCAAAGTCTGCTTCAAGAGCAAAGGCTGTAAAACCATTTTCTTCTACGAGCTTTTTAAACATCTCAAGCTTAAGTGTCTGAAACTCTGAGCTTCCGTGAGTTGCTTCGCCAACGCCCACGATCTGTACATTTTCAGGTATCTTTATATCATCAAATTTCTGTGCACTAGCCACAACCTCTTTTACCTTGTGACTAGCAAGGACTGTCTTGTAATTAAGAGCTATGACTGCTGCCAGAGACCCAACTAAAACTATTGTAAGTATGATTGCAAGAATTACCTTGCAGATTTTCTTAAGCACTTTCATTTCATGCTTCCTTTCCATAAACGATGTTGTAATACTGCCTGGATGTGATGTTATAAACAAGTGTGTATACTCCGAGGAATATAAGGCTCACAACTATGATCGCGAGATTAAAGGTAAGTGTATCCACATAGAGGATCATTCCCAAAAAGAGCCTTATGATCTTACTTGCGACTAACATATGGATGATAGCTGTTGTCACAGGTAAAAAGAACATGAGCATTACCTGACTCTTAATTGCGCCCTTAGCTTCCTTGTCGGAAAGACCTGCATTTGACAGGATCTCAAATCTCTTTTTATCTTCAAAGCCTTCTGACATCTGCTTGTAGAAGATGATCATTACTGTTGCAATGAGGAAAAGAGCTGCAAGGAATATCCCAACAAAGAAGATCCCGCCGTAGATACTGTAAAAAGAGCTTCTTTCGTCTTCCTTATAAGTTACACTGGCTTCAAATGGAGCCTTTAAGATAGTATCTTTCACTATGCCGATCTGCTCATAGCTTGTATCCTTTGGCACATTAAAGCCAACATAAACCTGCTCAAATCCAACAAGGCTTTCTGGATTCTGAGAAAGAAGCTTTTCCTTTTCTGCATTATCTGCAATAACTATTATCTCTTCATCAAAAAGAGACATTGATGGGTCGAATACTTCTTCAAGACATTTAGATGAGATCTTCTTTTTGATCTTATAATCTGAACCGTATATATTGAAATTCTCACCGGCCTTTACCTTGGCACCTGCACTGTATCTAAGGATCTCTCCGGCACCCAAAGTCTCTTTTTCTCCGGTGTAGAGATTATATTCATCAAGGGTTATGACATATAAAACTCTCATAGAAGTAAAGTCGTAGTTACCCTTTGTATAGCACTCAAAGCTTCCATCTGGAGAAACAACGCAGATATCCATGAAATATTCTCTGACAACTCTGTCAGAATCCCTTAACCCTGCCTCTTCTGCCGCTTTTGTGACAACTGCGTCATATTCATCAAGGGTAGCATCTCCATCATTTATATCACGTACTACCACATCTCTTCTAAACATAGAGTTGATATTCTGCTCACCTAGCATAAAAAGAGCTGTTGAGCAAACCAAAAGAAGAATAACTCCGGTAGATAAGATACAGATAGATGCAAGACCTGCTGCGTTGTGCTTCATTCTGTACATCAGATTTGAAACACTGATAAAATGCTTTGTTTTGTAATAGTAATTTTTGTTTTTCTTGAGCATCTTAAGTACAAAGATGCTGCCTGCAATGAAAAGAGCGTAGGTTGCGATAGTTACAAGTATCATTGCCTTAAAGAGATTTCCAAGAGCAACAAATGTATTGTCTGTAGAAAGAGCCATCTTGTAACCAACTAAAAGAGCTATGGCTCCGATGATCAAAAGAACTACCTTTACCTTGGGCTCCTTTTCACCTATGTTATCGCTCTTTAAAAGCTCTATTGGATTGCCAAGCCTTACTGTAAGAAGGTTGTGGATAAGACAAATTCCAAAAACAACTGCAAAAAAGATCACAGTAAGCATTGTTCCTCTAAGTGAAAAATCCATTCCTCTTACAAATGGCTGTTTGATGATCCTGTAGATCCAAAGAACCATGAGCTTATTCATGAATGCTCCGGCTACTACGCCTAGAACTATTGATGAAGCGCTTATTATAAGACTCTCAAGAGCCATTACTGTTGAGACGTTTTTTCTGCTAAGTCCTAAAATGCCATATAATCCAATCTCTTTTTTGTAGCCCTTCATTACGAACTGATTGCCGTAAAATAGGAAGATCACTGCAAAGATTCCAACTACAATAGAACCGATAGAAACAAACCGAACGATGTAATTGGCTCCCTTAAATGCAGCTACGCCATCTCTCATGATGTACTTGCTATCAATAAGAGATACCAATATATGAAACACCATTACTGTAAAGGCACTTGCAAGTATGTAAGGAAGCACTGCCTTTTTGTTATTCTTAAGCCCTGTAAGAGCAAGGTTTCCCAGAAGATTATGATTCACTGTCCTCTCCTCCCCTCATGAGTACTGTAACTGACTCGCAGATCTTATCAAGCATCTCGCTTCTGCTCATCTGTCCTCTGTAGATCTGGTGGAATACTTCGCCGTCTCTGATGAACATTACTCTATCTGCGTAGCTTGCAGCTACATTACTATGAGTAACCATAAGGATTGTCTGACCACTCTTGTGAATGTCTCTAAGCTGGTGCATAAGATTTGTAGCAGCCTTAGAATCAAGCGCTCCTGTAGGCTCGTCAGCAAGAAGTATCTGAGGATTTGTGATAAGCGCTCTTGCTACTGCTGTTCTCTGCTTCTGACCACCGGATACTTCATAGGGATACTTGTGTAAAAGCTGCTCAATTCCCAGCTCTTTTACCAGGGGAGCAACCTTAGCATCCATTGTCTTGTAATCTTCACCAGCAAGAACCAGCGGAAGCTTGATATTATCTTCGATAGTGAAATTATCAAGAAGGTTGAAATCCTGGAAGATGAACCCCAGATTGTTACGTCTCATGATGGCTCTCTCGCCGTCCTTAAGCGCTGAGAAATCCTTACCATCTACAAGAACCTTACCTGCTGTTGGCACATCAAGACTTGCAAGGATATTTAAAAGAGTTGTCTTACCACTTCCTGACTCACCCATGATCGCAACGAACTCGCCTCTCTCAACACTAAAGTGCACATCCTTAAGTGCTGTAACTGAATTTGTTCCCATTCTTGTCTTATATACTTTTTTAACGTGATTAACTTCTAATACTGACATCTTTCATTCCTCCGAATTTGTTTTCTATGTGATCTCATGGGCTTTCGCTCATGCTTTCGTCTCTTGACAATAACAAGGATAACAAAAAAGGAAATGCCTTGCCTTTTTAATAGCTTACATTTCCTTTTAGTAATCTTACATTTTTGTAAGGTTCCCTATATTAACTTTTTCCTTACACACTGTGATCACAACGTCTGTTCCCTTGGAGACCTCTGATTCTATGCGGATCTTGTGGCCCAGCTTGTCGCAAACTCCCTTACAAAGGTAAAGACCTATGCCACTGGCCTTCATATCCATCCTGCCGTTGTAACCTGTGTAACCTTTCTCAAATACCCTTGGAAGATCCTCACTACTTATGCCAACTCCGGTATCTCTTACGACTATCTCGGTATCAGCTGATGTTTCGCCCTCTTCTGGGATTCTGGTAAATATCTTGATACCGCCTTCCTTGGTGTACTTAAGGGCATTGGAAAGAGCCTGCTCAAGTACAAAGGATAGCCACTTCTCATCTGTAAGTATGGTGATATCTAGGTTTTCAAGTTCAACTGACAGATGCTTGTGAATGAAGATTGTGGAATACTTTTTGACTACCTGCTTTACAAGAGGCTCAAGACTTGTCTTTTCAAGCAGCATATCCCCTGACATGCCTTCAAATCTAAGGTAGTTAAGAGCCGTTTCCACATAATTCTCAATCTTAAAGAGCTCTCTTTTGCAATCTCCCATATCTGGCTCTTCGTCTGCAAGTAGGAGTTTCATGGCTGCAATTGGAGTCTTTATCTGATGAGCCCACAGGGCAAAAAAGTCTTCTTTTTCCCTGATAGCTTCCCACTTTGCGCTGTCATCATCTGTCTCTTTTACTGGCTCATTGTTACTAGAAGCCTTGATGGCACGATTATTCAATATGCATGCCACCGCTGTCACCATCAGGATAAAAGAGATTCCATAGAAGATAAAGTCTGCTGCCATGCGGTATAGCACGCATACTGCAGTAAATATCAGCAAAAGAATTGCATTACATATTATGTAAATTCTATTGTTTTCAAAAAAGCTCTTATTCCCCAACGATGTACCCCAGTCCTCTCTTAGTAGCTATGAAATCCTCTGCGCCGGCAGCTTCAAGCTTTTTGCGGATTCTGGTAACATTAACTGTAAGAGTATTGTCATCCACAAATTCATCTGCTCCCCAGAGTTTTTCCATGATGCTCTCTCTTGAAACTACTTTTCCAGCCTGCTCCATCAGAGTCTTTAATATAAGGTACTCGTTCTTGGTAAGCTCAAGCTTCTCATCCCCCACGGACGCTGATGTATCATCAAGGTTTAACTTCACGTTCTTTACTTCTAGCTCATGAACTGAGATGCTCTCGCCATAGCTCCTTCTAAGTATTGCCTGGAGCTTGGCTGTTAGCACCTGCAGGTCGAAGGGCTTGGATATAAAATCGTCTGCCCCCATGTTCATGGCCATTACGATATTCATATTCTCATCAGCTGATGACACGAATACTATAGGCACCTGGGACAGCTTCCTGATCTCTCCGCACCAGTAAAATCCGTTATAAGCAGGGAGCTTTAAGTCCATCAGAACAATATCTGGCTTAAACTCATTAAACTCTTCAATGATATTCTGAAAGTCCTGAGCCACCTTTGTCTTCATCTGCCAGGTCTCAAGGTGTTTTGAGACCTGAGTAGCTATTACTTCATCATCCTCAACAATAAATACTTTTCGCATATTTTTCTCTCTGTTACTCTGTATAGTCAATATTCATGGGCTCTGCCCACTTATACAGATTAACATTTTTTAGCCGATAGTACAAAGCTCTCCTCTTCTGATGTAGCCAATTTTCTCATAGCAGGCATTAGATGCAACGTAATCAGCATCTGTATAGAGCATTGGTGTAAGTCCCTCTGCTTCTGCAAGGCGGGATACTTTACTTACAAGATTCTCTGCGTAGTGACCACGTCTTTGCTCAGGCTTTGTATACACAAGGCTGATACATCCAAGACCATCATCTACCCTATATTTGCAGCTTGCTACATTTTCCCCTCTATCATTTTTCCAGAAAAAGATCTTGCCGCTTTCAATATCAGCCTTGGCTGACTCTCTGTAGAACGTCCTGTCTCTTTGATCAAGCTTAAGCTCATTGTGAAAAGCCTCTATGAAATCCACAAGCTCATCCTCGTCAGCTTCTGTAAGCTTGTATACGCTTCCCTTTGCTGCTATAGAAGGCTCTTTTACCTTAGGACAGTCATAGGCAAACATATTGGTCTTGACGGTGAGGTGCAAGAGTGTATCCTTTGTCTTATTTATAAAGAACTCTGCAAGCTTGTACTTGACGTTAAAACTGTGCTTGCCATCTAAAAGTCCATTTTCTGCAACTACCTTGTAGGCATTCTCAAGCTCTTTTTCTGTGATATCATCTGGAGTCCAGATCCATACAGGAAATGGGGCGCATGAGAAACATATGATAAGCCTCTCGTGGTCTGAAAGGATCAGATCACACTTACCCTTAAGTATCCTGCTCAAAACAAAGAATGTGTATCTATCGGTCTCTATTAACTTGTAATCTCTCTCATCTACGAAATTATCCATAACTGTCCTCCTTTTACTCTTTGATCCTGGTAAAGTACTGTTTATCATCCTCATGATGAATATAAGCGCCGTTCTTTTGCTGAACTTTGAGACTGGCTGGGTTATCTTTGTTTACTGACATGTATACTTCATGAATGCTCATCTGTCTAGCCTTAGCAAGGGCCATAGCTAAGCCTTTTGTAGCATAGCCTTTATTTCTGTACTTTGGAGACATGCAGTAGCCAATGTGTCCTGGGCCTTCACGTAAGAAATCATTTAGGTAGTGACGGAGGTTGAATACACCAACATAGTTTCCTTCATCTGATAAAACATAGGTTGTATCTGGAACAAAGCCCTCTGGCAAATCTTTTCCCATAGACCAGTTACGCTTTTTCTCAATCCATCCCAGAAACTGATCGTAATCATAGCCATATACGTTGTTGATATAGCCATTCTCGTTTTCAGGAAAAGTCATATAAAGCTCGTATGTCTTCCTGTAATCTGAATCCTGCACTCTAATAAGTTCCATTGTTACTCCTCCTACTTGTCACTCAATTTCTGAAAAATTATTAGTAGTAAGCATAATTGACAGACAATAATGTGTCAACACTAAAAATTACAAATGCAATGCCAAACATCAAAAATGTCATATTTACAAAAAAATACAGAGCATCTACAATTATGGCTTGATAGGGAAATATTAAGTTTTTTGTTTGGAGAAAAATATGAGTTTATCGATAATCTTGCAGCAGATGGGTGTTATCTGCCTCTTAGTTTCTATTGGAATATTACTTGAGAAAAATGGCACAGTTGATGGGATTACCTCTAAGAAGGTATCTGCAATCGTAGTTGATATCTGTAATCCTGCGCTTATCATGGCATCAATCCTTGGAGGAAATATAACAGCTACGCATAAGGACCTCTTATATGCAGCAGGTCTTGGAGTGGCATTCTATGCGGTACTTGTAGTTATTGGCTTCGTGTTACCAGTTCTTTTACATGTACAGACTGACAAGCGCAAGTTCTACAACCTTATGTGTGTCTACACTAACACAGGCTTTCTGGGAATTCCTGTTGCCAAGGCAATCCTTCCACCAAACGCTATCCTGTACGTCATAGTTATCAACATCTTTTACAGCTTACTATTCTACACCCACGGCGTAACAGTCCTTGGAAGCGGCTCTGATAGTGCTGAGGAAAAGAGTAGTTCTCTTAAAAGTATCATCACTCCAGGAACCATCATGGCAGTACTTAGCCTTGTGGTATTTTGGTTTAACGTAACGCTTCCACCTATACTTGCTAACACTATCGAGTATGTAGGAAATTCCACTGTATTTCTTTCTATGCTTCTTCTTGGGGTATCAATCGCTAGATCAAGCTTTATGAGTTCATTGAAGGAGTGGAGGATCTGGGTATTCATAGTACTTAGAATGATCATCCTTCCTATAATCGTTGTGATCATCATGAAAGGCATGTCTTTTGACAAGACAGCAATCCTTGGCATGTGCCTTATGGCAGCAGTTCCTGTTGGAAATCTTCCAATGATCCAGGCTGAGAAAAAAGGCATGGACACAAGCGTCCTGGCATCTGCAATTGCAGTCACAACAGTAGTTTCTGTTGTGACTATAACCGTCTTAATAGCGGTTGCAACTGCTGTTCTCTAATTAATTTACTCCTACTTTAAGCCATTTTCCTTTGAAATAATAAATGATAAATACTATTGAGCTTACTGACCATGTCAGTGGATAAGCCCAGAATATCACGTTTACTACAGGAATAAGGCGCACGATTATAGTGATGTAGGTTATTCTAAGAAGACACCAGCTAGATAACATTACTATCATCGGTACTGTTGTCTTACCTGCTCCTCTGTATATGCCAGCAAGGCAGTGGCTAAGGGCAAGTAGGCAGTAGAAAAAGCTCTCTGTCCTTGCCTGGGTTGTTCCTATTGCAAGAACCTCTGCTTCACTTGAGAACATGCGAAGGAGTATAGGTGAAAAAGCAAATACTATTACTCCTATGATCTCTGCACATGAGATGCCTATGGCACTTCCAATAACAGCTCCCTTCTTAACTCTCTTAACCTCACCTGCTCCAAGGTTCTGGCTTACAAAGGTTGTAAGAGCCATGCACATGCATGTGATAGGTAAAAAGACAAATCCTTCAAGCTTAAAATAACTTCCGCAGCCTGCCATTGCCACAGAACCAAAAGCATTGATGTTTGACTGCACAACTACGTTTCCGATAGCAATAACGCTATTTTGTATTCCAGTTGGAAAGCCTATCCTCAGCTCTTTTGCCAAGGTAACTCTATCCATCCTAAGCTGCCTCAAATAGATCCTGTGAGGGCCATCCACCATAGTGAGCTTAGTAAAAGCTAGAACTGCGCTGACAAACTGAGCTATAACTGTTGCAAGAGCTGCACCTCCTATGCCAAACCCCAAGAACTTTACAAAGGCAATATCAAGTATAGTATTAAGGACTGTGCTGACGATCAGGTAGTACAGAGGTCTTTTGGAATCTCCCATTGCCTGAAATACGCCGCAGCATGCACTGTAAAGGATATTACCAAGACCGCCTAAAAAGTATATCTTGAAATACAGAACTGAACTTGGCATTACGTCTGCTGGCGTGCCCATCCACTTTAGAAGCGTTGGCGTAAAGAAATATCCCCAAACTGTCATTACTAATCCCATGACAATAGCAAAGGCAATTCCAGTATGAGCCGCTATCTTAACGCCATCATTGTCGCCTGCTCCATATCTTTTACCGATGATAACGCTATTGCCCATGAACAGACCATTTATAAAGCCTACCATCAAAAATATAAGGCTACCGGTAGTACTAACGGCAGCCAGTGCTTCTTTTCCCAGAACATTTCCTACAACAACTGAGTCCACAACGTTGTAAAGCTGCTGCAGGAGCTGTCCGAAGAAAAGCGGTATTGCAAATAGTATTAAATTTTTAGTGATCGAACCTTTAGTCATAGCATCATCATACTAGCAGAATAAAGTAAAAATCACAATGCAATTTTCATTGAGACTACTCCGTCATTACATCCAATCTCCTCAAATTCCATGCGCTTATACAATTCATAAGCAGTTTTCATTACATCTGGTCTTGTAGTAAATGTTACTAACTCATAACCTAGCGTACGTGCCTGTTCTAGCATTGAATTGAGTAGAATCCTTGCATAACCTTTTCCTCGGTATTCTGGTTTTATGAACAAACGCTTGGCTTCACATTTCGTTTCATCTATCTTCTTAATAGCTATACAACCAGCAGGTTCATCGTCCTCATATCCAACAAGTATTGCTCCATCTTTATAAAAACCTTTTAGATCCGCCACTTCTTTATCAAAAGAAACAAAGCATCCTTCGGCTCCTTTAATTTGAGAATACTCAGTAAATAAGCTTTTGATAACTGCATAATCATCTGATATTTTTACTTTAATCATAAAATTCTCCCCCATCCGGTCTTTTAGTTAGATACAGTACATATGTATCGTTAAAAACAATTCGGTCTCCAGCCTCTAGCACCGAATTTCTAAGTTTCTCAAAGAACTCAGTTCGTAGCGGTTCTGAAAGCACTATATGATCGCAATGGGTTCCACAAAATGACACATACTCATCAGCAGTAAATACGCGCTGACCTTTAAAATCGTGACGTGTAACCTCAGTATAGCCATACTCAGAAGCAGCTGTATATCGGAACTTTCCGTGCATATAAGGAATATCTGGCTTGTAGTAACGATCGTACAAGGCTTGGATCTTCGCATACAGCAACTCATTGCTTGATTTATACTCTGAGCTGGTAATCAGCATAGCAAGCGTTCCACCTGGTTTTAGAAGATCGAATGTTTTTGTATATGCCACTGTCTCAGGTATCCACTGAATTGTAGCAGCCGAATAGATCATATCAAACTTCATATCACCAAAATCATGTGTAATAAAATCATCATTCACAATGTTGAAGTTTGATAGCTTCCCGTACTTCTCTTTCATCTTACGATAAAGATGTTCTCCAAGTTCGATTGCATGGTACTCACAGCCAGTTCGAAGCACAGGCTCCGTAGCTTGTCCCGTTCCTGGACCGATTTCCAAAACACGTTTACCTGGGCCAATTTGGGCTTCTTCGATCAGATAGTTAAAAAGCTCTTTACTATATCTTGGACGAAATTTATCGAACTGCTCAGGGATAGTATCGAATACTCGTCTAAACTCGTCCTGTTCAAGTTCTTTGATATCTTCCTCAGTTAACCTATTGAGCTTTCTGTCCTTAACTTTGTAGATTGTTCCTACAGTATCTACCTTGCCTCCTTTGATAAAAAAGGCACTCATATCCTCCATGGCGTAAACTGTGCGGTCCTCTGACATCCTAAGTGTCTGCTCATAGCGCCATTTTTCTTCTAGGTCATGGTGACAGCTAACTGTGATGTTAGTGAATCCTATTCCATCGAACGCTTCCATTGATTCAAAGAAATCCACCGTCTTACGGGCCATATTCATAGAGCCAGCACTAACGCCAAATATAGCGGCATGGCAATCAGTCAAGGTATCATAGCAGCCTTTTTCACGAATAAGATCAAGCTGCTCCTCACAGGCTCCGCCACCCATCAGAAAAATACAATCCGCATTTTCCACAAGCTCTTTTGCATTACCCGGTTCTGTGCGCTTATCGATCACGCAGTGCTTTTCAAACGGTAAGCCCTGCTCTACAAACATCTCATACATGCCATCACAGTCATCATCATTTTGCTCATAATCTAGCGGACACGCTGTGATAAACACGATGCTTCTCCTATTCTTAAGTTCTGTTCTAAGACGCTCAGCAATCTCCTTTGAGAAATGATGCTCTGGAAAGCCGCTAAATACCGCCAACAATTCTTTTCTCATACTAGTCCTTCCCCTTGTGGTTATGATGTCTTTTATATTCTGTACTTTTCCAGATTCACCTTTCCATCGATGATCTCAACACCTTCACTTTCAAGTATCTGAGCCTGTTTCCACGCTCCACCAAAAGCATATTCTCCAGCAAGTTCTCCTTTGGAATTGACTACGCGGTGGCATGGTATGGTGCTCGGATCTGGATTTTTATGAAGTGCATTTCCAACTGCTCTGGCCATCTTTCTATCTCCAGCCAGCTCAGCTACATCAGCGTACGTAGCGACTTTTCCTTTTTGAATTTTCTTTACTGCCTCATATATCCTTTTTGTAGGAGAATCTGTAACAAGATCATAGCTCTCGGCAATCATTCTTTTTATGACATCATCAGGAATTGAACCATCTAGAATCACTGTATTCCAATGTTCCTTATTCTGATGATATCCTGGAAGCACTGATTTATATGTTCTTCTCCATAAATCTCGCCATTCTGGATCAACTTTAAGATTTAAATTGATATATCCATCTTTCTCATAGGTCCATAAAAAGGCCTTCTTAGTTCTTTTCACACGAACAAGTTGCCAATTTTGTTCACGAAATGGCGCTTCCTGATATGTATCTGGAAATGATAAGCCGTAGCTAAGTGCTTCTTCTCTTGTTTTCATATAATTCTCCTTGGAAAGGACCTAGAACTGCTATTATGTGCTCCTATGCAGTTTATATCATTGTATATATCATACTCAATTTCATTAGATAAAAAAAGAACCCTAGGTACAATAACCTGGGGTTCTGTAATCTGCAATAGCAGATATTCTCATCTCTTTGAGAACTATTAATGAAGTGAAAATACCGTATTTTAGGCATTTCTCCTTCAAGTTGCTGTTTACCTGCTGCGTACGGTAAAAAGCTCAGGGCTACTGTATGCGGCTGGTGGCAACAAATCTACCTTCTAAATACACCGTACGTTGTCATAATTATCTGTTCACAAGAACTAATTTCTGAAATTTACATAGTTAAATATTTTCACTTTATACCACAATACCTCAATCTCATTTTGTCCTCTCCTATTTTTGACTTTCATTTTTCATCTGCTGAAAGTATATACTAGCAGCGTTCATTATATCTAACTGTGCACTTTGGTATTGCTGCTGTTGAATAATATTATCCGATAACCCTTTGGGAATATATGGTTTCTGTATAGTCTCCCAGGTGACTTTTTCTTTATATCCCAATGATTTCGCCATAACATCAAGGAGTTTATCCCCTTCCGTTTTAATCTTTGAAAGTTCCATTTCATTTGGATTCTCTACACACAATCTATCATAATAAATCTTCCACTGATTTAATACAGATTGATCATCACTAAAAACAACCTCAATAATGTTCAATGCCTTAACACTTTCTGTAGACCAGCCCAAACCTCTACTTATCATTAGTGTTTTAAAAATCTCCATCTTATCAGAGCGCTTCTTTCTCCTGTCTTGTAAAATCTGGCCAACAACTACTGCAACAACCGGGGAAACTATTATTGCAATTATATTAATTATGTCTATTGTTCGCATATGCCACTCCTCATTTCATAGTATTTTTCATTTTAAAATCCATGTTCCCTGTTTCTTAGATCCAAGTCTTTCAATAGCATCATCCTCTATCAGCTGCTTCATCAACATCTGTACTGATCTTCGTGACTTCCCCATAATATTTGCCAATTCTTCTTGTGTTATGGTTGGATTCTCCTTAATCAGGAGCAATAAATAGTCTCTATCAGATAAAGTACCTCTTTGCGCTTTAACTTGCGCTTTATTTTGCGCTTTATCATAAGCATAATTCAAGTTCCATAGAGTAAGAAAGAAATTATAGCCATCAGTATAAAACTCTGGCTTTAAATTATCTGTATATCTTTCTTCAGATTCATAGGCATCAAGTATCTTCTTAAATCCACTTCCTCTTCTCTCCATCAAACGTAAGCGTCCAAAAACATCGGCCAGTATCGGATTTCTAAGCTTAGAAGGGACATGTCTCAAATCTAGTAATTGAACCTCAGAACCATCATACATTCCTCCTGGATTAGTAATAACCATTCGATCATCATAAATATCAATCTGGCTATGAGCTCCTGTCTGCAAATAACTTCTATGAATTAGTGCATTAACTAATCCTTCTTCTACTGCACGTTCTGGATAATCCGGCAATTCTACCCTTTTATCTTTGTCTTTTCTCCATCCTTTGTGAGAGTTTTTTCTAACAAAATCCATTGCATTATCAAAGAGTGATAATAAACTACCAGTAATTTCCAGATCATCCAGAGCATCTTGAACAGAACCCGCTTTATCTAAGCCATTCCATCTTGTACAAAACATTCTTGAATGATGAATATTCCATTGGTCAGCAAACAAAACACCTGCATTTGTCATTTGTCCATCTTCTTGCATCAATCCAAAGCTAATAAGATTTTCTTCAAAATCGTGATTACCAGACAATACATCAAGATATCTTTTCTTGAACGCTTCAAACGTCAGCTTATCACGAGTTATGTCAGAAACCATAGCGTCATATGACGTTCCTGTGCTTTTTATAATGAATTCAGTTAGCTCAAATCCTGTAATCTCCTTCTTTACACTTCCTGTACGGTAATAATATCTTCCATGGAGATTTAAAGGTAATCGCGATTTTTTTACCTCAACCTGAATATACTTCTTTTTATCTTTTGACTTGAGATTCACATCACAAGTTATCCCAAATGCTGCAGTAATTTTATTTGGAATATCCTCTAATAGCTTCTTTTGTACCTTTGAATCTAATCCAATAACGTTGCCATTATCATCAACTCCTATGTAGAGAGTCCCACCCTGGGCATTGGCATAGCCACAGATCCACTCTAGATACTTATCCTGCCATGACTCTTTCCATTCAACCACCTGATTTTCGTCATCTTCAATTATTTTGTCTATATCTCGCATAGCCTCGTCCTTAGTTTTTTATTTACAATATCATTGTTGCGCTTTAAATTCAACCCTAAAGCGCAAAATGTAATATCATTATTGCGCTTTACTAGCCAACTACTTAACAACATAAGGACATAACAAAAACACCCCAAGACAGTTGTCCTGAGGTGTAATAAGTCGTATTTGATTGTCCAAAGACGTAGTACGTTGTGAAACGATTATCTCTTTGAGAACTTTTTCGCTGCCTTAAGTGCCTTGTTTTGGGCATTTCTAGGGCGAGTTGCTGTTTACCTGCTGCGTACGGTAGAAAGCTCAGGGCTACTGTATGCGGTTGACGGCAACTTTACTATTCTTTTCTGGTAAACCAGCCAGGAACTTTGTGTGACAATCTCACAAGACTACCATCTTTATAAATCGCGAATCTCCTTAAATCCTCAGTGTTATCATATACCGCCACAAGATTACAAAGCGGAAGCACTTTCCAAAAAGCTTCTAATGACGCAGTATATCTTCTTTCTATGTCTGACTCGGCTACACCATGTCCGCCATGAGATACTCTTTTTGCAACACGCTCCTTGGCAATATCAACACTATCTAATCCAATATAGTGCAGTTCAATTAAATAGCCACATTCTTTCGACTTTTGAATATTTCTGATTACAGAATTTCCACATAAAGTTGTTTCTTGATTAAAGCTCACCCCTGCTTCGATATAGGAATTAAGAAGTATTACTGCTCTTTTTCCAGCCTTAAAAACATCAGATATATTCTTCCAGTCGCCATTGGATTCCCTAAGTATTTCATCAGCGTTTACTCTGTTTTCACATTTAAGATCAGGGTCCAACTGATACAATGTAGATTTTCCGGCGCCATTGACTCCTGCAACTATAGTAAACTTTTTCATCTACTCAAAAAAGATTCCTTTCAACAACTTCTTTTTGCCTTCTTTGTAGCAAAAAATCTCCTACCATCTCGTAGAAATCTTTTTCTTCATCAGTCTCGCTTTCAAGAACTAGCTGCAATGTATCCTTAGGATTCAGTTTTGCAATTTCCTTATATATATCACTATATTTTTTTACGTCGCACATATAATCACCTCGTAAACCAATACAATAACTCAAAAAGAGAGTTCACGCATGAACTCTCTTTTACCATGGGCATCTAAAGATTCCATAGCGCATCCACTACATAACTCGCTCATTTATAAGGCTGTGCATCACCCATATAAAAATAGAATAGCCAAGCTCCGCGCTCGGCTAGGTCCCAAGTGTTACTCGCACCTGACAACTCTGTTAATGATATAATAGCATATTTATAGGCTTTTTCAAGTATTACACTTTTGTCAAAAAAATCGACAGAAGTCTCATCAAGCTCTCCTAAGCTAAGAATATTGCTAATATGCTCGCTTACCGTAGCATGCTTAATATCAAAGATTTGCATTGACCAGTTTTAAAAACTTCTTATCATTCATTTGCTCATTAGTTACATAATCCCCATCACAGAACAGTGCATATGTGGTAATTGGTGTTGGAGCATTCTGAGCTTGATCTCTGGTCTCTATTCTGATCGCTCTAAACGGTATTCCATTGTTCTTAGCAGTCTCTTCCAAAACAGGCACATACTTGGCATTAAATGGGCACTGATTCGTGTAATAAAGTACGTATCCTTTTTCATCGATACGAGGATGCTTTGCACATTCCTTGAAGCATGGCGTTTCACCACTTTTTTCAAAGGACAGATACCACAGCTGGATTCCATTATCGGCTTGATCACAAACTTGAAAGCCTTTGAATGCTAGAAACTTTGGATCAGAAAGGAATGGCTTTTTCTTAGCAGCAGATAATATGCAAATTCCCTTCTTCCCCTTTCCCTTACTGTCCTTTATGCACTCATTAAGAAGATCACTTGAATAGCCATGCCCCTTTAAAGAGCCTGAAACCCACAGACAATCGATATACATATATTCCGGTGCATTTATCGGATTCCACGCATACTCTGCCGGGATATATTCAATAAAGCATTTACCGCGTTCGACACTCTTTAAGAAAACAAGCCCTTCATCAAATCTGTCAGCAAGCCAGGCTTTCTTGGATGAAACCTGTATATCTTTATTGTTTGATATAGCACAACAGATGTGTTCTTCTTCAAGATTATCCTGGGATACTCTTATATACTCCATCTTCAGCTCTCCTTTCTAATAGGATGTCTGATAACCGTCTTAAGCTTCTCTGGCACCACTTTCCTTGCATCGCTAAGGTAAATCTCATGGTGCAATCTATTTTCTGTGATATCTAAAACATATCCCTGCTCTTCCGCGAACTTATGCATCAATTCCACTGTTGCAGGCTCGTCATCATAGGCACCAACATGCATACACTGGACACAAAGTCCCTCATCGTAAGAGAAGAATTCCACCTTGGAAAAATCTTCCTTTTTCTTGACTGTAGCTTCTGCAATAGCCCAATCAAAATCTTCCTTTGTCGCAAAATCCGGCAAACGTATTACAGATATCCAGTTAAAATCAGTTTTACGAGCATAATCTATTCCCTCTACTCCGTTCTGCCACCAAAAGCCTTCTAATGGAGGTACTACATAATCAAAATAGCCCTCGATTTGATGACTGCCTTTTTTACTCATCTTGATAGTGAATGCGATCGCATATAAAAGACCTATAGCCTGCTTATACTCTCCGCCCTCTTCATTGGGATCACCAACGCCTCTCACGGCAATATAGTTCATCTTCGGAACCGTCACTATGGAAGGCGTGTCATTAGGCATGTAGAATTCTTTGTACTCCTTCTTGTAATCGAATGCCATGTCTTTATTCCTCCTTGTAAATCGTCGCCATTTTCTGTACCATCTTTGAAATCTGCCTCCTGGCTTCTACCGGTTCAAGCACTTCTGCTTTATCTCCAAAGGTCATTATCCATGTGATCAAATTATCTGAGTCCGTGTAATCCGCAGTAAACATAAGTCTACCATCCTCTGTTTCCGTAAAACAATTTGGTCCGAATTCCTCCACCAGGCGCCACTTTACATCCTTTGAAAACAGCGCTTTTACCTTGATTCCACCAGGAAATATCTTTTCTGTAGACAGATCAGGTAATGGAGCGTTTCTGCAGACAAATCCTTTATCCGTTTCAACCACTTTATCCATGCGGTTTAATTTAAATAGACGATAATCTTTGCGCTTTTGACACCATCCATAGACATACCAGCTGCTCCACTTAAACACTACATAATATGGCTCAATAGTTCGTTTTCCTTCTCCCGCCTGAGCATAATAGTGGAAGGTCAAAAGATGCCTGTTTTCTATCGCATCCTGAATAGTAGATATCTTTGGAGCCAGCGATGTCTTGTACCAAGAAGACAGGTCGATAAGGACAGAATCCCTACCGCTGATAAACTCCGAAGAACCTGCCTGGAGCTTCTCCATAAGCTGCCCATAATATCCGCTTCCACTAACACTATCAAGGCTTCGTAGTCCCGCCAGGATCATCTGCATGTCACGGGATGTCAAAAGAGTCCTATCCATCTTATAGCCATCCATGATGCTTATACCGCCTCCAACTCCCTGGGTCGTTTTGATTGGTATTCCTGCCTTACAAAGAGTATCAATATCTCTGTTTATTGTTCTTCTAGACACCTCGAAATGCTCAGCCAGCTCCGGAGCTGTCGTCACCTCTTTTTGCAAAAGAATTGATAGTATGCCGATCAGTCTGTCTATCTTCATTTGATCACCTTCTATAATTATCATACAAGCACAAACATGTCATCTATATGTCATGTTTATATTCTACACTATTTTTGACAACAAAAAACCCACAACCAGATGGTTGTGGGTTTCTGAAATCTGCAACTGCAGATATTCTCATCTCTTTGAGAACTTTTTCAATGTCCTAAGTGCTGTGTTTGTGGCATTTCTAGAACGAGTTGCTGTTTACCTGCTGCGTACGGTAGAAAGCTCAGGGCTACTGTATGCGGCTGGTGGCAACTTGAATAACTGCGATCAAAAATAATACTCTGATTTTTCTTTCTACTCATTAAATCTTTGTCTGTCTTTTGTAGGATTATCTTCCGATTGAACTAAGTCGCTGCGCGACGGCCTGCCAAGGCTGTGGCGCGGCGTTTTTACTTTTAAGAAAGGCGGTAGATAGTGTCTCCTAAAAGGAGTATTGTTTAAGTTACCACACCAAAACAAAACCACTACTTCCGCCTATGAAAAGATTAACATTTTCTGTATTTCTTCACAACTCTTTACTGCTGAGAGTTCGCCCTCCTCCGGAAGAATGTTTTTTATTACTGAAAATATTTAATTCTGGAGGATTTTTTATGAATAACGAAATTAGAAAGCAACTCAAAGAGGAGTGCTTTATCAGAAACTTATCACCTCGGACCTGCAGTATATATGAGTATCATATCAGCAAGTTTATCGCATGGAATGATTGCGAAAACATTGATGAACTGACCATTTACAATGCCCGCGACTATATCCTGGAGAAACGTAAGGATGGTAAAACTACGGGATATTGCAATGGTATTAATTCTGCGCTCACATTCTTTTATAAACATATACTCCATCAACCATGGAACTATGACATTGTTCCACGCATGAAGCTTGAATGGACTCTCCCCCAAGTCTTAACCCGCTCTGAAATAGAAAAGCTTGTGGACACTGCCAAAAATACCCGAAACAAAGCAATCATTGCATTGATCTATTCGTCTGGATTAAGGGTAGGTGAGGTTGTAAAGCTCGCTCCTGGTGACATATATATGTCTACTATGCAGATTCATGTCCGCAACAGTAAAAATCATGGTGATCATTGGAGCATTCTTTCAGAACGGACGCTTGAACTTCTAAAGCAATACTGGCGTGAATGCCCGGAGGAAAGAGACACTCTATTTGTTACTCTTCGCAAGCCCCATAAGCCTTTAAAAACTGGCGGTATCGAGATCATGTTAAAAAAAATTGGAGCAGAGGCCGGGATTGATGTGCATCCTCATATCCTGCGCCATTCTTTTGCTACCCATCTTATAGAAAACGAAACGCCTAGAGAGTATGTGCAGACACTGTTAGGACACAAATCTGCTTCTTCCACTGCCATTTACGTTCATGTGACAAATAAAGCAATTATGGGTGTCAAGAGTCCATTTGATCTTCCAATAGAGGAAGATACTTCAAAAGACAATGAGGACAATGGGGATGAATAACGTGACCATACAGGATGTATTTGAGCAGTTCCTGCCAATGGTCGCTGACAGATCGTTTTCTGATGAACAGTTCAGAGCAATTCAATGTATAAGATCCTGCCGCACTGCTGAAATGGGTGCGCATGTAAGTGAGTGTGAATCCTGTCATTCAAAGTTTATACATTACAACTCCTGCAAAAACAGGCACTGCCCTATGTGCCAGGCAATGGAGGTGGATGAGTGGATAGACTTAAGGCGTGAAGATGTACTGGATGCGCCATACTTCCATACTGTATTTACTGTCCCGGGACTTTTGTATCCTCTGATCTATGCCAATCAGAAGCTTCTTTATGATGCGCTTTACCATGCAACTAATAAAACTCTGTCAGAGCTTTCCAAAGATACCAAGCACTTTGGCGCAAAGATAGGCTACATCTGTATTCTTCATACATGGGGATCCAAACTTAACTATCATCCGCATATTCATACGATAGTTCTGGGTGGTGGGCTTGATAGCAAGAATCATTGGAAGGACAAAGGAAATAAATTCTTCCTACCAGTTAAGGTTATGTCTGCTGTCTTCAAAAGATACTATCTGGAAGAACTTAAATACCTTTATGAGTACGAGAAGCTGTCTTATACTGGTGGCGCTGAAAAGCTAAGGAATACCTATGAGTTCAAAAGTCTTCTTGATAAGCTCTACGCTATGGATTGGGTTGTATATTCCAAGCGGACATTCAAAGGAGCACAGGAAGTATTTAAATACCTTGGGAAATATACTCACAGGATTGCTATAAGCAACAGTAGAATTCTGAGTATAGATTCTGAGAATGTAACCTTCGCAGCAAAGGACTACCGTGTAGATGGCAAGTATAGGCCTATGACAATCTCAGGAGAAAAGTTTGTATCACGATTTCTTCTGCACATACTTCCTAAAGGATTTGTGAGAATACGCTACTATGGGCTACTTGCCTGTAGATGTAAAGCGCAGAAAATGACTCTATGCAGGAATCTTCTTGGATGTGAACAGTATCTTTCCAAACTCAGAGGTAAGACAACTGCTGAAAAGATCAAGATTCTTTATAACCATGACATTTGCAAATGTTCCAAGTGTGGTGAACCTCTCATCACTTTTCGCATGGACGGCAGATATATGCTTTGTTGAGTAAGTGAATCTCATATCGATAGACAAGCCTTTTCACGAAGGCTTATTTTGCGTGGAATAAAGACTGTATTTGAGAATGGCTGATGTCTTTTAGCCGGAAACAATGATAAGATTTGTATAAATGGTGGCAGATTGAAATTCCACAGCCACCCGGACGCGACTTAGTTCACTCTGATGAAAATCGGTCTGAAGCCCAAACAAAAGGACAGATTTAGGATATATGAAGTCTGTTTTTTTGTTTGGTCTTACACCGATTGTTCACGTTACTAAATAACTTACGTTCTTATCAACAAATTCATTATGTTTTTGTACCAGCTCATTAAATTGAACGAACTGATTTTCACTCTTATCACATCTCAATACTATTTCAATATAGTCATCAGCCTCTCTATAGGTATCAACCTTTAATCCTTTTTCACTTAATATGCCAATTTCATCTATCCATTCTTCGTAGGATGAATTGATAGTATTCTTATTAAAAAAACTAACACAACCTGTGCATATTATTACTATTAGAAACAATATAAGTACATTTTTCTTGCCGCTTCCCATATGGTACCGTTTTCCCCTATCCTCAATTTAATTATTTAAAAAACATAGAAAATTATAAAATAATATTACGTTTTCCGCAATATTTTTAATGCTTATAAATGTACTTTTGTTGCACTTTTACAGCTTTTTATAATAAAAAGAACTCCCATTTGTTAAGGGAGTTCTTAAGGATTTTAAACAAATATGTATTATTTGAATTATGCTGTCTCAATCTTCATTCCTGTGTAAAGCTGAAGCTGTTAAGAAAGCTATCGGCTGATCTTCTCTTCGCAGAGCTTTAATGAGATTACAACCCCCGTTTCCTATTGGAAACGGGGTATTTTTCGTGTATTAGCTTACTGCTGTTGCAGTTCTAACAAAGCAATCAGTAAACTGCTTTGTCTTATCTGCCTTGATATATTCGCAAACAGGACAGTTTTCAATCTCCTGTTCAAAGGCTATATTTTCATTCTCATCATACTTGTTGCAGACCAAAACGCAGTTGCTTGACTTATAGCCCATATCCTTAATCAGAGCCTTAGTCTTTAGGTACGAATATTCATCTTGTAAAAGCGTTAATATTACATTCTCATTTTCATGAACCATGAATGATTCTTTGGATATAATCTCTTTGGGCATTTCTACAACTATATAGTCGTAAATATTCTTATCTCGTATACCATAAGCAATATCAAGCAAAACATCTAGTGAGATTTGCCATGAAGATAAAAGACCATCTATTTGAGGAACGTAGTCAAATCCCTTATTTTCTAAACTACTTAGTAAGTAATCACAAGAAACGGATACTGATCTAGTAAGTAGTCTTATAATATCTTCAGATAAACGCTTCTCTTCCTGAATAACAAATGAAAAGTTTTGAATATTCTCAGTATTGATATATAGAACCTTTCTTCCCATCTCAAAAAGAGCTCTAGAAACGCCAACTGCAGTTGTAGTCTTTCCACTTCCACCACATGCTGACAGAACTTTTATTATCTTGGTCTCCTTAAGTTTACTTCCATCATTTCTTATAAACTCAAGTGGAATAGCCCGCATTACAGCCTGTGCTCCACCATACTTGTATATAGTTGTATCACTGGCATCATTCTTTTCAGTAATTACAAATGTCTTATCTGCTTTTATTTTTTCTGCATAACCAAGACACTTTTCATCAATGATAAGAATACTCACCTTATGCTCACTATTAGAATACTCAGTCAAAAATCTTATATCAGAAATAACAGATATCTTCATCTTTCGAGATAATCCAGTAACTAAAGCTCCTTCAATTATGCCAACATACTCTTCATCCAAAGAGATAAATAACAGTTCCATATATTTTAACTTCTCTTTTCTTCAAAGGTTTTAACGATTGTATATCTATATAAGAAATACAGTATCATGATTAAGTAAAGCATCATTAAGCTTGCAGTAGTTTTCTTAACGTCACCTTGGAAAGCTATCACAACTGTTACCACTGAATAAACGGCCTGTAATAATATCAAGAGAATCCAAATAATTCCTACCCTGAAATAAAAAGATTCATTTTCATTCACAAACATTGCTATCATAGTCATTCCAATAATATCCAAAGCCTGTTGCAAAACCATAACTCCAAAACTCACCTGCAATACCGCATCTGGATTAGCAAGAGCACAAATCACTGATGACACAGCATCGGCCGTGCAAAGCCAAGCCAGATATCTAAAAGTTCTGTGTGCCTTAGGCAGGTATTCTTCTGCATCAATTCTGGACACGATCAGTTCTGAGTTTTCCTTTATTCCCACATATTTGTCATTAACATAATCAGCACTTTTCTTTGCAAATATAGCTCTAACTACTGCCAAAAGCGCAAATAACAAAGTAAGATTAACAGGCACAAATAAATTGATAATTCTAAGAAGCAATACAGTAGCTGCAACTAACATATAAACAAGTAATGGTCTGTCTTTTTTCATGTTTATTTTCCCCTTTAAGCCTTTTTTCAATTATCTCAAAGCATTAACACCGCTATTCCAGCCTTCAAAAACGGTTACTCCAGGTACAGCATCAACAGTACTATCTTGCTTAACTGATTCATAGTCTGTATTAATAGTGTCCAAGTAATCATATAGCTGAGAATAACTTGTATTTTCATCAATTACATATCCGCCAGTTACTAGATTTTTCATATCCGTTTTCTGGTCATCTGTAAACTCAGTATGGGAATCTATCTCTTGCTTAATAGCATAAGCTGTATCTGCGTCCCAGCCACATAGTGCTGCCAATCCGTGCATTCCATCAGTTCCAGGAGAAGTCATTATTTCTTTATAGGTATTCGTATATCCTGGCGTATACAATCCCACATTAGCAGTAGCATATGTTGTAGTCTCCCCATTTTGAGTAACTACACACTTACCAACAGACCCGGCAAGCTTTGCATAATCATTGGCCTCTGCCATGTCTTTCGCCTCCTGCACACCATTGGATGCAAGTAAAGTATATGTATCAAACACAAGATTCGATCCTGAACTATATATACTTGACGCTTTCTTTTGTCTATCCTTCCAATCATCATCAAAACTACAGTTATTGTAATAATAGTCCAATGTTGTAGACGCAGATTTATCTACAAGGGTTTTGACATTATCTGATGAAAAACCATCCTTTGTTTTAATGAGCCCACCAACAATAGCTGGTCCCTCTGGTCCTATGGCAGAACTAGCTAAAATAGCTGTATCTTCAACTATGCTTTCAATCATCTTGCCTTGTTCCTTGTAAGCATTTTCTACAGCTGCATCATCAGAACATTCTGCCAATGCCGCAGAAACAGCGTCATACCCCACTTCAAAAGTCACATCCATACTAAATGTTTCTGGATTCGCAAAAAGTCCAGCTGGATGGTAGTGTCCATAATTTTCCATATAATTTTGACTGGACATTTCAAAATGAAGGGATCCATTATCATAATCCATTCCAGTAATCGTATACTTTCTTTCAGGTGCTGTAAAATCATCATACCAAGCAGTATCAGAATCTATCTTCTCTGTAATACCTATATATGCATCATAAAGAAGTAAATTTTTCCTATAGTTTTCATATAAAGCATTAGCTGCGTAAGTATTATTAGTAGACATAGCGTCCACATATTCAGCAGAAGATTTAACTACTACCTGATATCCACCAGTTTTAAGAGCACTCAATACTTCATCTGAATGTAAACTCATAAATACAGCATTCATTTCATCAATGTAATTCTTATATCCATCATCAGAAAACTGGTGATTTCCAGCTTTGTACTCTGTATGAACCAATCCCATCTGGTATGTAGCCACATAGTACCAACAATTCTGAGCTTTATCTGCCAGGCTATGTCCATAGCTGTTATATCCATTTAATGAATCTCCTGATAAAACACACTTAAACAACGCTATTTCCTTATTGTCATTCTGTTCAAGATGCTGCTCTGCTGCCATAGACTCCACAGCTGCAGTAAGCGATGCAAGCGAAAAAGAACTCTTAGTTGTAGCAGCCTCTATCTCCTCATCGGTTATACCCATCTCATGAAGTTCTGCTCTAAGTGCCCTTTGTAAGACAGTATTTTGCTCAGTTCCTTTATAATCTGGATATGTATATGTTCTTGTAAAATCAAACATATATCTTTGCTGAGCGATGTCCCCAAAACTATCAGTTGCTGAAGTATTGAGAGCATTTACGCCTAAAACATACTTAACAAATGAATCATATAAAGTGTCAAGCCTATCTTTTTTGTCACAATCATCCTGAATAGCTTCACATTCTGCTGAAACATCAATTTGTCCAATCTCAAGTGATGACAGATAACTTTCCACTGTATTCTTCAAGCTGGCTATATTTGTAAACTGAAGTACTGCGTCATCTGTGGTAGTACTTAACACTCCTCCACCATCTCCATAAAATGTAGTATCCAAGTAGAGTTCTGATGTCATCGGAGTCTTGGGAATAGCATTTTCCATTCCTCCTAGTCCTCCGCTAAAAAGAGCGGCACCTGCACCAGCACAATAATCTCCCATATATTCACTTTCGCCTTGAAGTATTTCATAGAAATTCTCACATCTAAGTAAGAGTCTATGAGCTCTAAACGACGTCAGATTCATAGTATTAAGAGCCACATCCGTTTTTGTCAGTAGCTCGGTAAA
>NZ_FMXK01000004.1 GCF_900103635.1 Butyrivibrio sp. INlla18
AACCTGGATTCTCGGATTAACATGACGAGGTTGGCAATGCCACTCCGAGAGTCCTGTAAATATCTGCCTGCTTGTCCAGAAGCTCACCAATCCTGAGCGCACGCTTTTCGTCCTCATAACACTCAAGGACATCAAGCTTATCAAGCAGCTGTTGCATTGTGTAAGTTTTATATAAATCTGTTTCCTTCATCTTGTGATCAAGGTGGGAAATCAGAATTAGTGCTATAAACTCGTTGAATATTTTGCCATCGAGATTCTTCTCGGACTTGGCGAGAAGCCTTCTCATATTGAGTCTTTCCTTGAGATTGCCAAACGCTTTCTCTACGACATCCTTCATTCTGTATAGATGAAGGGCGGTGAATGCGTCCATCTTCTCGTTGGTGATGATGGCAAAGTATCCTATGTGCTTGCGAGCAGCTTTGATCTCATCTTCTTTGTAGTAGACCTGCCTTCCTCGGACAGGGGTATCCTTTACTTCAAAGAAACGGGCGTAAGCTTTCTTGTGATCCTCAACCGGTTTGCCAGAAAGAAGCTCATTGCAGTAGTCCATGATACGCTTGTCAAAAGCCTGCTCTTCATCAGCACCTCTTTCGATGCTGTAGAAATAGTGGATGTAGATCCGGCGTTTCTCTTCGAGGGTGTCGCCCTTGTATGGCCTGTCCTGAGTATAATTCCACTCAGCGCTGACTGTAAGTCCATAAGTATTAAGGCCTTCGTCGAAGTTGTTGAACATACGGATATCATCATATACATCATCAAGATTCTTCTTGATGAACTTAAGGGAGAGCTTTACTCCTACAAGGAATTTAACGTGCTCCCTGTACAGACCATTGATGTTGTCCTCAGAGTAAAAGCCTCTGTCCATGACAAACTTGGTCTTGCCAAAGCCCAGGATATCCAGATCCTCAAGAAGGTGCTTGACCGTCTTTGAATCAGGGATGTTGCCGGCAAGCTTGCGGTAATAGAACGGAAGACCGGATTTCTCTCCGAACACAAGAAGGAGATTTATCTGAGGAAGCCTGTCGTTTTCCTTGTTCTTGCCCCACTGAGCCTGCTTAAGAGTTTCTGAGTAGCTTGAGAAGCTGGAGCTGTCATAAGCCCAGTACTCATCCTCGACACGTCTCTTGGCCTGTAACCGCAAGAACTTGGCTATCTGATCATCAGTGATGGATGCGAACATCTCACTGCTTCTGGGTGAAGCTATATCTTGTCCATAAGGATGCTTATGGGTAAGATTCCATTTTTCAAACCTGTATAGAGGATTGTTATCCTCAAGTACAAGGTAAAAAGCTACTGACAAAAGCTTTTTGTACATATCCGGAAAGCACTGCTTAAGATCAGCTGTAAGTCCTATCTGATCAGCAAACTGCTCCAGAAGATATGTGGCGCCAAAATAAAGGTGCTTTGTCTCAGTATATGTGACCGGGCCTGTTCTGGCAGGCAAAGCTTTAGGAGTCTTGGACTCGCCTTTCTTTGCGCGTCCTCTGGTAGGGATTATCTCCCCAGAGACTGGGTCAACCTTTCCAATGCAGACACGCTTGGACCTCGACTGCTGTTTCTCCTTGTCCCAGTAATAGGTTGTCTCGTAAGCGTAGGTAATACCGGATCTTTTGTCAGTTTGTGTAATGATTGCCATCGCCCCACCTCGTCATGTTTTCTATAAATATTATAAAACATGACGATGCAAAAATCAAGAGAGAAATAGCAATAAATTCAGTATTTTAGCGGATTTCAGAAATCTGTGACGAGGTTTTCATCGTCACGTTTCCGAGAATCCAGGTTTTAAGATCATGATAACTAACACGAATAAAATATATCCATCATAGTTCCAGTACACAGCAAAGGGTGCGTCGCATATAAATACTCAACAATCCTATCTTCTCCAATTCCGCTATCCACCAATTGTTTCTTAATCTCACAATTATGTTTTCCAGCAGCCAATACAAACACCTTGCTATCACATACCATCACTTCTTCTGGTGATCTTACTATAGTGTAAAAAAATTCATTTCCCCACAATTCAGGACTATTATCACAGACAGAAAGATCCGAGCATATTTTATTTTTTACTAACCACGTATACACGCTCTTTCCTATTTTTCCAGCGCCAAATACAACTATTCCATTTGCTTTTTTTATAGTCGCTATAAAATCCGTAGCATTCTTATCTAAATTGCTAAATTTATCTTCCACAAAAGATGCATATTTTTCATATGAATCCAACAAAAGCAACACTTCATTCTTCATATTCTCCGAAAGATCATCAAGAATCAGTGCTTTTGAATCCAACATTTGTTTTATCAAGCCTCTAAACTTATTCATTGTTTCTGCTAACATCTCATCTTTAATATGGTTCAAAAGGCAAAAACGGTATGAAGTTAGCATTGTAGCAATTATAGTTTCAGCAATAAAATGCGCCTTGAGATTATCTCCATTTATCGCTAATTGCATTTTATCTGCTAAAAAACTGCATTCATTATAGTTAAAGACTAAACCTTTGGGATTAAACATGGACGATGATGCGTTATCTCTTCGATAATAGTAGTATGCCTTGTCAACATATATAGCTCGGTCCACGCATGCATAAACCTGATATCTAAAACCACAATCCTGAAAAGCAGCTCCCGGACTTTCGTTCAGAAATATTGCATTATCTAACAAAAAGCTTCTCTTATATAGAGCATTCCAGATAAAAGGATCTGTTCCTTGCGATTTATTACAATAATCAATGAATGAAAAAGGGCCTCCACTTTTAATCCCTTCTCTATCTAGCGATACCTCATTTGTAAGATACTTGCCATCGAGACCAGTTATAAACGCATAATAGCCACATTTTACAATATCTGCATCTTCCTTTTTAGCTATGGAGTATAGTTTTTCCAACATATCAGCCGCAATAAAATCATCTGTTTCTACTACGGAAACATACTCTCCATGAGCAAGTGACATTCCTAAATTAACCTGGTATCCATAACTCTTTTTTTGAGAAGTAACCAGTTTAACCCTACTATCTGATAAATGGCTTCCAATGATTTCCTTAGTACCATCAACTGAATCTGCATCAACACATATTATCTCAATGTCTAACAAAGTTTGGTTAACGACACTTTGCAAGCACTCATCAATATATTGACCAACATTATAGCTTGGCAGTATTACAGATACCTTGACATTTTCACTCATAACCATTTTTCACCTTACAGCTACAATAAATCATGCAATTCATAACAAGACATATAATTAGAATACCCATTCTTTTTAAGAATTGCCTCAATCTCTTCAATTCCCTGTTTAATCGATATAATGAAAAGTGCATCCTTTGGAAATGCACCTTCTTTTATTTCCTGAACCTTTAGCCTAGATTTAATTACAGGATTACCCTCTTTACTAGTTACTGCAATACTTACCAACTTGTCTGCAAACCTTGAAGTTTGTATATCTCCTATGATTCTAGTAGCATAAGCGCCCGCCCCATATACTACGATTGCCTTCGCATCATCTAATCTCTTTACGGCCGCGTCCTTAAACTTATAATATTTCTCATAAAAAAGCTTATCATTACTAATCAGCTCATCAATGGCATTCCAAGTTTTAGAGTCAACAGTATCCTTTTTGATTTCGCCTAGCTCAACACCCTTTTTTATATCATTCGAAAGTCTTTCTATAAATTCACATCGATATTCGTATCCAATTCGGCACATATCACTTAAACATGACAAAAAGCGCCTTTTCCATAACCATGGAAGAAGTTCATCCATATCTTGCGAGTACTTAATTAAACACTTCCTCATAAAATCATATTCATCACATAGTGCATATATCTTTCTCAAATCATAAACAGAAGAATCTGCATTATCTCTTCTCAAATGATAGAATGGACGATTTATAAAGAATGTTTTCCTTGAATACAACATTGTCTGAATCCAAAAACCATTATCTTGAAATGAAGCTCCTGGCGTTTCATTATGCAAAATATCATTACTGATCAAAAAATCTCTTTTATATATTCCAGACCAAGAAGTCATGTAGGCTTCAAATACTCTTCTATCATTTTTATAATTTGTTACAACATTGTATAAATCTTTGTTTTTGTCAGAAAGAATGTTATAAACATGCTCATAGTCATAGTTTTCATAAAACACAAAAAAATCTGCCTTAACTATATCTGCATCATTTTTATGAGCCGCAATATATAATTCCTCATACATTTTCGATTCAATATAATCGTCAGACTCTACAATTCCAATATATTCACCAGTTGCTTTCTTTACGCCCTCATTTAATGAATTGCCATAGCCAGTATTTGACTTATGAATAACCTTTACTCTTGCATCATTTTGGGCATATTCATCCAATATTTTAGGAGTTTCATCAATAGAGCCATCATCAACGCATACTATCTCTATGTTTTCTAAAGACTGATTCAATACGCTATCCAAGCACTTTTGGATTTGTTTTTCTCTATTAAACACAGGAATTATCACTGATACGTTGGGTCTATTGCTCATTCTTATTAACACCCCATTTTCATTTTCTTTTAACAAAAGACATCGTAAACTCTTTTTCATCGTTATAAGCTAGCAGATAGCTTTTTTCATTTAACAACTTTAACACCTTATTCTTTTTACTGATTCCATCTGGATAGAACCTCTCATGGAACTCAACAACTATCTGCTTAACACTGTTGTCTTTGCTATTTAAAATTTCTGGAATAATATCAAATTCAGATCCTTCAATATCCATTTTGATAACGTCTATAGTTGAACCCGCTACTAACTCCGAAACAATCGAAGAATATGTCTTCATTTGTACTGTTATCGGTATCACTTCAAGTTCTTCTCTAGTATCCAAAGCTCCACTAACATATTCTTTATTCTTTGGCAAATAGAAAGATGCCTCTCCTTCTTCCTTAGCTATACCGTACGGAAAGAATGATATGTTCTCGTTTGCTTTGTATTGTTCCATAAAATGAATCGCTTTTGGAGTAGGATCAAATGCATATATTTGAGCATCAAATTTATTGATCATTTCAAGATCAAAAGATATTTCCTCCCCTATTCCAAAAGAAAGAACAATCGGCTTCTCACCTAAAACATTTCTATCTATCCAATATCCTCCATAGTCACTTCCTACTTTTTCTAAGCCATCTGACACCCACTGTATTGGCACGTCTACAAGAACGTCTTCATTCCAACCGGCTAAAATTTTAAACTCATCAATAGATACAATTTTTTCTTTTATTTTTTCATATATATCAATCGCTTCAAGATTATCAAGCACTTGCAATTTATACTTATCTGAAACAGCTATAATAAGATAATCAAAATCATCTTTTATTTTAGAGCATGAATAAATAGGTCTATCAAAAAAAGATAATTCATCCACCTTAGACTGAATAAAAAAACAAATATCAACATCTATATTTCTATATTGAATCCATTTTAGTAATCTCTCAGAATAACTGCCTGTCCCATAAATCGCTATACGCTTTTTCATGCTATTCACCCACTACACAATAATCTAAATTTCTTTTATATCCATACGATTCAACTATTCTTTTTACATCATCTGCATCTTTCAATGCCACAATTATAAAAGTGCTTTTCTGTTTGTTTTTTAAAGCCTCTGGATCCTTGTAAAAACTCTTAAGTTTCCCGCCATCATAGCACTCTACATCAATGGACAAGTTCTCTGCTTTACATAATTCCATGTAAACGCTTTTCCCATAATGCCCCATACCCCAGATAGCAATTTTTCTACTTCCTAGGACACTCTTGGCGTTTCTAATCGTATCTTGAAAAATAGAATTACGTTGAAACACGTTCTTATATAGTTGAATCATCCTTTTTTCTGCTAGCTCATTTATTTCAAAATCTTCCGGATAGTATTCAACTGGTGTGTCTAACAATGTCATATTTCCATTTAGAGCATCTAATGTAGCATCTTGGCAATTAGTTCCTGACTCATCATAGATAGTCATTGATAATGGCTTTTTCGAATACAAAATCAATCCATTATTTTGGACAATAGTGGCATACCAAAATGCTGCCCAAGAATCTAAAGTCCCGTCATAATTAGCCATAATCTGCTTCCACAAATCAAACCCAGCTTTATTATATCTGTACACCTCATTTCTAGGAGTATCCTTAAAGAGAGCTTGAGGATCTCTTTTATATAAATCCCAGCTTTCTTTCCAAGTTGCCCAGCCGAGGCAATCAGAAAAGCCTGAAAAAAAAGTGTTTGGAAGATCGTCTGTGCAAATGTCTATCATGCTTCCGCAAATTTGCATAACTCTGGAATCATCACAGTACTTATCAAGAGCCTTATTCATATAATCCAGAAAAAATGGAGAAAGCACCAAATCATCTTCTAAAACTATTACTCGACCGTACTTTTCTACTACTGTTGTTACGCCATCGATAATATTACGCCTAAGTCCCCAGTTTTTTTCTCGCTCAATGACTGTCTTACTTTTGAAACCTTTTATGCTCTGCAGATACTTCCTTACTTCATTCACTGCATCTTGCTTTTCTACATTTGCTGCAGCATCTGAATAAACAAAAAGATCAGAATACTTAAATTCATCGTTCTGCAAAAGTGTTTCTATTAATTTTTTTAGATGGTCGACTCTGTTATACGCAAATATAACTATAGGTGCATACTTCTCCATAATAGACTAATTCCTTTCCTCAACATCAACTCCAAATTGTCCATGTCCTATTTATCTGCCTAGCAAGTTCCTCGGCATTCCAGTTTCTAACAATATTCCTTGGTATCTGGTATTCATCTATTCCGTCTCTCCACAATCCCTGCTTTACAATACCAGCTTTTTTGATTTTTTCTTCTTTTAAAATCTCGCATGTATTATCTGTGTAATCAGACCTTGTCCCAAATGGATATGAAAAAACCGTTATCTCTTTACCAATGATAGCTTCTAATCTTTTCTTTGACTCTCTAATTTCCCACCTTTGTTCCTCTTCGCTTTCACAAGCAAGTGAGCTATGAGTCACAGTATGGGCACCAATAGTTATATATTTTGACTCAGCTAGTTTTCGCAGTTCTTCTTGATCAACTAATCTAAATTCTTTTCTAGGAAAATCATTAGGTTTTATTATGCTGGCTAATCTTCTTATCTCTTTCTCTCGATCTTCGGCACTCATCGCTTTCATTATTCGATGAGCACATAAGTAGCTTTCATATCTATTTTCTTCACTGTCAAATGCTAATTCTTCTGTTCCTATTACTATCTTTTCTGGCCTATGACTTGGTAATAACAATAAAGACTCAAGCGCGTCCCACCACATTTCATTGGCTGTTCCCAAATTTCCAGAGCTGACAAATATAGTGGCGGGCACTTCATATTTCTCGAGTATAGGAAGTGCATTCCAATAATTATCCGCATAGCCATCATCAAAAGTAAGTACGATAGATTTATCCTTTAAACAAGTCCAATCATCCTCAAATCTTACAACGTTATAGTTTTCCTTAATATATCTAACTTGTTCCTCAAAATTCTCAACACTAACTGCCAGTTGCTGTGGATCAGTAGACAAATTGATAACGCGATGATAAAACAAAACATTCACACAGTTATCGGCAATATATGAACCAACATATTTATTTTCAGCCTTTGCCTTTTCGACATCATCGTCACTAAAAATTGAATAATTGCTAATTCCTCTCTTTTCTAATTCTGCAGTCATCTGAATAGCATTCTTTGTACTAGCCGCTATAGCAAAAGCTGATTCAGGTTTTTCATCTATTTCAGCTATAGTTTTTACAGACTTTCCAAATATCTCATTTCTATCTTTTTCTTTAGTAACAATGAAATTACAAAAATCCAGTCCGTGTTCCTTTAGCCATATAGCCAATTCTTTGCCATATATACCTGCACCATATATATTTATTTTGCCATTATTCTTCTCGCAAAACTCACGCCAATCCTGTGTCATCAGAATTCCTTTCTTGCAGTTATTCCTATTACAATTGGATAGTCCTTATCTTGAGCATCCAGCATGTTCTTTTCATCCAAATCTTCAACAGAAACTCCTTGTACAAAAGCTGTTGCAGATAGTGCATTACCAAAAGGCGAAACTTTAATATTCTCTGATTCAAATTTATCTTCCAGAAGCTTCTTAATCGATAGCTCAGTGAATCCCCAATAATGTCCCCACCTATCCATATCAAATCTTGAAATAGGCGTAATAGTTCCAGCTACTGTAGCTAGCAAATATCCTCCTGGTTTCAACAAATAATGTGCGCCTTCAATAGCTTTTTTTACATCGTAAATAAAATTAAATGTCTGAGTACAAATAAAGACATCATACTTTTCCTTTGGTAAACTTGCTGTATTTGTCAGATCCTTTCCTTTTGCATAGTCCAAAATATCAAAATGTGTCTCTTCATTACGAGTTGAGCTGAAGTACTTCTTACTATAGCTGTCTGCCCCTACTTCAATAATATTACTAGGTTTAACTCCACTATCTATTATTTCATGAGATGCTTCTTCTAAATAGTTCTCGATATAGTATCTGTCAATCGGCGTTCCACGGTCTAAGCCGAACACTCTGCTTACAGGTTCTAATCCATGTAATAGTCTTCTGTCTTTTACATCGTCAGTCTCCCTGATATATTCAGCCACACTATCTGAATCAACAAATAAATAATTATCAAACTTATATTTATTAAGAACTGTTTCTACGTCACCTCTATTCTTCAAAGAAACTGTAATTAAAATCCCACTTTGTCCTATTTCTTCATCTGAGTGCTTTGCAAAAAAATCATCAACCTCAAATAAATCAACTCCATCAATCTCATATATTTTGCTTAAATTATTAGTAACAATTGCCCCTTTAAACTTAGAACTATGATCAGTCAACTCCCTAATCACTTTTTTTCCTAAAGTACCATTCCCATAAACATATACTTTTTGATTCTTGCTAATAAAATCTGAAATTTTCCCCATAACTTCATATCCCTCTACATAGTTCAAGCATTCTACGCAAGATTGTTTTCAATCAGTTCTTCATATATGGTTAGTAACTGCTTCTTAATCCTATCTCTGTTATATCTTTCAGAAGCCACTCGCTGCTCTTCTACCGACATGCGTGTTGCAAATGCATCATCATCAAAAACTCTTTTAATGCATGACATAAACATATAATCTGAATCCATTTGGTACATGAGCCCAGTCTCTCCATGAGTAATAAGATCTGGTGTCCCCCCTGTATACGAAGCCACTACAGGGACTCCAAGAAGTTGGGCTTCTCCAATTGAGTTTGATGAATTTTCAATCGTTGACGGACAAATAAAGACATTACATTCCAAAAACATTTTTATCATTTGCATAGAATCCAGTGTTCCTGTGAAAGTAATAACATCCTCAATTTTATATTTTTGAATCAAAGACAAGATATATTGCTCATAAGGCGATTGCTTTCTGCTATCCTCAGCTATTAGTCCACTTCCACCTGAAATGAACAAATGAAAATCGTTATACTCTTGTTTCAATTTTGCTACAGAAGATAGAATAAAATGTAATCCCTTAATCGGATAGTAGGCCTGACTAATAAAAGCTGTATGCTTACGTGCCCTTTCTATTTTCCACCTATCTGTATTGTCATAAAAATCACTACGTAATATTTCATCACATAATCTGTAATGTACGTTGCTAGATAAACTTTCTATGTAAGCCTTATCCCATGATGTCCTTCCGAGCACTGTGATGCCGCTTTTAATCAACTCTATTTCGTACTTTCCTCTACGTTCTAGATCAGATGCCTCTTCTCTTATACTTCTTATGTTATTACATGAAAAGTCAATCCATTTGTCCGGAATTTCCAAGCTATAATAAGGTGCAATAGCAGAAATCAGACCTTGCACATGTAATACCACTCGTTTCAACAACCCAACGCGTTCTGCCGCAAGTGCAGCTGCATATGAATGTGGATATTCAGACCCCCATATATGTATTATGTCAGGCTTATAATCTTCATAAATAGCACAAAATTCGCTAATTGCTTCTTCATCTACTTCTCTGGTATCTATTTCACTATGATATGAATAATAAGTCAACTTTCCGCTTTTGCCTTTGATCATTTTTACTTCATCAATTATGGAAAAACAACAAGCAATATCCATATCAGAATTATCAGCCAGTGCACGATGCATTCCACTTATCCAGCCTTCAATATGTCTTTTCTTAACTTTGTAAATATCACTGTATTCAGGAGTGATAACTTTGCATATCCACAATACACGCATTGTTCTTACCCTTATTGCCTCGCATGTCAAAACTATAATTATTTTTAATGAACATCATGAACTATTATTCTAGCTATAGCCCAAACGATATATACTATTCAGACACGACATACCTTTTTCGAAATAAAGCATCTACCTGGTTGCCAAAAACATCTGTTGCCAGTTGAACCAACGTGATAATGTGTGCATTTGGTCCCAAGATCTTTTTTATTTCTTCAATTATTTTGTTATCAACATTTCTTATTGCTACAATTACTAATCCACTATATCCAACAAGTACAGCCGGTTCCTCGATACATATATTACATATTTTTATTTTATTTTTAGTTATATCACTATCTACCACATGATCTATTCCACAACAAGCTGAAATAATAGAGCATAATCTACTCCCCCAAATGCCAGCCCCCCAAATAGAAATCCGATTGAATTCTAATTTAGCCTTTAAATATTCATTAATATCTTCTTGCCTATTAGAAGCGTTCATGATCATGTGTAGGCAACAATCTATCCTCTTATCTCTTTTTACCTTTTCTATTATTTTCTCATCCGCATTTTTATTTACTACATCAAAACTCGCTCTTATACTTTCCCAGAAACGTTCCTCATAATATCGACTACTTATTCCACCATCTAGAAAGCCAGCAATAATTCTATCAATATATTTGAATTTCATTCCTTCATCATACGCAGCAAGAAACCATTTATAATCCGCTGAGATGTTGTAACTAATATCAAAAAAACCTATTTCATAAAAAGATGTTCTTTTGGTAAAAGCAGCTTGGTGACAAAAAGGCATTCCTTTCCATATGTCATCTAATGGTTGTGCCATTCTTTGGCCTATAACATTTCCATCATCAATTATATTTGCATTTCCAAAAACAACATCCGCATTACCTTCTACTTCAAGAAGGTCAAAGCATCTATCATAAAGAATATCTCCACTATTTAAAAAAAGCACCCACTCACCTGACGCAACTCTCAAACCTTTGTTCATTGCATCGTATATGCCATTATCTGGTTCACTCACCCAATATGTAATATGCTTTTTATATTGTTCTATTACGTCTAATGTTCCATCAGTTGATTGTCCATCAATAATTATATACTCACAGTTATCTAGCCCCACTTTTATGAGGCTCTTTATAGTCTGTTCTAGGTAGTTTTTAGAATTTAAACATACTGTAATAATAGATAATTTCTTATTTCCCATTTAATCACTCATTTAATAATTTGAAATTTAAAACAATGTATCCACAAACTCAAAAACTGAAATATCAACTTTTTCATTAACATCTATTATCTCTATCTTGGGCATTTTCTCCTTAATTAGTTCCTTAATAAACTCATGCGCTTTACATGAACAAATAACCACTTTCCCACAAGATATTTTTTCTTTCTCAAAATCTAGAACCGTCTGTTTCCTGTACTGCTCTCCTTTTTTGTATGTATCATAAAACACAAGCGTTGCTTTTATTTTTCCGCACAGTCTACTATATAAATCCAACATTCCATTTGTTCCTCTACCTACGCCATATATCCCCACCACCAAATTATCATGATCTAATTCCATTTTTTTGAATAATTTATAATAAAATGACTTGGCCCAGCGGAACAGTCTATGGTAAATAACACTATATCTTTCTTTTTTTTCGCAATTTGCAATCACCCATGATGATATCTGAAATAATACCAATTTGTTGTCATCTCTCCACAACTCCAAGTCAGTAATATCTCCTAAAAACATATCAGAAAACTCATCAATAGCCTCATAAAAAAAAGAAACAGTTTCTTTACTTAATTCAATTTTGCAATCATTACATTTTTTGTATATATTTATAAGTTGCTGCAAAGTATCTAGCAAATATTGACGAACATAATATTTTTTTTCCAAATTAGCAGTCAATGAAAATTTCCATATTCCTCTAAACACAACTATTAAATCGCAGATTTTCTTATCGGACATAGAAGATAGCATTGTGCTTCCATATCTATATCTTCTAATATATAGCTCCTTATCAATATGAATAACTTTATTAGCAGTCATCATGAATCTAAATGCAAAATAATTATCTTCATACACTACATGTTCAGGAAACAAAATCTCATTCTTTTTTACAAATTCTGTTTTATAACATGTCAAACAAACAACAGGCTTATAATCCCATGGATATGTTTCTAAGAAAAAATCTTGGCCTTTCATAATTATATAAGAATAGCGTCCTTTTCTTATATAATCTCTTTCCTGAGATTTTTGCATTGCTTCTCCGAAACCTGTTCCATTGTAGTAAACAGCATCAACATCTTCAGTAAGGTGTTGGTTGATGTAGCTATGCGCATTTTCACTCAGCAAATCATCCGCATCTAAAAATATGAAATAGTCAGATGTAACAGAACATATTCCTATATTTCTAGCATATCCCTGTCCATTATTTCTCTGTTCAATTATCGATATATACGGATATTCCATAGCATACTTTTTACATATCGAAAGTGTATCATCTTGTGATCCATCATCAATGATAATAACCTCAGAAAATGGTACCTTTTGTGAAACTACACTGTGCAAACACTCACCAATCCATTTTTCAACATTATATGCTGGAATTATAACCGCTACGCTTTTATCCATCACTTGAGTCCCAAATCAACCTATTTATAATTTCTATAGTTACTTTAGTCTTGCATATGCTATCCAAGTATAATTGTGAGCTTCTTCTAAAATGACAGGATATCGTTTTAGCACTTTTTCATCTAGTAAAGGCACATCAACTTCAAAACCTGCAGAATTCCATTCATTCCCCCATCTTGTCTTTTCAGCTAAATATAACGGTGGAAAAACAGTATATTCCTCTAAATTATCTTTGCAATATTTCTTATGTGCCATACTCTTCTTGAGATTATCATCTGCTGATAAATCCCTCGTATTGCGTAGCTCATCATACAGCTCAATTGACATAACCTTGTTCAAAGAATACACATCTCCCGTTCCAACTGGATAATTGTCTTCAAACATTGCTTCCTTAAATCCCATCCAGTTCATCTGTTGTAATCTTGTATACGCATTTTGATGGTCATCAAAAAAAATAACAGTCTGCAACGGATTTACAAGCTTAGCCCAATCTATTTCATTGAAATCCACATCGAAATATTCAACCTCGTCATCAATGTATACTCTTTTATCTAATCTAGGATCAATAGAAAAAATAGATGCTTGGGGACAAGCTTGGCGAAACGCCCACGTTCCTTGTCCTTTAAAAACTCCACTTTCTATTATGAATTTCGGTTGTCTCTTTTTCATTACATACCATGCCCAAAAAAGATGCGATGATAACATTCCCCCTTTATTATTTTGTATTGGGCGATGTTCATACAAATTCATAAACTCATCTATATAGTTTTTGGCATCATCTAAATTCCAAGTCATACTTCCATAATGTAGATTGTCCATAGTATCCCCCATTTCTATATTTCACTAAAATAGTACCCTAAGCCTTTATCAAGAATATCTTTTTCCAATGAGATAATTCTAATTTTAGTTAAATGTTCCATGTATCTGCGTATATCTTCTATTTCATAATAATTGGTTAATATAATTGCATCCACTTGTGGTAAATTATCTGTAGGTAAATATACTTTTTCTAACAAGCCATTGGGATTTCTATCAATTCCATAAATCACTTCTAATCCTATATCATCAATAAATGGAATTAGCTTTTTGGCCGCAGCGCCAAGGCCATATATTGCTACCTTCTTTATATTGCTATCCTTAAAAAAATTTGATAATTGCCTAATTACTTTAGGTTTATCTCGAACCATTCTCTCCAATTGTTTCTCTGCTAATGAAAGCATTTCTGAAATTTCTCTAATAGAATATCTATCCTTAAATAGAGTGTAATAATAGTAATATTGAAATTCTGCATAATCCGGGTCGTTTTTTATTGCTATGCTAAGGCTAATTGATAGCGCAAATCCTCTAGGATTATTGAGAAAATGCGCATTTTTACCAATTTTACTAAGCCCATCTTCTAGATATTCGCAAACCTGTATCTCTTTATCATACCAACAAAGCTTATATCCATCCCTCGCAATCATATTATGAACAATACTAGGCGATAGATATTTTTCATCTTCAAAAACTGGTGCAGGGTAACATTTCAACAACGCTGTTTTATAGCATTCTGACATATCTGCTACTAAATCATACTTCCGTCTTTCTATGTTTGTAGCTTCGATCATGTCAAATTTATATTTTTTTTCTCTACCTACAATTCTTTTTATGCCCGAAACGCCAGCTATTTCCACTCTATCCTCAATTCTGATAAACCATTCATGTAATGTCTCTAATGTATCATCTAACAAATAATCATCGCTATCAACATTCAAAAAAGCTACACTATCAGCCAGTTTCAAAGCAATATTATTTGCTCTCATCTTTCCACCATTACTTTTTTTTACATAAATAATTCTAAACTCATTTTCAGATACAATTAGTGAATCAAAAAAAGAAGATGTTTCATCAGTTGAGCCATCATCAACTACAATCCACTCAAAACTTTTATATGTTTGTCTTTTTAATGATTCATAGACATTGATTATAGTTTTTCTTCTATTGTATGTTGGCGTAAACACCGTAAAATATACTTGTTTTTTTTCACTAGTCATTCACAACCCCATCTCGGAAAAAGCCCGTTTGCTTGTATCGTTCCTCATTAATTTGCTTCTGTTCTAAATTCACCCAAGATTCATCATAATGATGAACGCTATATGAATGTCGTGTTAACTTGGGAGTCCACGAAAATGCCCCTTTAGGATCAAGTACATCTGTTGGGAACACAAGTAAATCTCCCACCTTTTGTAACTCGTTGTTTATAATTAGCCCATTTCTTACCAATACCCTTGTATTGTATACCGGAGATGCCGTAAGATTATATCCGCTATCCGTCTTAAAACTAATTGAATCATAATAATCTCGCATAGCTCTAATCGTAGGATTCTTTGCTTTACACCCAAAACCTAAACCAAGATTAATTGCAAAATTTCTTTGAAATCCAACAAATCCGTCATAAAACAACAAATCATCTAAAGGTTTAACTAATTCCACGTCTGCGTCTAAATAGATACCACCATAATCATAAATAACATCCAGTCTTAGATAATCTGGAACAAATCCCCATTTGTGAGCTTCATAGGCCTGTTTCATATAAGTGCATTTTGAAATATCATAATTATCTTCATTCCAACATTTGATTTCATAGTCAGGACAATACTTATACCACGATTCAATACATTTCTTATTTTTATCAGGCACTGGTCCGCCACCAACCCACACCCAATGTATTATTTTGGGTATGCTTTCATCATGTTTTTCTGGAAATTCATATTCATCTACCCTTAAAGACATCAAAGAATAAATATAACAATCATTCTGTAAATCACTTTTAAAACTATTAATTTGATCAACTATATCCTTACAATACATAGTAGTTATCAAAATCACAAAGCTTTCATCGAGTAATTTAATAGTTTCATCAACACTTCGGCACTCAATATTTAAATTATTAACTTTTCTTGTTTTTGCATGTTCATTATTATCAGCAATTAGTTCTATTTTACTAACCACATCTTTTGGACCGAATTCTAATAAGTGATCTAGTAACTTTCCCGCACCTATACAAGCAATCTTTTTATCTCTAATCTCACTTTCAAATTGTCTAAAGGTGACATCACAAATATTCATAAGTCTCATCCTTATCATAATAGAAAAAGCTTGTATTAGTTATCTGTCATTTACTGCTTAGCTTTTTCCATAACTGTGTATTGTCTCTTATCTTCTTCGCCCTTTTATCCTCTTTTTCATAACTCCATCCAAAATTGTCATAATGAACACAGTATGTATTCTCATTACTACTGTCGTTATCAAAAAGGACATAATCAAGCGGCATAAAAAATTCATGTGGAAAGACTGTCGCATTCTCTATTTTTTGCAAACAACCATTCATCTTAATTCCTTCTTTTACCAAAGTATCCCTAACCAAAGAAGGCTGAAAATAATTAGCAAACTCTTTCTTATCATTAGGTGGAACTATTGTTTCATATAATCCCAATAAACGCTGAACAAGCGCATTGTTTTTCTTTGCACCCATCACTGCTAAGTCAACCATAATATTATTAGAAAACGATAAAATACCATCATTTCCAAGCAGATCATCAAAAGGCTTATATACTTCAACGTCCATATCAAGGTATATGCCGCCATATTCATTCAGCACATCTAGTCTTGCAAAGTCACATGCGTATGCCCACGCTTTACATTCGATAGCTTTTTGCAAAAAGCTATTTTTATGCCAATCATAATTATCCAGATTCCACTCTATGATCTCATAATCGCTTAGATGTTTAGGCCATGAATCCAAGCATTTTTGGTATGAGTCCGGCTTTTCTTCCCCACTAAACCAAAATGAATGGATAATTTTAGGAATCTTTTGTTCCTGATTCTTATAATCAATCGAATAATCACTATTATTATCTGTTATCTTTTGCATAAAAGGAAAAGCATAACAATCTATTGAATCATCTAACTCCATATCCATTAACTGATTGTACATATCATACATATAGATAGGACTTGTAAGAATAATAACTACATTTTTTTCATGGTTTAACTTATCCGGGGTATATGTATTTAATAATCTGTGTCCGATAGTTACATCGCCTAGGGGATTGTTATCCACTATGTACAGAAAGTTGCTTTCTAATTCCATTAACGGAGAATAATCTACAGATTTTAACCAGCTTCCTTTTCCGAAAAAAATAATTTTTTTGTCCTTAAATTGTTTAGATGCTTCATCTAATCTGCAGTTTTTTAATTTCATATATTTCCTTCTTCCCTAAAGTAAAAAAACTAACTATATCTCCCCAATCAATTTCACAGTTCTTTCCGTTGCGTGTCCATCATTGATTATTCCATTCTTTTCAATGAAACATTTTGATTTTTCAGCATACTCTTTTTCATCAAAGGCTAATATATTTGAAACCAACGCATCATTGTCAGAAGCTGTACTAAATGGAATTTCATCAAGTTCAAACATAAGACTACCGCGGTCTTTCACATAATCATCAAGGTCATCTGCATAGATAAATCCCATCTGACCATTTAAGAAACCTTCAAAGATACAGGTTGAGTAATCAGTAATGATTGCGTCTGTGGCTGCCATGATTTCATTCATATCAGGTCTTTGGGTAACATCTATAAGCCTTGAATTCTGATTTTTTACAGACATTCCTTCGCAATAAACAGAAAGCTGCGGATGAAGTCTTAAAAACATGTACCATTCCCCACCAAAACGCTTCTGAAAAGCTTCAAGTACCCTATCAAAATCAAGAGTAATAGGATTTTCATTTATAGCTCTCTTAGTTCCTTGGCTACCGCCTCTAAATGTTGGAGCATATATTATTATTTTGGCTTCCTCCGGGATATTGTATTCATGCCTCAGCTCCATTCTCTTTTCAGCTACATTGTTTACGAGCACATCGCATCTAGGTGATCCTAACTGGTCTATTACTCCATCATAGATAAGTCCCTCTCTCCACATGTCTGTACAATATGAGCTTCCAGAAATAGCATGATCGATCAAGTCTGAATCTGCCTTGCTGACCAAATATGCCATTTTGGAAAAGAGATTACCTCTATACTTACCAATTGGTTTTAAACTTAGTGATCCATGCCATGTTTGAATATATGTAGTGCCTTTTCTTTTTCTAGTGCCATAGAAGGTTCTAGTATTACCTATCCAAAATCTGGCAGTAGTCATATGAAAAGCTCTATTCCATGTTGTATCTTTTATCTTATGGATTTCCTTAGGAAACTCTTTTGAGATATCTTTTACGATCCAATAGAGCTCAAAAGAATTCTTCCCTTCTTTTTTCTGTTTCAATAGCCCTTCAGCAATATATCTTGGGCTACAGCCGTATCCACCAGTACCTTCAAAGGTCCACAAAACAATCTTGTTCTTTTTTATAGGAAATATCCTGCATAGCAAGTATGGTATCCCATATAAAAAAGCTTTTATTTTTCGCTTCGCTACATATCTTTTTTCTTTATCCATGATAAAAAGGCTCTTTTCCTGCTTATTCATCTAACAAATTGAGAAATCTTTCCAGACTATATACAAGAAGCTTCTGCTCGCCAGTTAAGTCTTTTGCGCAACCTTCTATGAACTCATCTCTTGTAGGGCCTTCCCAAGATGCCATCCATGCATCAGCTGGTCTAGACATTGGAAGCTTCTCTGGAACATCAAGTGAAGGATATCTCATACGGAATAATTCGCGAATCAGATACTTACTTTCGCCATTCCTGATCCTCTGTATATCAAGTGGCTCAGTAAGGTGCATTTCCTCATAAGGATCAATGAAGCCTATGCCTTCTGCTCTACATGCAAGAGTCAAAGCAGCAGCTGTTGCCCTTCCATAAATGTTACTGATGAAATCCATATAGTTAGCCATTCCATCCGCCTTTTTATAGTTTTCATAAAACTGATATATATCTGCAGGATCTTTTAAAACTTTCTCTGGATGAACGTATATACTTCTTTCAATCCACTCTTCATATCCCCAGTCTTTAGAGAGCATTTTACTCATTCCGCCAAATTCAATGTCAGCGGTATCGCCGTGGACCAAACAATTAAGTCCATCAGCCTTAGCTCTTTTTGCAATCTTATATGCCTGTGGCTCATTTGAAATAATTGGAAATCCCTGGAATATCATGAGCGGATTCATTCCCTTGTCGTAGTCTTCCCAATCTACTTCAATTACTACATGTTCGAGGTCATAAAGATCACAGTATTTTCTTGCCTGAATGGTCTCATCAACTGCATTCTTACCAACGCACTTTGCAGTGTAGGCTTTTGTCCCTTTTGGCATATATGAAGCTAAAATTGCAGAATCCATTCCGCCACTCAAGAGCACGCCTGTATGCTTCAAATCAATCTTTTCTAGAGATTCTCTAATATTACGATCGATATCCTGCGCTGTTTTACATGGTCTTTTCTTTTCCGCAGGAATCATTTCGTGGTCTAAGTGAGGTATTCCCTCTTTAAAAATCTTTTCTTCATCCACAACAAATCTGAATGCCAAATATGAACTCATGCAAAACTTCTTATCTACTGTCATCTTCGTCCCCTTTTCCTTTAGTCTTTTTCATATACTCGATTTGGAATCTCTACTCTTAACATCGTAGAAGAAATATTAGGCGTATGCGGCAGATACACCACTTCCACCCCAAATGGCTCCAGATCTTTTTCTGTCTGAATCCATCTTTCATTTCCTTTCCAATCATCACCAATAAATACTGCATCAAATTTATACTTCTTGTACTGCTCAACTTTATCTAACGTGTCCGCTATAACGCATTCATCTACATTTCTCAGATTACGTATTATTTCGGCACGGTCTTCCTGACAGATAACCGTTTTCTTGTTTTTGTATTGTTCCACCAAAGCATCTGAATTAACTCCAACTATGAGCTTTTCACACATAGCTGCAGCACTATTAATGATATGCAAGTGACCTATATGAAACATGTCATATACGCCCTGCGTGTATCCAATTTTGTATTTTGGTTTTTCGCTCAAACGAAACCTCCTAAATAAAAACCTCCCATGTAAGACAACTACATACCTTACATCGGGAGGTTCTTTTTACTTCATCATTTTATCCAATTCTTCTATCGAGATGCCTAATCTCTTAGCTGCATCTTCTTTTGTGATAAGGCCATCATGAATCAATGAGGCCATAGCCTCAACGCCTTTTTTCATTCCTTCTTTAATACCTTCTTTAATTCCTTCTTCTTTTCCTTCGTCGTAGATTCTGAAGCCTGGTAAATCAAGTACTTTTCCACCCATGACATCACCTACTTTCTTTTGGACATTTTCCTGCTTCGTAGTGAGCTTATATGCAACACTATGTGTTAGCCTTATGATAGCATCGTAAGATGCTGATGACAAGCTACCTACAGCAAGCTCCTTATCTAATCGCTCAAAGATATCCTCATAATTTTTCAGAAGTTCATCTATCTGATCCATATCTTGATTCATCTCGGATAATCTTTTCTCAAAGTTGAAAATAAAGAATGGAATTAACATAAAGAGCTTCTCTTCAAAAATCTTGTCTATACTATAATCCGACATCTTCAGCATTGGTATTTCATAAGATACTTCTTTACCATCCGGCATTACAATCTCTATAACTCCTGATTCAGGTGCCTCTTTTGAAAATCTTAGTAATAATAATCCTGAATTTGGAAATCTGAATCTCACCTTATGTACATTTATCTCGTAAGCATTCTTGGCTATCTGAGTGTCATACTCAAATATTCTTACCAACATTGATCTGCTATAGACCTTGCTCTCGCATTCAAGGTGATATCTCTTGGTTATATTCTTGTAAGTAATCTCAAAACTGGAATCTGTAATACGTTTTTCCTCTGAACCATCTTCATGCTCGACAAACTGTTCGTTTCTAAGTCTTTTCACTACTGCACTCTTGCCATACTTTTCTCTAAACATATGATACACCAGTGGTATTAGCAGATCATCGCACCTTCCCTCCATTGTTCTGAAAGCATCATCGTATGCAGATTCAGAATACAATGGATTATCTTTCTTCTTTACTTCATCCATACTTTTCCTCCTACGTATGTTTAATACATCTCATGCATAGGCAAGAAAAATAGAATATCACCAAGAAACTCAGAAAATAAATAGTTAGATAAACGAAATCATCAAATATATATCTTAGTCATGGGAATAGTCTGGCGAATGCCACGAACACTATACATGAAATGCCCATGTAAGATATCATATCTATCTCCTAATGTAAAGTATGAAGTTGTCAAGGTACATTATCATCTATCACCAAAATATATTAAAAAGCTATTATCGCAAATACTTATCCGGCTCATTCAAGATGAGGTCCGTTGCTCCTTTTTCTGCATACTTGTTCACATCCAGCTTGCCGCCGGTTGGAAGCTCAGGATAAAGATGTCCGCCAAACCAGGCTCTTACATCGCGGCCTTTGAATTTCTCAGCTGGGATATCCATGTAGATTCCTGCTGGATGCAGAGCTATACTGCCATTTGGTACGTCTCTCCACATGGACTCAAGGCCAATAGCTTTATAGAGGCAGTTAGAAACGTAATTATCAAGAACCCCAAGCTTAGCTGCAGGATCAATAGCATGTACATTAACCAGTGACTCAGCCCAGAAGCTGGAATATACGATATTGTCCTTAATGCCCATCTCATCAACAAGAGCCACGATCTTTTCTTCGATTCCAGGATAGTTGAAGACACTGGTCTTGAGCTCGATGTTGATCATGAAGCCATCGTTTTTCATTCTTGGTAAAAGAAGCTCTATAACCTCTTTCATTGTTGGAACGCGCTCAGTATCTACGCCTCTTCCAGCAAAAATGTGGAGCTGTTTAAGTTCCTTTAATGTATAGTCTCTGACATAGCCAAAGCCATCAGTAGTTCTATCAACCTTCTCATCGTGAATGACCACGATCTCGCCATCCCTTGTAAGCTGAATATCCAGTTCAACTCCTGTAAGATTTTTGACATTCATAGCCTTTTCAAATGCAAGTAATGTATTTTCTGGATATAACTGGCTACAACCTCTATGAGCCCAAATTTTCATGGTAAAAAACCTCCATTCTTCTCAAAACACTTATAATTTAATTCTGTTTCAATGTTTCCTACTTTTCAAAAACTTCTCAAACACCCTCGCTCTAGCAACCGCCTCATCTCTCTGACTATTAGCCACCTCTCCGCCACTAACTCTGCGTTCAAACTCAGTAAACTCGTATCTAAGTCCATCTCCAAGAAATTCGCATTCATAGCTGTCTATCTTGGATGGATCTTCGTATCTAACTTCAAAGCGTTTTGTAAGCCACCAGGGTGATGGCACTAGGATATATCCCTTTGCTGCTGATATCAGGAGCTGACCTTCACTTTTAGCTGTAAGTCCTGTCTTGGCAGTTCCGGTTTTCCTAATTGCACTGACCGCATCAGCCCCTCCGACACCACTAGACTTATCCCCATAAGCAAACGCTACCTTGCTATATCCATCCACTCCCGACTCAGCAGGAATACTCATAAACCTTACATCACTGTAATCAGTTCCCAGAAATCTCATTACCGGCAATAGACAATAGGTTCCAAACTCAGTAAAAGAGCCGCCAAACTCAGTATCATCAAACTCTCTGCCGTAAGGCTCAGATAGTCTAGTAAAAGCAGCTTCCACATCTATAACTTCTCCGATAACACCGCTTTCAAGAACTTCGCAGATTTTCTTAAAACCTGGGCAAAACTCTGTCTTAACTGCTTCCATCAGCACATGCTTTTTATCAAAAGCCATATCAAACAGCTCTTTGGATTCCGCTTCAGAAAAGCACATAGGCTTTTCGCAGATAACATGCTTGCCGTAGCCCAGCATCTGCCTTACGTAAGAAGCATGACTCCCATGAGGAGATGCCACATATACCGCATCAATAGCATCAGCAAATTCAGAGATGTCTGAAAATGCCTTAGCCTTCATGCCATTATCTTCTATGAACTTTTCAGCATGGTCCAGATTGGGATTTAACACCGCAGTAACATCAATCCCATCCACAAAAGACAGCTCTTTTACCGCACGCTTTGCAATCCTTCCTGTACCTATGATCCCTAATCTCATAAACTACCGTCCCGTTTGCAGCAAAGTCTTAAAATCCCTGTTGTTTTCTTCTGGTATCCATAAACCTTTCAACAACCTTGGCCATAGCAATTGACTCTTCAGCTGTAAGCTTAAAGTCGTGGCCTCTGGTGCCATTTATCTTGGTCAAAAACTCTGCTATCTCATATCTAAAGCCGTCGTTACCCACAAATCCAGCTTCATAGTGGTCAACCTTACTAGGATCCTCATATCTGACATCAAAGCTCTTAATAAGCCACCATGGTGACTGTGCCAAAATATATCCCTTGGTTCCTGCTATTACAAGCTGACCTTCTGACTTAACACCAGCTCCTGTCTTGGATGTAGCAAGGCCGTGCTTGTACTTAAACTCAACCTTGGTAAAAACGTCTATTCCACTCTCTCCAAGGATAGAATCAATCTTGAACTCCTCGTAATCAAGGCCCATGAGCTTAAAGATTGGAAGCAGGGTATAACTTCCATACTCCATAAACGCTCCGCCATACTTGGCATCTGACATCTCACGGGATGCTGGATCACCGATTCTTGTAAAGCAAGCCTCTATATCACAGATATCACCTATTGTTCCGTTTTTGGCAACTGTCAGAAGCTGCTGGAATCCAGGAAGATACGCTGCTCTGATTCCTTCCATCAGGACTACCTGTTTCTCTTTTGCAAGAGCATATAGCTCAACCGCCTCGTCGTAGGTAAAGGTCATAGGCTTCTCACACAGAACGTGCTTGCCTGCATCAAGTGCTGTTCTGACATACTCTGCGTGAGTTTCATTAGGTGACGCCACATAGATAGCATCTACGCTATCAAGAAAGCTCTCATAATCGTCGCAATATCCATTTATGGTGCAGACCTGCATGAATTCGCTCAGATTCTCAAAATCCGGATTATAAGCTGACACCGCCTCTACACCAGAAACGTAATTGATCTCTGAATAGAAACGTCTGGCAACTCTTCCAGTACCCACTATTCCAAGTTTGATAAGCTTCTTCCTGTCCTCTCTTAAAAAAGATGAAGATATATTAGGGGTCCTCTCAAGATAAACAACGTTGCAATACTGCTTCAAATAATCAAACTTACCAGTCCAGTCAGAGCCCAGCACAAAAGTATCGATGTCATACTTCTGAATATCTTCTATCTTCTGCCCTTCATGGTCTTCAACAATGATCTCGTCTGCAAAGCCAGTCTTTCTGACGTTTTCTATTCTAGTCATGATAGGGTCAACTAGATTAAGCTTGCCCCTCTGACGATCAAAATGTTCAGTTGTAACACCCACTATAAGGTAATCTCCAAGCGCCTTTGCGCGCTCCAAGATCTTATAATGACCTTCATGAAACAGGTCAAAAGAGCCATAGGTTATGATCTTTTTCATAATCATCTTCCCCTTTAAAAAATCACATCCACTTTATAACGCCAATTCCCATCCATTTATCAGGAAACTTCGAAAACTCTACTATCTCTTTGTCTTTATTTAACTCTTTTAATTCTCTCCAGCCCCGAACTGTTCCGCCATCAAGCTCATCATACTCATGTCCAAAAACATCATGAAATACGGTCAACTTTGTTGCATACTGACCTACATTTCTGTAGTCCTCCATAACTGCGCCGTAGGAGTGATCCGCGTCAATGAAACAATAATCATACTCCTGTCCTTTAAAATCAGCAGAAGTATTAGGTATTCTCTTACGAATAGCAGGTATCAGCTTAGAAATCTCATCGTAATTAACCAGTCCATCCTCGATATCTACCATTTCATACACAAGATCTGGATTATTTCTGTACAAAAGAGCTGCCATCACATAGGAGCTGCTGCCTTTGTATACTCCAACTTCAATAGCCTTCTGGCATTTGAGCTTACTTAGATACAAGCAAAAATCCACAAACTCATCTGGAACCTGCAATATTCCGCAGCTGCTGTATCTAACTCCTGTCTGAGGCTTTTTTACCAGCTTAAAGAATGGGAAAAAGCCGTATTCACCAAGCTTATTAAAAAGCCACTCTCTATCTGCGATCTGTCTATCACTAGCTTCAAGCAGGTCCTTAATGACCTTAACCTGATCAGATAAAATCTTGCTATTTCTATCTCCAATAAGACTTCCAAGGCCTCCTAACACCTCTTTTTCAGTAGGTATCCCAAGTTTTTCCAGCTCAGCCCTTACATCTGCTTCATCCACACCAAAATAAACCACCATATCGTGAGGCTGATTAAACGCATCTTCTACAGAGCTTCTGCGCCCAAATATCTCTTCTTCCTCTGGAAAAAACTTAACCTCTGCGACAACTTCTACATCTCCATCAGCTATCAGTGAGTAAAGCTCCCTCTGGCTATCGTAGTCACTATATGAAAGTCCCCATGTTATTATCTGCTTCATGTAACCCCTCTCAGAACTTGTAGTTTTCTAGCAAAACAATCTTTTCTTCCCAGTAGGAGCGTGTTTCCTCTCCCGCAAGTTCTGTCAAAACTCTGATATATAAATCTCTTATCTTCTCGGATTTGAGTACCACCTTATCCGCATTCACAACAGCTGGCTGCTCAATAAATGTCTTGAGCGAAATCGCCACTGGATCTGTGTCACTTACAGGATCTATTACGTCAAAGCATGGAATATAAACCAGCTCATCTGTGTATTTTAAAAGTTCCTCAGAATAAAGCTTATCAGGAACAGTCATACTATAGCTCTCGCCATCGTAAGGCACCTGAATCACGATCACATCAGGATGGCCGCCCACAAGATCAAACTCATCAAAGCTTGTAAAATGCTCATCTGCCATGAAAAGGTCTCTCTCATCATGCCTTTCGCCAACATTTCCATTATGATCACAGTCATAGAATGGAATTGGAATCACGTAAGCCTCAACATCCTCATCAGACACTGCCTTTCTATAAAGTGGTCTCATGCTCTCCCACCACTTAGCTCTGCAAGGCAGGAAAAGAACTGTTTTCTTACCATTTTTCTTTTCCTCAATGAGCTTTTCTATAGTAGCTGTCATTTCGATATTCTTTTGTAAAAGAGCCTCAGCATCTGCGCTCTGTCCCTGACTTGCCGCAGCTTCAAGCCCTGCGCGGGTATTCTCCAAAAGCTTAAGGGAGCTCTCAAGCTCATTAATCTGCTTTGGATGCTTTCTCTTTACGTCAAAACTCTGCTTATCAAGGGTATATCTAAATGGATTATGTCCTAAGTGTTGCCTGAGTGATTCTTCCTGCTCCTCATATATCGGATAATTATGAACTGCAGTTCCTCTTTTTACAGTCATGTAATCGCCATAGTATATTCTAAGAAGCTGATCATATTTTTTAGGCGCATACACATAAGTGTTTTCAAATGGGACTAACACATTCTCCTGATATATTTCAATTGGAACATTCGCCCAATTTTCTGTAATCCACACATACATTGATGCCACTTCTTTTGCATCTGCATCCCTGCACTCCCTCAATATCTGGTCCAAAAGAAGTGCAAGTTCCCTTATAATCCCGTTATCCCTATGAATCTTTAAGCCAATTTCTTTCTCAATCTGTAATAAAGGAGCATTTATCTCGGGAGCATCTATCCCTTTTGAATTATATATGCTGACGGCTTCCACTATTTTTTTCCCTCTTCTTTGCCTCTCAAGCTCCTTTTCCTTGTCATTGTAGAGTTTATCCATAGGAAATATATCAACCCCAACAACATAAGGACATCCATAAAACTTATCCAAATGTCTGGCATCGTAATTGATCGTAACACCGTTAGTAATGCGTCCCAGAGCCAACGTATACTCTTGCTCATCTTGAACAGTCAGAATTTTATAATTTTCCGGAAGTTCTTGCCGTGCATACTCAAAAAAAAGCTCCCAATCATCCCTCAGCATAGATATATCCAGATCATCATCCCATGGAATATAGCCTTTATGACGTACTGCTCCTATAAGCGATCCCATATCGATATACCACTTTATCTCATGTTTTTCACATATTTTGGCTATTTCAGAAAGCACAACTAATTGCGCAGCCCAAAAACGCTTCATCATTTCCGGAATATAAAATCCATCTCTTACTTCGTCATAAAAATATTCAGGTGAGAAAGTAAGATTACATAATTCAGCCATAACAATCTCCAGATTTGTATTATCAATCATTGTATTCGCAGCAATTAATACTTAGACCGGCATCTCCACATAAACAGGTAATTCTACACTTATCACCTATATACGTGTCAGCCATAGAAAGAACAGCATCGATTTCATCAGTATTTGGATCCTCTAGTAAAAGCAATTGATCATTTTGCTTGATAGCTTCCAAAAAAGCTATGTAATCATTTTCTATATTCAATTTGCTCCTTTTGAGGAATTCCAATAGTCCTTTGGAGGCAAAAACAAAAATTCTGGTATTTTCTTTATCGTAATCGTTAATCAATTTCGTCAGTTTATCAATCTCTCGGTAAGAATTATTTAAAAGACCTGTAGCAGATATTCCTATAATTACAGTTTCGGTCTTCTCCTTTGCATCTACAGAAAAAAATTCTGCTATTTTATCAGGTATTTCTCTGTGCATTACCTTAAATACTGTCCTCTTGATAAGCTTTATACTTTCACTAAAACCATCAAAATATTTAGTAATTTGTTTTTCATCTTGTAGAAATTCTTCTGAATCAAGTTCTGTATATAATTTGTAAATGTCTCTGCAGTACTTATCTAAATACTTTGTAAGCTCAGACTTTTCATCAATATATTTCTCAACATATTTTTCTATTTCAAACGTAAAATCCTGTATTTGGCCTAACAAACTCTTGGCAATCGCAATATTTTGCTCTTGAATTTTGATCATAGTCTCGCTAAATGCTTCTTGAAGTGTATTAACAGAATCTACAACCTTTTTCTTTTCTTCTGAATATAAATATAATTCGCCAATATCCCCCCCTACCAAAACGTTTACTTCATCTCTAAAGAAGGGATATTCATGTCCCGCCGCTCCTCTTACGGGCATCATATAATCTTCACCAAATATATTACTTAGTACTTCTTTATATTCTTCAGGCACAGTTATGGTAGTCATTTCAAATGGTAATTCGCATGTTTTTTTATAACAATGCTTGGGTCTGCATTTCCAAATACCAAGCGGAAGTTTGGGGCAGTATTCTACTCCAGCAGCATCCTCTTCCCTGCAGCTTTGAGCAATATTATCAACTATTAAGCATAATTGGTTTCTTAGAGGCTCTTTTTCATTTAAATCACAAGTCATATTCCTTTTGACTAGTATCTTTTTTAACATCTGAATATTTTCATACAGTTCATGACACCTATAATTATCTGTAATATCTTTAATTGTTATCAGGCTACCACCAAATTGCTCATTTTCTATATCCACAAGATCATATACACACTTATAAGCAAGACAATACAATTCACCATAAAATTGCATAGCTTCTGCATCACTTGGATAATAGTCCAAAGGAAAAACATCTACTGAGCATATAAATGGACAACCATGATATTTCTCCATTCTGTCAAAATCCCATTCAAGAATATCCGCTCTTTGCGTAACAACTGCATGAAAGTTATAAAAAGTATCTGAACTGTATATGCTTCTGACACACAAATCTTTATCCATTTCATCACAGTGCGCTAAAAAGCGATTATAGTCATCTCTTAACATTGCTATATCTATATCATCATCCCAAGGAATAATCCCATTATGCCTTGCTGCACCCAAAAGTGTTCCTACTTCTGCAAAATATGTAATATCATACTTGTTACAAAGATTTCTAACTTTATCAAATATCTCAAGTTGAGAGCCCCAGGTTCTTTTCATTGTTTCACTGACGAGAAAGCCTTCTCTCACTTCATCTTTAAAATAATTATCTGGAAAATTTAACATATTTGCCCTTTATGCAGATTTTTTAGAATATTTTTCTTTTTTGCATTAACCACGGTACTTTTGATAAAATTATACCATACATTAGGCATAATTCAGGAGATTATGATGCTTGAAATATCAGAAGATTTTTTCAAAGAAGAATATCGTGACGGATTTTATATTCCCAGCTCAATGAAAAAGACATGGGCAATCCAACTTGGCGTACTAAGTGAAATACTAGATTTGGCCCGCAAATATGATATTCCAATTTGGATGGACTGTGGCTCATTGTTGGGAACAATCAGGCATAAAGGTTACATTCCATGGGATGATGACATCGATCTGTGTCTCATAAGAGATGATTACATGAAATTTCTCCAAATATTGAAGGAAGAACTTCCTGCCAATCGCAAAGTGTACAGCTTTTATACCACAAATGATTATCACCTCCCGAAAGCATTTGTCTGCAACAGAGAAAACATTGACATAGGCATCAGCTCCAAAGAAGAAGCTATAACTCAAAGTATGTTCAACTGCCCTTACTGTTTAGGTGTTGATCTTTTTCCTCTTGATTACATTCCAACAGATCAAGCGTACTGGGAACAGCTGAGTAAGTTATACATAATTGCCTATAACATTGGGATTGACTATGATTCTTATTTACAATCAGGCGAACTTGATTCATTTTTGAACATGCTAAAAAGTACTCTGAATCTTTCATCATTTGGTGACAACAGCCGAAGTACTGTTTGGAAAATAGCCGAAGCAATTTCTACAATGACCAAAAAGGATGAAGCTTCCTGGATTACCTGGTATCCTGAATATGCTATGGGCGGATCCAAAAGGCGCCGTAGCATCTCTGCCTACTCTGGAACAGTAATAATGGATTTTGAAATGATAAAAGTCCCTGTTCCTATTGGTTATGAGGAGGTCATTCGCGTTCTTTTTGGCGAAGACTACATGACACCCATTAGAGGAACCGCTGGTCATAACTATCCTCTATATAAAAATCAGGAAATGAAAATTCTATATTATAATAGAATAGGCCAGACAGGAGATATCTTTTAAATATGAAAAAAATAGTTTTTTGTCCTTTATCCCCTAATATGTGGGAAGGTTTTCAAACTTTATATGAAGATATAATATCAGACCCAGATAATAAAGTTTGGGTAATTCCTGTGCCAACATATCGGCGTGACTCGGACAATAACTTAAGCGACTGTGAATACAGTCTTGAAGGCTATCCTGCCAATGTCAAAATCACAGAAGTAAATAATTTCAGCTTTGAAACTGAACAACCTGACATAATATATGTTCAAAACATCAGCGACACTGAAACTCTTGGTTTCACAATGCATCCTTTTTTCCATACTACAAATCTCAAAAGATTTACCAAAAATCTCACTTATATTCCATATTCATGCATGAAAGAACCCGGATGTTCCAATCACGAATACCTGGAAAGTATTAGATTTATGCTGGTTCCTTCAGGCTTTTATAATATCGACCATGCAATCGTACAATCAGAAAATATGAAAAGTACTCTCATGCATCTCTTAGCAGGTCAGAGCAAAGCTTTATTCGATGAATGGAACAGTAAAATAACCTGGCAAAGTTATCCAAGGATTGAGATTCTGAAAAGATATAACAAGAAAACTGTCCCACATCCAAAGGAATGGGACAGCTTTCTTGTACACAAAACGACAATACATTTGCTCTGTACATCAGTGCTCGATGTTCTCGAAAATAATCGTAATCTATTTGTGAAACTCAAAGTCACAATGAAAAAATATATCGATATTAAAGATCAGGTACTTCTAATTTGGCGCCCTCATAGAGAAATGATGACTATTCTAAAAATAATGCGTCCTGAATTAGTCGATGAATATGAGGAAATCCTTAATTACTATAAATCTAACAATATAGGAATTTTGGATGAGTCTGTTACCCCAACTGCAGCCATTACCTTTGCAGATAAATACATCGGTGATTCATGCGCTGTAGCTGTATTATTCAAGAGCACAGGAAAAGAAATGGATTTCACATTGTTTGGTGATACATAATTGTCAGTTACGTCTATCACATTCTTTCATGATCTCTATATCTAGCTTAGAAATATTATTCTTAACATATAAATTATTTTCATATGGAATTATTATTACCTTATCTTTTAGTTTGGACAATTTATTTAACATTTTTGTTTCTTTTTCACCCGCGTAGTCAAAATATTTTTTTACCTTGGTCTCATCAGAGCCAATCTGTGCAATCCGGTCATACAAGCAACGATTAATCCCATAAGAGTACACTTTAGTCAATATATACTCTATCGCTTCCTGACATCCCTCATACGCCTCCATATCGTGGCACTTATCGTATACGCCCTCCAATGCTCTATATACCGCATCATAATATTTATCAAGATCACTCATCTTAGTGTTTGATCCCGCCGTATCGCAATAATTATAAAACACCTCTTTAACTGACGCTATGGATTTTGCTTTCAAAAAGGTATATATAAAAATCTCCAAATCTTCCAATGCCGCCATATTTTGCTGCATTCTAACAGGAGGGTCATTTAATATCTCGTTTTTAAAAATCTTAGTTACCAAATAACCATTTGCTGCAATAAGTCTGCTCCTCTTATTATCATCAAGTTCTCCTTCAAGGTCATCAGATACTGTTAAAAGAGCTTTATCTGTTGCTTCACTATAAAAACCAGAATCCACGATATCTGCACCAGTTTCTTTTGCTCTGTTATATAACTTCTCATACATAGTAGGTGCTACATAATCGTCAGCGTCCGCCATCCCGATATATTCACCAGTTGCTGCATCGAGCCCAATACTTCGAGCCCCTCCACAACCTGTATTAATATCAGAATTAATAATCACGACCTTATCTGGAAACTGTGCTTCACATCTCTTCATTATTTCCCAGGTATCATCAGTTGAAGCATCGTTTACCACAATAATTTCTATATCCTCAAGTGTTTGATTAACCAAACTTCCCAGACATCTCGCCAGAGTATTGTGAGCATTATAGGCAGGAATAACCACACTTACTTTTTTCATGTCCTTTACACCTTGCTTTCCGTATTTCAAAAAAGTCACTATATATATTATACTAGTATTTAGAAATGTTGATAATCAAGAGGTTTATATGAATATAATCTTTTACAGATACAAAAGTATATGTGAGCCGGATTTTATTGATGCCTTCTATTCCTTAGGTATAAATGTCATAGAAGACACTGATGGAATGGCTACAAGCCTCACATTAGATCAGAAAATAACAAATCTTGGAAATCTAATCGCCGACAAAAAGCCACTTTTTGTTTTCTCAATAAATTATTATCCATTTATTTCTATGCTATGCGAAAAGCTACACGTATTCTATGTCGCAGAAACTGTCGATTGTCCTGTTTTTGAAATATTTAACACAACAATAAAAAACACTTTCAACAGAATTTTCCTTTTTGACAAAGAACAATATAATCTTATTCATTCGCAGAATCCTGACTGTATTTTTCATTTACCTTTAGGAGCTGCATGCGACCGCGTAAGTACTTTATTAGGAACTACATCCGATTACAAATATGACATTTCATTTATTGGTTCCTTATACAATGAAAAAGATCCTCTTTCCAATGAGCCATCCATTTCCTGCAGTCTAAAATCTACAATTGAATCAATGATAGATAAGCAGCTTGATGACAGCGTATTTGGTTATGACGTTCTCAAAGCAACTTTAAATAACGAAATAATCAACGAATTAAAGGAAATCGATAAAGCATTCTATCCTTCAAACATGAGTGTGTTTGATATTTCTGACTATGTTGCCTTGTGTAATTACCTGTGTCCACATGCAACATATCAGGAAAGAGTAAAAATTTTAAATCTTATTGTAGCAAAACTGCCTTACACAAAACTTGATTTATTCACCAAAAGTAATTGTAATGAATTATCCGACAATATAATTATCCATAATGGAGCTGATTCCTTAAAAGAAATGCCGTTTATCTTTAGGCAAAGTAAAGTCAACCTTAACATAACCACAAGATCAATTACTTCCGGTTTATCCCAACGTATTTGGGATGTATTAGCCTGCCAAGGCTTTCTTATTACTAACTATCAACCTGAAATTGATACATTTTTCAAAGACGGTAAACATCTCGTCACCTACAAAAGTTATGATGAACTTATCGACAAGATAGGTTATTATCTTAGTCATGACAAAGAACGTGAAAAAATAGCAAAACAAGGCTTCGAGGAAGTATGTGCAAAAAGCAAGGTTACAAACAGAGTCATAGAAATGATCAGTACAATCGTAAATCAATAAAGGAATGCCTATGAAAATTTATATAGTTTCATCCAAAAACAGAATAAGTGGAGGTCCTGAGCTTGCCCACCAACTATGTAACGCCATATGCAGATTAACAGATATAGAAGCCTCTATGTGTTATGTAAGTCTAGATTATCCATACGATATTGCTGTTCCCGCAGAGACTCCTAAGCCATATAAAGTCTACAAGACTAATGTTTGCATGGATTTAAATGCGATTGACCAATCTGAAAATGTAATTGTTTTTCCTGAAGGTCTCACCTACAGTATGCAGCATATACGAAATGCTAAGATAGTTATGTGGTGGATGAGTGTAGACAACTACATCGAATCTACACATGAAGAGAACCTGGAGTTTATCAAAAAAAATGTTTTCCTTCATCTGTTCCAATCCTACTACTCAATGGATTATGTCTACAAAACTATACCTAATGCAAAAGGTCTATTCCTATCCGACTATATTAATCAGGAGCATGGAAAGTTTATATATCCTGCAGAATTTAGAGAAAATATTGCTCTTTATAATCCAGCAAAAGGATACGATGCCATCAAGCCTCTCATAGACAAAGCAGATTGGCTTAAATGGATTCCTCTTGTAAATCTGGATCTCCCCCACATGGTCCTCATGATGGAAGCAAGTAAAATCTATGTTGATTTTGGCAAACATCCAGGTAAAGACAGAATCCCCAGAGAAGCTGCTGCTGATGGTTGCTGCGTCATTACGAATAAAAAAGGATCAGCAGCATATAGTAAAGATGTACCAATCCCCGAAAAATATAAATTTGAAAATCCCGCTCAACAGCTTAATGAAATCGAAACCCTTTTACATGATATATGTGACAACTTTGCTATGCATCAGAAGGCATTTGCTCCATATAGAGAATTCATCGCCGGTGAAAAAGAAAGATTCGATAGAGATACTTTAGCATTTATAGAAATGCTTAAGTTTTAATTTCTACGTGTATTTTTTAATAAGTGCCTCTGCCATTTCGCGACATTCCAAATTATATTGAAAATTAGAGCATCTGGAAGTCATAGGTTCAATTGAGGCTTCCAGTTCTTTTTTATCATTTGAATTAAAATATCGTCCTTAACGCTTTCCAGTAATTTTTCAAATGCCTTTATCACATTTCTAGAATCAATATCATATGAAAGTTGTTTACAATTATTGACTCTATAGCCCAATCCTTCAATTCCCAGTTCCTTAATACTAAATGTTCTATCTGTAACCCCTTTTTTCTTTTTTGCATAGATAAAACTCTTATTATTGTTTACAATATCAAGCATCATGAAATTAGCGATACACACCTCCCCCCGATTTTTCCAGGGTTTGCGACATGTCCAATAAAAGACTGTCCCCAAAAATGTCATCTGAATCAAGAAAAATAATATACTTTCCGGTCGCCTGTTTCATACCAATGTTACGACATTTAGCTGGTCCCTGATGCTGATACTGACGCCTAAGTATAAACCTTGAGTCAAAATGTTCAAATGTTTCCTCAATTTGTTTCGTGAGTTCGTCTGAAGAATTATCTTAAATTCATAACTGTTCTCTTATCTTTTCAGGAATTACAGACAAAATCTTCTCTTTATTCTTACCGCTGAAGTAATATGGCTTAAGTGCATCTTTGCTATATGATTTGATCAGATCAGAAGCTGTACAATTTCTTAATGTTGACGTAAAGTAGCGTTCCCAACTAAAGTACTCTTTACTTTCTATATATTCTTCTGGCTTGCTTAGTACATCTTCAATATTGTCAAAATTAACTACTCCAGCTTTTAAAACCATCCATTCAAATGATTCCGGCAAATAAATAGCAAAGTCACTTTGCTTTCTATATGACACAAGCTCACCAACATATGCCCCAAAAGCAGCTCCATCTGCTATAACTGTTATTTCATTTGAGGCATTCGCGTACTCCATAACTTTCTTTATAATGTTCGAATTACCCTCTGCACTAATACAATTAATTCCATCTAAGGAATGTGTATAAAATTGGTAACCTGCTCTTTTATCTTCAACTACTAGTATTTTACAACCCTTTTTTTCATCAGGATCAACTTCTTGGAAATACAGCGGATAGAATTCATGATATATTTTTTCAGGATAGTGATATTTACCTGAAGTACGTATTCCATAAATTTCGCTAACGCTATATGGTAAATAATATAGTGGTTTTCTAGTTATTAGAACATAATAATTTGATGTATTCTGTATAGTTTTCGCAAATTCCTTTGTAAAAATAAATGAATTGCCCTCATCTATAATAATGATAGTATCTTGATATGCCTCAAATTCTTGTTTCCAAAAATCACCACCATTATATGTAACACAAGGCACATCTGATTGGAGCCTTATCCCTGCTGCTTCACCATATCTTGAATTATCACTGACTAATGAAGCTAGAGTAGTTTTCCCAGTGGCACTATCTCCTTGAATAATGGTTATATTCCTTTTTATATCAAACTCATATTTTACTTTATTTGTTTCTAGTAATACATGATGTTTACCCTTCATTGTCAACTCCTTCATGCAAAGCCTTTAAAGCAGCTACCACATAAGCTTTTTCAGTTGTGACGATTTCTCCAGTATTATCTATTTTTATTTCAAATGGTTCTAGTCCCTCAAATTCCATCAAATACTCCAATTTAATCAATACATCTTCCTTTTCCCCTATTTCTAAAAGCCATTTAGCACAATTATTACCACAACTAGTAGCGTCAAAAATCATTTGAGGATTCTTATATATTGAAATAAGTGTCTTTAATCCCCCTGATAAATCTTTTGGAGCAATTGGGCCTAATACTTCACTTACAATCAGCTCTCCACCTTTATAGTCTGACTTATCTATGTCTTTGATCATTTTTTGAACAAGCTGATTCTCAAACCACTCACTATCATAGCTATTATTAAACCACGCGGGGCCATAATATGCTTTCTTGTAATTACCAAAATATATGCTAAGCATTATAATCCTCCAGTTGCTTTTTCAATCATCATAATTAGCTTATAAACATATCTAAAGCCTTATCTAGCTCTTTTAGGCTAGCGTTAAGCGAGACAGCGTAATTTTCCGCTCTTGAATCTGTCATTATTTCTTCAAGGAATTGTTCCATTAGCTTGACATAATTCTCTTTGTGCCTTGCATCAACCCAAAACTGCTTTTGTTCGAAAGAATAACTGTATCCTCCCTGCCATGTAGGACTATCAAATATACTAACTACTTCATCTTCGCTGTTATAATTATCATCCGACACATTTGTATCGCTACCTAATTCCATAATTCTCAGTGCCTTGGATAATACCTTTTTCTTAATATTAAGGTCTTTTTCCAGCATTTTTATATAATTTGAAACATTGTTATCATTCAAAACATCCGTGACAAAATTTTCCAACAGCTGCACGTAATATGGGGTTTCCTTTGCATATTCCCACCATATCATTTCTATATCAAAGTGAAAGCTCCCAGCCTCCCACGGCTTGTACCCGGGATAATGTATAATAGAAGCAGTCTCCATGATGTCTCCATATGTCATTTTCTGATTATGTGCAACTCGCGCAAACATATCATATTTCTTGTAATCAGCATATTTTACTTTTTTCCAGTGCACATAGTTCAATATATCCTGATCAGGCGCCTCCATTTTATAGTTCCACTTGTCCATTGCTTCAAGATAAAGATCAAAGGTATATAATGATCTCATTTTGTTCATATTAAAAAGGATTACACCAGAATTAAAATATCTAAAGCCATGCTTATATGCCTCACTAAACATTTCTCTATGCTTATCGCCGTAGGTTTCAGGTTTGTTTAATCCCCCTTTATCATCACATACTATCATCTCTGCATCATCAAAAGACATATAATAAAATTCATTTATATCATTATTGACAATTATGTCCCCATCAAGGTAAAGCACTCTGTCAACTGTCTTTGGCAAAAGTTCAAACATAAACAGCCTGTAATACATTTCCAAGCTCCATTGGTCATTTCTAGGCATTCTTTCATTCAGTTTACCCTTGTCCACATTAACTGATATCAAGTTAATATCATATTTTTCCAATGAACTCATCATTTTCATGATATCATCATTTTCAAGCTCACTATTTAAAAGGTATGCATCAATATGTTCGGTACTATTAATGCATATTGAAGTCAGCATAACAGTTGTATATGGTATGTACTTTTTGTTGAGCGCCGTTGCTATATTCATTTGTTTTCCCATTCAAATTAAGATGTGATTTTTTGCAAAAGCTCTGTCGTTTTTCGTACAGCTTCCTTGAGCTGTTTATTTTCAGAATCAAGATTCCTTAACGTATTTTCTATATTTTTATTTGTCAAAGTATCTTCAACAAATTCTTCCATAAGTTCTTTATATATTGGAGTGATCTTTGCATAATCCCACCACAATTTCTCCAAATCATAATGCAGCCCCATAGAATTCCATGGCTTCATTCCAACAAAATGAACTATCGATGTTTCATCTCCATTTATGACCCTGTCATAAGAGTACCCGTCCCTACATCCATCTCTTGCAAAAAGATTATATTTAGACCATGGAATATATTTTACTCTGCCAAAATGTGCATAATTTAAAATATCCTGTTCACATGCAGGAAGATCAAATTTCCATTTTTCCATAATGTCATAATACTTCTTATACGAATATTCTCTTTTAATCTTGCTAATGTTCAGTAACATCGTACCAGTATTAAAATACCTGAATTTATCTTTATATTCTTCAAAAATAACCTTCTGCCCACATTGTATATTTTCGTATCTACAACTTCCATTTGACTCATCTGCAGCTATAATATCATTTCCCGCAAAATCCATATTCCATAATTCATCGATACTTTTATTTATGATCATATCAGTATCAAAGTATAATATTCGTTCAATATCATCAGGAAGAGTATCTGCAAGTTTTAATGTACAATAAGTCTCATACGTCCAATAAGGAGTAACCGGTATCATCGGCTCAATATCAGAAAAATCCATTTTTAAAGAATAGATTTTCAAATCATATTTAGACAATGAATCTTTAATAAAATTTATATCTTCCTGTGTCAGTAATCTATGCATTATGAATACTTTGTGACTGCCTTCATTGTTTGCGCAAAATGACGAAAGCATTACTATTGCATATTTCATGTAATTTCTATCAAAAGAAGTTGTGATATTCATCTGATATTGCCTTTCTATTACTAAATATATTGTGAGAAATCCATTGTATTAGCCATATTTATGATTTCCAAGGCCTTATCCATGCCATATGTTTTAATCAGGTTATTATAGAATTGCAGCCTAAAAACATCCACTTCTTTAGGATTGTGCACAGTTTCAAGCATAGCAAGATATGTAAGAAATCCTTTAGGATTGTCCATGAATTTCTTATCTGAGCTTGCCGTCAATCCATCTTCAAGATACTCACATATGTAAATTATCCTTTCAAACCACCTAAGCTTGTATCCATCTCTTGCAATATGATCCCAAATTAAAGACTCAGGAACAAATTTTTCTCCCTCAAACTCAGGAAACGGATATTTTTTTAATATATGCGTTTTGTAAACTTCTGCTTTATCATCCAAGAGATGATAAAGATGCCTTTGCAAATTAGTACAATCAACATATTCGCCACATATTTTAGGTTTACCACCTATAGGATTACCAGCTAAATCGCTTCTAAGCCCACTGACCCCAGCAAACGTCTCATCATTTGCTATCTGTAAAAACCAGTTATCAACTAACTCAATGGCATCTGTAGTCAGATAATCATCACTATCAACTATAAAAAAAGCATCTGATGAAGCAATCTGTACTCCAAGATTTATTGCTCTATGTTTACCGCCATTATGTACTTCTCTGTACACAATATTAAAACCATTATCCTCTACAAGCCACTTCTCAAAAAGTTCATTTGTATTATCCGTACTTCCATCATTAATCACAATCCATTCAAAATCTTTTGATGTCTGTCTTTTTAATGATTCATATAATTTTTCAATTCGATACGCTCTGTTATAAGTAGGCGTAAACACAGTTATCATAAATATTCTCCAAAAATCAGCTCTTTTGGGCCTTAAAATAGTACTGAAATGCCTTAAATTCTTCAGGATCAACAACGTCAAAGGTCTTTTTTATCTTTTCTATAAACTCGTCATCACCCGCATTTCCATTATAGTTTCTGTCCATACTGACTATTTTAAGACCACAATTCTCAATCATCTCAATCGCAGTATCTTTGGTAAAAAATCTTAAGTGCGTCCTGTCTAGAATGCCTGAGTCTGCGTAATCAAACCTTCCAAATTGCATCAACATCACGCAAACAGCATAGTATCTTACATTAGGAAGACTTATGATAAAATAACCATTTTTCTTAAGATATGGTAGAAACCTCTTTAATGTATCTTCAGGATTTCTTAAATGCTCTAAAACATCAGCACAAATAATATAATCAAATTGTTCCTTCTGATATGGAATCTCCATATTTTCCACATCGCCTTGAATTACATCTGTAACACTTCCTGCTATTTTCACAATTTCAGAAGTATACTCTACTCCATGCACACCAGCTTCAGGCCATAAGAATTTAATTCTGTTAAGAGTACCTCCTAGCGCACATCCTAACTCTAATACTTCAATCTTGTCTTCCTTATCCTCAGTTATCATCTCGATCAATTTACTTCTAACATCACTTGAATAACCCAGTTCACAATTCCACTTATCCTTAAGTAGCTTCCTGTTTTTTTGCCCACTCTTAAAATCATTTTCGCTCTCTGCTTTATCTTTATACAAGCTATACAAAAAACTATTGTACGCAAGTATTACATCATATCCCGAAAGATTTGCACGTACACAAATCAATATCTTCATAAGCACCTGCTGAAAAAATATCGTCAAATAGTCCAAACATTTTCGATAACATCACGTTTTATCAGTATCGCGTATTTTGAAAGATACACTTTTTTCTCATAAGCATTTTTCATAGGAGAATTAATATGTGAGGCAAATATCTTTATTTCATCTTCATCTGTTGTATTAAGTTCAATACTTTGCTCGCTTGATTGCCCATTGGCTATATTGGTAAGTCCACCTATCACGCCTATATTTTCTTTAGAATATAATCCCAAAAGCAGATAAAAAAAAGAATTATCCATCAAAACCGTACTACTACTTAATAAAAAATAATTACCATTACTTTCTGCTTCCTTTATTCCTTCATTATATGATTTTTCAGAAACTATCAGTTCATATTCAGGAACAGTTGCCTTGATACTAGAAATACATCTTGATAAATTTTCTTCATTTCCTTCACAAACTGCGGATTTTACTAAATCTTTTACCATTAAGCCTCTCCTCAGCCAATATTATTTGCCACCTCATCAAATTTTTCCAATTCATAGGGCATTTCTTCTATGCTTTTATATTCCTCAATGCAAGATATTGCAAATTTTCTGGCATTATCATCAGGTTCGATACCTACAAGCTTTGCATTTGGATAGAGATAATGGATATGGCCAAGCATCGCCCCACATCCACATCCTATATGTAAAACCTTAAAAAAGCTTGTCCTATCATAGCCCTTATCTCTAAGAGAATAAATAAATTTAATTTCATTTTCACTGATAAGTGCATGGACTGAACTATCAAATCCCCACTTTTCTACTATAACTTCCCTATGAGCATCAAATAGTTCCTTTATATCATCTCTGTTCCTAAAGCTCTGTGAACCTGCATGATAAATAAAACTATTATGAACTAATATAAGTCTGTATCCCACATTTCTGATTTGTAGACTAAGATCATCATCCTCCAGATATCCTGGATTGAATCTCTCATCAAAGCCTATAGTTTTATCAAAAGCCTCTCTCTTAATCAGCATCGCAAAGCCGCACAATCTGCACTGCTCTTCATAAGGATTATCCTCCGGAACATTCTTTCTGGCACCATGTTCCATATACTGCTCAATAACGCTGAAATTGACATTTTCTTCCATTGTGTTGATAGCATAGTTTTGTATAGCCCCGACACTTCCCACATCTTTTGCCTCATATAGTGCCATTCTCAGCCAAAATAACGAATTTGCCGTCATTCTGGTATCATTATTCAAAAAGAAAACATCATAATCCTCAGGAACATACTTACACGCTTCATTACAACCAACCGAAAATCCCATATTTTCTTCACTAAGGATTATAATTGCCTCATCATGTTCTTCGCCCCAGGCAGTGAGCCACTCTGCGGCTCCATCAGTGGAGCCATTATCAAATATAACAAGCAAAAAGCTCTCTGGACTACAGTTTGTATATATACTTTCAATGCACTGTTGCATTAGGTAAGTATTATTGTATGAAAGTATAATAAATGCTGTCTTTTTTACGCATACTTTACCAGAATCAAGCAGTCTCATCCTTTCTCTAGATATTTCCAAACTCATGTCAGGATCAGGACACAAGAATTCTGCATTTTCGAAGCACAAATATGCCTGGTCATCATTTACGCCTTTTTTTTCTTTTCCTATCTCATAGTAAATTTTGTAAATATCTTCATTCAGATATTTTAATCGATCTGTCAAATAATCTTTGCATACATCTCTAAACGCTCCACTACTCACATTCGCATTTTTTACATCATTATCATCTGCCCAGACTTCTTTGTACCCCTCTTTATACTCCATCTGTGCTGCCTGAAGCATCTGCTTTGGAGTCAGTTTTTCCTGATAATATGGATTATCAAAAAGATTAGCATTATCGGATCTTACTGTATGTCCTTTTTCAAAAGAAATGGCTTGAAAATCTTTGGATAGCCATTCAAAATCTCTATCGCAGATTGTATTAATGTCAAAAAAACTCCCACCCTGCCTGAATGAATGCCATTCCCTGAGTTTATAAACGCTGCTATATTTTAAAGCCACATAAGTTCCATATGTTTCAAACTCGCTAAAAGCAGAGTTCTGTATCTTATCTGCCGGGATTGCATTTATTATTTTTTCCCAAAACTTTTTTCCATCAATAGCATCATTCTTTTCTATATCGCAAATAAGATTTCTCATAATCTCAGTTTTAAAAAGCATGTGCTCTGAGATAAAAGATCTCTCAATAACCTTATCAAATCCAGGCAATATAACGCTCATAGTTTCAAAATACTCTTTATGATACTCATGTTTTAGGTCAAGGTAAGGCTTACCGGACTCTGCTTGAAACATTTCTATTTTTCTACAAGGAATGGTATCCCCATCCCAAACCATATAGTACTCATCCTGGCAACTTAAAGCATACTGCATCTTAAGAAATTGCTGATAATACCAGCCAGTTATTCCTCTAGGGAGTTCTCGGCCGGCCAAAATGTCAGCCATTCGTTCCTTGATAAGAGCATGTACATCGTCAAAGCTGATAAGACTATTCTCATCTATCCAATCCACTTTTCCTTTTAAATCTACGTTTTCACCTAGTACTTCTTCAACAGCACCGGAACTTACAAATAATATTTTCCCATATTCAATATTATCTACAAGTCTTGGATATAAGCTTAAAAGACGTTTACAATCCACCGCAGTAATAACTATTAGTGTATCAAAATGCTCATGATTTACCATTTTATTCCCCTTTTATAGCAAATGCTCTTTGTTATCAGATAATTTAATTATACATTATTTTACGTCTGTATTTTGCTATAATATCTGTATAAGGTCATAACTAAAGGAAGGGATATCTGCATGTCCAAGATAATTGTCGATATAGTTTCACCATATGGCGGTCGTGAAGGCGGAATTGAAAACATTATCTATGCTTGGACTAAATATTTAGATAATAATATCTTTGATCTCAGGATCATGCACATGACACCTGGAATAGCATATCTTAAAGGATATCCAAAAGCTTATTACCTTAATAGCGACAATATTGACGTCACTCCCAGTTATTGTGCTAGCGGTTATAATCTGATGCTTGATCAATATGGTGACCCTGATATATGTATTGCTACTAATACACCTGTAATGTCCGCAGTTTGTGATCAGGTCAGAAAATATAGAAATACTAAAATGAAAGTTTTTTCTTGGGTTCACAATGAAATCTGGCGCTATGCGCAATGTGGACAAGGTGGAATCAATGAAATGTTAATGGCAGATGCACATTTGGTATTAAATAGTTCCATGGAACAAGAACTTAAAGATGCTAACGCTAAAGCCATCGTATATAATATAGGAAATCCCATTTTAAATGATATTCCTACCACTTCTGATTGCCCATGCCATAATAAACTTGTTTTTGTCGGAAGATTATCTGAAGAAAAAAGACTTGACCTTGTTCTTGAAGCTATGTATAAAGCGAAATCAACATGGATGCTTGATATAATTGGGAATGGTCCGATAGAAGAAGATGTCCGTAAGTGGATAAATCTTTTGGGACTCCAAAAGCAAACTAATATGTTAGGGTGGAAAGATAATCCTCTTTCATATATGACAAACGCAGAGTTTATGATTAGTACCTCTGATTACGAAGGTTTCATGTTGACAGGCGCTGAAGCTCTGGCTATGGGTATTCCGGTTATATCTACTCCTACGCAAGGTGTAAAAGAATACCTAAAGGACTCTGTAAATGGTTATTTTATAAACTTCAACGATGCTAATCAGCTTGCTCGTCTTCTGGACGACATTGCATTTATGCGAAAACAAATACCCTCAAAAATTATATGCCAAAAATCAGTAGAGCATTTTTCAAAAGAAAACTATTTCCGTTCTGTAGAAGAAATACTAAAAAAAGAGCTCCGGTAAACCGGAGCTCTTCTTGGTAGTCTGCAATGTTTGCAATAGACTGCTTATTATCCGAGAAGTGAAAGAACACCCTGATTTGTCTGGTTAGCCTGTGCCAGCATTGACTGTCCAGCCTGTGCAAGGATGTTGTTGTTAGAATACTTAACCATCTCGGTAGCCATATCTGTATCACGGATAGCAGATTCAGCACTCTGTGTGTTCTCAACAACGTTATCAAGGTTCTTGATTGTGTGCTCAAGTCTGTTCTGGATAGCACCAAGATCTGATCTCTGAGTTGATACTGACTCAAGAGCTACTTTAATATAGCTCATAGCAGTCTTAGCATTACCATGAGTAGAAACATTAAGGTGATCCTGCTGAACACCAATGTTTGTAGCACTCATCTGCTTAATGCAGATCTCAATCTGGTTAACTGCATCTGTCTCAGAACCAACCTGAAGATTCTTCTGTGTGAAGGATCCATCAAGAAGTGCCTGGTTGTTGAACTCTGTAGCTGCTGATGTTCTTGTGATCTCTGTAGAGAGAGCATTAAGCTCTGACTTGATGTATGAACGATCCTTTGACTGTAATGTGTCATTAGCAGCCTTTGTTGCAAGCTCGTTCATTCTCTGAAGCATATCATGTACTTCGTTAAGAGCACCTTCAGCTGTCTGTACAACTGAGATACCATCCTGAGCGTTAGCAGAAGCCTGTGTAAGACCTCTTACCTGACGTCTCATCTTTTCAGAAATTGCAAGACCTGCTGCATCATCTGCTGCTCTGTTGATCTTGTAACCAGATGATAACTTCTCACTTGACTTTGCCTGAATACCAGTTGTGATTCCAAGCTGTCTGTTTGCGTTCATCGCTGTGACGTTGTGTTGTACTACCATAATATAATTCCTCCTTGAATTTGTACGGCAGCATCCTTGCTGCTCGTTTGCTTTGTTTTGAAATGATCTCAGTGCTGGCCTAAAATCATCTCTGTTTTATTTTACACTTTTATTATCGTCTATAAATATAAAAACTTTAGGGGGATTTTTAAAAAAAATGTATAAATTTTTTTAGGCCAATAGAATAGGCTCCAGCACTGGGCTGGAGCCTTATGACTCTTATCTGAATTACTGAAGAAGTGAAAGAACACCCTGATTTGTCTGGTTTGCCTGAGCAAGCATTGACTGTCCAGCCTGCTGAAGGATGTTATTGTTAGAATATCTAACCATCTCTTCTGCCATATCTGTATCACGAATCTGTGATTCTGCAGCCTGTGTATTCTCAACTACGTTGTCAAGATTCTTGATTGTGTGTTCAAGTCTGTTCTGAATAGCACCAAGATCTGATCTCTGCTTTGAAATAGAAATAAGTGCCTGCTTAACGCTCTCAATTGTAGCTTTAGCATTTGAATGAGACATTACATTAATCTGTCCACCAGTTGTATTTGCTGAACCAACTGGATATGAAGCTGTTGCCTCTTTAACTGCCCATACTCCAATGCTTGTAGCACTAAGTTTCATGATGCAGATATTAATCTGGTTCTGTGCATCAGATTCTGAACCAACCTGAAGATTTTTATTAGTAAATGATCCATCAAGAAGATGCTGGTTATTGAACTCTGTAGAAGCAGCTGTTCTTGTAATTTCGTCTGAAAGCTGCGTCATCTCCTGCTGGATGTATGCTCTATCCTGAGATGTAAGAGTATCATTTGCGGCCTTAACTGCAAGCTCATTCATACGCTGAAGCATATCATGTACTTCATTAAGAGCACCTTCAGCCGTTTGTACTACCGAAATACCATCCTGAGCATTTGCAGAAGCCTGTGTAAGACCTCTTACCTGTCTTCTCATCTTCTCAGAAATAGCAAGTCCTGCTGCATCATCTGCTGCTCTGTTAATTTTATAACCAGAAGAAAGTTTTTCGCTAGATTTAGCCTGAACGCCAGTTGTAATACCAAGCTGTCTGTTAGAATTCATTGCTGTGACATTGTGTTGTACTACCATATGAAAATCCTCCATGAACGGGGCCCGCTTCCCTGCTGCCTTTCCATCTTCTCTATTGTGCAGCGTATCGCGGAGTCCCTTCCATGGCTGCTTTTGTTTTGTTTTACACTAATGTTATCGGCCGCTTTTCTAGTAACTTAACCCTTTTTGAAATATTTTTTTCTTTTTTTTGAACAATTTGAAATTTTTTTGATTATTTTCAATTTTGCTATAAAGTTATTGCACTTATATGCCGATAAACGGTGTCTCACAAATTTGTGCAAAAAAAGAGAACTCTTTCGAGTTCTCATAATATCAATTCTTGTTATCCAAAAATTGAGGTGGTATATCTTTGAAATTGTTCATTGTTCTATAATAATTAAATGCCGCTGCTGACGTTTGTCTGGAATAATTCATAGCCTTTCTTGCTACACTAAAATACTCTTCCGCCAGTTTTTTGTTTCGATATTCTGCTGCTTCTATTGATGCACTAAGCCCCGTTATCTCCTGAATCAGATTTTGCATTCTTCTAATCTGATCTTTGTATAGCTCTTTATTCAGACCAACTTCATCTTTAACTCTGTCAAACAATGATTGAAAACCATCGTCAAGCTTAAGAAGATTATCAATAAGTTCGCCTTTCACATCGAGTATCTTATCAAAAGCTTCTTCATCCACTTTATCAGGGTTCTTCAAAATCTCTCTTTGCTTGTCATTTTCAGTTTCAATCTGTTTCATGACCTGTATTTTTTTTTGCAAGCTTTCTTCAAGCATATCTAGACTGGCTGATACCATTGCATTCCCCTCTTCACTCAAGACTCAGAAATATTATGCATCCTTTACCATGATATTATTAGCCTTCATTACTTCAACCCAATTGTCTCTTATTGCATGCATATGTTTGTTTACCTCAGCAACTATCTCTCTATCTTTAGCGATATTTGCTTCAACAAGTCTCCTTGCAATATAAGAATACATGTTTTCAAAGTCCTGTGCAACCGGATACTTCATATCAAGCGTATTTCGAAGATAATCGATTATTCTCTCGGTTTTTATAATATTTATATGCGCTTTTTCAACATCTTTTTTTTCTATTGCATAATCTGCAATATTAAGAAATTTGATTGCTCCATCATAAAGCATCAACGTAAGCTCTGGTCCAGAAGCTCCCATTACTTTGTTGTTTTTATACTGTGCATAAGCATTCTGCTGTTGTGATAATACTGGCATAAGCGTTCCCTCGCATTCGTTATTATTTTTATCCTAAAATCAATTAATTGCCACCAAAGAAACCGGATAAAGAATTACTCGACGAATTAATCTTTGAGAGTGCTGTTTCCATTGTTGCAAATTTTTTATATAGCTTATCCTGAGCAGCTTCAAGAGCAGACTGTGCATCGGAGATCTTAGTATTATAAGCACTATACTGAGATGCCATAAGCTTATCTTCATAAATTGTAAAGGAACTGCTGTACTCAGTACCTTTCATAAGATCCGAAAGCTTACTATATATGCTCTTTGATAATTCAGTAAAGAAATCCTGTACTGCTGTTGGATCTGTTGAAATCATTGATCTTAGCAAGTCTGTATTTCCACTAACTGATGAATCATCCTCATCACCATCTATGTGCAGAAGATCTCTCTCATTTTCTTCTGTCTCAAAATACCCACCTGTAGAGATACCAAAAGAAGCAAGCGAAAGACTCTTAGTTGTTCCATCTTTTAATGTAACATCAAAAGAACTATTCATCATTTCTCTAAGGGCTGTCTTGATAGTTCCTATAGTCTCATCATGACTAAGAAGTCCATCTTTAATCTTCTTTTCCCACTCTTCAACTTCTGTATCAGACATTTCTTTTTTCTGGTCATCAGTTAGCATCTTGTACTTTGAAGCCTTATCTGCATTGTAAAGAGTAGCGAACTCTTTCATAAGATCGTTATACTCTTTTATCATGTTCTTAATATTGTCGTAAATGCCACTGGTATCCTGTTTGGTTGAAAGAGTAATTCCTGAAGCAACTTCATTGGCAGTAATGGTAAGCCCATTAATCTCAAATGTATTAGTGTCAGATGTATATGTTTCTCCATTAAGAACTATCTCAGCACTAGTTCCCGAAATATAATTGGAACCATCTGCTTTTTTGGTAAGTCCAAGTTTAGTCATAGCATCACTTGATTCACTATCTATTATCAAGTCAAAAGAAGCTGCTTCCCCGGCAGTCTTTGAAGAAACATAGAATCTTCCATTGTTCTCATCATAATTAAAATTAAGGCTGGTTCCTGTCTCTGAAGATGTAGCACTTTTTAGTTTACTAAGAATACTTCCAACCGTATCACCTTCTTCAACTGTTACAGAAAGAACATCTGAAGTATTTCCGCCAATACTGAATTTAATCTTATCACCAGTAGACAATCCAAGTTCTTCTGCAGTTGTCTCTTTTGTAGCCTTTGAAGTGCCGACTTTCACTTCCTGTCCTGTAAGATATCCAGACTTAGCCAGCTGTATGATATCTAATGTCTGGGTTGCATTCATAGCGCCTTCGCCAGTAATAACTGATGCTGCATTAGCATTAGAAACTGTAGTTGTCTTCTTATTGTATGCCGATGTAAACCTCATGTTACTAAGCGCACCATTATAAAATGAAGTAACTTTCTTATTAAGTTCTTTCCACTTGTCCTGCTTCCAGGTGAGCTTTTTCTGATCGCCTTTTGCTGTATTAAGTTTATCCTGCTTTGTCTGTGTTAAGGCTGTTATGATACTTTCTGTATCAAGGCCTGAATTCATTCCTGTTATTCTGATAGGCATAGGCTTTCTCCTTTCTCAATCCTTGAGTGTGCTGATTTGACATCCATGTCAAACATCATCTGTTACATACCGGAAATGTTAGCGCTTCTCATCTACCATGATTCCAGCTATTTCCCAAACCTTGGCAATCATATCAAGAGTCTCATCTGGTGGGAACTCCTTGATGACTTTCTTGGTTTCTTTATCAACCATCTTGATAGTTACTCTGTTGGTCTTCTCATGAATACCAAATACTGCCTCAGCGCTTGACTTAGCATTCTGAGTCATTTCAGAGATTGCCTTCTTAACCTTTGCATTATCAGCCTGAATCTGCTCTTCAGTTGCCTCTATAAACTCCTGCTCACTAGCATAGTTCTGAGGACCACTCTGAGTATTAGTATTGTTAGAGCTATCAGCAGCTTCTACCTTGAACTCAACGTTCTGCATGCTGCCGTCAGCTTCACGATTAACTACTTCAGAATTAGACTGACTCTGCTCATGTACCTGTGTCTTTACCTGTGGCTGCGCCTGCTGTATAAGTGGCGAAAAGCCGTTAATTGCTTCCATTCCCATAATCCTATACCTCCATGGTTTCGAGAACATCCTTGTTATTGACCATTTATAATCTTATAAGTTCAAATGAGATTGTTATAGCATTTCTTATCCTCTATATCGGATAGCTGGATTAAAACATTAGTCTTTTAAGGAAAAAAAATCCTAAAATTAATAAAAATTTTAGGATTTCAGGATTTCCTGCAGAAGTTTAGTATAGGCAAAGTTCTCAAAGACCTTTTTCTGGCCATTAAGAGCTATTTCCTTACGTTCATCTTCATGCTGAAGGTAATAAGCTGTCTTTTGGATCATATCCTCTGGCGTATATACCATTACAAGATCAACACCATCTTCAAAATATTCTGCGATCTCAGCCTGATAATTTGTAATAAGGAATCCTCCTGCTGCCAGAATATCTATTACACGAAGTGATACTCCTGAAAGAATAGATCTAAGGGTTATGTTCAGATTTACCTTACTTCTATGGAAAACTCTTGGCATCTTTTCGTTGTAGCTGGCAAGCCCTAAGTCGCACACGCCTTCAATGGGCTTTGTCCCTGGAGAAGTATAAAGAACTGTATTAAATCTTTTACCCATTTCAGTCAGGATATTTCTTCTTTCATTTACAGTGACTTTTTTCCTAAGGATATCCAGCATAACGCCGTCGTAATCTATCTCATATTTGCCAGTCTGTTCGAACTGTATGTACTGTCTTAGCTCTTTTACTTTCTCATATGGGTATATCTCTTCCTCGGTAAAAAAGTCTGCCCCAAATACACGTTCCTGAGCTTTGATAACCGCATCTGTATAGCCTTTAAGTATTGGTGGTAAGAAATTAACCTGATCATAGAAGTTGTATTCATTATCATAAAGATTTCCAAGAAAGCTTACGTCATGCTCATAGGCAACTTCGCCGCCAGTTTCCTGGTCAAGCTTCTGGCACAGCTCGCCAAGTCTCTTTTCATTAACTCCAAGTGGTGAGTAATTTATGGTCTTAACACCCTTATTCACCATGTTTTGGTAAAGGACCTTGTCAAAGACAAATATCCTGTTTACAGGATTATTAGTAACATGGGAGTCTAAGGTGTAATGAGGGCAATCAAATACCCAGCTCACATAAGGAATGCCATATTTCTGGCAGGCTTCAGAAATATTTGGAAAGAAATCAAAGCTATAGAGAAGGTCATAATATCTTTTGCCATCGACCTCTTTTTTTGTCACAAGCTCTTTTATCTTTCCTTCTATTTCAGGGGTCAGATCAAAGCCTTTCATATTGAGTTTAAGAACATCAACCTGATGTCCAAGCCTTTTCATGGCATCTCTGCAATCCCCACCATTAAATTCATCCCAGTCGTAATAAAGTATGCGCATATTTATCCTCTAGCCAAAAATAGGCCGCTGCCCTTATGGACAGCAGCCTTAATTTCAAATGATCTAAGTTCTCATAGAAGCTTTTTGAGTTCTTCAATTCCAGAAACATCTGTAGCTTCCTTGTTTTCATTCTGAATCTGGATATAAACTTCTTTTCTATAAATAGGAACTTCCTTAGGTGCAGATATACCAAGCTTGATCTGATCACCTCTGATGTCCAAAACAGTTACTTCTATATTGTTATTAATAACGATAGACTCGTTCTTTTTTCTTGATAATGCTAACATATGGTTCTCCCTCCGCGGCTAATGTTTTTGGCTGATTACTCAAATCATCCATTTGCTTCTTTATTTTTTTGAAGGATGTCATAAATAGGGAACTTCACCGGATATTCATCATTATCAATAATTGTCTGAGACGCCTTCATGTCTTTTGTGTTGATGATAAATGGTCCCTTAAGATTAACTGTCATGAGTTTAAGATCATGTGGAACTGTAACTGTTACAAGAACAAGCATCTCCTCCTCATCAAGATTACCGATTGATTCAACCTCTGTCTTATCAATAATAGGCTTATAATCAGGGCAAACAATCAATGGATCCATAACCGGCATTGCAAAATTAGGTTCATCAACTGACTGAAGCCACTTTATTGTGTTCGCCCCCTGATCCTCATCATGCATAAGTGTGAATCTTGTAAACTCAGGGAAACCAATTATTCCATTTGGGAAAGTAATGATCTTACTCTCCTCGATTTCTACTTCGCCAAATACTCTAGTTGTAAGTTTCATGCTGTAACCTCCATTGTCTTTGAGACATCGCTACATTTTAATTATAAACGTTATTTCGTAACTATGCCACATTTTATTTTATCTGATGTTAAGTCATCAAATATAATTCATTAAGCTAGACTGGCTGATCTTACCAGTTGCCATAAGACTTGCTTCATAAGTAGTCTGAGCTGATGTGAGCTGAGTGACAGTCTCGGCAAGATCAATGTCCTCATTTTCTGACTGAAGAGTTTTAAATGTTGTTGTCTGGCTCATAAGTCTTGTATTAATAAGATCAAGTCTTTTTGATTTAGTGCCATTTTCAGTAACTGCAAGGTTTGCAGTATCAAGAGCTTTTTGAAGTGAAGTAATCTTATGTTCAAACTCCTTTTGAATTTCTTCTCTCTGATAGTCATAAGCTTTCTGTGCTGACTCAATTTCGATCTTAAGCTTAGTTTTTTCTGTATCAGAAGATGATGATTTCAACTTATCATTGAGGATCTTAAGTGTACTCTTCATCTGAGTAAGCTGATTGAGTTTATCCTTCAGATCATCCACATCTCTTTTAACACTTGTTGTGAATACCGCGTCAGCTGTAGTGTTAACAACTACTGACTGTGCAAAACCTACATCATAAGCGATGTCGTGAGCTGCTGAACCTCTGTTATATAGTACTGTACCATTTTCATCGGTGAATTGGCAATTAAATAAATTCTCAGGCTTGATGTCACCTGTATTCCATTCCTTCTTGTCATAGATAACGTCGATAGTATTGGCGTTTATAAGGTCTGGAAGAGTTGAAAGCTTGTTTGTAAGCTCTTTATTCAAAAGAACCTCACCTGTAGCTGCATTAAATACTGCAATAGCGCCCTCTTCTCTGGCAACAAGATCATTATAGAACTCATCGATATCATCATCTGATGTTGTTGAATAGATCATCTTATCTTTTGTGATATTTAATGTAGTCTCTTTGTATGAAGAATGGATACTGCCGTTTCCTGTTACATTTACTACGTTCTGAGTAGATGTTCCATCAGCATTATCAGTTATATTATGGTCTTTGATGGTATATGTTCCATCACTGTTAACTACGCAAGTTGCTGCATTGCCATTGTACTCGATCTCCATTGAGTAAGTCTGGCCAATAGCCTGAAGGAGCGGAAGTCCAAAATGGATCTGCTCGCCGTCATCGTTTGTATATGTGATAGTTGCCTTCTGAACAGAATCAAGGTTTGTCTGACCTGAAGCAATATTGCTGCTCTGCTTGGCAGGATCATAGATTCCGTTAGAGTCGATTCCAAATGTATATGTCTGAGTATCGCTGTTAGCAGTGATATCATAAGTTCCATCGTAATGAGAAACTACTGTATAAGTAATTCCTTCGTTGGTAACTGTATAGCTTTCTCTTGATCCGCCTGGCTCGATTGCTGGAAGCATAGCGTAAAAGCTCTCACCTTCATTATTAGTAAAGTTGAGCTTAATGACATCCATCTTTTCCTCAACCGTACTTGTTGCTGGCTGCATCAGTTGCTCTCTCCACTTAAGGGATGGAGTATTGAAGCTGTCTGTAGTGTAGCTTAATGTATCATAAGAAAGTCTGATTCTTCCGACTGTCTGCTCTACGATATCGCTCTCATATACAGTATCAGCTGAAGAATCAAGGATCTTTTCAGAATCAAGCTTGCTAAGACCTGTTACTCTGCTGGATGTACTGATATTAGCAGCCTTGAACTCGTCGTTTATATCCTTGTAATCTGCTGTTGTTGTCTTATCAAATGTAAGGGATGTATCTGTTCTGTAACCTGTAAATACGTATCTTCCGGCGTAGTCTACATTACCTGTAGAATAATACTCTTTTGAAAGAGCCTCCATCTGAGTAATGATCGTTCCAAGGTCGTCGATAGTGAGATCTTTATTGGCACCCTTAGTAGCCTGCTTAACACAGTCAGTAAGAACAGACGTAACTGTAGAAAGAGCGTCGGCTGTTACATCAAGCCAGCTCTCTGCGTCCTTAGCATTCTTTTCATAATACTGGGAAATCTGTGTGACGTTACTTCTAAGACGAAGTGCTCTGATAGCAATAACAGGATCATCTGAAGGACGTGTTATCTTTTTGCCTGTAGACATCATTGTATTGAGCTGATCCTCACTGATCTTGTTATTGTTAATATTATAAAGGGAATTGTTCTGCATTATTTTGTTAGTGATACGCATAGTACAACCTCCAGATAAACTTCCATGTCAAAAAATGCGCATCCATGCAGTCATTTTTGTCATCTACAATACATATCGGCAGATTATACTCCTGTCTGAAGTATCAATCTGTCATAAATTTCAGTCAGAGTCTGGATCATCTTGGATGAAAGTGTGTATGCGTTCTGATACTTAACAAGGTTTGAAGCTTCTTCGTCTTCATCTACACCTGCATCTGACAGGCGCTGATTCTTGATAGTTACTTCAAGGGCCTCATAGGTCTTTTCCAATGTTCCAGCATTACTTGAATTAAGGGCTACGTCTGCAAGAACCTTTGTAAGGTATTCTCCAGAAGTTGCTCCTCTGAATATCTTCTTGGTCTCAAACATCTCTTTTAATCTTGAAAGGTTACCATACTCTGATTCACCTTCTGTTATGTCAGCCTTGGTAGCAAATCTCTCTGCGTTCTCGATTATTACACTGTTAACCTCAAAGTTGCCGCCTCTAAGCTTGTAATATCCCTTATTCTCAGAAAGGGAAGTAAGCTGTTCGTAGCTATACTGTGCTACAGAGTTAGTATCCATTGATCCTGTCAAAAGAGCTACACCTTCAAGGGAGTCTGATGTATATCCTGTTACCATGATCTCGTTTACTGCAGACGAGAACTGTCTTACCCACTCGTTCATCTGCTCGAGATAATATGGAATTCCCTGATAATCATTACCGTAACCGATAGTAACTAATCTGTTAGTATCAGGTGTACTTGAAAGTGTTGAATTGTCTATAGTAAATGTAAAAGTCTTGTCTCCGTCATAAGCCCATGAATCATACTTATAGGTCTTGTCGCCGATGTGTATAGTTCCATCCTCAGGAAGAGTACACTTATTCATATCCTTAAGATATGCGGCATCAACTTCAACCTGTACTGTAACAGGTCTTGCGAGAGAATCGATTATTGTGCTCTTACCGTTAAAGTACTGATTGTTATTGCCATCACGCATAGCAAGCAGTCCTTGAAGCTCGCCGCCGATAAGCTTGGACTCAATAGAGAAATCTGCAAGTTCCTTGATGTCATCGCCATCTTTGTAGCTGGCTGTTCCCCATTTGATATCATAAAGTCCTGATACATCGTTCTGGTTAACAGATCCGTCTTCATCTCTTGCTACACAGATCATCCTTCTGTATTCGTAAGTATCAACGAGCTCGTAACCACCTGCAACCCAGATCTGGAATCTTGTTGCGCCTGTTACTCTGTCTGGATTATTCTCATCAACTACAGGAGTTTCCTTGGTCTCAACTGAAACCAGCTTGGAAAGCTCATCGATGAGAACATCTCTTTTATCTCTAAGTTCATTGGCTGTTGTGCCAGTCATTTCAATGATGTTGATCTGCTTGTTGATCGAAGCAACTTCCTGAGAGATTGAGCTGATCCTGTCTGCACAGAGCTTGATCTCTGAGTTGATATCGCTCTGAAGTCCCTGAAGCTGGTTATAAACGTTGTTAAAGTATTCTGTAATACTTCTTACAGATGAAACGTATGTAGTCTTGGCTTCTGTTGTGCCTGCCGCTGTCTTAACTGACTGAAGTGCTGCTTCCATCTTTGTAAAAAGAGATGAGAATCCGGTTGTTCCGTCATCATCAAGGTACTGCTCAACAAGCTTTGTATAGTAGTTCTTTTGTTCTACATTTCCAAGGAGCTGCTCATTATTTCTGTACTTAACATCATAAAAGCTATCGCGAACTCTCTCGATCGCGATAGTCTCAACGCCTGCACCGGCGCATCCATATTTAGCAAATACCCTCAGAGCATCTGCAGCTTCCTGATTAACCTTCTGTCTGCTGTATCCCTTAGTGTCTACGTTTGATATGTTGTTTGCTGTTGTGTTAAGGGCTGCATTAGCAGCGCGAAGACCTGATGCAGCGATGTTAAGTCCAAAAAATTGTGATACCATAGCATTCTCCTTACATTAACTACCAAGTGTAGTAACCAAATGTTCCAACATCTCACTTACTACGTTTATATATCTACTTGATGCGTTGTATGCATTCTGAAACTGGATCATATACTCAAGTTCTTCATCACTTGATACGCCAACAATCTGTTCTCTGCCATATTCAATAGCTGTAACTGTCTGTTCCTGGGCAGCTGTGATGCTGTTATAAACATCTCCTGAGTTAGCTACCTGTGAAACTAGAGCGTTGTAATAAGAAATAAAGTTATTCCTACTTGCAACGTTAGGATTTAATGTGTACTGCTCTTTATTAAATGCTTCCTTAAGAGCTGTCATTGTTGCAGTATCTTCACTTCCGTCTACATTTCTGAAGGTGAAGGTTGTTGGGTCTTTTAACAAAATAGGATTGACCTGGGAATTCATGATAGTAAATCCAGTATCGATAGTTCCTGCAGGGTGCTCCTCATCAATATCATAAGTGAGCTTGTCACTGTCATTGGCTACAACAAAGAGCACGTAATCTGACTTAAGTCCTATTGTGTTATCAAGAGTTGCTGGATTACTCTCGGCGTCCTCCATTACCTTGTTGATGGCTGTCATGATGTTGTGGATCATCTGATCAAACTCAGCTTCAACGTTCATGATGACTGACTGTGCGATGTTTGTATTGTAGTAATCTTCACTCTCAGTAATGTCGTGGTATGTTGCGTTGTGATCACCTCTTGCTAAAAGAACTGATTTAAGCTTTCCAATATCAGTATCTGTAGTTGAGGATACTGTCTGCTCTAAGTTGTAAACATGTCCGCCATCGATTGATGCAATGTACTCTATACCATATTCGTCATATTCTTTTCTTGCTGCATACTCCCAGTATGGTGTTGCATAACCAACTGAACTTACTAAGGTTCTGTCGATTCCGATATGATTTACATGGTCAGTAGTTACAAATGAAGATCCTTCAAAAAGAACTGTTACATTTCCAAGGGTATCTTCGTAGTAATCTATTTTTCCAAGCTCACCAAGTTTATCAAGGAGCTTGTTTCTTTCATCTCTAAGATCGTTTGCTTTTTCTTCTCTGCCAGACTCGATATTTACGATATCTTCGTTGAGCTGTCTGATCCTGTCACCGTAGCTATTAATGTTATCTACGATGCCTTCGATCGTTGCATCAAGGTTATCCTGATATGAAACAAGACCGTCATATACGCTCTTTGCTCTTGTAAGGAACTCATTTGCTCTTGTTACGAGAGCACTCTGTGCTACTGCTGAGCAAGGATCCTTGGCAAGTTCTTGAACTGCTGTCCAGAGGTTATTGATAGAAGTTGCAAACTCTGATCCGTTCATTTCCTGAAGCTGATCTTCTACTTCTTCAAGACACTTCCTAGAAACATCATAAAAAGCGTATCTTCCTGATTCTTTCCTATAAGAGCTATCAAGAAATTCGCTTCTGACCTGCTTACAATTATTATATTGAACGCCGGTACCGATCTGCTTCCAGGCAATACATTCATTCTTCTTTTCAAGAGTCTGATATGCCCTTGTGCCCTGAGACACCTGCTGTCTTGTATAGCCTTCGGTATCTATATTGGCCATGTTATGTGCAGTTGTATTTAATGCGTTCTGTGATGTCTGTAATCCTGACTGACCCACATATAGATTTGCCATAAGAGACATATCCGTTTCCTCCTTGATTGATATTTGTCTTTTTTGCGGCCTATTTTAGGGCGCAAAAAAGACACTACTGAAATATTCAGTACTTCCTCGGGCTATCCAATGCGATGTACCACCCTTCATCATGAGTGGTACTTACTGCTTTGCATCGAACCCGCCCGAAGTGTAACCTAAACATTCGCCTGTAGTGTCTAAAGCTCTGGAATAATTCGCCGTCTGTGGAGCGCTTTTTGACGCTTGGATGATGTTCATTTCGAATTGTACCATTTCCAAAGAACTAAGAAGTAGTTCCTGGTTCTGGCCGTTTACACGTCTAACATTGTCTGCTACAGATACCAATCTGTCTCGCTGCAATGCCAGATTCTTCTGATCTTCTGGTCTCTTCTCGAGAACAGTTATCAGGTCGGTCAGTTTCAATGAATCAACATCCTTGTTGAGTACATTGGCAATATCCTTCATAGCTGTCATTCTTTTTTTCTCGAGGGACTGGATATTACCTATTACGCACTGCTCCTCATCCGTGATTTCCGCAAGTTTCAGAAGATCACCTGAAACAATAATTGTGGTCTTCTTACTAGATAACCCCAGTAATTTCTCGTACATTCCGCATTCCTGATCAAGCACGTCGACCAGGTTTTCCATTAGACTTGCCACTGGAATCATCCTCCTGATTATTATTTATTTAATTAAGAAAGCTCACTTGCTTCTTCGTATTTAGCCAGTAATTTGTCGGCAAAAGCCTCTCCACTTACGTTATAAGTACCATTTTTGATAGCAGCCTTGAGCGAAGCCACAACGTCTTCTCTAACGTCTGGCGTAGCGCTAACAGCCTGTTTAGCAACCTGGATATCTTTTCCAATTGAAGAAAATGATACAGTATCTCTAATATCATTAGTCTTCTTGGCCGCCTGGGTCTTATTAACTTTGTTGTTAGAGTAAATCTGCTGAACCTGACTGTATGCTTCTATACGCATATCTCATCCTCCTTCCCTGGAGTATTTTTTACTTCTACAACATTTATCGGTAGAAGTCGCCATTACTTTAGTTTTTTACTAAAAATATTTTCATGGCGTAAACACCCAAGGTTTACTCACTCTTTCCGCTTTTCACTATTATTATCGTCCAATTCGAAAAAAACTTTAGATTAATTTTATAATTAATTACAAATTTTGTAAAAAAATTTCGCGTAATACCTCGCTAAGTGCTCTACACTACCTCGTCAAGTGCTCTACACAAAAGAAAAACAGGTGCATTGGCAAGATGCACCTGTTCAGGTAGGAGATTTCTTATGACTATTGTATGTCACGTGTAAATAACGCCTTGGCATTGACGTTTTTACTTGTTAGCTTCTGCTAACAAAATGTATATTAGCATATGCTAACAAGAAATGCAAGCGTTTATCGAAAGTTTTTTTACTTTTTTCTTTTTTATCCAAATTCTTTTGTTTTTAAGCCTTTCGGCTAAACTTTTTTGTCCTCATTTCAAACTAATTCTAGCTCTCCTTAGCCTATTATCTTCTTTTCCAACCAATTAGGCTAAAAAATAATCGCTACTTTCGAAGTCAAAATTCAAAAACTAGCAAAAAAATTAGCCGAAACGATCATTTCTATGATCGTTCGGCTAATCTCACTATTCCAACGCCATAATATTCTTATTTTTTCTTTAGCCTAAAACCTTGTATCATTTCATATCAGGCTAAATATCGCTAAATTCAGCCATTCTATAGCTGACCAATATTATCCTAGTCATTATTTTTCCTTGTAAGCTTGAGCACAAAGGTATGTAATCCAAGCAAATATACCAATGTAACTAGTGATACAAACTCCGCAAGTCTCCAGAACCATGGTTCTCTGAAATAGATCTTAAACAAGCCACTGTAGCCAGCTGGAATCTCAACTGCAAGCTTCTTATCTTCTGCCATGTAGCACTTAATCTTGGTTCCCTTGGCCTTAACAGCATAGTGCCTGTACCCCCAAAGAGGTGCTTCTGCTATTACCACATCCCCTGTAGGATTATCAGCCTGTACATAAAGTGTTGTGCCGTTCTTTTTAGATACAGTAGCTGTAGCCTCTGATCCTTCTGGTAACACCATGTCCTGATACATGGAAGTAAGACCTGTGTTGATATCCTTGATACTGAACTCCACATAGAATGGCTCTCTAAGATAATTGCTATTAAAAGATGTTATTGGATTTCCTTCCTTTATAACATCTCCAAGAAGTTCCTCGCTCTGCACTACGCACATCAAAACAAGTAGTGCCATTGCAATATAGCCCTTTATACTCTTATCTTCATATCTTAAGAGCTCGCCCATTGTAACAGCAAACCAGAAAACTACCATTCCGCAAGACACATCAAGAAAATGCCATGGGAACTGCATATTTCCAAGAAGCTTGTACATAAATGGCAGCTTGTCATTAAGGAAGAAATAAAAAGTTGAATTAAGGCTAAGGGCTACAAACAAGATGCTAAGCACAAATATTCTTAGATAAGCTCCTGTCTTTTCCTTAAATCTTCCTGTAAGCACAAAGCCTGCAGCAAGGGCAAGTACTGCAATTGAAACTACTCCAAGACCTACAAATCCACCAGTATCAAGAAAGGCTGCCTTTTGCAGGTTAAAGAGATGAACAAGCTCCTGACCTCTGTTCCATAGAATGTCATTTATAGTATTGCCTCTCATGTTCTGAAATAACATGTAATCCGCAAGAGGTACTATAAAGTGAAGATTTAATAGAACTATAGCAAGTAATGCCTTGAGTAGTGGCAACAGTATCTCTTTTTGCAGAGTTTTCTCGATCATAAGGATGCAGAAAAGAGGAATCACCAGTGCCAAAATAAAGGTTGAAAGCACATGGCACGAAAGAGTAAGTGTTACTCCAAGAGCCAGCGTAATGTACGCCTTCTTGGACTTCTTGGTATAAATTTCCCAAAGTCCAAGGATCACCAGTGGAAGAAAGGTAAATGCTCCAAACTCACCAACTGTCGCTCCTGAATAGATACTATGAAGTCTAAATCCGATCAGTGTGAATAGTACTGACGAAAAGAGACCAACTCTCTCATTTCCAGAAATCTTTTTAAATGCAAAATATGAAATAAACACAGACAGCACATTTGTAAGGAAAATGTAGAACTTATATGCCATCTGAAGTGTAAATCCAAGATTAACAAGTATTGATGAAGGATAAAGGAGCAGATCTCCATAGCCCACACCAGCAGCATAGCCGTAACCATTGTCCCATCCTGGAAGGATGTGTACTGGAAACTGACCACTTCTAAGGGCCTCAGCCGAAAATGCAATCCTTCTCAAATGATAGTAAATATCATCGCCAAAATATAATTTTCTATATAAAAGCGGATAACTTGAGAAGAATAGAGTAAATAGCATCACTCCAATAGTCAGCTCTTTTCCCTTAAGGAAGCTAAGAGTCTCTTTTCTCTTAAGTAGGAAAAGAAATGCAAGCAAATCTAGTAGCGCAAAAATAAAAAACAGTTTGGCTGTCTCATTGGCTATGGTCTTGCCCTTCATGTATGTGATATTCACGCCATTTACAAGAACATATATATTGTCACCTGTAGCATCTGTTTCAGGCCCCATGCGGACTTCAAACTCTGTCCCGTATCTAACCCAAGAAAGAGCTGAAACACTGGTGAACTTACCTGGCATTGCAGTATGGTCGCTGTAAGCCAGATCTGCAGTTTTTCCTTCAGAAGTATCTCCCACTGCATCAAGCACCATATAGCAGGTATGCCAGTTATCCTCTGCATTAGAGCTATAATCTACAGTCACGGAATAAATGCCTTTTTTGAGGAACGTAGGCTTTGTAACAACGTAAGCCCCTTCCACATTACTGTGATCAGCATAGAATCCGCTCTCATATTCGATAGTATTAGTTTCAAGATTTTTATGTGCAAGGAGCAGATCATCTGATGAATAGCTTATACTCTCTTCTCTATTAAATCTAAGAGCATTTACTATCAAAAGAACTACTTCAACCGCCACCAGAACTAATATAAGGAGTTTTTTATTTTCCCAAAGCTTCTTCATTCGAAAATATCCTCACCAAATCTTACTTTGAGCTGGGCCTTGATAGCTTCAACGCACTTATCAAAGCCAAGCTTACTGCTATCGATACACAGGTCATAGTTCATGGCATCAGTCCAGAGATTTCCTGTGTGATGCATATAGTATTCAGCGCGATATTTGTCTTCTCTTGCGCAGAACTTCTCAAGTTCTTTGCCTTTAAGAGGCTGAACCTTGGCAGCTTCCTGCATGAGGAAGTCATGAGGTGCGTGTACAAATACACTAAGAACGTTGTCATAATCCTTAAGAACGAAGTTTGCAGCACGGCCTATGATAACGCAGCTTGTGGTGTCAGCAAGTTTTTTGATGACCTTAGCCTGATAGTTAAAAAGATTATCAGTAGAAGTAAAGTCCTTGCTGTCAGGGCCGATAAGCTCTCCGTTATAGACATTTATTGGTGCCTTGAAAAAGCCATTATTTCGAAGTTTCTCATCAGCCTCCAAGAATAAAGACTCATTTATTCCACTTTCTTCAGAAGCAAGTTTTATGAGTTCCTTGTTGTAATAGTGGATTCCAAGCTCATTTGCAAGCTTTTCACCGACGGTTCTGCCGCCACTTCCGTACTGTCTTGCGATTGTAATGACAATGTTTCTTTTCATACCATTTCCCCCGCTATTATTCGCCAAGATATGCTTTCTTTATTGTTTCATCATCCAAAAGCTCGCTGGCAATGCCCTCTTTTACGATCTTGCCTGTCTCAAGAACATAAGCCCTGTTAGCTATTGAGAGCGCCTTCTTGGCATTCTGCTCAACCAAAAGAACTGTAACTCCGTCCTTGTTGATCTTCTCGATAATATCAAAGATCTCATTTACAAAGATTGGTGAAAGACCCATGGATGGCTCATCGAGAAGGATGATCTCAGGATGAGACATAAGGGCTCTACCCATAGCAAGCATCTGCTGCTCACCACCACTAAGTGTTCCAGCAAGCTGGCTCTTTCTCTCTTCAAGTCTTGGGAAGCGCTGATAAATAGTCTTAAGTGTCTCGTCCATCTCAGCCTTATCTTTTCTGGTATAAGCTCCCATCTTGAGGTTCTGCAGAACGGTCATTTCAGCAAATACACGCCTTCCCTCTGGAACCTGCGCCATTCCAAGATTTACGATCTTGTGACCTGGAATCGTTGTGATATTCTGATCTTTGTAAACGATCTCACCTTTATCCGCCTGAATAAGGCCTGATAAAGTGTGAAGTGTTGTGGTCTTACCTGCTCCGTTAGCACCTATGAGGGCTACGATCTCTCCTTTGTCTACATGAAAAGAGACACCTTTAAGAGACTGGATAACACCATAATATACGCTTAAATCTTTTACGCTTAAAAATTCGCTCATAATATATTCTCCAAGTAATTTAGTCCTCTCAGCCTAAGTAAGCCTTGATTACTTCTGGATTAGCAAGGACCTCTTTGGTCTCGCCCTGGCACAGAACTCTTCCAAAGTTAAGAACTGTAAGCTTCTCACAGATTCCTGATACAAGCTTCATATCATGCTCGATCAAAAGAATCGTCATTCCAAATTCTTTACGAACTAATGAGATAGTATCCATCAGTTCTTTGGTCTCATTTGGATTCATGCCTGCTGCAGGCTCATCAAGTAAGAGAAGCTTTGGATTTGTAGCCATAGCTCTTGCTATCTCAAGTTTTCTCTGCTTACCATAAGGAAGATTAGATGCCAGTGTATCTTTTTCTCCATCAAGATCAAAGACCTTAAGAAGCTTCATAGCCTCTTCATTCATTTCCTTCTCGACTTTTCTATACTTTCCAACATGAAGAACTCCCTCAAGAGTGCTGTATTTGAAGCGCTCAGAAAGTCCAACCTTAACATTATCGATAACAGACATCTGCTTAAAAAGTCTAATATTCTGGAAGGTTCTTGCGATACCTGCCTGATTGATCTGAACAGTGTTCTTTCTGGTGATATCCTCGCCATCAAGCTTGATGATGCCTTCGTTTGGCTTGTACACGCCTGTAAGAAGGTTAAATACAGTTGTTTTACCAGCTCCGTTTGGTCCGATGAGTCCGTAGAGCTCGCCCTTTTCGATCTGAAGGTTAAAGTCATCAACGGCTCTAAGTCCTCCAAAGGAGATACTAAGCTTATTTACATCTAAAAGTGTCATGCCTTTGCCCCCTTTCTAACTGTGAAGCGGCCAAAGGTCTTCTTTCTCCAGTCGATTACCTTAGGTGACCAGTTAACGATCATCATTACTATGAGAATGATTGAATAGATCAGCATACGATATGTATTGAGTCCTCTAAGGAGCTCTGGTAATACATACAAAATGCACGCAGCAATAACGCTTCCTCTGATATTTCCGATTCCGCCAAGTACCACATATACAAGGATCATGATGGATGCGTTAAATCCAAAGTACTGAGATGAAGCTGTAAGTGATGTGATATTGTGTGAATAAAGAACTCCTGCTGCTCCAGCAATGGCTGCAGAAATAACAAATGCAAGCATCTTGTACTTGGTAATATTGATTCCTGTTGCCTCAGCTGCGATAGCATTGTCTCTGATAGCCATGATTGCACGACCATCTCTTGAATTTACAAGGTTCTGAACCACGAAAAGAGCTAATAGAAGCACAACAATACTGATAGTAAAGTTAGCATCGTGTGGAGTTCCTGTAATACCCATAGCTCCGTTGACAATAACTTCTCCATCAGGCTCCATGCCAAGCTCCATAGCATTCTTTAATGAAAAGTGAAGTCCATGCTTGTCAATTCCAATATAAAATGCATTGATAACTGTCTTGATGATCTCGCCAAAGGCCAATGTAACGATGGCGAGATAGTCGCCCTTAAGTCTAAGTACTGGAATTCCAATGAGAAATCCGAACAAAGCCGCAAAAGCGATTCCCACAACAAATGCCAGGATAAATCTTGGGGCAGTTGGAAGAACGTTCTGAGTAACCTTTGAAAAAAATGCGCTGGTAAAAGCTCCTATGCACATAAATCCGCAGTGTCCAATACTAAGCTCTCCTAAAATACCTACGCAAAGGTTAAGAGCAACAGCTATTACTGCGTAATAGGTCATTGGGACCAAAAGTCCTCTCATATGACTTGAAAGATTTCCGGTAGCTGCAAGTACCTGGAATATTATAAATGCTAAGATCACAATTCCATAGGTGATCAGATTATCATATTTCTTTTTCATGCCTTCACCCCCGTCATACCTTTTCTTGTATTTTTTTACCGAGTATTCCGGTAGGTTTCACTAATAATACGATTACAAGAATACCGAACACAATGGCATCTGAAAGCTGTGATGAAATATAGGTTTTACTAAGGATCTCTACTATTCCAAGTACAAGTCCACCGATCATAGCTCCTGGAATTGATCCGATTCCGCCAAGAACCGCTGCTACGAAAGCCTTGATACCAGGCATTGCTCCTGTATATGGAGAAAGAGATGGATATGCTGAGCAAAGAAGCGCTCCAGCAATAGCTGCAAGAGCTGAACCGATAGCAAATGTCAGCATGATGGTCTTGTTAACATCTATACCCATAAGAGTTGCCGCTCCCTTATCTTCGGCAACTGCAAGCATTGCTTGACCCTGCTTGGTCTTTTTGATAAAGAGCTGTAAAACTACAAGTACCAATACGCTAATGAGGATGGTGACTATTGTTACACCCTGAATTCGAAGCTGTCCACCAGCAAAAGACAAGCCTTCCCAGCTGATAACTGATGAAAAAGACTTAATGTCTGCACCGAATATAAGAAGGGCCACGTTCTCAAGGAAATAGCTGACGCCGATAGCTGTAATGAGCACTGCCAAAGGAGATGCTGCTCCACGAAGTGGTCTATAAGCCACAAATTCAGTTGTAATTCCAAGGATTGTACAGAGGACGACTGCCACCAGAATTCCTAAAAGTGGATTACCTCCTAGAGATGCTGTCACCGAAAAGATGATGTAACAGCCTACCATGATAAAATCACCGTGGGCGAAATTGAGCATCTTAGCTATACCGTAAACCATCGTATATCCTAAAGCGATGATGGCATATATGCTTCCTAAGCTAAGCCCACTAATAAGATATGTTAAAAAACTCATATCTACCTCCAACTCTTGATACTTTTTATCCTTTTTTCACATAAATATATGATAGCACAACAACCATAAAATTAATTACAAATATAACAAACGAGGGCACTAATTTTTTCAGCGCCCTCGCTAAATAATAGTCGATTAAATTATTTTATAAAGAGACGATCACTGAGCTGATACGTAAGCTCCGTCCTTGATAACTACAGCCTTAGGCTCTTTGTTTGGCTCACCGCTTGCATCCCAAGTCATCTTAGAAGATGTAAGACCTGAAGCCTCGATCTCAACCATAGCAGCCTTAAGCTTGTCACCAATCTCAGAAACGCTCATATCAGGAGTTACGCCTGCCTTCTCGATAGCTTCCTTGATGATGTAAACAGCATCATAAGCATCTGCTGCAAACTGGTTAGGAACTTCACCGTATTTTTCCTTGTACTTAGTTACAAAGTTAACTGTAAGATCATCTGTAGCATCAGCTGCGAAAGGTGTCAGAAGCATTACGCCCTCAGCAAGTGATGTATCAAAGTTATCAACTGTAAGAAGTCCATCAAGACCATCTACACCAAAAAAGATTGGTGAATATCCCATTGTGTTAGCCTGTGTAAGGATAAGTGATGCATCCTTGTAGTAGATAGGAAGGAATACAAGATCTGCTCCTGCGTCCTTAGCCTTCTGAAGCTGAACTGAGAAATCAGTGTTGTTATCCTGAGTGAATGCCTCAGCAGAAACGATCTCAAAGTTCTTGCCTTCAGACTCTTCTACAAACTTCTGATAGATTCCGTTTGAATAAACGTCTGAGCTGTCATAGATGATGCCAACCTTTGTAGCAAGCTTCTTGTCAGAAATATACTGAGCAGAAGCAATACCCTGGTTAGGATCTGAGAAGCATACACGGAAAGCGTTGTCATACTTTACGCAATCAACTGCTGATCCTGAAGGTGTAAGCTGGAACATGTTGTCAGCCTTTGTGTACTCTGAAACAGCAATTGAGCAAGCACTTGTTGTTGATCCAACAAGGACCTGCATTCCCCAGTCCTTAAGTGTATTATAAGCATTTACAGATTTCTCAGCGTTGAGCTCATCATCTTCTTTGCTGTACTCAACCTTAAATCCGTTGATTCCGCCTGCTGCATTAATCTCCTCAACTGCAAGCTCTGCTGCGTTACAAACTGCATTACCATATGCTGCAGCTCCACCTGTAAGTGGTCCAATAGCACCAATCTTGAATGTAGCCTCTCCGCTAGCTGATCCTTCTGCTGGAGCAGAACCTTCAGTAGCATCAGCACAACCAACGATCATAGATGCAACCATTGCTGTAGCCATGAAAGTACTCAATACCTTTTTAAATCTCTTCATAATAATGTCCTCCTATAAGAATGTAACAATTTGGAAGATGTATATTTGTATACAATCTCTTGTTACTTTTAAAGGTTAAAGCATTGTAGTGTAAAAGTCAATCGCAAAATTGCTTTTTTCTTTTATGATTGTTACAATTAAAAAAAGGGGGATGAATCCTATGCTTCAATTATGTTATTTGGGGATAGCTTTCGCTTTCGTCTTCTATTTCGTTTTTGGAATAGCAGTCCGGCTTATGGAACTTACAGAAGCCAAGCGAAACTCCGCTCGACTGGCAATAGTCATTTCTTCCGTTTCAATCGTAATGATCTCCAGTTTTTTTGCTGGGATCCTTAATCTCAGGGTTGGTATCTATCTTACTGGTATACTAAGTCTTATCCTTTCTGCGGTCGCTTTTTTCATACTGACATCCATTGTTGTTGAACTTTATAATATACATACCCGCATCAAAATGAGAAGATTCATGGTTCTTTTTGATATTGTGGACAAGCTCATAAATGAAGGTAAGACTAATGAAGAGATTTTGAATTATCTAACAGGAATTCAAAAGCTCACCAAAAAAGAAGCTTCGGATTTTCTAGATTTTATAACTGATCCAGATAATCATCAGTTTCTTGTTGATGTAAATGAAAAGATACAGGAAGCCAAATTACTTGGTCATCTTCCTAATAATATCAGATAAAAGCCAAAACAAAGACGGCGCCTACATTAAATGTAGACACCGTCTTTTTATATTTCCATCCTACCTGAAATATCATCATGCAAAAAGATCTACTGAATTACCTTCCATTCCGTATGATAATCCAACGGAATCACTTCCATATCCTACTGTCATGCCCTGAAACTTCTCTGCCACCTCGTTGTACATCTTGTTTACCTTCTGAGCATTTGGATAAACAACTGGAGGAACATTCTCGATCTCTCCCTTTAATCCCGTCTCCTTGAAGGCATCTGATACATCTGATCTATTCTTGATCGAATAATTAAGAGGCTGAACGAAGCTCATTCCATATGCACCAATTCCACCTACTGACAATCCCATATACATATATCCTCTCACAAACGCACATTACTCATCATGGATATATTATTCTTTTTGGCCCAAATATGCAATTACGCCCGTTGAAATTTTATGTAAATAAAAAGTAGTAATTTATGAAATTTTATTAAAAACTATGTTATTATTATGAAGTAGGGTAAAACAGAAGAGAAAGGAGCACTGTTATGAGTAACAACCAGCTGCGATATTCTCCGTTCAAACCTAATCTGAAGACAGCCGAAGTATTTGCTTGGGGCGATCCGGAGTATAATCTATTTGATCAGCTAAACGACAAGTACGCGCAAAGTCATCCAGAGTATTCTGCATTATCATCTTATGAAAAAATGGTCATCCGTGAGCAGATTCATCATGAGGCCATAGGCCTGACTCCATTAAATCTTATTTCTGACTTTATAGAAGATCCTCAGTTCGACGAATTCCGTTTCATGTAACTTGCTTTGCTTATTTTGTATCCCTATTCACATATCTGTTGTGAAATTTGGAATATACAATCTTTTGACTGCTATACAGACTTGAATAGCCAGAGAAAGTGTAGCTTAGGGCTATTGCCAAAAGATAATATGGCATTCCTTTAAAGCCAAATAGCTCAAAGCATATGAAAAGAGATGAGATAGGGCAATTGGTAACGCCGCAGAACAAGGCGCCCATACCTATTGCCGCACAAAGAGCTGGATCAAATCCCAAAAGCTGTGAATACAAACAGCCAAAGGTAGCACCGATATAAAGGGCCGGTACGATTTCACCGCCCTTATATCCTGCACCTAACGTAAGGGCTGTAAATATTATCTTTAAAAGGAACGCTATATAAGGCGCCTCTCCTTTAACAGCCATTTCTATCACATTTATTCCCGCACCATTATAAAGTCTTGTTCCAGAAGCAAATGTCAGGGCTGAAACTATGCATCCGCCTACAAATATCCTAATATATGGATTTGAGATCAGCTTTTTGTAGGTTCGTCCTGATAATTTAAGTACATTGCAAAAAAGCACGCTTACTACCGCACACAGTATTGCAAGTATACCTGTAAATACTGCGTTGTACAGCGAAAACTCAGGTACTACGTTTACAGAAAAAGTCTCTTCTACAACACCAAGATATTTGGATATGCCAGAAGCGACCAGTGCAGATATTACACAAGGCACCAGAGCTGAGTAATACATTATTCCAATATTTTCAATTTCCATAGCCATAAAGGCCGCTGTCATAGGAGTTCCAAAAAGAGCTGAGAATGCAGCACTCATGCCACACATAGTGATGATCTTAACATTGCCTTCCTTGAGTCTGAACAATTTGCCAAGGTTATAGCCAATGCTGCCGCCCATCTGAAGAGCAGCGCTTTCTCGACCGGTTGAACCGCCAAAAAGATGTGTAAGTATTGTAGAAATAAAAATCAGGGGAGCCTTAGTAATTGGAAGGTTCTCCCCTGCTTGAATCGATTTGATGACAAGGTTAGTCCCCTTGTCTTCGTAGTCTTTGCATAATCTATATAAGAAAACAATAAGAAGACCGGCAAATGGCAAGCCTAGTATGATGTAGTCATGCTCTGTTCTAAAATCTGTAGCCCATATTATCCCGTGATAGAACATTGCGCCTATTACACCAACTACTACGCCGGTAATGGATCCCAAAAGCACCCATCTGAGTAATACCCTTAGCTGTCCTAAAAGGTTAGCTTCCTGAATCTGTTCTATAATCTGCTTTACAGTACTCGACTCAGAATTGTTTTCTTTCATTTTTTCTTTTTATTCATCACCTATAGTTGCTAACATTGCTAGCATCAACTGGTTCAAAAGGAACAAAGATATACTTGCAGTCCTCTGTAGCATATTCGATGTTCTTGATAGATCCGCCCTTACTTAAGGCAATTGCCGCATCTACAGCTGCAGCGCCCTGTCCCTTGGCATTCTGAAGAACTGAAAAAGAAATCTCACCCTTTTCAATAGAAGCACATCCATTAGATGTAGCATCTACGCCGCATACAGGAATATCCTTGTAGCTGTAGCCATTCTTTTTCATAGCTTCGATAACACCAAGTGCCATGGTATCGTTGTTACAAAATACTGCGTCAACATCCTGTCCTGTAAGAGTAAATATGTTAAAGAGGTCCTCTGCCTTTGAATCTGACCAGTTACCGTAGTCAACAAACACATAATTGGCATTGCAGCCATTATCTTTAAGAGTTTTCTTAACTGCGCTTGTTCTTCCAATCGTTCCAGAATGGCCAGGTTCTCCTTCTATTATTATAACATTCATTGATGACGGATTGCCAAGTTTCTTTAAAACGTACTCAGCCTGAAGCTGTCCAGCCTCTTCCTCATTAGAAGCTACATAAATATATTTGTCAGCCTCCAAATGTTCATCCTTTGGCTTATTGTTAACATATACTATAGGAAGGCCGTTAGAAGCTACATCCATCTGAAGAGCAGTGCTAGCATCAGCAAGCTTTATGATGATAGCTGAATATCCCTGCTTTTTTGCACTCTCCACAAGAGAATACTGTGCTTCTACACTTTTTCCTGTCTGAACCAAGTCAACTGTGACACCTTTAGCCTCGCCCTCGCTTATGATAGCGTTAGACAAAGAAATCCTGAATACATCATTTCGATCTGGCATAATGAAAAGAATCTTTTTTCCTCCGCTATTCTCTGCGGCAGAAACAGTACTTGCCTGTCCGCAGCCCACAAGAGCTGTCACCATCAGTATCCCCACCAATAGACATGTTATAATTTTTTTCATTTACGCTGCCTCCTTAAATTTTAAACCTCTGCACATAGGAAGTAAGTGTCTGTGAAGTACCTGCAAGTTCTTCTGAGTTGTCAGCCACATCCTGGCTGCTCTTTGTAATGTCGTTGGCCATCTGAACCATATTTTCAGAAGTTGTGAGAATCTCATCTGCGCTGGCTGCCTGTTCCTCAGAAATAGCAGCAACAGTAGTTGCAACTTCATCAACCTTAGAAACATTCTTGATCATAGCTTCCATAAGTTCATTTGACTGCTGAATATTTGTATAGATCTGATCAAAGGTTCCAACTGCAACTTCAATAAGTTCGCTATTTTCCCTGATGCTCTCAGCAGAAGCATTAGCCTGTCCGACAGCTTTCTCGATAAGTCCGCGAACCTCATCTATAAGCTTTGAAATATTCTGGGCACTGGTTGCTGATGTCTGAGCCAGCTTACCAATCTGTGTAGCAACAACTGCAAAGCCTCTTCCTGACTCTCCAGCTCTTGCTGCCTCAATGCTGGCATTAAGTGAAAGAAGATTTGTCTCTTCTGCGATGGCACTGATCATTCCAACAATGTTTGTGATCTCTTCTGAAGCTGCACCAACCTGATTGATGGATTCAACAAGTTCATTATTGGCTCCCTCGATTCCGATCATAGCCTCGCTGAGCTTCTCCATGTCGCTACGGCCCTTCTGAGAGATCTCAACTGTTTCTTTCATGCTGACGCTTGCCTTATCACTGTTATCCCTTGTGTCAGATACTACAGTTGCAAGTGTTGTAGCGTTCTGTGCGATATCATTAACTGCCTGAGCAAGCTGATCAACTGTTTCGTTGAGCTGCTCCATAGCAGCAGCCTGTGACTGAGATGCTGAGAACATTGTCTTAGAAACCTTGTCACTGCTGTCAGATTCATTTCTAAGCTTCTCAGATTCATTGCTGATACTAGCCAGCATGTTTCTCATAGAATCAACAAACTCAGTAACCTGTCTTCCCATGACACCGATCTCGTCGTTACTATTAACATCAACATTGATAGTAAAGTCACCCTCTGTCATAGCTGTAATGTTGCTAGTAATAACTGTAAGTGGAGCAATAACCTTTCTAACAACAAGAAGAATTGCTACGACTATCAGAAGAACTGCAACTAATCCGATGATTACCAGATACCATGACATCTGATAGATTGGTCCAAGGATCTCGCTCTTTGGAATATAAGAAACAAGGATCCAATCTGTTCCTTCAACCTGCTTGAATGCTGCGACATATGAGCCGATCTCACATGTGTCATAGTCTGCCGCAGCTATCTTCTTAGCTGCCCCCTTCAAAAGTGCATCACTGCTAGTATCTGAAAGAGTTGTAGATACAAGGCTTGCATCTCTGTGTGCAAGGATAGTTCCATCTGTTGTATCTACCAGGAATGAGCTTGCACCCTTCATCTTAACTCCGGAATTAACGATTACAGTGATAGAATCAAGTGGTACGTCCGCACCGATAACCTTCAGATCAACGCGGTCCATATCAAGAATACCTGTAGCACTTATTACCATATCGCCGTTGTAATTCTGGTGTGCTGAGCCATAGGCCATTCCCACTCTGGTAATGCCCTGTTTGAACCAGATACTCTCTGTTACATTCTGTTCAGTAAAAGCTGACTCTCTTGCTGTATAGAGCTTGCCAGATGATGTTCCAATGTACATGCCATCAGGATTACTCTTGTTGTAACCATAGAATGCATCAAGAATCTTAACAAGTTCAAAATCTGCAGGATGTTCAGTTTCAATTACAAGTTTAACTGTACTGAAAAATTCAAGATTGTTATCAAGCCATGATTCAATATTGTCGGCCTGATTTGAAATTGATGATTCCAGTGTCTCATTTGCCATTTCCTTCATTCGTGCTTTGGAAAGTTCCCCCGCAACGGCCACTAAAACCACGACAGTGAAAGTTACAAGTGGTACGATGTACCACAGAAGTTTGGTACTGATCTTTCTGACCCTTCTTTTTTTTACTGCCTTTGCTGCCTTTGTCTTTGATGTCTGTTCTCCCATATACTTTTTGTTCCTCGCTGCCTTTGAATTTTAGCCATAAAAAAGCGCTATGCTTGAGTTGATTATAGCATTAGCGCCCCTGAAAATATATGAATTTTTAAAAATTTTATAAACTATTCAATAGTCCATTTATGCCCTGTTTTTTGTAAATTTCTTTGTAATATAATACCTCATCCTTAATAATTGCATCGATCTGTTTCATGCCCAATAATTCAACAGGTGCTTTGTCATCTGTCATGATATGATTGCCTGCATCGTAGGCCAGTGCTGAGCTATATGCACTCTCCATCATAGCTCTCAAGTCAGTCTCATCTTCTTTACTAGCTCCATCCTTTAACTTCTCAAGAAAATTATCGGAATCACATGCAAAGAGTTCTTTGTTTGTCGAACCTACCACATCAATTGTTACAACATTATTAAACACTGAAGAAATGGTATCTGCCAGATAAGTATTAATTGTGGCATCATTTTGGGCTCCGATGGCATTGTCGCTGTACATATTCATGTTTACAACCATCACTCCACCATCATTCAGATGCTCTTTTACCATAGTAAAGAACTCTACTGATGACATCTGAAAAGGAATAGTAATGTCCTGATAGGCATCAACCATGATCACGTCGTACTTCTTGTCCACTGCAGCAAGATAAGCTCTGCCATCGTAGGTTGTCACCTTTGTAGTTTCAGGAAGTTCAAAGTACTTGTGGGCAAGATCAGTTATCTTTTCGTCGATCTCAACGCCCTCAATATTGATGTTGTCAAAGTGTCTTGAAAGCTGGGTTGCATATGTTCCAGAGCCCATGCCTAGGATCAAAACGTCCAGATTTTCGCCCTTTTCTTCTTTATCTTTGATGCCTGCCATGTAAGGTGCTGCCATAGCTACGTCATAATACATTCCTGTAAGAGCACCATCTTTAACAAGAACTGACTGAACACCAAATAAAACATTAGTTGAAAGGATAACTGTATTTGGAGTTTCTTTTACCTGAAGATAGTTGTAAACTGACTCGCCTTCATAGGTTAAGTTATTCTCCCAAAAGGCAAAGCTTGTGTTGTAGCAAAGGCCGCAAGATATAACAAAAATAAGGATTCCGGAAACGATCCTTGCTACATTACTGTTTTTTTTTGAGCCTTTTGTAGCTTGGTCAGTACCTTCAGATGGGCTTACAAAGTAAGCAATAGAAAGAACTATGAGGATTCCTGCAAAGATAAGGAATGTGATGGCTGTTCCTACAGCAGGGATAGTAACAAAGGTTGGTACGAAGGTACCGATGATACTGCCTACTGTATTGAAAGCTCCAAGAGTTCCAATGATCTTGCCGTTATCTTCGAGAGAATCTGTCGTATACTTGGCAAGACTTGGAGTTACTGTTCCAAGAAGGAATAATGGAAATACAAAAACCACCATGCAGGCCGCAAAGGCAGCGATCACAAGGAAGTTACTGTTAACTGTAAAGATAAGAAGTGCAGAAATACCAAGGATTACGTATTTGCCAATGGCTGGGATAAGTGCTATCCAGATAGCTGATACAAGGATCCTGCCGTAGAGCTTACCTGGGTCCTTGTCCTTGTCTGCCTTGCGGCCGCCGTAAATATTACCAAGAGCCATGGCGATCATGATAGTTCCGATGATGATAGTCCACACGATCTGTGATGAGCTAAAATATGGAGCAAGAAGTCTGCTGGCGCCAAGTTCTACCGCCATTACTGACATTCCTGCAAAGAATTCTGTAAGATACAGAAATAGTTTATTCTTTAAGATCTTTTTATTCATACCGTTCCTCTTTGATAGTAATAATGCCTAATTTCACTTATACCACATATATCCTGATAACTTCAATGATTGAATAAACGATAACTGGAAAAAGTGCCGTAATGTACATTAACCTGCAAGCTCTGACTATATCATCAGCCTCGATCTTTCTTTTTTCATCACCAATATATGGTTTAGAATGCATTTCACCAAAGTAAACCGCTGGCCCTGCAAGGCGAAGGCCAAGTGCTCCTGCACATACGCTCTCACACTGTGCAGAATTTGGACTTGCATGATTGAATCTGTCTCTTTTAAAGATCCTGACTGAATCCTTGAAGCTATAATGAGCTTTATCAGTTAGTTCTAGTAAAAAAGCTGCTGCCATCATAAGTACTGCGCTGATCCTGGCTGGAACAAAAGCAAAGATATCATCAAGCCTAGCTGCGCTTCTTCCAAAGAACATATACTTGTCATTCTTGTAGCCGATCATGGAATCCATGGTACTGACAGCCTTGTAGATAAAGGCAAGGACAGGACCGCCAATAGCCAGATAAAACATAGGACAGATAACGCCGTCATTGGTATTTTCTGCAACGGTCTCAACTGCTGCCCTTGTGATGCCGTCTTTATCAAGAAGAGCGGTATCTCTGCCAACTATCATGCTAACTGCAGTTCGAGCCCCCTCAATATTCCCATCCTTTAAAGGCTCATGCACATCCATTGCCGCCTGGCAAAGACTCTTTGCAGCAATACTCTGCCAGCTCATCATGGTCATCACTATAAGCCCCACCTCTTTATCCACTAGAAAAGCGCAGTACAGGATAAATATCCCCAAGAAAGCTGTGGATAACACCACAAGAGTTGTCAGTAACATGCCTTTTCGATACTTCTTGTCATCACTATCTTCTTTAATTAATAATCTCTTTTCCAAAAAAGTTATGAGGCGCCCAATTAGCTGCACAGGATGTGGGATATTCCTTGGATCTCCCACGAAGGCATCCACGATAAAGCCCAAAATAAATGTAATTGGAATGTATTTAAAATATTGAATCATGTCACTCCCTTAGAGCCAGCGATAAAAATATGCCATAGCGCCGATAACAAGCACCATGCACGTCTCACATATGCACACAAACCAGCCTGCTACATCACCAGTTATGCCGCCAAACTCATTTTCTGACCTTACGTGGTAATACAGAAATGTGAAAAGAGCTGCCAAAACAGCCGCTGCGCCTGTAAAACGTCCGATGACTATCATGGCGATCATGACAACGCCAGCTTCTTTTATCAAAATGCTAAGACACTTCTTTTTGTCTGAACCTTCTGCAAAAGTATAGAGCGTACCTTCATTCTTGGCACATTTAAATGAAACAACTGAGATACCACTTAGGCACCTTGAAAGGCAAAGGCCAAGTCCAAGGACTACTATTTCTGAAATCCCAGAGCCAGCGTAATACATGATAAGTTCAAGTCCTGCAAAGAAAAGCGCAGCAAGGACCATAACTCTTATAACAGCAAAGGCTCCAATATGAGGGTCTTTAAGGATCTCAAGTTTCTTTTCCCTTGTCTGATAGGATGAAAGCGCATCGCTCACATCCATGAAGCCGTCAAGATGTATTCCGCCTGTCAGAATAACAGGGGTCACTACTAATATCAGCGGAATCACTGTTTCTGCTGGAAGTTCAATATAATGCATCACAAAATAAAGAACGCTCATGATAGCGCCGATCAAAAGGCCAATCAAAGGAAAGAAGCAAATGCTGTACTTCATGTCCTCGTTTCCCCACTTAAATTGTGGCATTGGTATCTTGGAATACATTGAAAATGCAATCGCAAAAGACTTAAGTAACCTCATTTTATCTTCACCCCTTCCCCGCAAAATACTCTGTAGATACTGCGATCTTTTCCTAACATTTGCATGAGACGCCCTGTTTCTTCACGAGCCTTTCTGTCTGTAGCATCCATAGGAACTATGCCGCAGGTAATATCGTCAACTATGACTGTCTCAGCTTCTTTTAATAAGTTAAAAGACTCTTCTGCTGAGAGAATGTTACGCACAAGCCTCTCTGCGTGTTCATAAGCTCTGTAGCCTGCTGGCACCTTGGTGTCATCAGCTGTAAAAGAATAGATTTCTTTATCTTCTATATTAAATTCACTTTTAGCAAAGGCTCTTTTGCCCTGAAAGGCTCCGCCAAATATAAGTTTCTTGTTCACTGCTTGTCCCCCATCTACTAAAGGCTCTGTGTTTCCTTTAACTCCAGCAGTCATCTCCATAACTTCATCAGCTCTTTTTGAAGCTAGCTGTTCAAGTAGCGCAAGTCCCCTCTGATACTCTATTGTTTCATCTCCATAAATAATAGAATCGCTGTAAATTCCATCGCTTACAAATACAATGCTGGCACCGGATTTTTGGCACTCATCTATCAAAATGCCAAGACCCTTTTGAACTCTTCCAGTTGCATCATGGTCCACATAGAAGTTGCCCTTATCATCTACTCTAAACATCTCATTAGCAAGAAGGGCAGTGAGGCTATCCACCAAAAATGCAGGCGGATTCTCATCTTTCCTGATAACATCCACAAGGTCTTCTATCCTATACTTAAGCTCAATAGTATCAAAGCCAAGATCTTTTCTGCTTTCCACATGCTTTTTGATGCGCTCGTCATCTTCCGCCCCTGTAGATATCATGGTTGCCACGTAGTAGAGTTTTCCCTTTTGCTTCTTAGAATAGCTTACCGCCAGGTCCTGAGCCTTATTCGATTTTCCATTCTTACAACCGCCAGTTATCAGAACTACCATATTACCTTATTCCCTCAAGGTATGAATCATCTATTCCGCCGCCTTCAAAGGTTGCCATGTCGCACATCATAACGCAGGCATCCTCAATTATCTGAAATGCCATAGGACATCCGCTTCCTTCACCAAGTCCCATATTCAGCATAAGATATGGATTAAGTCCCAGCTCTTTTATTGCAAGATCATAGGCAGGCTCCTTGGACACATGGGATGTGAAAAGATATCCCTTAACAAGCGGGCAGAGTCTTACTGCGCACAGTGCTGCCACCGCAGAAATAATGCCATCTATGACAACAGCCTTCTTGGAAATTGCCGCTCCAATAAATGCGCCGCACATAGCAGCAATATCAAGGCCGCCAACCTTGGCCATAGCTGATATTATCTGCTCAGCGTCATTCTCATTCCCTTCCCACTCCTTATTTTGAAGTCCATGGAACTCAAGGGCTTTTCTTATGACTTCCTTCTTTTGGCTAAGGGCTTCATCTGTAAGTCCAGTGCCTCGCCCCGTGATGTCTTCTGGAGATACGCCTGTAAGTGCAGCTAAAAGAGCTGTGGATGTGGTAGTGTTACCAACTCCCATCTCTCCTACGCCCACAAGGTCTACTGTTCCAGTGGAGGACTTATCCACATTGGCTACGAGATTTATCCCCGTAGTTATGGCTCTAAGGCACTCATCTTCCGTCATAGCCATTTCTTTTACTATATTACCAGTGCCTCGCCTAATGCTGTGGTCAAGGACTTTACTTGCATCCGGGTCAGCAGAATAATCCGTAGCAATTCCCATATCTGTCACTACAAGCTCTGTGCCCGTGTGCCTTGCAAGAACTGCAACGCCAGTAAGCCCTCTTGTCATGTTAAGGGCCTGCATGGCAGTTACTGAAACAGGGGATGACGCCACGCCCTCCTCCACAACGCCGTTATCTGCGCAGAATACGTAAATAGTCTTTTTACCAATTTTGTTTTTGGCATGACCTGTTATACCAGCGAGCTTTATTGCAATGTTTTCAAGCTCTCCCATGCTACGAGGCGGCTTTACCAGCGAATTGTTGTAATCTGATGCTGCACTAATAGCAGCATCATCAACTTTTTCCACTTTATCTATGTAATTTTCAAGAGTTTTCAACATATCCTTGTTCATAAAAATAATTCTACACCATTTTATCTATGGTGTAATTACTGATATACTTAGGAAATGTAAGATAATACATGTTTTTATATGAGGATATTATGAATCATCAAATGGCATTCACCCACGGCGGCGAATACACTGATTACAACCAAATAAAGCTGGATTTTAGCGTAAACACTAATCCTCTGGGGATGCCAGGGAACTTAAGCTATGCCCTGACTACAAATGTCGATGCTCTTGAGAAGTACCCAGATAGGCGTTCCGAGGAGCTTTGCCACGCTATTTCCAAGAAAAGAGGCGTTACAGCAGACAGTATCTTTATTGGAAACGGCGCTTCTGAAGTTATCAGTTTACTAGCAAAAGTCCTTGCTCCCAAAAATGCGCTTATTATAGAGCCCACATTTTCAGGCTATGAGAGAGCTCTTTTATCTAACGGTTCCAAGGTTAGCTACTACGAGCTTTCTAAGGAAAATGGATATGCGCTGACGGAGGATTTCATAGCTTTTCTAGAAAAAGCCAAATGTGGCGTGGTCTTTGCCTGCAGTCCTAACAATCCTACTGGACGAGTTATCGAACCTGCCCTTGTAAAAGAGATTGCAGATGTATGTGAGAAAAAGAAGATCTTCTTTATATTAGATGAGTGCTTCATGGGCTTTGTGGAAAACTCTGATCATTATAGTTGTCAGAGTCTCCTTGCTGATCATCCACATCTAGTCCTTTTGGATGCCTTCACTAAGCTCTACTCAATTCCCGGAATAAGGCTTGGATACTGCATTAGTAGTAACAAAGATCTTGTGAAAGCTCTTTTTAATGCCCAGCCAGAATGGAGCGTATCAACTTATGCTCAGCTTGCGGGAAAAGAGGCTCTTTTACAAGAAAGGTATGTGAAAAGAACCATTGAACTGGTATCTACTGAGAGAGATTTCCTAATAAAAGAACTTCGTCATCTTGGATTTGAGGTGTATGACAGCCAGGCTAACTTCATCATGTTTAATGTACCTGCGAGATTAGGGCAAAACCGTGACCTGCAGGAGTTCCTGGCAAAGAAGTATCATATCCTCATCAGATCCTGCAGTAATTTCATGGGATTAGAAGAAGGTGATTACAGAATTGCAGTAAAGTTACATGACAAAAATGAACTATTGATCGAAGCACTTAAGTCTTTCTTATCACTGTGAAAAGTATTGTTTATCACCAGCGAAAAATTATTCTTAGTTCACATTTTGCTTTTCAATAATTATAATCATTTTCATAAATTAAAAAGAAATTCGAGGAGGGATTATTTTATGAAAAAGAATATCATTGCAAGCTTAGTTTTATCTACAACTCTTGTACTCGGCGTCTTAACTGGTTGTGGAAACTCAGCTGATACTCAGAACACAACAGACACACAGACTGCTACAGAGGCAAACAACGATACAGCTTCTGCTGATGCGGACAAGACAATCAGAGTTGGTGCTACACCAGTTCCACATGCTGAAATTCTTGATAACGTAGTAAAAGACGTTCTTGCAAAAGACGGTTGGACACTTGAGACTGTAGTTTTCCAGGATTACGTTCTTCCTAATACTTCACTTGAAGCTGGCGAGATTGATGCCAACTACTTCCAGACACTTGGTTACATGAACCAGCAGAACCAGGATGCAGGTCTTCACCTTGTAGCAGTTGCAGGCGTTCACATTGAGCCAATGGGCATCTACTCAGAGAAGTACACAGCAGTTGCTGATCTTCCAGACGGTGCTTCAATCGGAATTCCTAACGATCCAGACAACGCTTCAAGAGCACTTGATCTTCTTGTTCAGAAGGGTCTTTTAACATCAAAGGGTGAATACGGTACAAGCGACAGCTACACAGAGGATTCTCTTACAAAAGACGCTGACGCTAACCCACACGGCTATGTGATCACTCCACTTGAAGCTGCTAACCTTCCACTTTCACTTCCAGATCTTGATGCTGCAGTTATCAATGGTAACTACGCACTTGAGGCTGAGCTTCCAGCTAAGCACCCAGCTCTTGAGATTGAGGAATTCGACGAGGAAACAACAACAAAGAGAACTAACTTCCTTGTAGTTAAGGATGGCACACAGGATTCTGAGAAGATTCAGGCACTTGTAGCAGCTCTTAACTCAGAAGAAGTTCAGAAATACATCGACGCAACCTACAAGGGAGCAGTTATCGCATCTTTCGTAAGCGCAGAGTAATTCAGGTATTGAGAGTATGACAGTGTGAAATATCATTGTTCGCTCCGGTATTTTTTGCAGGATACATAAGACATTCAAAAACCTCGTTAAGATTTGCTTCACGTTGTTCATAACGCAAATCTTAACGAGGTTTTTTCATGCAATGTATCTGCTGCAAAAAATAAATCGCTCACACTAATATTCCACACTTGTCATACTGCGGCACTTCTTTGAATTAAACTGATAGTTAATCTATTCTCCGAAGCAACTGGAATAAAAGCGCTTTTCATTATAATCCCAATATATATTTGTTACACTAGTACATCTCAAATTACCATCAACATCATAGCTTTCAACAAGCAATTTATCAGAAAATTCTTCACCGATACTAGCGTCTTTTGGTTTGTAGTCTACACCTGAATACTTGTTGATTTTCTTTTTGTTTCCATTTGAGTCCGTAACAATACAATACTCGCAGTATTCCTCTTCAGGTATATAGCACAATGCATATTTTTCTTTTCCATCTATGAAAGATCTATTCAGGCTTACACCTATTTCATAGGTTACATCCCAATTATCCTGTATTAAATTAGTTTCAGTAGTATCAGTTTTTTCTACATAACTATACTGTACATTATCGGTATGATCTAAATTTGTTATATACTTATTACCTATTAGTGCCAAACATAATATTATCAGAATTATTATGTGCATCATATATCCCCATCAGTGTCACATTACTCTGTTTCCCCAAATACCGTAGGACGAATTTCCATTCCACAAGTTTTACAATATTTATACCCGTTCTTATATTCCCAAGAATGCTGCTGTTGATATCTATCAGTTTTATATTCAATCGCAGCACAATTTTGGCATACTCTTATATATTTAACACATTTGTCAACGCAATTTCCAAATGAAGATGGCGCGTCATAGTATACCTTTTCAATCTGCCACGAAGTCCAATTATGTGGGCAATCAGGTCTTTCCACTCCAGTGATTACATAACCCACATTTTTGCATTCATCACATCCATAGGATTCATCACTACATGCAAATGACTGAATCGGAAAAGAAAACAACAAAACAATTGATAGTAAAAGAGTTCCTACTTTTTTCATACTAACGCCTCCTAGTTTTCTATTTTATGTAGTTATAATATCACTTTCGTGATATACAGTCAATCATAATTAATTCTATCATTAGCAATTGCTTGGTGTGCTACCTATACACATTCTTTGCATAAATATCTTTCTCCAAGTGTAATAGAATAAAGTATACAACTAGGTGTAATGTCATTTTTGCATATTTATGTTATCATATCTAATTGATAAATATATTTGGAGAAAAAAGAAATGATACAACTGCAGAACGTATGCAAAAGATTTAATGATACGGAAGTTCTAAAAGGTATCACCATGGATATTCAGGATGGTGAGATATTTGGAATTATTGGACAGAGTGGAGCGGGTAAGTCTACTCTTCTTAGATGCATTAATGGTCTGGAATCCTATGACAGCGGCAAGATCATTGTTAATGGACAGATGGTTAACATCCGAGACAAATTCTTACTCAGACAGCTTCAAAAGAGGATGGGAATGATCTTCCAGGGCTTCAATCTTTTGGAGAGACTTGATGTGTATCAGAACGTTGCTCTTCCAATGAAGTTTTGGGGAATTGACACACATTCTCCTGCTGCAAAAGAAAAGATTGAATACTTGATACGTATGGTAGGCCTTGAGGACAAGATGCATGCCAAGCCTCGCCAGCTCTCAGGTGGTCAAAAGCAGAGAGTTGCTATTGCCAGAGCCTTAGTACTTGACCCTGAGTTCCTTCTTTGCGACGAAGCAACCAGCGCTCTTGATCCTGAGATCACCAAGGAGATCTTAGCTCTTTTGCAAAAGATCAATCGCGAACTTGGAATCACTATCATCGTGGTTACTCACCAGATGGAGGTTGTTAAGCAGATCTGTCAGAAGGTTGCATTCCTTAGTAATGGTAAGATGCTTGCTGTTGGTAAGCCAGAACAGCTCTTTGTATGGCCAAAGGAAATGGAGATCCGTGACTTCCTTAGAGAAGAGAGTAACAAGCTTCCAACTACTGGAATCAATCTTAAGCTCTTTTTCTTTGGAGAGGGCAATCAGCGTCCTATCGTAACACAGATGGCTCAGGAGCTTCATACAGACTTCAATATCTGCTGGGCTAAGCTTGAGGACTTTAGAGAGGACGTTTACGGTAGCCTTGTTCTTAACATGGATGAAAAAGATCTGGCAAGAGCTTGCGAGTTCCTTGATAGCAAGAATGTAACCTGGGAGGTAATCAAATAATGTCTGGAATTTTAACATCATCCGGCATGAGCGCCGTTATTATGACTGCATTTAAGCAGACTCTTTATATGGTATTTTGGTCAACACTTTTTTCAGTTGTCCTTGGCTTTATACCTGCGATCATACTGACACTTACGGCTCCTGACGGACTTAAACCAAATAAATTTGTTTATGAGATACTTAGCTTTATCATCAACGTTTTTAGAAGCTTCCCATTCATCATTCTTTTGGTAATCCTTATTCCATTTACTAGAATGGTTGTTGGTAAATCAATCGGAACAACAGCTTCTATCGTTCCCCTTACAGTATCTGCTATTCCTTTTATTGCAAGAGTATTTGAGACCAGCCTTCGCGAGACCAATCCTGGAGTTATTGAGGCCGCTAGATCTTTTGGAGCATCTAACTTCCAGATTCTCATGAGAGTTTATGTTAAGGAATCTATTCCAAGAATGTTAAATGGCGTTGTTCTCCTTATCATCTCTCTTATCGGTTATTCAGCTATGGCAGGAACTGTTGGCGGCGGCGGTATCGGTGATATTGCTATCCGTTACGGATATCAGCAGTACAAGACAGAATACCTTGTTGTATGTTCCTTGATACTTATTGCTTTTGTTCAGCTGATCCAGTCAATTGGAAATTTGATGTACAAGAAAATGTCTTAAATATACAAACAAAAATGGGACCTTGCGGTCCCATTTTTATTGGCAAATAAACATTCCATATTCTTTAGGAAGATCAACTGCCTCATCTTCTATATGCTCTTTTAATATCTCACGAATTTTTTCCACAGGCAGATCACAGATTGCCTTGAAGGAAGCAAGGCTTCGAAGGTACTCAACAAGATCTTCTACATCTGTTACATGAAGTGAATCCTCATAAAAAACAGTCTTTACATCTGCGAAGGATTTGCCCAGTACAGCGCCTCCGTTCTGCATAGTAAAGTTGTGATTTGGCTTAAACTCTTCTCCGCCAAGCTCGAACCACTCAGCAAGAAGCTCTGAAAAGTTGTTCTCTCCAAGTGTAGCGCAGTAGAACACTCCACCTGGCTTTAACACTCTTCTAACCTCTCTTATGCCTCTATCAATGTCTGGAACGTGGTAGAGCATTGAATTTGCGATCACCACGTCAAAGCTGTTTTCTTCAAAAGGTAAATACTGAATATCTGCCTGAATATATTCGATATTATCTCTTTCTCCAAGGTTATTCCTTGCTGTCTCAAGCATTCCCTCAGAAAAATCTGTAAGAACAAGCTTGCCACATCTGGATACCATATCCTCATGGTCTTCCCAAAGGCCTCCTGTGCCGCACCCAAGCTCAAGTACTTTCATACCTCTTTTGATATTGTAATTTGAAATTATCCAGTTACTATAACCCTGCTTATTTGTTGAATATTTATTATGAAACCCAATACGGATATCAAGTCCCTTTGATGTGGCGTACTGCTTTTTTACTGCTTCTGTATCATTTGAACTTCCAAAATGCATTATAATGTCTCCCCTATCGTAGTCGTTTTTTATTCTTCCTGTAAATACCTTTTTACTTCAAAAAGGTCTGTGCAGATCTCTTCAGATAGATTCTTCATTTCCTCATTTTCAGGAAGTAGATCAGGCACCATTATTGGCTTAAGGCCTCCTCTACTTGCTGCCCTGATTCCATTATATGAATCCTCTATGGCATAGGCTCTTGCTGGCGACACGCCTGTTTTAACACAAGCCAGTAAAAAGATATCTGGCTCCGGCTTACTCTTTATGACCATATCACCAGTAATGATCTCGTCAAAAAATGAAAGTAGCTCTGCGTCGCGAAGCTGATTTACAACGGTCTGTCTCCTTGTAGAAGATGCAAGTGCTATCTTCTTACCATTCATCTTTAAAAAGACAAGTAGCTGTAAAACTCCCGTTTTAATAGGAAGCTTTCCGCCATCGTATCTTTCATGATACATCTGCGATGCTTCCCCAGCGTATTTATCATACGGAAAATCTTCACCGTAGGCTTCTAGCATTATCTCTTTGGTCTTGGCTGCATTGGTTCCGCAGCAGGCAAGATATGGCTCTTCTATGTTCTTTATGCCATACTTCTGTGCAAGTTCCAGCCAGCAGTCCATGGTTGCTTTTTCTGAGTCAAAGATAACACCATCCATGTCAAAAACAACTGCATCAAAATCTTTCATAACATCTCCCCATAAAGTTTGTGCCTTATCTTGCTGTCATAACAAATTCTTGAAGCTCTAATTCTTTTCCTGAATATGTGGTCGTTCTTTGGAAACGATGCTTACTATCTCTGCTGTTGCACCATTTCTAACTGGACTACAGTTGATAACCAAGGCTTTCACGGGCTCTCCTCCTATGAATACTTGTACATTCTAACACGTTAGCAGAATGAAGGGTGTAAAACAAGGTGTTTTTTCGCATTTTTGTTGAAAAAATAGACCTATATCTAAGATACAGGTCTATTTAGTAATTTCATTTATGTTAGTCAACAAATTTTTTGAGTTCTGAATGTGCAAGTGGTATTGCCAGTGCAAAGGCGCATACATCTGCGCAGGACTGAGCCATCTCAACTCCTGTTAATCCAAGGATCATTGGCAGGATCAAGATCATAGGAATGAAAAATATTCCGTTTCTTGATGAAGCCATGATCGAAGCCTTAATCCCCTTACCTATTGATTGAAGCATCATGTTACTGATAACGATAACTCCTGAAAGAGGTAGTGTCACTGACTGGAATCTAAGGGCTGCTACACCTACCTTTATGGCATCAGGATTTTTTGAAAATACTGATATGATATCCGGTGCAAAAGAAAAACATGTAGTGCCGATAAGTATCAAGAATACGGTTGAGTACTTTACGCAGAATATAAATCCCTCTTTTACCCTCTTAGTAAGGCCTGCTCCGTAGTTGAAAGAGCAAACTGGCTGATAGCCCTGGCCAAAGCCGATAAGAGCTGAAGCCATCATGATCATAACTCTTGAAGCCACTGACATACCTGCAATTGCTGCATCTGCGCCAAGAGCTCCTGCTGTTCTATTGAGGATCAGCGTGGATATTGCAGCCATTCCCTGTCTGAAAAGAGATGGTGCTCCGCCGTTTACGATTTCTAAGAGATAGTGCTTGTTTAGATGCACATTACCTATGCTAAGCTTGATATTTTCACCTTTGCTGGTTCCGATCAAAAGAACTATGAAACTTGTGCACTGTCCCATTACCGTAGCAATAGCAGCACCCCTGACCTCCATGTGGAATCCAAGGATAAGAAGTGGATCTAAGACCATGTTCATAACTGCGCCGCACATAAGACCTACCATGGCATATACGGCGCTTCCCTGGAACCTGAGCTGATTGTTGATAACAAACTGAGCCATCATAAATGGTGCACCAAACAGAATGATCCTCATGTAGTCCTGAGTAAACTTCATAGTAGAGTCGGTTGCACCAAGAAAACGTGCTATAGGTTCAACATAGATATTACCTACGATTGCAAAGATAACTCCAAGGATCAGTGCAAGAGCAAAGCCTGTTGAAGCCATTTCGTTTGCTTCTTTGTGGTTGCCTGCTCCAAGCATTCTTGATAAGTAGTTGCCAGATCCATGTCCGCAAAAAAAGCCTGTAGCCTGAATGAGCGCCATAACAGTAAATACAAGTCCAACTGAAGCAGTAGCTGCAGTGTTAATAGCTGAGTCGCTTGAAACCCTTGCTACGAAGAAAGTATCTGCTGTGTTATAGATTGCCGTTACCATCATGCTTATGATCGTCGGAACTGAAAGCGACAAAATAAGCTTTGGTATTGGTGTTGTTGTTAAATATTCTCGTCTGTTTTGTACTGCCATTATTACATCCTAACCTTTTTATTTCTCACAAGTTATGAATTATACACTTATGAGTTAAGCTCTTCAAATTTAGCTTTCATAGTAGGATTATTCTTGGTAAGTTTCTTGACACTTACATCCTCTACCTTGCTATTAGCAATTCTAAGCTGATTGTCGCTTCCAAGGAGCTCTTTTTTTACCTTTTCAAGGTGCTGGATCGTCTTGTCTATCTCATCAATGGCATTGTCGAAATGCTTATGAGCAATATCATAGTTACGGCTAAAGTCATCCTTAAATTTCATAAGGCTGTCTTCAAAGTTTGAAATATCGATATCCTGATTCTTGACCGTAGCAAGCTCCTGCTTGTACATAAGAGCATTCATTGCTGCATTTCTAAGAAGTGTGATCATTGGAATAAAGCACTGTGGCCTTACAACGTACATCTTGTCATACTTGTAGGAAACATCAACAATTCCTGCATTGTAGAGTTCACTGTCACTCTCAAGCATAGAAACCAAAACTGCGTATTCACAGTTCTTTTCCTTTCTATCCTTATCAAGCTCCTTGAAGAAGTCCTCATTCTTGTGCTTGGTGGCCGTTTCATCCATCTCATTCTTCATCTCAAACATGATGGAAATGATCTCAACACCGTTCTCGTCACACTCTCTGTAGATATAATCGCCCTTACTACCTGTTCTTGCATCATTGTCCTTCTCAAAATAGGCATTTTTAAAGGCTGTAGCTCTGAGCTGATTGAACTGAATCTCGCAGTGCTGCTCTAAGGTTTCGCCCACCATCTTAGTAGACATCTTGGTCTTGAGGTCCTTATAGAACTCAACCTCTTTTTCCTTCTGCTCTAAGAGAACCTTGCCCTTTTCCTTTTCCTGCAAAAGTGCAGATTCAAGCTCTCTGTTCTTTTCATTAAAGGAACTCTCGAGGGCATGCTTCTCATCTTCGACTTTCTTGACTGCTTCTAGGACTGCGAGCTTTTGCTTGTCATCTACAGCGCTAAGCTCATGTTGAAGCTTGCTTTTTTCTTCTTCACTCTTTCTGAGCTTGTCCTTTATTTCTTCTAATTCCTCAGCATGTTCATGAGTTAATTTCTCTATCTTTTCAAATTGAGAAGTTTTTATTTTTTCGATTTCAGAAATTAGTTCTTCTTTAGTTTTTGCAGACTGAATAGCCTGTTCTTCCTTTAATCTTGAAATTTCTTTTGTTAACTCTTCTTTTTCTTTTTCATACTGCTGCTTAGTTTTGAGCGTAATCTTATCTTCCTGAGCAGCAAGCTCTATTTCGTGCTCTTTTTGAAGGTGCTTCTCAAGCTCCGACGTACGCTCCCTTAAGTCCTTCTCAAATTCTTTATCTCTAATCTGCTTAACTATTGAGCTAAGCTCTGTATCATCAACTGTAAATGCCTGTCCGCAGTGTGGACATTTGAGTTCTGCCATAGCCTCTACCTCTCTGTAATCTTTCACGGTTATTGTAAACTACACAAGCAAGTTAATTATACCATGAGCTCGTCGCCATGCGCTCCTTTTGTTATGTGCCGAGTTTATTATTTCTATGTTAGCCTTATATTTCTTCTTGACGTTTTTAGGCTAAAGTCTTTTCTTTATTTCATGCTATGATTTTGCAATTGTTTAGCCAAATCTTGTAATCTATATCTTTTAGGCTAATAAAAATATCTCTATTACCTGCTACTCTGTATCTATATTTAGCCTGTTTGGGGCCATTACTACCAATTAGGCTAAATATATTCATACAATTCTCTTTCTTACTTAGCTATTTCATTAGCCTATTTCATTGTAATTTTCTTACTAGGCTAAGATTCCTCACAGAAATATAGTGTCTCACCCTCAAAAATCCTCGTCCAAAGGCAAATATGATTTGACAGCATATCATTAGCCTAATATAATGACTTCTGTTCATGCTCTAATTTTGCAAAAGTGTGTTCCGCTTCTAGGAATTCAACACACACTATTTCACATTATTGAATGAGAGGAAATATGATAATAGATGAATTAAAGGCTGAGTATGCCTGTTTACAAGAATTAAGTAAAAAAATGGAGAATGATATTAATACTGCTCCTCCCGGAAAATTACGTATTACACGTACCACTTCTTCGCCAGTATATTACCATAGAAAAACAAGCTCTGACGTATCCGGAGAATATATCAAATCCTCGGAAAGAGGTATCGCGAGGCAACTAGCTCAAAAGGATTATGCTAAAAAATCTAAATTGCTAGTCGAAAGAAGATTGAAATATCTTCAAGAATTGATAAGCGACTATGAAAACAATAACATGATGAGTATATTAACCAATTGTAACCCAGCAAGGCAAAAGCTCATCTCTCCATACATAATTAGCAACGAAGAATATGCTAAACAATGGTTAGAAGAACCATTCATTCCTAACTCTAGTTACCCAGAACATCTCATCTTCGAAACAGCTAATGGCGAACTAGTCCGATCAAAATCTGAAGTAATAATTGCTGACACATTATTACGTCTTGGAATCCCGTATAAATACGAAGCCCCTTTTCATTATTCCAAATTCAGTACTCTTTATCCTGATTTCACTGCGCTCAACGTCATAACTAGAAAAGTCGTATACATTGAGCACTTTGGACTCATGCACTCTGAAGGCTATAGAGATAGCTTCTTTGATAAATTGAGAAAATACTATAGAGCTGGTCTCGTACAGGGAAGAGATCTTATATTCACATATGAGGATGATAGAAACCCTTTTGATATTTCAATTTATAAAAAGAACTTTGAAGATCTATTACTGAAAGGATAATCTCAATAGCGGACTATAGCTTGCTATTATCAACCAATTAGCCCAATCTCTTATTATTGCTTGTTTCGGCTAAACATTTCAGAGGCATCAAGTAGTTACACTTGATTTTCCATAGCCTAAAAGATGAATTGTTCCTAGTCTAGGCTAAAGACCTCCTTCTAAACGAGAAAACTTGAGAAAAATTCTTTAGCCTAATTCCAATTTGCCCCTCACTTTAGGCTAAAATCATCGTCCACATCTCATCAACAAGCCAGCCTCCGGCGGAAAAATTTTAGCCGAAGCCAAGCAAAAAGCTTAGTTTCGGCTAAAACAACATCATTTTCATTAAAAGAACAAGGCAAGCAATATTATCAATAACATGCTCACTGCTTAAACATTGGCATCAGCTGAAGCTTGTGAAGATTGATCTTGTGGAGTCTGTCGATCTTCTGTTTGATAGCCTCATCTTCGCAGACACCAGTGTAGATATATTTATCAAGCATATCGTAGGTAAAGCCAAGCTTGTCTTCATCTGACATTCCGCTAAGGCCATCAGATGGAGTCTTGTGGATGAGCTCATTTGGAAGGCCAAGAGCGTCACCGATCATGCGCATCTCAGTTACGGTAAAGTCTGAGCAAGGGCTGAAATCTCCTGCTGCATCGCCGTACTTGGTTGAATAACCAACATAGTCCTCTGACTTGTTGCAAGTATTGGCTACGCGGCCGCCATTTGGAAGTGACTGGGCAACGCCATAAAGTGTAGCCATTCTCATTCTAGGTGGTGTGTTGATGATTGCATCCTTGCCAAGCTCTACGCCTGCTGCCTTCATCATCTCACGGTAGCCATCCATAGCAGGCTTGATGTTTACAACATGATACTTAATTCCAAGAAGCTCTGCTACTTTCTTTGAATCATCGATATCCTTCTGCTCTCCATCTGGCATCAAGACTCCTACAACTCTGTCTTTGCCAAGAGCCTTTACCAAAAGAGTTGCTACAATAGTAGAATCTTTACCACCAGAAAGGCCTATAACTGCGCTGGCTGTAGGACCATTATTGTCAAACCACTCCTTGATCCAAGCTGTGATCTCTTCAATCTTTTTTTCTGCATTAAAATCCTTAAGCTGTTCTATCATGACCATTTCTCCCTTCAAGCCTAATCGTACCAGTTATTATCTGTTGTCGTGCTCCATTCTCCAGTCGATACATCTCTGAAGATAATCTACATAATCAGGGTTCTTGCACATTCCCTTGCCCTTAACATCAGAGATCTTAGCAACGTCCTGTCCGTTACATCTTGTGGTCTTCATTACAATGTTGAGCGCTGGTGCATCTGTGTCATTAGAAATATAAGTTCCAATTCCAAAGCCGACCTTCGCTCTGCCATTAAAGTGTCTAAAAAGCTTGTCTGCCCTTTCGAAATCAAGGCTATCGCTAAAGAGAAGTGTCTTAGTCTTTGGATCGATTCCAAGCTTCTCATAGTGTGCGATCATCTTCTCGCCCCATTCGATTGGATCTCCAGAGTCATGACGAACACCGCTAAAGAGTGTTGCATATGTAAGCTGGAAGTCCTTAAGGAAGCAATCTGTTGTAATTGTATCTGTAAGAGCTGTTCCGTTGAGGACACCATACTCTTTTACCCAGGCATCAAGAGCGTACCAGTTTGAATATGCTGGATTGTGCTTGTGGTTACCCTGACCTGTGCACATGATCCACTCGTGAGCCATGGTTCCAACTGGAGTTACATTATATTTCTTAGCAAGGAATACGTTTGATGTTCCAAGGAAAGTAGAAGAAGTAAGCTTTGCCTCTGCAAGAGTCTTAACTGCAAGCTCCTGAGCCTCTGCTGATAATCTTCTTCTAAGACCAAATTCACTAAAGACAGAAAGGTAAATGCTGCCATTTTCAACCTTCTCAACCTTTTCAGCTAGTCTCTTCTTGAAGCTCTCAAAGAGTTCGTCGTAGTTGTACTTCATTCTAAAATATACTTCATTTACGATTGCAAGAGTTGGAATCTCATACATTGAAGTGTTGAGCCATGTTCCCTTAGTCTCAATGCTAAGTCCACACTCTGCGTCTGTTCCGATATAAAAATCCTCGTATCTTGGCTGCCAGAGTCTAAGGAAATCAACGTAAGAACCTTTGATCCATATTACATTCTCAAGATATTCAAGCTCTTCCTCTGTAAATCTAAGGTTACAGAAAGCCTTGATCTGATTCTTGATCTCTTCTACCATCTCCTCAGTAAAGTGCACGTCAGTGTTTCTGCACTTAAAAGACCAGGTTGTCTTGTAATCACTGAACTGATGATAGATTGCCTGTCCCATTGAAAATTTGTAAGCGTCCTGTTCAAGTAATGATGTAATTATCTGATTCATACCTCTTCTCCTTTTAAAAGCTCTTTTTGTAATATTTTCTAAAGCTTGGTGCCATCTGATCCATGTACTCTTCCCCATTTTCACGGATCATGGTGCCGCTTATTGGCCTAACCCTCTCACATTTTCTAACCTTTATATTCTGATGAGTATTTGTTAAAAGATCTGTGTAATCCCCTTCAGATGTATAAAAAACTATTTCGTCTTTCGCTGATATCAGCTCTTTTTGAAAAAGCATCAAGAGCATTCTATCTACCCAATAATTCCAGATCTGTTGCTGGTCCCAATGTTCTTTGATCTTGGGTTCTGTATCTGGAAGAATTGCTGTGAAGACCTTTTCTTCATCAGCAAATTGCTCATTAGCTAGTTCAAGCCTCTTTTCAAGAGGATACATTGGATAACCTCTGTCGCCTTCATGTCCGCAGCAGACAACTACTACCTTATCCATCTCGGTCTTGGCTATATCCACCACATCCAGATGTCCCAAATGCATTGGTGCAAAGGTTCCAAAAACAATTCCAACTTTCATGTGATCACCTTCTCTTAGGCTACCTGTACCTGGCAGCTCTTCATTGTAGCAAGTGCAGCGTTGTGAGCATCTACTGTGACTCCGGCGCAGCAGCTAGAATCAACTGCTACAGGAACTTCTCCGCAGAATGCTTTGATGAGAAGTGCATTACTTACTACGCAAATATCTGTGCAAACTCCGATGAGCTCTACGCTGATGTCGCCGCCTGCTTTACCTGCAAGCTCTTTTACATACTCAGCAAGCTCAACGCTTCCGAATGTTTGCTTATCAAATATCTTGCCTGTTGCAAACTCCTGAAGTTCAGGAATGATCTGCCATCCATCAGTTCCTTTGATGCAATGTTCAACTGGAAGGTTGCGACCTTCCTGAGTGTCCATGTAATTCTCCCCATGTGTATCTCTTGTGAAAAGAACTGTGCCATCAAATTCTTTTACCTTTTTGACTACGTTTGGCACGATTGCCTGTGCTTCCTTGCTTCCAAGTGCCCCTGTTACGAAGTCCTTCTGCATGTCTATCACTATTAAGATCTTATCCATAACTTCTCTCCTCCTATATAAGCATATGTATCTGCAGGTCGTCCCCTTCCTACAGAAGTAGAACCGGTTTTACTAATAAGCCCATACTCAATGTATGTGTTCATCTGATACTTAGTGAAGTTGCCTCTATTAACCTCTTTTCCGATGATTGCCTGATATATTTCCCTTAGGATAGCTGCTGTAAAGCACTTCTGATCCTTTAAAAACTTGAAAAGAATGTCTGTGTACTGAGTCTTGCCTCTAAGTCTGTCGATTGCTATATGAAGCATCTCATCATGATCAAAGCCTAAGCTGTTACTGATAAAGCTTGCATTTGAACTATCCCCCACCTTGAGGAGCTTTTCATAACCCACATTTGAACTTGCTATGGTGAACCACTCCATCCATGGCACCTTCACCATATTCATATCTGGAATGATGCCTATATATGCGATGGAGATAACCCTCTCTCTTGGGTCTCTTGTAATATCAGTAAATGTCTGAAGCTGCTCAGTATATATATTTCCTTCAAGTCCAAGCCTGTCAGCAAGGAGCCTCTCTACCGCTCCCTCTGCCGATTCATCCTCATGAATAAAGGTACCAGGCATTGCGTACATGTCCTTGAATGGCTCTTCATCTCTCTTAGTAAGACAAATAGCAAGCTTTCCATCTATTATCGAAAATAACAGCAGATCCACTGTCACATATGGATGTTTGTAATCTGCAAGTGCCATGTATACTCCTTTCTAGATAGTATTCACATATTAGTAGTTTATCCTATCTTTGGTTTTTCTTGTTTTTTAGCTTTTTAATTTGTTTCCACTTTATATTTATTATTATAATCATGGCATTTCGTATGTCAATATAATTTGTTTCATTTTTATATTTATTATTCACCTGCTTTTTCGAATGTCGTCACTTGAAGCGCTCGTATTCACGCGCTTCCCATTACCATATCAATGAGGGAATTGCCTAAACTATATGCAATTACAAGTTTAGGCTAAAGATTATCGTTCCCTGTTTGCCATGATAATTTCCAACTTTAGCCGAAGGCCCGGAAATTTTCCATTTTCGGTTAAACTTTTCTCATACTATCTTTCCTTGACGCCACTGTCATATTTGTAATCTATAGCCTAATTTACATACATTGCATGTTTTCGGCTAAATATTTTATTTCTCTCACTTATTGATACCAGGAAAACTTTACCCTAATCAGACGAATTTGCTATGTTTTGGCAAATCAAAAAGATAATTAGAAAAGGAAACAAAAAATAGCCAGAATGAATTAAACAACAGCAAGAAAAAAGTCAGATACAGTTTATGTTCCTAGCAACATAAATCGTATCTGACTTCAAAATTCTCAATTAAAAACTTCAAAAAATATCGGAGCGAAAAATAGCAGTTATATCACCAAACTACACTAGCAATTTACTATCGCCTTCTTTGGGCACTTCTCTACGCAGGTGCCGCAGTGTGTACACTTCTCCTGGTCAATTGATGCAACGTTGTTTTCAACTGTGATCGCACCAGCTGGACAGTTCTTTTCACAGATGTGACAAGCAATGCATCCAACTTTGCAGTACTGGTTAACAAGCTTACCCATATCCTGTGACTTGCAGGCAACTGACTCTTCTGCAGTATAAGGAATAAGGTCGATCAAATGTCTAGGACAAATGTCGATACACTTGCCGCAGGCCTTACAATTGTCTTTGTCTACTACTGCTACGCCATTTACAACGTGAATAGCGTCAAACTGGCAAACAGATACGCAAGAACCACCGCCAAGACATCCATAGGAGCAAGTCTTTGAACCGCCGCCAGGAGCCTGTGTCTGGAGTCTACAATCAGATACACCAGTGTACTCGTACTGCTGAGTAGCGTTCTCGCAGTCACCGTGGCAATGTACAAATGCCACCTGGCGAACTGCTTCGCCAGCTTCTACTCCCATAATTGCAGAGATTGTTGCTGCTACAGGAGCTCCGCCAACAGGGCACTGATTAACGGATGCCTCTCCTTTTGCAATCGCTGCTGCACAACCAGAACATCCAGGATATCCACAGCCACCGCAGTTATTGCCAGGAAGAGCTTCTAAAATAGCTGCTTCTTTTTCATCAACATCAACATGTAGCTTCATGTCTGCCAGTCCCAGGATCAAGCCAATTACAATTCCCACACCGGCGACAACTACTGTTGCAATGATAATTCCATAGGTCATAGTCATCTATCTCCTTTTTGCTTTATTTCAAAGCTGAGAATCCAGTAAAGGCAATAGCCATAAGACCTGATGTCAAAAGAACCAGTGGCATTCCCTTAAATGGTGCAGGGATGTCATTGTATTCCATCTTCTCACGAAGGCCTGCCAAAATTACGATAGCTATTGTAAATCCTACTGCAGTAGCAAAACCGCAGATCGTACTCTCAAGAATTGAGTATCCATCAGTTACGTTGTTAAGCGCTACACCAAGAACTGCGCAGTTTGTTGTGATAAGTGGAAGATATACACCAAGAGCTCTGTAAAGAGATACGATGTATTTCTTGAGGATCATCTCAACGAACTGTACCAGCATGGCAATTACCAGAATGAATACAATTGTCTGAAGATATGATAGATCAAGTGGATTCAAAATAAACTTATAAATGATGCTACATACAAGTGAAGCAAGTGTGATAACGAATACGCAGGCTCCACCCATTCCAATGGCTGTGTCTGTCTTCTTGGATACACCAAGGAAAGGACAAAGGCCAAGGAACTGACTAAGTACTACGTTGTTTACAAGTGAGGCCGAAATCATAAGTCCCACCAGATTAAGTATTGTTGCTCCCATGGTTACTCAGCCTCCTTTTCTTCTTTTTCTGCAATGATCTTATCAGCTGCTTTCTCCTCTTCTGATGAACAGCAGCCCTGCTGGAACTTTGATGTATCCTTACCCTTCTTTTCAAGGTTTGACTTAACCTTGTTCATGATGGCAATAAGGAATGCCAATACAAAGAAAGCACCAGCCTGCTGAACAAAGATGCTGATCGGATGATAGCCTGCAAGGAATGCTCCTACAGGTCCAGGAACCACTGTTCCCTCGCCAAGGATCTGAACATCAAAGGCTGTACCAGCACCGATAAACTCACGGATAAGACCGATTATTGTAATAGCACAAGTAAATCCGATACCCATACCGATTCCATCAAAGAAGGAAGGCACGATTCCATGCTTGCTGGCATAAGCTTCTGCTCTACCAAAGATGATACAGTTAACAACGATAAGAGGAATATAAACTCCAAGAGCGCTGTTAAGAGCTGGCACATAAGCCTGCATCAGAAGCTGAACCAATGTAACGAATGAAGCAATAACAACGATAAATGAAGGAATTCTGACTGTGCCAGGAATAACCTTTCTAAGAGCTGCTATAACTGCATTACTAAGTGATAATACGAATGTTGTTGCAAGGCCCATTCCAAGACCGTTTATTGCTGATGATGTAACCGCAAGTGTTGGGCACATACCGATCATCAGTACTAATGTAGGGTTCTCAGCAATGAGACCGTTAAAAAATCTTTCGGCAGGAGTATCTTTTTTGAACCCCAAAGCGCCAGTTTTTACATCTGCACTCATCACTGTCCTCCTTTCAATACGTCATCAAAATATTTAACTGCTGAGTTTACGCCGTTTGTAACTGCTCTTGATGTAATAGTTGCACCAGAGATGGCCTCGATCTGAGAATTAGGATCTGAGAGCTGACCATTCTTTACAACGGTGTACTGCTGAGCAGCCTTATCTGTGAACTGAGGAACAATGATCTTTTCAGCATTCATTCCAAGTCCAGGAGTCTCAGCGATTGAAATGATTGAAATACCATTGATATTTCCTTCATTTGTGATACCAACTGTATAAACTATGAAATCGCCATAGCCCTTTGATTTAACCTGAATAACGTATCCAAGCTTGTTGCCGCTTGCATCCACAGCCTCTTTTACGCTCTCGATAGATACGCCTGCCGCCTCAGAAGTAGCGCCTGCTGCACCATTTTCATCGATCGCAACGTCGTTAAATGTAGAAGCTGCTGCAAATACTGACTGATTAGCCTTGTCCTGTGCAAGCTTTTCCTGGTAAGCTATAGGCTCTTTTGTTATCTGATATACAAGTCCAAGGAGCACACCAGCCACAAGAGTGATAGCAAAGAGGATAAGGGCGTTTTTAATCATGCTTTTTGTATCGTTCATACTCACTTCGCCTCCTTCTTTGCAGCTTTTCTGATACCAAAGGCTCTAGGAATTGTTACCTTCTCAATAAGTGGAACAAGGAGGTTGCCGATTACGATGGCAAATGAAACACCCTCTGCGTTTGCTCCAAATATACGAAAGATTCCTGTCAAAAGACCTAAGATAAAGCCGTAGATAACTCTTCCCTTAGGAGTGATAGGACATGTTACATAGTCTGTTGCCATGAAGAAAGCACCAAGCATAAGTCCGCCACCTGCAAGGTGTGCAGAAATGTATGACCAGTTAAATCCATATCCACCAAAAAGGCCTACGAAAATAGCAAATGTGATGATGTATGTGAATGGGATCACATAATCGATAACACCGATTGCAAAAAGGATCATTGCTCCAATAGCGATGCAGAGCATTGATGTCTCACCGATAGTACCGCCTGTACGACCAATGAGCATATCCATTACATTTACTTCCACGCCATTTTTGAGGTTGGCAAGAGGAGTTGCTCCTGTGTAAGTATCTGTAACAAAGTTAGTCATAAGGGCTGGGAAAGAAATAACAAGGAAGCACCTACCACCAAGGGCTGGGTTCATGAAATTCTGTCCAAGTCCGCCAAATAACTGTTTTACAAGGATGATTGAGAAGATTCCGCCAAGTATTGGAATCCAAAATGGTACTGTTGATGGAAGATTCATTCCCAGTAAAAGACCTGTAACTACTGCGGAAAGATCTCCGATCGTAATTGGCTTGTGCATCAATTTCTCATAGATAAACTCAGAGAGAACGCAGGAAGCCACTGATAGCAAAAGAATAATCAAAGCATCCAGTCCAAAGTTATAGACACCATAGCCTGCTGCAGGGAGCAGAGCAATAATAACCCAAAACATAATGTTTGAAGTTGTTGTCTTGGCTCTAACATGAGGATTGGATGATACGCTTCTTAAATCACTCATCTAGAAATGTCCCCCTTACTTTTTCCTTTTTCCAAGCTGTATCTTACGCATACCCTTGATCAGCTGAGTAAGCTGTCTCTTAGCTGGGCAGATGTAACTACAGCATCCACATTCACAGCACTCCATTCCGTACATATCAAGGAATGCCCGTTCATTGTTATGTTCAACAGCATCTGCCAGATTCTTTGGAATAAGTCTCTCAGGGCAGACCTCAACGCACCTTGCACAGTTAATGCAGGCTGTTGGCTCAAACTCAGCTACTTCATCCTTGGTAAGGCATGTAAGTGCTGATGCTGTCTTAGTAGTAGGAACATCAAGATCAAAAATAGCAAATCCCATCATAGGACCACCTGAAATGATCTTGGCTGGTTCTGTTCTGAATCCGCCTGCATCATCAAGGAGCTCTCTATAATTGGTTCCTATTCTTACTTTATAGTTTCTAGGATCTGTGATGGCATCACCAGTAATGGTAACGATTCTCTCCATGAGAGGACGTCCCTCTTTTACCGCTCTGCACACAGCACAAAGAGTATCAACGTTGTCTACGATACAGCCTGCATCAGCAGGGAGCATAGATGAGTTGATCTCTCTTCCTGTAACAGCATAAATAAGCATACGCTCAGCGCCCTCAGGATACTTGGTCTTGACGGGCTTAACGCTTATCTTTTCTTCGTCTTTAGTTAATTCTTTGAATTTGGCGATAGCATCAGGCTTGTTGTCCTCAATTGCCAGGATACCTCTGGCATTTGGGAATATGCTGACTGCAATCTTGAGACCTTCTAAAAGAAGCTCTGGTTCTTCGATCATACGTCTATAGTCTGAAGTCAGATAAGGCTCACACTCAGAGCAATTCGCAATGACGTAATCGATCTTGTCTGGCTCTTTTGGAGAGAACTTAACAGCGGTTGGGAAACCTGCACCGCCCATACCAACTACTCCTGCCTCACGAACTGCTGCGATCTTGTCCTCTGCAGTCATCTCTTCGTATGGCTTAGCTGGCTTAAATTCAACCTCTTCATACTTGCCATCGTTTTCTACTATGATACTCTCGCACATAGCACCAGTTGCCAGTCTTCTAGGTTCGATAGACTTAACTGTTCCGGAAACAGTTGCATAGATTGGTGCAGAAACAAAGCCACCTGCTTCTGCGATCTTCTGTCCTGTAAGTACGTGATCCCCCACAGCAACGATAGGCTTTGCCGGTGCCCCGATGTGTTGAGAAATGGGATACACCAGATCGCCCTTTGGTAGCACTGATTTTATGGGCTTATCCTTGGAAAGCTCTTTGCCTTCGTAGGGATGTATGCCGCCCTCAAAAGTACCTCTTGCCATATCCTACCCTTCTTTCATTTTTTAGAATTTTTCCCCTGAAATAGAATTATCCAGAGTGATTTTCCCATAGAAATATTATATATGATTTTCAGCAAAAATGATGATTAAACTTAATTTTTCTGACAATAATATCCCCCTCAAATAATCAGTCAGGTATTTTAGAAAATAGAATTATGATATACTGATAAATGTAGGCGATTTCGGAAAGAGAGAAGATTTTATGATCAAAACTAGCGAAGGTTTGGTTTTCCCAGACGAGCATATTATATACACTCTGCCAAAGCTACTTGACTGTGCACCAGAGGACATATTCTTTATAGATATCGAGACTACAGGTCTTTCACCCAAAAGCTCCGATATTTACCTTATTGGCGTAGCATATTACGACAAGCACAATTGGCATATCTGCCAGTTCTTTGCTGAGAATTCTTCTCAGGAAGAAGAGGTTTTAAAAGCTTTCAGTTCTTTCGTAAAGTCTTTTAAGATAGCAATTCACTTTAATGGAGATAGATTCGACATTCCATTTATTCAGAATAAATTAGAAAAATACGGCCTTGAAGACCCATTTGCAAGCATGAGCTCCCTTGATATCTACAAAGAGATCAAGGATTACAAGAGACAGCTTGGGCTCCTTGATTGTAAGCAAAAGACAATTGAGCTCTATCTCGGAATTCAGCGTGAAGATAAATACGATGGCGGTAAGCTCATCCCTATCTACAAGCAGTACACTAAGTCCAAGGATTCTGAGCTACTTAAACTCCTTATGCTCCATAACTTTGAGGATGTTAAGGGCATGTTTGAGCTACTACCTATGCTCCGCTACAGAGCATTCTTTTTATCATTTTCAAATATGCCAGATATGTCCATCAGAACAGACGCAGAGATTCCTACTTCCGAGGAAGTATTGGATCTTTTGCCTCTCCGCGCTAGGAAAGTTCAGGCTAATTACTACGATGATATAGATGGTCAGCAAAAGACTGAAGTATACATGAAACTATCTTTAAGATATAAGCTTCCTTCATCCCTCTCAGGAAATCTTGATGGGTGCTATTTCAAGATTGAAGGCGACGAAGCTATCCTTAGAGTTCCTCTCTATGAGACAGAGCTTAAGTACTTCTACTCAAATTACAAGGACTACTACTATCTTCCACAAGAGGATACGGCAATTCACAAGTCTATTGCCAGCTTTGTAGATAAGGACTTTAGAGAAAAAGCTACTGCCGAAAACTGCTACACCAAAAAGAAAGGTCAGTACCTAAGAGAATGGGATCTTTGCTTTTCTCCATTCTTTAAAAAGAACTATAGCGACAAAGAGTTTTTCTTTGACCTCAACGACAATATGAAACAAAGCCGCTTTGCCATGAGCTTATATGCTTGTCACGTCATTGCTCATGTCTTAGAACTATAATGTTGATTTCTTAATACAAGAAAGGAGATTTTTTATGGCAAATCTGGAACCAAGAACCAACGAACTAAAAGGCACTGAAACAGAAAAAAACCTTCTTGCAGCTTTTGCTGGTGAGTCTGAAGCAAGAAACAAGTATACCTACTTTGCTTCTAAGGCCAAGAAAGATGGCTATGTTCAGATCAGTAAGCTCTTTGAAGAGACAGCAAATAATGAAAAAGAGCATGCTAAACTCTGGTACAAGATTCTTGCTGGAATTGGCACCACCGCAGAGAACCTCCAGACAGCTGCCGATGGCGAAGGCTATGAATGGAAAGAAATGTATCCTTCTTTTGCAAAAAAAGCTCGTGAAGAGGGCTTCAACGATATAGCAATCCTCTTTGAGAAAGTCGCCGAGATCGAAAAAATGCATGAAGAGCGATATAAAAAACTCCTTGCTAGCGTAGAAGGAAATCTTGTTTTCTCAGACGATGGCGACACTATCTGGGAATGCTCAAACTGTGGCCACATTGTTATCGGTCCTAAAGCTCCTGAAATCTGCCCGGTATGTAATCACCCTCAGGCTTACTTCATGAGAAAAGCTGAAAATTATTGATGTTAAAAAAACCTCTGTCTTACAAAAGACAGAGGTTTTATTTATAACCCTTACCTTGCCGGAGCCCATGTAATTCCGTACATCTGCTCCATAAGCTTTCTGAGTTCATCTTTCATCCTGCTACAAGCTGACGCCTCATCAACAAAATTCATTACCCCAATTTTTTCCTTTTTGTCCTGGAAGAAAACTGACCAGCCATTTTCAGTTTTGGCAAGACATATTCTGTTCTTATGAGCGCCTCCAATCTTGTAAAGTTTGGATGGTACGAGATGTTCTTTAAAGTATTTCTGAAGTTCCTTTGCGTTCATAGTCTCCTCCATTGCGTACAAAAAGTATCGATATATTGAATGTTGTTTTATAAATCATTTCATGTAGTATTGATTACTACATATAATATATCACAATACTATTTCATGTGCAACAACAAAAAAGAGCTCTGCAAATGCAGAGCTCAAAAGCACTTTCAAAAAATGAGCCCTAACCTCCGTCCCTAGGGCTCAAAAATTATTCCCCAATTTCAGCAAGGGCGGCAAGTACAGCACCCTGACCCCATGGGTATGCGCCGTAGGTCTGGTAATGAACGCCGAAGTCGTCGCAGGAACTAAGGGCGTCAAGGACGTCGCCATCCTTGGTGTGAGCGATCATACAATCGCGGGCTTTGGCAAGTTTTTCCTTTAATGGTGGAACCGCTGAATCTGCAAAGATTCCAGCGTTAACACCTCTTGCGATACAGTATGTGATCATGCCAGTTGCAGACATATCGATATGTCCTTCAACAGCCTGCATCTGCCAGCTCCAGCCACCGTCAAATCTCTGGTAATCAAGGGCTATCTCACAGATATTTCTATATATCTCAACTACATCGATATCCTCAGCAATGGCTTCTGCCTTGGTAGGAGCACCTTGTACGCTGGCCTTAGCCTGTACAACTGCTGCCTCAGTAATACCCATAAAGAGCCATCCAAAAGCTCTGCCCCATCCAAGAAGTCCCTTCTTGGTACCTTCTTCCATGGAGTATCCATGGTAGTTAAGTCCTGTTCTCTTATCTATTCCATGATTGTAGAAATTCTTGATTTGCTTGGCTGCGCTAAGTCTTGCCCCAGCACTAATAGAAATATCAGAATCTCCAAAAGCTTCGCCGTAGGCTGCCATAAACATAGAAACCTGTCCAGCGCCATCAGCAAAGATATTTGTTGAATCACGGCCAGGATTGTAGATAACAGAGCCATCATTGTCCCTTGGAGTCTTGGCAATAAAGTCAGCAATCTTATCTGCTGCCTCTTTGTACTTATCTTCCTGTGTGTACTCATAGCTCTTTACAAAGCAGTAACCAGCAAGAGCATCATCTACAAAGTCAATTTTGCCGTCATAATCTCTAAGCCACATATCTGTATGCGCAGAAATGTGGGCCATGATCTCAGGTCTTATGACCCTATCCTTTGCTGCAGACAAAAGTCCCAGCATCAGCATTCCTGAAGGCCAAAATAGTGGATCCTTGGTCCTTACAGATCTTCCCATTACTTTCTTGGCTGTGTCCTTCATCTTGTCGATAAGCGACACATTCATAATGTCATCAAGTTCAGATTCAGCCTTTTTTACTATCTCCTGGTACATTTCATTGAAGCTTTTTTCCATACGAGTCTCCCTCTTTTTGTGACCATAGTCACAAATCTCAATGCCTCACCAACTTCTCACGCAACTTGCCAAAAAGATATTTAAACTCTTCACTCCTGCCGTAAAGAATAAAATAAACTCCGTTAAAGACAACTGTAATGATCACTGCCATGATCAGGAAAGTAAATATATTTAAGTTTGCCAGTACCTTAAGACTTATGAAATGACAAGATAAAAGTACAAATAGCAAACTAGCTATATATTTAAAGGAATCAATAAAGTAGCTGCTGGCGTCCATATCAAAGCAAGCCCTGTAGATGATTATAGGCTTGGTGATATTTGCAATAAGTCCTGACACGATAGTTCCTACGTAGATACCAACAATTCCAAGTGGTGTCTGAACAAGAGCAATTGATAATACAAGGTTAACTGCTCCCTGAATGAGGGCCAGGTACTTATCCTGCTCGAATACGCCTGCTGCCGTCTTGTAGTTACTAAGGACTATTCTGTCGCCCTTGAAGTAATAATCCGTAAGTATGCAGTACACTGCTGCTGGAACCAGCACCCACTTATCGCCGATCCATATCCTGATAAGAGGTGTCAAAAGGATCATGAATCCCACGCAGGAATATCCATAGATCCAGGATGCAAAGAACCTGTAAACCTTGAACATTTCATACTGCTTTTGCTTGGACTCTGTAGCGATCAGATTTCCAAAGCTTGAAATAACCGAGTTAAAAATAATATTTACAAAGTTTGATACTGAGTTAAGGACCAGATTGTAGTTATCTACATATCCAGCCATTTTTACCTGGATAAAAGAAGTAATGATAATGGCATCTGTCTGAAGTCTTGCCACATCACCTACCTTGTGAAAAACTAAGGCCTTGGTCTTGTTCCAGACTTCATCGCTCTCTGCCTTAGCCAGAGGTTCGATGTTCTTTTCCTTAAGAAGCGGATACTTCTTGTCCAGATAAATTGATACAAATACCTTCTGAACCAGCTGCACTGCCGCATCTGTCAAAAGGAAAAGATAAAAGTTCTCTGTTATTACTACTACTGCGATCTGAATACTTACTGTAACGATCTTGGTAATAGTTAAAATATTGGTCTGAATATAGTTCTTTTGTTCAGCATTTACAAGGCTGTACTTGTAGGCTACAAAGTAGCTGCTGACTGTATTAAACAAGAAGATAAGGTAATAAAGTGTGAGATCTCTCTCAGATACATCTCCCGGGTTCTTGGCAAGATACTTAAGGAATGGTACCAGCAAAAGACCTACAACTGCCACAACTGTAGCGATCACGCGATAAGCCTTGCGATACAGCTGCATATAGGATTTGATCTTCTCTTTTTCACCCCTTGCTACAGGACCGTAAAGGCTGAAGTTAAGAGCTGTTCCTATTCCAAGCTCAGCCATGTTCAGGAGAGAAAGAATATTACTGTACATGCTGTTGACGCCAAGAAGGTCTTCGCTTAAGTGCATGATAAAAATGGTACGTAAAGCAAAAGACAAGATCAGCGTAGCAGCCTGCCCAATAAATCCAAATGCTATATTTCTTGTTGCAGATTTAATTCTTCCCATTAAACGATGTTTCCTTGATTATCAATCAATATCCAATCTTTCCAGTATTTATGCATAGTCTCAGGTTCAGCAACCTGATTATTTCTCATCTTAAGAGTACGAACAAGCTCTTTGTCCTCTCTCTTGTTGAGCCTTGCACCCCAGAAGCTAAAGGTTGAATTGGCACAGATGTTGCCCTTACAGTGACTCATGAGCATCAGATCCTGAATGGAATCTTTGCCAATGTTCCAGTCTATTATAGTATATCTGGACTCGTCGCTGTAATTCTCCCTTGCGTATTCATGATCGCTGGTGAAGATATAGAAGTGTGTTGACGGATCCTCTTTGAGGAAATGATTCATAGCACTCTTGTAATACTCATCAGATGCGATGTTTCCAAGTATCTTTACATTTTCAGGAGCAAGATAATCGCCTCTTCTGATATGAACGCTTACTGAAACCTCAGAGTCCATCTTGGCTGCAATAACTTTGTTGCGCTGCTGCAGATCTGGATCTCTGTGGTCAGGAAAGACAAATAACTCTCTAAGCTCAGGCATAATGTCATCATAGTAATACTGACATGCAAAATAGCCTGTAATATACATATCATCCAGCTCGAATACTTCCGGATGATACATCTTGGTCTCTACAAATACCTTAGGATTTGCAGAAGGAGTAAGTCTTAACATATTAGCAACTTTTCCTACTACCTTCTGGAATATATTTCTCTTTAAAAGAGCTGCCTTCTCCTCCTTGGTGCACACCTCATAAGGAAGGTCCTTAAAAAGTGCAAGTTCAAATTCTCTTGGAGCGAGCATGTTCTTTTGAATCTTTGGATCAAACCATGAAAGGTCCAACTTAACTTCTTTTCCAAGTTTTAATAGCTTACGATAAAGTGCATACTGCTGCATTTGGTTTCCCAGGCCGCCTGCGATCTGAATTATTATCATAGTATTTCCCCAATCCCCATTTAGTCTTTAAGCAGTTTCTTTTATCTTGTTATATGCCTTTATTAGTGAATCCGGCTCAGATAGTTCCTGAACTGGAAGGCAATAGTTCTCATAGGTTCCAAAAAGATCTGTGGCAATGCCCTTACTCTTAACTGAATAGCCAATTACAAGTGTTGGAACATTGCTACTGTATGCAGCAATGGTGCTGTGTGTTCTGGCACCTACAAAAAAGCTGCACTTAGCGATATATCCTTTAAGTCCCTCAGCAGGTCTATCTCCAATAAGCGCGATCCTGCCAGTATCCTTAAATGCCTCATAGAGCTCAGTAAGAGGCTTTCTATCATCACTTCCACTCCATACCACATGTGGAATAAGAGCCACAGAATCATCAGTGTTATCAAAGATATACTGAATGAATTTCTTGTAGTTCTCCATGGTGATTCCTGGAGTCTTTTCTTTTTCAATGACCATAGGACTTAAATTTATTCCAATGGTCTTACCCTGTTTAACTACATCTCCATCTGAAACATCAGATGTATCAAGCATAAATGCAGGATCTTTTCTAAGAACCAGCTTGTCAGCTGATATTCCCGCATTCAAAAGTCCATTATATGTGATCGATTCTCTTGCATATATCTTTGAATATGCACACAGGTCCTTGAATAGAACTGGGTCTTTTAGAGAATCAGGCTCTATTGAGCATCCCCAAAGGATTGTCTCAAAGCCTTTTTTCCTAAATACATTGTGAGCAAGGATAAGATCCTGCACCATTTCCGGATAGCAGTAGTTGTCTCCTCCGATAGATACCGCCAATGGCTTCTGGCTCTTATCCCATTCAGGCGCATCCTTCACCATCTGTGAAAAGAGCTTAAAAGCATCCTTAAATCTGTATCTTAAGAAGGACTCTCTGTCTCCTGTGATCTTTCTGTATCCATAGTAGAGAACGTGATCAACAAATACTCTGTCGATGTGTCTTTCTTCTACAAGGGTACAAAGACCTTCTTTTTCTAGATCTCCAAGAGAATACTTTCTGTCCTCTGCCACGCTGTTGGTAACTATGAGAACTGGAAGCTTTGTATCTGCTCCCTGCTTTTCTCTTTCTGCCGCAATGAGTTTAACAGTGCTGTTTGCGATTGCTTCACAGCCATGATTCCCAGAGCCAGCATGCATATATAAAACTATTGGTCTGTTTAGATTCATTTTTTATATCCCCCATAGAGCTTAAGATATAACTTAGGACTGATCCTAAAAAGAAGTACTTTAACCTTGTATCCGGTTGAAAGTCCCGCAAAGGCGCCTCGCACCTTAAGAGCGTGTTCTATCTGGTCCCCAACTCTCATGATAACAAGGTTTGTGATATCAGCATCTCTCTGATCTTCAGGCACTACGGCTAGCTTACCAGCTACCAAAAGAGCTGTCATGATCTGGGAGGCAGCTACGCTCACAAAAGCATAATGTGAAATGTGCTCTGCTACTGGAAGAAGCCTATCTTCTGCCTCTTTCCAGCACACAAGCTGATCCATGTAACTTTCCTTAAATGCCCTGTTCATGGCACTTGCTTCGTTTTCTTCGTAGTTATACCCATTTCCGGATATGAGGCGTATAGTACGCTCTTTTCCCTGTAAAAGAGCTATATCAAGCATGAAGAGAAGATCCTCTCCAATAGATAGTCCTTCCTTGAACATCACATGGCCGTCTCTAAGAGTCTGTCTCTTAAAGAGCTTACCCCATACGTGGGTGTTCTTGTTAAGGATAGAATTCTCAATGTACTGATAGCCGCTTATCTTACTGCTGCTAGCATAGCTATCTGTCTCATCAACTATCACAGTGGCTTCATCAAGGTATCTTAGCATATCCTCTGCAAAAGACTCCCATATAGTATCATCTGCATCCACAAAGGTAATGTAATCACCTTCTGCCATCTCAAGTCCGATATTCCTAGCATGGGATACACCAAAGTTTCTGGTGTGCTTGACCTTGATGCGACCATGCTGGTCTTTGGCTGCAAGCGCATCACACAGGTCGCTACTACCGTCAGTTGAGCCATCATCTACAAGTATTACTTCCAGTTCCTTCTCAAGAAGGTCCTTTTGGGCAAGACAAGACTGGACACATCTCTCCAGAGTGTCCTTAGCCTCATAAACTGGAATTATAATACTTAATACTCTGTCCATTCTTCCCTTTCCACACCTGAAACTGTGTCGAAGCCATATTTCTCAGCATAGAACTGATTGATCCAGAAATGATAATCCTCATCAAGATCAGACTGATATGCAAATGAGAATCTGTTATCCCACTGTGGTCTTAACTTTGGTGCATATACGTCTATCTCTCCCTTATCTGCAAGCTCCTGCAGATAAGCATCTCTTTCATTAAACTCTCTCTTGATCCTAGCAAGATTAGCTCCATTTTCGATATATGAGAACATCAAGATCAAAAGAGCTACTACTACCGCAGATGTTACAGCTGTCTGCTGCATTACAAATGCTAGTCCCTTTTCCTGATCAGAAGCACTTCCTGACAAGAGCTTAGTGTTAGCAAAGATAGCCACACCATTTGCTACAGCAATCATAAGGAAAAGACCTGCTCCATAGTATGTTCTGATCTGAGATGATGGAACAGCTATAAGAGCAAATGCAGTAGCAAGTGCAATAAATCCAAAGAATCTCATGGTTCTAGTCATCTCCATGAACTTTCTCTTATCTACTGCTACATAAGCTACGAAAATAATGAGCACTACAAACATTACTGTAAGAACAAGGTAGTTTTCCTTGATATTAAGAACGATCTTTAAAAATCTAGCCATAAGAGCCATAAATCCTGTGTGCTCTTCGTCTGCACCTTCTGCTCTTGAGTAGTTACCAGGAGATGCGATCATGAAGGCAAATCCAATAAGGTTAGCTACTAAAGAGATCACCATCCAAGGCTTAAGGAACTTAAAGCTCTTGTTATTCTGAAGCCACTTATAGGCAAGGAGAATAACTGTAACAAGAATAACTCCGCCAGATGTATTCTCATTGCACCAGCCAGCTAAAAGTCCAAGTAATGCAAGCTTTATCATAAGTCCTATAGAATTTTCTGACTCAAGCTTCAAGTGCTTTCTAAATAAAGTCACATATCCAAGTACGATGGTTCCTGTAAAGAGATAGTTACATGCTCCAGTCTCCCAGAAAACTGTGTTACTGATGGCTGGATCAAAGAACCATAAAAAGCAAAGGATAACGCCGTAGATCCTGATGTCGTATTTTTCTCTAGAATCAACATTTAAGTAGATAAGGGTTGATTCCAAAGTAAATACAAGGGCCGCCACAATATCAAAGATTACCTTGTTGCCGCTAAACAAAAAGAATCTAAGGATTATATGAGCTACATTTCTGCCACTGTGATGGAGATAATGATCATATTCCTGTCCAAAGAGATCAAATATGTTTTTGGCACCTGAAACAACGCCTCCATAGAAGATGTCATCAGACATAACAGGTGTCAGATACTCATAAACAGCCACCATTATGAAGGTTATAAATGCCATTAAGAAAAAGATATTTTTCTTAGTTTTGTTCTGAATCATTTCTTTCTCCTCGATGTAAGATAAAGTCTCCCAAATAAACAGCTAGTATTGGAAGAAGCATATTCCTACCAATATATCTTGAAACAAATGTAGCTTCGATAACTGTGTATACCCCAAGAGATAAGATAAGTATCAAAGTCCATGCGTCACGTCTTTTGAGGCACAGATAAATAAATACAAATGTAAGTATGACTATAAGTGCGCCAGGAATGATGCCATACCAGTAAAAGATCCTGACCCATCCCATATCAAACATCTCTTCACTAAGGTTATCTGAGAAAAGCTTCCAGGAAATAAGAGCTCCGCCGTGTCTCTCACTACCTCTGTAAAGGTTCTGTATTCTGTTATTTAACATATCATCAAATCTTGTAAGCTTGATCTGATAATCTGTATCCATGTGAAATCTAGGTATCTCGCTTACAGCTGCTGCCCATACTGAAAAAGCTACTGCTGCCACTGGTGTAACAAGGGAAGTCAAAATATATGGGAACCTGAGCTTTCCAAGTACAGGAATGTATCTAACGATAAAGGCAATAGCAAGTGTACCCATAAATATCATTACGCTGGTTCTGGAAGATGTAAGCTTGTAGGTGCCCCAGATAGCGGCAAATGCTATTACGTACTGGTAGAGCTTAGCTTTTTTGCCATAGAGCCATATCCACAAAAGCTCCAGGGCATAAACGCAACCTGCCAGCGTATTTGGATGTCCAAAGCCAAATACATATCTCTTTTCATCCTCTATCTCTCTGCCATAATCAGTGATGATAGCTACATCTCCAAGGATTCCTGTAACGGATAACAGCACTATCACTGCAAAGCCAATGGCTGAAAAATAGAAGTAATATTTCATGATCTTTTTTAGATCGATATCTCTAAGTGCAAAGACATAATAGGAAAATCTAAGGAGCTCATTTCTACCTGTGATCCTATAACAAACAAAGGTAAATACTGTAACTAAGGCAATGGCGATCCACTCTTTTTTGTTATGCTCCATCAAAAGAACTGCTGCCAAGGTAAAAAGAAATGTAACCCTGAAAACATGGCTGATATAAGGAATAGAAACTTCACTTTTTTCAAGGACCATGAAAAACAGTTCTAAAGTAATGGCAAGATATACCAGTACTTCCGCTGTCTTTTTCCTATTCTCTTTTGAAAACATGTCTAATAATTTTTCCATAATTATCTGCGTGTAATGATTCTTTTTATCTTTCTGAAAGCTTTTCTGAAAAAGCGTCCTGCTGTGATATCAAGGTAGTGATAGGTCCTTGATAAAGCTGTAACCTTCGGCATTACCAGATGGCTATACTCTGAAAGGTGCTCACGAAGGTACTCAGGATATGTCTCGTCCACTTCGCATCTTTCAAACTTTGCATTTCGTCCAAAGATATCCTGTCCAAGAACAAGGTGGTCCATGGTCTCAGCAAGAATCTCTTTGTCATTGAGCTCCTGATGCGCTGCTGCCTTAACCTTAACGCCAATTCTCTTAGCTGGGTTAGTTTCCTTGCAGCCGCCCATATATCCAAAGTGCCATCCGCCATCAGCTACACGAACTGATCTCTCATCGCAGACAGAAATAAGGTCTCGAAGTCTCACAATTCCTTCCTTTGGAATATTGAGAATTGATGTAATCTTGGTTCCAAGCCACTTTCTATCTATTTCTGCTATCTCAGGAAATTCTCCTGTTATAGATAAAAGTCTTCCTGATCTTTCTTCGTTATTTACATATACGTAAAAGTTTCTCTGGGCAAGGTGATATACCTTGTGCTTGTCAAAGGTTTCGATGATATTAGTAAGAACCTCTGGATTTGGAATCTCATCTGCATCGCCAAAAATGATCACGTCATCCTCTGTGGCACCTACTTCATCAAGTCCCTTTGTAAGGTGGTTCTTTTGGAAATAGTCACGCTCATGAGTTACCTTAAAGTCCTGATCCTCATCCACAACAACATAGATGATCTTGTCCAAAAACTCTTTGAACATATCCTTATTTTTCTCAAAACAAAGCTCTTTTGGTTCACCAGAAAAAGTAGTTGTGGCTTCCTCGATGATAAACTTATCCACATATGGGTTAAGAATATTGAGTCTAAGCCTTAAAATATCAAGTTCATTGAAAAAAGGTATAAGATCATAAACCATGTTTTAAAATCCTTTTAATCCTTGTCTTTAATCTGCGCTTTGTAGCAGACATCATAAGTCTCAAATATGGGTCAGATGCCTTCTGAAGCTTGTGTACATAAACGTCCTCTTCTGGTGCCCATGCCGGAAGGTCAAGCTCTGCAAATTCGTTATAGAACTTCTGATCCATGAGCCATTTTAGCTTTTCTTTGATCTCAGAAAGAGGCACATTTGAATAGATAATATTTATCACCGCGATGGTACATGTAAGAGACTTTCTGGCATTGATGTAACTGTTAAAGCAGTCACCAACCCATTTCTCACTATAGTCTGCAAATGCCTCCCAAGCTCTCTCCTGATGAGTTATGTAATCAGGATGATAGCCTGCTGTGAGGCCTTCGTTGTTTCTGCGATAGTAATACAAGATCTCATCCACATAGACGATCTCTTTTGCCTTGTCGATAAATGCAGCAGTCTGAAGGAGGTCCTCGCCGTGATTAAGTTTATCCTGCTCATTGACACTGATAGCAGAAAGAGCAAGTTCTCTGGTAATGCACTTATTCCAGAGGGCGTTTAGAGAATCGTTCTTGCACATGATCTCGTAAAAGATTCTCTTGTCGTCTCCTTTATATATCTTTCCCTCTTCAAGTGGGAATGAAAACTTTCTCTTTTCCTTGTCATCAAGATATGCTGCGTTATACAGCACCATATCAAGGGCAGGAGCATTCCTTCTATTCTGGACTATAGCTCTTTCTATCTTGGAAAGAGCTGCGCCTGTAAGACAGTCATCTACGTCAACAAATATGAGCCACTGTCCCTTAGCATTCTTGATTCCTTCTCTTCTGGCGCTATAGGCACCAATTGGTCCATAGTGAAAGGCCTTTATGAAGGGATAACTTCTTGCATACTCATCGCAGATCTTGGGACTATTATCTGTGGAGCCATTTTCCACAAACAGCACCTCAAGGTCAATGTCCTGATCAAGCTGAGCGATGATAGGATCCATCATGTCATCTATGTACTTCTCGCCATTATGAACAGGCACTATGATCGAAAAAGTCATGTGATATTGTGCTCCTCTTTCCACTTCTTTGATCTTCTCCAAAACAGAAGTGGTCTTACTGCCATCTTAAATCTCTTCTTTGGGCTGTAAAAATGTGGATAACCTTCATTTTCTCCCCACCATTTGTGGAAAGCAAAAGGCTCTATGCCCTTATTTTCTGGGAGAGGATGTTCTCTACCAAATCTAACCGCAAGTTCAAGTGGTGCCCACTTAAGCCCCTCTGCCTCCATGTCGTTCTTGTGCATGCAGCAAAGGAAGATATCCTCATTGTAAAAATCATCGTATCCCTTTTCCCACTTAAGGTTATGTACAGTTGGATACTCAAGAAGTCTCTTTGACCTGATGGAAACACTGTTTCCTACGCGGCAGATCTCACCCTTACTATCTCTGTAGGCATAGTCATTCTGCGGAAGTGGCCAAGGAGATCCGATGTAGTCGTACTCAAGAAACTCATCAGTCCAGTTCTCAGGGTGAATAATAAATCCATCAGCATGAACTATCATGACAAAGTCAGTTTTGATGTGGTCCTTTAGCTCATAGACCATCTTGTAATTAAATTTATCAATGCTATCAAGCTTGTCTGTGTGGCTATATCTGATATTCTGAGGGAGATAAAAAGGCTTCTTGTCTGTAATAAGCACTGCATCTCCAAATTCAATATCCCTCATGCTGTACTTCATGGCCTTGACGGTCTCATAGATGTTGACGCTGGTCATAGCACAGAGAGTCACATTAGGAAGCTTTAATTTTTTACTATTATCACTCATAACTTATATCCGCTTTATAATACCGGTTCTTCTCTCAAGAGATCTTATGATCTTCTTAAGGTAAAAGACTCCGTAGATACATTTTCTTCTGATGATCTGGCAGAAGTATCTAAACTTACCAGGCTTTACATTTCTTCTGGCATAAAGTCTTGATGTCTTTTTGTATTCTTCAAGCTCTTTTCTGCACTCATCAGCAGTAAATATCTTGCCCTTCTTGTCCTGATAATGAAGGAAGGTGTAGATGTTCTGCTCTGAAGACCAGAAGCCATCTGAAATATTGTGTCTTGCCCAGTACTTAGGAGCTATGGCGTACTTGAGCTCTGTGCTTGAAAGTACTGGCATTATTGAAAATGAAGAATTTGAAAGGATAAGGTACCTTGCATTCTTGACTGTTACATAATCCTTACCCATATCAAAATGATGACACTCATACTCAGGAAGGACCTTTTTGGCAGCCTCTTCATCCTCTGTTACTACCATGAATCTCATGTTTGGATTTATCTCTTTCATATGCTCGATGGCATTTAAGAAATATCTCCTGTCAAGGTACAGCTCAGGGTGGTCAGTATACTCGCCGCCTCTGATATTGATAATGCAAAGATCATCTGATGTGTACTCATAGGACTCTGCCTCAGGCTTAACCTTAAGCCAATCTTTTATCTGATCTCTATATTTTTCAAAATAGCTCTGATCCTGGAGATTACCATAAATAAGGGTATTATCTTCAACTTCAAAAAGCTTTGGATCAGGGCCACTTATATAGCAGCCATTTGCCATGTCGTGCTTGGAATTACCCATGTACAGGCGATCATCCTGCTCAACAAAGATCTTGAACTTATCCTTGTCCTTAAGAGGAATCTCTTTGCCCATATCAATATCCATGAAATACATTCCCATGTTGGACTGAGCTACATTTCCAACCTGACCAGGATTTATGAAACCAAAATCAACGCCTTTTTCAAGAGCTACACATCTTGTAGTCACATAGAAAAAAAGCTGATTTCCAAGTCCATATCCTTTTATAAACTCTGTTCCTATCATATAATCCTAAGCCCTTACTGTATTATTGTTCTGCCCTCAAGGGATGTCTCATGTATCTTTTCATCTTTTACTTCATAGATGATATCGCAGTTAGCGATAGTGTTAAGTCTGTGTGCAATGATGACCATTGTCTTCTTGCCGTGGAAACTGTTGATAGCCTCCATGACTGCTGCCTCTGTCTCATTATCAAGAGCAGATGTAGCCTCATCAAATACCAGTATCTCTGGATTGTGATAAAGAGCTCTGGCAATACCGATTCTCTGCCTCTGTCCACCAGACAATCTAACGCCTCTGTCACCAATTCTGGTATCAAGACCCTCTGGAAGAGTCTTAACAAAGTCAGCAAGCTGAGCTTCCTTCATTACTTCCCAGATCCTGTTATCATCTATCTGATCTTCATCAATACCAAAAGCGATATTTGCTCTGATGGATTCATCTACAAGGTAGATAGACTGTGGAATGTATCCTATCTGAGCAAGCCATGAATCGTAGTTACTAAAGATGTTGCTACCGTCACAGAGAACTTCTCCTGACTTAACATGTAAAAGACCAAGGAGCACATCTACGATAGTTGACTTACCTGCACCAGATGGTCCCATGATACCAACTGACTTACCCTTAGGAACTACCATGTTGGCATCTGTGAAGATGTTTACTTCAGCGTCAGGATAAGCAAAAGTAATATCCTTTAAGCTGATCTCTTTTTCAAGGTGAAGCTCAGGACCTGCGATTGCAGCTCTTTCTGCACGCATTTCCTTATCTTCCTTCATGGACTCAGTTAAGTTGTTATATACGAAGTCCAAGCTGAACTGGTTATAAGCGATCTGAGTAAGATATGTATTGATTCTATTAACAGATGGCATGATCCTGATGGCAGCCACACCAAATGCTGAGATCTGTGGAAGAAGTGCTGTAGCATCTCCGCCATTTACAAGATAGAGGAGTACATACAAAAGAACTACTGCCACAAACACAGTCTCTATAAGAAGTCTTGGAATGTTGTTAAGAACAATGTAGTTCCTGTCTATATCAGCTCCAAGCTTTCCTGATTCATAATAATTTCTGATAAAGAAATCCTGTCTGTTTAATACCTTTACGTCCTTGAGTCCGTATATAGCCTGAAGACGCCACTTGGCAATCCTTGACTGAGTCTCCTGATTCTTTCTGCCGATCCTATTAAGACGAGGCTTTAAAACCTTAGTGATAATAAGAGTCAGGATCAAAAGAACAAAGATCATGAGAAGTGTCATCTGCCAGTTAACTAATAAAAGCACGATACCAAGGCAGGTTGATACTACAAACTCTGTTGCAAGAGAAAGGATTGAGAGCATAAGTGTGAAGGTCTTTGGAATATCACTATCAGTAATTCTGAATACCGTAGGAATATCTGCCCCAAGGTATGCCTCATATGGTCTATTGAGGAACTCTCTCATGACACGGCTTATCATGTCATTTCTAGCTCTTGAAATGAATGTATTCTGCTTGTAAACAAGAAACAGAAGGTAAAGATTTTTGAATACAAAAAGGAAGATAACAACAACTACTAAAACTGTTATAAGCTCTAGGTCTGTGTCGATATGCAAGAAATCAACGATGCTCTGAAGCTCTGGACGCTTGTCAATCTGTCTATGAATAGCTTCGGGCTTTAATATTGCAGAAACTACTGGAAGCATCATTGAAACTCCTAAAGTTTCAACAACACCCCCAATCAGTATAAGGACAGCTAATAAAATAAGCTGCCCTTTTTGTTTTTTATCAAATATATAGTTAAGTTTAGTAAACATACTTACTTTTTTTGTTTCATTCATTGTCTGTAACACCTTTTACTCAAATAGCCATCTTAGTCATACGCTTGGTGTAGATATCATCCATGTCACGGTTATTGATCCACTTCTCTGGAACAATAACGAGCTTGTCAGGTGAATCATTGAGCCATGCTGCCCACCAGCTAAATGAGCTGTTTGCAAGGATGTGATGCTTGCATCTACTCATAAGAGTCATCTCAGCAATATCAGTCTTCGGTCCCTCTTCCAGCTCGACTACTATGAAGTTAGGTCCAACAAAGTGCTCCTTGCACCATTCTTTATCATCAGTAAAGATGAAGAATACAGCATCAGAATGCTTGCTTCTGACATGATCGATAGCATTCTTGTAATACTTCTCACTGCAAAGATTATGAATGCTTGCATGCTCTTCATCGATGTAATCTGTTCTGCGCACATGAAGACTTACAGACTGGCAGCACTCGATCTGCTGAAGGATAGTCCAGCTTGTGGTGTCATTCATAAGGTCCTGTGGTCTCTTCTCAAATATCTTCTTAAGCTCTGCGATTACTTCATCGTTTTCAAAGTACTTGTCACTTTGCCAATAACCAACAAGGTAAGCATCATCTTTTTCTAAGATCTCCGGATTAAACTTACCTGATTCCTCATCGATCCTGAAAGACTTCCTACCTGTGAGCTTTCTTCTGATTCTGCTGAAGATATCCATCTTGGAATCAGTAAGGGCGATGATCTCCTCATCGGTTGCTTTGTCATATGTAGCTCCCCACCTGTCTAGAACAGGAATCCTGAGCTTGTCATTAACAAATCCTGTTGTGTCGTCTATCTTGACCTCTTTGCCAAGCTTCTTGAGACTCTTATATAAAGCGTACTGAAACATCTGATTGCCAAGTCCGCCTTTAAGCTGAATGATTATCATAATTCCTCCATTATGAAAAGTGAACAAAACGTCATTATATTATACCATAATCTAGCCACTGCTCAAACATCAGGATGTACCATATAAGTGGCTGATAGGTTCCGTCTTCACTCATAAAGTTATTCCAGATCTTGTGTACTATTTCTGGATTTAAATATCCTTCTCTTTTTAGCTTGTCTTCTGCTATTAGATCCTCTGCCCAGTCTTTGAGTTCAGAAGTCTTGAGCCAGCTTCCGATAGGAATAGAAAAGCCCTTCTTTGGTCTATCCATAAGCTCCTTTGGAACATGGCGATAGAGCACGTTTCTAAGGACCTGCTTGCCCTCGCCTGTCTTTTTATCACGTAAAAGACTTACTGGAAGACTCCATGCAAATTCAACCACGTCTGGATCAAGAAGTGGTATACGACTCTCAAGTGAAACAGCCATACCTGCTCTGTCCACCTTAACAAGAATGTCATCAGGATGATACATCTTCATGTCCATCAGCATGATGTCATGGTTTACCTCAGACAGAACGTCTTTTTCTGAAAGGCTGTATTTATAAGGTAGCATGATCCTGCTCTTTGCTACCTCCTTTGCAAATGGAACCATCTCGTACTGGATCCTATACAGGTCTTCAGGGCTCTTTGCCTGCAAAAGACGCGCTTTATCCCTAAGGATCTCGTCGCTGCTAGCTGCTCTTGAATGAGCAAGCATCTTACCAGCACCTTTTCTAAGTCCAACTGGAACTCCCTTCATCTTGTTCCAGATCCTGTCTACTGATTCATAGGACCTATATCCGCAAAAGAGCTCATCTCCGCCATCTCCAGAAAGCGAAACCGTCACATGCTCTCTAGTCATCTTGCTTACAAGATATGTAGGTATCTGTGATGAATCAGCAAAAGGCTCCCCAAACATGTGTGGAATGTTAGGAATAACGTCCTTGGCATCCTGCTCAGTTATGTAAAGCTCTGTATGTTCTGTTCCAAGGTGCGCTGCTATCTCTTTGGCTGCCTCAGCCTCATTGTACTTTGGATCCTGCATACCGATGGTGAAGGTCTTGACCTTTTCTGGACTCACCTCCTGCATCAGGGCAACAACAGTACTTGAATCAATTCCAGCTGAAAGGAATGCACCAATAGGCACATCAGAAACAAGCTGTCCTCTGATGGACTCTTTTAATCTCTTTTCAAGTTCATCTGCTGCTTCTTCTGCAGTGCCCTTAAACTGGTTCTTTTGACCATTTATAGCAACTTCTCTGATATCGTAATATGTCTCAAAGCTATGCTCACCGCCAGATCTCTGAACACCAGTAATAACGCCTGTCTCATCATCTTCATGAACTGGTCTAAAATATGAAAATGGTGCAGACACCTTTAATATAGTTCCTGGCTCTAGCTTGTAAATATCCTGATAGATGGTATATGGCGCAGGAATATAGCCATGGCAAAAATAGAGATTAAGCGCTTCTTCGAAAATGCGGTTCTTGAAGCCCTCAATAGCTCTTATGGCTGATATTTCGGAGGCAAATACAAAATTGCCATTTACAAAGCCGTAGTAAAGAGGCTTCTCCCCAATCCTATCCCTTGCAAGAGACACTTCATGGGTTTCCATATCATAAACTGCAAGAGCAAACATGCCCTTACAAAACTTAAGTGTCTCGGTAATTCCAAGGTGCTCGATCGCTTCTAAGAGGACCTCTGTATCAGAAGTTCCTCTAAAGCCTGTGACATAGCCCTTTTCCTTAAGAAGATCAGCAAGCTTGTCTGCGTTATAGATCTCTCCATTGTAGACAATTACTGACTTGCCGCTTCTAGATACCATAGGCTGAGACCCATTCTTGGACAGATCTCTTATAGAAAGACGCCTGTGTCCAAACCAAACAAGGTCACCTGGGCTATTCCAGATATCACCTGCATCAGGTCCTCTGTGAATAAGGCGTTCGTTCATTCTTCGTATATTCTTTTCACCATTACTATTGTAGCCGCATAGGCCTGCGATTCCGCACATATTCTTCCCCTTTAGCCAATAAGTGAATTGTAATCAAAGTTTTCTAAGAGCTCTTTTTCTTTTGTAGAGTACTCTTCGACGTTTTCCTTAGTGATACGGTATTCTGACTCTGCACCAGAAACTTCGCAATCACCGATTCTTTGGATGATCCAGGAATTAACACCCTCATCATAGTGAGCTGGATCTCTGTATCTATCAAGGTCTGTAGTTATATCTGTTGCCATTGTAAAACTATAAACGTGAATATTGTCATATTCAAGCATCATATCTATAGCCTGTCTCTTGTACTCAAGCTCTTTTGACAGATTTCCCTCTTCCCTGATGATTCCAAAATAGTCCATGGAATAAGGTGGGAAGAAATAAAGGAATGTGGTCTCCGGATGCTCTTTGGCCATGCTGATAACGTTGTATTCTATGTTGCCAGCAAGCATGTTAGCTTCATCCGAAGTCACCTCATTTATGGTAACTGGATCTGCAAAGCTTTTACGTCCGTTAAGCACAACTGCGCTATCAAAGGTATTCCTGTTTGCTGTATAGCTGTAGGAATCAAAGCTTGTATGTCCGCCCTCCTGCCCTTTTATGTACCTTAAAAGGATTGGGAGTGTGTAGTTTACTATGGCATCTCTGTTTAAAAGATATTTTACATCATCAAAAGGATTCTTATTAGTAAGGTAGTCAGGATATTCGCCCATATCAAGCCTAAGCTCATCCTTATCCCTTACAAGAAGTGAATAGTCAAGGCCTCTAAGGACATACTTTGGTGAATGTCCGCTGTTAAAAGAGGCTTTTAGATTTTCTTCTATCTCTTTGTAGGTTGCTCCGGAAAAAGTAACTTTAATAGAGTTTGTGCCAAATACTGAATCGAACTCAGAAGCCGAGAAATTCTCGCACATGGAAGTGCCTGTTATAATGGCATCGTAATCAAAATGTCTGGTGATTCCGTCGTTTTGGTAACGCTGTTCCTCAAGATCATAATAGAAATAATCTCTTGGACTCCTGTAATGGAAAAAAGGATCTGTCCAAAAGACACATCCTGAAAGTACTAAAAGCGCCGCAAAGCACATTATGATTATTGAAGCAAACCACTTTTTTCCGCTCATATCCAATCCTGTAAAACTAGAAATTAAAATACAAAAATGTTGAAACTGAGCTAAGTGAAATAATGCATATCACTAATATCACCCAGGTAAACACTAAACTTACTACATTTCTCTTATATGTTCTCTCGTAGTTATTGGGAAAGAGAAGGCATATAAGTAGTGCTGCCAGCATTATTATAATAAGTCCTGCCCAAAGAGTCATATTGTCATTGGCTGGAAGTCGCAGCAGTTGAAGTACATATCTAAACTTAGGAATCCTAAAGTTTTCTAAGATATCCTCTCTTACATCGAGGTTTAGTACAAAAAGTCTCTTAAGGATCTGAACCCACATGGTCACGCTGTCTGCTCTAAAGAGTAGCCATGTAACATTAAGAAAAGCAAAGGTCACGATCCACTGAACAGCCTTTATAAGGCCGCATACTACTTTTCCAAAAACTCCGGAAATACCCTCCGCAGCGCCAAATATCTTTTTGTAGATTCCAGAAGTGAGCTTATTAAAGCACTGGGCTATTCCATGGAGAATGCCCCACAGGATAAATGTCCAGTTAGCTCCATGCCAGATACCGCTTACAAGAAAGACTATCATAGTGTTGAGATAGGTCCTGGCCTTGCCTTTTCTGTTTCCTCCGAGAGGAATGTAGATGTAGGTCGTAAGGAACCTTGTAAGTGTCATGTGCCAGCGCTTCCAGAAATCTGCTACAGAAAGAGCCTTGTAAGGTGAATTGAAGTTCATTGGGATATTGAGGTTAAACATCTGTCCCAAGCCTGTAGCCATATCGCTGTATCCACTAAAGTCAAAGTAGATCTGGAATGTATAAGACAGCATCAGGATAATGATCTCAGCTCTTGTAAGAGCCCCTTCACCTACTGCTATCTCAGAGGCTTTGGAAATTGCAATATCAACTGCACCTCCAAAGGTATCAGCTATGAGGATCTTCTTTGCAAGGCCTCTTGCAAACATCATGATTCCCTGTGAAAGATTGTCAAAGTTCACATGGCGTCTCACTTCATCTCTAAACTGTGGCACAAGCTCTGAGTGAAGGACGATAGGTCCTGCTACCAGCTGAGGGAAGAAGGATACAAACAGCGCATATTCAATAAATGAATATCCTACTGCCTCACCTCTATAGGCATCCACAATAAATGAGATCTGCTGGAAGGTAAAAAAGCTGATTCCAAGAGGAAGTGTAATGTTCCTTAGAACAAAATCCGCATTAAATGCGTGATTTATGTTGTCTATGAAAAAGTCAAAGTACTTAAAGTAAAAGATAAGTCCCACATTGAACAAAAGAGCCAGTGTCAGAAGGAGCTTTTTGGTGCCTTCCTGAATACCTTTTTTGTTCATGAATCTGTATGCGCCATAGTTTACAAGTATGCTGGCGCAGATGATAGGAAGATATCCTATGTTAAAGTACCCATAAAACCAAAGGCTCATCAGTAAAAGAAAGCTCTGAGCGAGCTTTTCTTTTTGGAAATGGTGTAGCCCAAAGTATCCCAGCAGAGTAATGGGCAGAAAACACAATATAAAGATATATGAATTAAATTGCACTGCTTCTCACACTGCCTTTCTAAGTTACAAATTACTTTCTAAGTATTTCTTCAAAGTATTCTTTCCACTGACTGTTTATCCTGTCAGGGCTGTACTTTTCTCTAACATATGTAGCATTTTCAGATAGCTTCCCAGAAAGCTCTCTATCTGTAATAACTCTCCTAAGAGCATTAGCAAGCTCTTTTACCATCTCCTCATCTGATGCCATAGGAATCAAAAGTCCATTCTCGCCATCAGTAATAAGGTCTCTAGGGCCGCCGCATGGACAGTCCGTAGATATACAGGTAAGTCCCAAAGCCATGGCTTCTATTAAGGCATTTGGCGAGCCTTCCTGCTTGGAAGTCAGCACGAATATCTCTGAAGAACCGATATGATCAGGCACATTGCTAACATTTCCTTTGAAGATTATCTTTTCATTATCTAACAGACCAAGTTCTTTTGCTTTTTCTTCGAACTTTGCTCTTGATGGGCCATCACCGTAGAGGACGAGCTTGTAATCAGCAAACTCTTTTGAAATCTCTGCAAAGGCCTTTATCAAAAGAATCTGATTCTTGTTGTCATCAAGTCTTCCTACAGACACGATCTCTTTTGCCCTGTTATCAAAAGGAACGATGCTCCTGGTGATAAAGTCTGGGTGCACTGAGTTTGGAAGTATCCTTGTCTTAACATTTCTTCCAAAATATTCTGCAGCTCCTGTAGTCTGAACTACAACGCCTGCTGCCTTTGGAAAGTAATGCTTCATAGAAAGATTAAGAGTCTTGGAAGCATATTCCCTTGAAGGATTGGATCTTACTGATACCACAACAGGAATTCCCAGTGGTCTAGCACTCTTGATGGCCATAACATTATTCTTTCCAAGGAAGGAGAGAATGATATCTGGCTTTATCTGTTTCCAGATGTTTTCAAGTATCTGGACTCTGATGCGCAGATTAGCGAGTCTTCCGCCCCTATTTTCAAGTGTAAGAGCTGAGAACACTCTGGCGATACCATCTTCTGACTTATTGATCCAGACCTTTTTCTTTTTGTCATCTGGATTAAGGACCTCGATTTCACTGCAGCCTTCCTTGGCTTCCTTGTACCAGGTTCCATCGGGAAGTTCATACTCATCGTCAGCTAGATAGGTAGTGACCATGGTAACCTTGTGGCCTTCATTGTAAAAATACTCAGCCAGGTTACACATAACCCTTTCTGCGCCGCCCTTATTCAGTGAGCCAATGTACATTGCTATATGCATAGATACCTCTCATACCACTGCTGGAAGATGTAGAAGGACCAGGCAATCTTACTGTAGTTTGCACCAGTAGCTGGGCCAGCATCTCCATTAACAATATAGTTATCTATATACTTTGATACAAAGTCCGCATCAAATATACCCTGTTTCTTAAGGTAGTCTGCGTTACTGTAATCAAGGAGCTGATCCTTTAATGGTCCGCGAAGCCACTTATCCATAGGAACGCCAAAACCAGTCTTTGGTCTTTCTAAAAGTTCCCTTGGAATGTAGTCATATGCAAGATCCTTGAGAATATGCTTCTTGTCTCCTTTGTGATACTTGAAGCTATGTGGGATTCTGAAGGAGTACTCCATAACCTCTGTGTCCATGATAGGACATCTATTTTCAAGAGAATACTTCATAGAAGCTCTATCCATCTTGACCAAGATATCATCAGGAAGGTAGGTATCCATATCAAGGAGCATTCTTCTGATCTGGTAGTCCTTAACATTATACAAGCTCTCAATAGGATAAAGAACTGGCTGTTTATTTGCAGGATCGTTGTAGTCAGTCTTTAGGTACTCCATTGCTGTCATTGGAGTATCAAACTCTGGCATTCCTGAAACAAATGCGTGAGCAGATGTGATATATCCGCTTGATACCAGCTGAGTCTTGGTCTCGTGGTCTCTGTTGCCAGCTACCACTTTTACTCTAAATGGCATCTTGTCAATAAGCTTGCCGTTTCCTAAAGGAAGCTTACCAATAGCATTTACCACATGTCCTGGTGCATTTAAGAGCTGCGCTGTTCTGACATTGTCATATATGTTGTAACCGCAAAAGAACTCATCTCCTCCATCACCAGAAAGAGCTACTGTAACATCTTTTCTGGCAAGCTTACTAACAAGCATAGAAGGAATCTCAGAGTTATCAGCAAATGGCTCATCATAGTACTGAGCAATGCTACTGACCTGATCAAACATCTCTTTTTCTGTGATATAGAGCTCTGTGTGATCAGTTCCAAGGTGCTTTGCTATCTCTTTTGCATATTCAGCTTCGTTGTAGCTTGGAACATCAAATCCGATACAGAAGGTCTTAACTGGTCTGTCTGAATGTTCCTGAGCAATAGCTGTAATAAGTGAAGAATCATATCCACCTGAAAGGAAGGTTCCAAGAGGAACATCCGCGATCATTCTGGATGCTACTGATTTCTTTAATCTCTCCTTAAGACCAGCCTTAGCCTCTTCGTAGCTTCCGATCTGATCTTTTGACTTTTCAGCGTAGACTTTTTTGACATCCCAATACTTCCACTTGGTGATCTCACCGTGGTGGAATCTAAGGATACCGCCTGCCTCAAGCTTATATACATCAGTAAAGATAGACTCTGGTGCAGCTATGTACTGCTGATAGAGGTATCTTGAAATAACCTGTTTTCTAACCTCAGGCTTAAATCCAGGACACTGCATGATTGGCTTAAGTTCTGATCCAAATACGATATTCTCGCCATCTACCCAGTAAAAGAGTGGCTTCTTACCAATCCTATCTCTAATAAGGAATATCTCGTCTGTCTCTCTGTCATAAAGAGCAATAGCAAACATACCATGGATATGGTCAACCATATTGATTCCCCATTTGAGGTAGGAAGCGATGATGACTTCAGTATCGCAGTTTGATTTAAAGGTATAATCTGAAAGTTCCTTTTTGAGCTCGAGGAAGTTGTAGATCTCACCATTAAATACGATAGATACTCTTCCATTTTCTGAATGCATAGGCTGATGTCCAAGTGGAGAAAGATCCTGAATAGAAAGTCTTCTCTGGGCAAAGCCTATAACATAATCGTCTGTACCGTCGTAAAGTTCAACGCCACTATCATTTGGTCCTCTGTGGATCATGGTGTCGTTCATCGTCCGGAGTTCATCTTCTGTTATTCTCTTTTTAGAAACATATCCGCAAATGCCGCACATAATCTAAGTTAGTCCTTTTTTTCTTTAACTATTTCTTCCAGATAATCTCTCCACTGCTCATATACAGTCTGAACATTGGCAATTTCTGAAACCTTTGATGCTTCTTTTCCAAATCTGTCTGCAAGTTCTTTATCTTCGATAAGTTTGCAGATCCTATCAGCAAGGGCCTCGTGGTCACCTACAGGTACAAGGAAGCCGTTTTCGCCATCTCTTATAACCATCTTTGGTCCGCCAGGAGGGCAATCCGTAGATACTACAGGCATTCCCATTGCCATTGCTTCCAAGAGGGAATTAGGAAATCCTTCATAGTCTGAACTGTAAGCATAAACCTCTGCCTTAGGTATTTCCTTGTCTATCTCATTGCAGCTTCCCATGAGAAATACGCAGTTTTCTAAATGGTGCTCTGCAATTTTCTTTTCTACTTTTTCTTTGGTTCCGTCAAAAGAATCAGGTCCATAGATCTTGAGCACGTAATCAGGGTGCTTGTCGTGAACTATAGCAAAGGCATCTACCAGCATCGGATGGTTCTTGAAATCTACGATCCTTGCGTGGTTTACCACAACCTTTTCTTTTACTTCAGGTCTCTTAACTCCAATAAACTTTGGATTTAATGGATTCATGATGATCCTTGAGTTGTCCTGAAGATATGGTTTAAAGAACTCTCTTTGCTGCTGAGTCTGGAATACACAGCCTGCAGCTCTTGGGAAAAGCCATTTGATCTGTATCTTATCTGAGAAGGAATCATAAAAGCCTATAGGATTGATCCTGATGGAGATAACTGTAGGTATTCCAAATCCCTTATTGGCCATAAGTGCTCTATAGTTTGCTCTGTGAGCAAAGGCAACAAGCACATCAGGTCTGTATTCCTTAAGGAACTCTTTAAGGTACTTAACTCGTAAAAGAAACTTTGTAACCCGGCCCTTCTTTTCATCAGTATCCTTGAGACCTACATGGACTCTTGTGACTCTCTCATCAAGCTCATATTCATTTTCATCGTACCATTCAGTTGCAACGTATACTTTGTAGCCTTCTTCTGCAAATTTGTTTGCAAGGTTTGTGACTACTCTCTCTGCGCCGCCCTGAACAAGGCAGTTTAAATGGAAAGCTATTGTCTTCATAAAGTATCACTCATATCTTTTAAATATTTCATGAGCGCTGGCCTGATATTTTTCAGGTGTATAGAAAAGCGCTCTCTCATAAGCCTTTTCTGAATAGTGCTTCATCTTTTCATCACTATCCAAAAGAGCTATTATCTGATCCGCAAGGACTCTTTCTTCATCAGATATATCTTCCGGATTCATGTTTACTTCTTCGCTCATATCAGGAACCAGAATACCAAACTCGCCTTCAATTGGCTTTGTTATGCTGTCGCCATTTGGAATCTCTTTTATCAGAGCGTTGTACTGATCCTCGTTTAAAAGGATCTCTCTAGGTCCTGTCTTACAATCTGCAGAAATAAGAGGCTTTTTGAGAGCCATTGCCTCTAAGACTGCATTTGGGAAGCCTTCATGGTTGGAGCTACATACGTAGACATCTGATTTAGCAACATATGGGAATGGGTTCTTTCTAACTCCTGGAAAAGCTACCTTTTCTTTGATTCCAAGGCTCCAAGCCATATCTCTATAGTCTGACCAGTCACCAGCACCAAGGACAATAAGTCTTGCCTCTGGATGAGCCTTTTCAACAAGAGAAAAAGCTTTTACTAGGTGCCATATACCTTTGATGTAGTCATTTCTACCCATACAGGAAATGACTTTAACATCAGGGTCATTAAATGGATAATCCTTTATCTCCTCAGCGCCTTTATCCTGTACATCACTTACATCAAGTGGATTGTAGATATAGGTGCTTCTGTTATATGAATAGTCTCTTTCAAGCTCTCTTACGATTTCTTTGGAACATGATAAAACCTGATCTGATCTGTTGCAGAAAAGTCTCACATTCTTTTTGTTGTCCATATCTGTCTGACAACGAAGTCCTGTCAGCACTTTTTCTTTTCCCTTAGAAAGGACATTAACGTAATTGGCTGAACTACCAAAGCTGTAGGAAATATCTATGCCAAGATCTTTTTTGATCTTTTTGGTCTTTTTGACTCTCTTAAGGACATTTATGACTTTATTAACTATTCCCTTTTGTGCAGGCACGTCAATATCAATGACATCCAGACCTGTTATATCAAAGTTGATATCTTTTGAGCTGAATATCAAAATGTGGACGTTATAAAATTCCTGCATGAGTCTTGCAGTCTTGATGCAAACTCTCTCGAAGCCTCCCTGATGGAGCATTGGTACCATCAAGAGGAGATTCTTTTTTTCTGAGCTCATTAAAAATGTCCTCTTTCATAAAAATATGCCATCATCTTCGCCTGAGACTTTACGTCAAATCCGGCACTTTTAAGTTTACTCAAAATATAAGCAGAAGAACCCTGCCTATCGCCAATTGAAAAGCCTTCTGACTTCTTTGGCTGTTTCCTCGCCTCAGCTACATTTAACTTCTCAAAGCCTGTTCCTTCATCAAGGCTGTCAAAGTCTGGCATGTCCTCTGTCTCAAATACGCTCTCTCTACGCTCTCCTGCAATTGCAGTAAGTGTCTGATTGAGCTTCATCTCTTCTGATAATGGATCGCTGTGATAGTCCTCATGAAGCATGAGATCATCTAGTATCTTTCTAGCCCAGTCTCTAGGCTCTGACTTGATGCTACGCATAGAAACCAGCTCTGTAACGTCCACTTCAGGTGTGACCTGATCTGACACAAGACACTGAAGTCCTGCTGCCTGGGCCTCTATTACGCTTCCTGGAAGGCCTTCGTATCTTGAAGGGAAGCAGAAATAGTCCATAGCCTGATAGTAATCGCTGGCATTACTCTTATTGCCTGCAAATATACATCTATCGTAAATATGTAGTGATTCAGCCTTCTTTTTCATTTCCTCCATGAGAGGACCCTTACCAAGCATCAAAAGACGTATTCTCATACCATGAAGCATGCTGAATCTGTTATTGTCGTCGTTATCAAGCATTCTGCAAAGAGCTGCAAATACCTCTAAAAGGAACTCGTGATTCTTGGCATATCTAAAGCTTCCTACATGTCCAATAACGAGGGCATTGGAAATACCAAGCTCTGCTCTAATGGCATTTCTCTTTTCCTCATTGTAAGCAAATTTCCTAAGGTCGATGGCATTAGGAATGATGCGCACATTTCCAGCATTAACTAATGTCTCTCCAAACACTGAAATGCCTGCTTCTTTGGAACAAGCGAAGTTATAATCAGTGATTCCTTCTTTGTGGAGAGGGGTTCTGAGCACTCTTGTTGCTATTCCTTTAATGCCCTGATCAACACCAGCACTTCTGGCGTGGGCGATACAGATTGGAACGCCGGCCTTCTTGGCAATTGGAAGATAAAGAGCTGCTGTACTGGTCATATGGCCCTGAACTACCTTCCACTCATTTGGATGAGCCTTAAAGAACTGTTTAATTGCTCTTTTATACTCCACAACATTGGTTCCAACGAACTTAGGGAGGCAAAAGATCCTTCCTCCCAATTTCTTTACGCTATTATCAAAATAGTCCGGCTCTCGAACTGCCATGAGTTCATCAGAAGTCGGACTTTTCTTTCCAGTTTTTTCAGGTGAATAGTGCACAAGAAAATCGAACTGAATCTTGTCTCTATCCATATTTCGATATAGATCAATTATGCGGCATTCCGCGCCACCAACTCCAAGTCCCCCCAGAACATGAAGCACTCTTATCTGTCCATATCCTTCTTCCATATTGGCTCCCCGTAGGTGTTTTGGGATGAAAGGAGTTTACGTTGTGATAGGGATTGGGGATTGTGTAAAACATCTTGGGCACGCTTTCGCTCCGTACTCCTTGGTAACGGCACATAAGCTTCTAAAAAACAGAAGCTAAGTGCCAACCAGGAGTAAGGACCGCAAGATTGTTTTACACAAAAACCCCAATCTTATGAAAGTTATCGACCTTTCATCTCCAAAACACGTTTAATCTAATATAAGTGATATCTAGCTGAAAACTATGATTACTAATAATTCCAGCTAACTATACTTAATAGTTGATCATATTACTTACGATATCTAACTAATAAGTACTTTGTTTTGGCAAGAATAAACTCGCCAAAATTTGATAATAAATTCCGACTTTCTATATTATACTCAAAAAAGTCAGAATAAGAAACTACTGTAGCTTTTTCGAATAGTTTTTCAAAGGATTGGAAGTCTTTACATTCCATGGTGTTGGCATGGTACACGAAGGTGGTAATGCCATTGCTGGAGTCTTTGATGCTTTTAGACTTCTGCATGGAGATAGGGTAAAAGGTTAATCCTGCTCTTTTATAAGGCTTTTTGCCAAAGCCATCGGTTACTTTGGTAAAGCCGTTAGCCTTAAGGGCTTTTAAGGTGTTTTTGTCATAGGAATGGGATGGAGCCATGAACATGTCAGTATGAATGCCGTGGCTTTCAAGGATTTCCTTACCTTTTTTGATCATGGAATCCTGAGTATCATAATCATGTCCTGCAAACTCAGACTTCATGTTCAGTGGAAAAAGGCCGCCTTTCTTAGTGGTATACAAGTGATTTAAACCGTGCATAGCAACAATCCAGCCCTGATCCTGAAGTTCTTTTACATACTCCCAGAAATCAGCTCTAGAGTCATTAAGCTTAAGCTTACTGTCACCATTATCAGGCACTACTCCAATCAGTGGCTTAACCTGATGCTTGTCCAAAATCTCTTTAATTGTGTTGAATTTACTCCAATCCATGTCCGGAGTAATATCATCCAATCTTATCGTAATGTACATATTTACACCTTTTTTCTCTTTTCCCAATACTGTTTTTCTAGATTTATACGTAGCTGTAAATATAATATTTCATAAACTATACTTGCAAATGAATATTTTATTATTCTGATATTTTTATATAACAAAGGGGATGTGAATGTGTATATGTTCACTTTGGGGCTTTAAAAAACGTCAGTACAAGACGGCGTCTTTTGACGTCTATGTACTGCTACGTTTTTTACAGAGCGAAAGCGTCCCCAATGTGGATATATACACATTCACATCCCCACCTATTAGTCATAACCTTTCGGTATCACAGATTTTCCTTATACCAGTCAATTGCGAGCTTGATTCCGGCTTTGAAGTCGAATGATGGATCATAGCCGAGGTTCTTGCGAGCCTTTGAAATGTCTGCGTTAGAATCTCTGATATCTCCTGCTCTTGGTGGTCCGTAGATTGGCTCTACATCAAGTCCAAGTGCATCTGTAAGATGATGATATACATCGATGAGATACTCTCTTCCACCAGCTCCGATATTGTAAGCTTCACCAGCTGCTTCTGATGGAGCAAGGCATGCACGAAGGTTACCTTCGATTACGTTATCAACATATGTGAAGTCTCTTGACTGCTTACCATCACCATTGATCGTAGGTGTCTCACCGTTCATGAGCTGCTTTAAGAACTTAGGAATAACAGCAGCATATGCACCGTTAGGATCCTGTCTTCTACCAAATACGTTAAAATAACGAAGTCCGTATGTATCTAAGTTATAAAGCTTCTTGTAAAGCTTACCATACTCTTCATCAGTCTTCTTGGTAAGTGCATAAGGAGATAATACATTTCCTTCATGACCTTCCTGCTTTGGAAGAGTTGTTGAATCACCATATACTGAAGAACTTGAAGCATATACAAACTTCTTAACACCGTTCTGTCTTGAAGCTTCCATCATGTTAAGAGTTCCTCTGATGTTGATCTCCTCATAGAGAAGAGGCATCTCGATACTTCTTGGAACACTTCCCCAAGCAGCCTCATTAAGTACATATGTAACTCCTTCAGTTGCCTTCATGCAAGCATCCAAATCTCTTATATCTTCCTGAATGAAAGTGAATTTTGGATTATCCAAAAAAGGCTGTATATTTTCAATATGTCCTGTAGAAAGGTTATCCATACATCTAACTTTATAACCCATTTCTAAAAGTGCTTCACAAATATTTGATCCGATAAATCCAGCTCCACCTGTTACAAGGAACACACTATCAGGATCAAACTTTAACTCTCTAAAACTCATTTTTTACAGTCTCCAATAATCATATTCTGGTGCGTTATATTCATTCATGTCATAGATTCCCTTGAGATCCATGAATACTTTTGTCTTGTGTGCAGGATTGAAGAACTTAGCGATGTCTGCTGGCTTGTAGTTCTCAAATTCCTTATGTGCTACAGCTACAATAACTGCATCCATATCCTTTACTGCATCCATAGTCTCGAACTCGATACCATAAAGTCTCTTAGCTTCATCTGAATCAGCTTCTGGATCTACAACTACTGGAGTGATTCCATACTCGCCAAGCTCGTTGTAAATATCGATAACCTTTGTATTACGTGTATCTGGGCAATTCTCCTTGAATGTGAATCCAAGGATAGCTACCTTTGCGTTCTTAACTGCAATGTCGTTTGCGATGAGATTCTTAACACATGACTCTGCAATATATTTACCCATATCATCGTTGATACGTCTACCTGAAAGAATGATCTGTGAGTGGTATCCAAGCTCCTCAGCCTTGTATGTAAGGTAATATGGATCTACACCGATACAGTGTCCACCTACAAGACCTGGACGGAATGGGAGGAAGTTCCACTTTGTGCCTGCAGCCTCAAGAACGCTCTTTGTATCGATATCCATCCTGTGGAAGATCATTGAAAGCTCGTTCATGAAAGCGATATTGATATCACGCTGTGAATTCTCGATAACCTTTGCAGCCTCAGCAACCTTGATTGACTGAGCTTTGTAAACACCTGCAAGTGCAACAAGGCTATATACGTTTGCGATCTCTTCAAGAGTCTCTTCATCCATACCAGATACGATCTTAGTGATAGTATCAAGTCTGTGTACCTTATCACCTGGGTTGATACGCTCTGGTGAATAACCAACCTTAAAGTCTACGCCGCACTTAAGGCCTGACTCCTGCTCAAGGATAGGTACGCAAATGTCCTCTGTTACTCCTGGATATACTGTTGACTCGTAAACTACGATGCTTCCCTTTGTAAGGTACTTACCAAGTGTATGGCTGGCACCCTCTACAGGTGAAAGATCTGGTGTATGATCATCGTTAACTGGTGTAGGTACAGCAACTACGTGGAACTTACATTCACGAAGCTTTTCTGGATCTGCTGTGAACTCTACTGATGTCTCCTTAATAGCGTCATCACCAACTTCTCTTGTAGGATCGATTCCTCTCTTGTAAAGATCAACCTTGGCAGCGTTGAAATCATAACCTACTACCTTGATCTTCTTGGCATAAGCAACTGCGATAGGCATTCCTACGTAACCAAGTCCTACAAGTGATAATTTCTCTTCTCCTGAGAGAAGCTTTTCATATAAACTCATGGTGTTTCCTCCACACTAAAAATTCATTCTAAAAAACTTTTTTCTTTCACATACGTCACTATTATACTACGCATGTCAAACCAAAATATCATATGAGCTTAAAGTCGCCCTAGTTCTTCTTTGTAAGCATTTATAACTATATTTCGATCAAAATGATCTTCTATATACTTCCTGCCCTTTCGGCCCATTTCACTTCTCTGTTCCATAGTAAGAGCGAGCATCTTGTTAATAGCTTCTACAAGGGCATCCTTGTCCTGAGACTTGAACGCCATTCCAGATACGCCATCTTCAAAAGTCTCAATACATCCGTGAACATTACTTGCAAGAACCGGTCTTCCGCAAGCAGCTGCCTCCAAAAGAACATTTGAAAGTCCCTCATGATATGAAGGATGAACTATCACATGGCTCTTTGCCATAACAGGTTCAACAGTGTCCAAATGTCCGTAATACTTTAAAAGTCCCTGCTTCTCAAGATCTTTTATCTGATCCTCGTACTTGTCTCTCTCATCCTCTTCAAACTCTCCGACAAGTTCGAAGTGAACATTTAAGTTAACGCAGCCGATCACCCTAGCAGCATTAAGATATTCCTCAATGCCCTTATCTCTCATAACTCTTACTACAGCAAGGAGTCTGATTCCATCCTCTTCAGAAGGGTAATCTCTAAATGGATGTTCAGTCAGATTTACTCCAGAACCTGGAAGGAGTCCTGCGTTATCCTTTGCAATTCCATGCTTTTGCATGAAGGCCATGTTCTTTTCATTTTGGAAAAAGACCTTTTGTGCTCTTCTAAGTGACGCTGAATACATCTTGATCAGTATCTTACTGAGCATTCCGCCATTTTCTATGGCAGTTCCTAGGCCTGTAATATTGCTGATATAAGGAACTTTAAAGATCTTGGCCGCCATAGCTCCATATATATTAGGCTTTATGGTATATGTAAGGACAACCTGAGGTTTTTCTTTTCTGATCATAGAAAGATAGGTATTAAAAAGCTTTATATCCTTTGCAGGATTCATGCCATGTCTATCAAGAGCAGTCTCTATGATCGTAACACCAAGCCCCTCTAGCTTTTTGCAATTTTCATCAGCTGGGACTGACACAACAACCTGATGTTCCTCTTTTATAAAGGACTCCACCAGCTCTTTTCTAAACAGGTACAGTCCATTAGCATAATTGGTCAGGATCAATATTTTCATGATCAAACTTCTTTCATTCTCTCCTGGAGATTATCAAGAGTATCGATAACTACGCTGTCATACATCATCATTACAACATTTTCGTCGTACTGGCCTATCTGCTGCTTGTTAGCTTCTTTTTCCATGACATTCTTGTAGATGAATGAAGGGAAGTCTACACCTGCGCCATATGCATGGAGGTAAGCTCCGCCAAATCTAGGATTGATCTCAGAGAGATAGTACTCTCCATTCTGGAAAAAGAGATCCATATCAAGAGGTCCGTTGAACTTAAAGACCTTCATGGCATCCTCAACAAACTCGAAGAGCTTCTCATCCTTAAAGGAAATTGTCTTGTTAGCTCCGCCGATTGTTGTAGAGATCTTTTTCTTTGAAAAGATTGCGATAACTTCGCCGCTTACAGTGTCAACGTAAAGGTCAGCGTCCATATCTTTACCTGTCATAAGCTCCTGGATTATAAGCTCTGGGCTTCTCTCCATAACCTCTTTTAACAGTTCATAGGACTCAACCTTTCTAGCTCCTACGCTTCCGCTACCTGTTCTAGGCTTAACAAATACTGGAAGGCTGATCTTTCCCTCTTTGTAGTCCTTATCAAAATCTTCGAAAGTGCCATAAGTCTTAACTGTTCTGACACCTTTCTTACTAAGATACTTGAACATCTCGTACTTATCAAAGCAAAGGTCTGCTGTTTCCTTGTAAGGAGCAAGAACTTCAACTCCAAGAGCTTCAAACTCTGCTCTGTGATCAGCAAGAATAGATATCTCAGGATCAATAAGTGTCGTGATGGCATTGATCTTCTCTTTTTTACAGATATCAAGGATCATTGGAATATAGTTCTCATCTGTAATAAGAGGCACCTTGTAGCTCACATCTGAAAAAGCAAGAGCCGGCGCATAAGGGCTGTTATCTGTAACAACTATACGAACCTTGTCTCCAAGTGTTTTCCTAAAGTCTTTTAAAAGCTCGCAGCGTCTTCCTACGCTACAAAAAAGAATGTTCATTACTTTACTCCTTTGGTTTAGTGCCGGTAAATGCTTCCATTGTGGCATCTGTCGCACTATTTATATCATTATGTCTAAACACGACTGCAACAGTCATGAATACGATCTTAAGATCCATCAAAAAAGAAATGTGGTTTACATAAAATACATCTTTTTCAAATCTGTCTTCCCAGCTAAGAAGGTTTCTGCCATTGACCTGAGCCCATCCTGTAAGTCCTGGTCTCACATCATGCCTGTGCCTTTGCTCCTCATTGTAGAGAGGAAGGTACTTAACAAGAAGTGGTCTTGGTCCAACAAAGCTCATATCACCTTTAAGGATATTGAAAAACTCTGGAAGTTCATCAAGGCTAGTTGCTCTGAGTTTCTTACCAAATTCCGGAAGTCTGTCTTCATCTGGAAGAAGATTGCCATCTTGATCCCTAGCATCTGTCATGGTCCTAAACTTGTAAAGGTTAAATACCTTCTCGTCCTTACCAGGTCTTGGCTGCTTGAAGATAACAGGGCTTCCAAGCTTGACTCTAACAAGAATAGCTACAATGAGATAAAGCCAGAAAAACAATACTATCACTATAAGCGACAGCAAAATGTCTATTATTCTTTTTACATACTTTGAATATATGGTATTCTTCATGTTCGTTTTCTCTTTTACGCTATAGCTTTATTCAAAGCATTTCTTGATCACTTCAATGATCACATCCTGCTGCTGTGGTGTCATCTTGTTATCACTTGGAAGGCAAAGGCCTCTTTCAAAGATATCTGCTCCAACATCTGTAAAGCCGGTCTCCTTGATGTACGCGTTACTTCTAGCTCTTCCGTTTCCGGATACTGTAACAAAAGCATTCATTCTATAAATAGGCTGCATGTGCATTGGTTTCCAGATTGGTCTGCCTTCTGCGTTGATGGCTGCAATTGCATCAAGGATCTCTGTAGGGCAGCTCTTACCTGGCTCTGAAACATAGAGAACGTCTTTTTCGCCTCTAACCTGCTTGCACATAGCCTCTTTGTCAATGATAAGGCATGAAAGCCAGAAATTTGGCTCACTGTTTGCCTCATCAAAAGGATTCATCTTGATAGGAAGATCCTTAAGACCTTCTTTGTATCTATTATAGATTGCCTTCTTCTGAGCAATGTGCTCCTCAAGATGAGGAATCTGGCCTCTTACTACGCCGGCAATAACATTACTCATACGGTAGTTGTAACCAAGTTCTTCGTGCTGATACCAAGGTGCATCTTCTCTGGCCTGAGTTGACCACTTACGTACCTTGTGAGCATCTTCTACGTTATTTGTAAGGAACATTCCTCCTGCGGAACCTGTGATAATCTTGTTTCCATTAAAAGAGATAATGCCATAATCACCAAAAATACCTGTCTGCTTGCCCTTATAAGTTGCTCCAAGAGACTCAGCAGCATCTTCTACGATAAGTGCGCCGTGTTTATCACAGATTTTTCTGATCTCATCAACCTTACCTGGAGTTCCATAAAGATGAGCAATTACTACTAGCTTAACGTCTGGATAGATCTCAAAAGCCTTCTCCAAAGCCTTTGGACACATATTCCATGTATCTGCCTCTGTATCAATATAAACAGCTTCGCCACCTTCGTAAGCTACAGGATTAACTGTGGCATCAAAGGTCATATCTGAACAGAAGACCTTCTTTCCTTCTAAGACGCCATGTCCAGTCCTTGGCTGACCATAGAGTCTTTCTCCTGCAAGCTTAATAGCAAGATGAAGAGCAGCAGTACCTGATGAAAGAGCTACCGCATCCTTACATCCGATCTTTTCTGCGATCATTTTCTCAGATCCATTTATATTGGCACCTACAGTAGACATCCAGTTTGTCTCATAGGCCTCCTGCATAAATTTAAGCTCATCGCCGTGCATTGTAGGTGATGAAAGATATACTTTCTTTTCAAATGGCTTGATTTCCATAATTACTCCTCGTTTATCTTTTCAGCAGCTTTTTTGAGAGCTTCCATATGTTCCTGAGTTTTATCTTCTTCGTTATCTGTAGGATGATATGTTGTAACTATCTCCTGCACAAGGCTCTTTATCTCTGGTGACTCAGCCCTTGCAGCCTTATGAAGTCTTTCAAGTTCTGTAAAGAACTTCATCTCATCAAGTTCAATAGGCTTGCCGATGTGGATCATCTTGTTGGCTGTATCCTGAAGTCCTTCTTCATCCATGAGCATCTCTTCATATAGCTTCTCACCAGGTCTAAGTCCTGTAAATTCGATCTTGATATCTTCGCCGACCTTGTAACCAGAGAGCTTAATAAGATTCTCAGCAAGATCAAGGATTCTTACTGGTTCGCCCATATCAAGGACGAATATCTCGCCGCCCTTAGCAAATGCTCCAGCCTGAAGCACAAGTGATACAGCCTCAGTAATAGTCATGAAGTATCTGATGATGTTAGGGTCTGTAACAGTTACAGGTCCTCCTGCAGCAATCTGCTTTTTGAAAAGAGGGATAACTGAACCGTTAGATCCAAGTACGTTACCAAATCTAACTGCTACGAACTCTGTGTCGTAGTGCTTGTTAAAGGTCTGAACGATCATCTCACAGATACGCTTGCTGGCACCCATGACGTTTGTAGGGTTAACAGCCTTATCCGTTGAAATGAGTACAAATTTCTTGGTTCCATTCATGGCTGCTGCCATTGCTGTCTTCCAAGTTCCGAATACGTTATTCTTGATAGCCTCTCCTGGGCTGTCTTCCATGAGAGGTACATGCTTGTGAGCAGCTGCATGATAAACGATCTCAGGCTTGTACTGCTCAAATATTGTATTTACTCTAAGTGTATTTCTAACAGAAGCAATAAGGACTACCAGATCAAGGTCTGGGTACTTGCTCTTAAGCTCCTGCTGGATGTCATAGGCATTGTTCTCATAGATATCAACAATGATAAGTCTCTTTGGCTTGTGACCAGCAATCTGTCTGCAAAGCTCAGATCCGATAGATCCGCCGCCACCAGTTACCATTACAGTCTTGCCACTTACATATCCAGCGATAGAATCAAGGTCTACAGCAATAGGATCTCTACCTAAAAGGTCTTCTACTTCTACATCACGAAGTCTTGATACGTTAACTTCGCCGTTTACAAGCTGATACATTCCTGGAAGGGAACGAAGCTTACAGTCTGTGTTCTTACAGATCTCAAGGATCTTTTTAAGTTCCTGTCTGGAAACAGAAGGAATAGCAACAATAATCTCATCAATATCATATAGATCTGCACATTCAACGATCCTGTCTCTACCACCAACAACTCTGATACCCTGGATATACTTGCCCCATTTGTTGGTATCGTCATCGATAATACATTTGATGGACATTGTTGAGTAGTTACTTGTATTGATGTCCTTGATGATGATATTGGCAGCTTCACCAGCTCCAATTATCATAACGGCTTTACTATTATTCTTGTTCTCAGCTCTATTCTTGTGGCTTCTAAGGAACCTGTATGAGAATCTGCTGATAAAGATAAAGGTTATCAGAAGGAATGTATACAGGAAATAGTAGCTCTGTGGAACTGGCTGATCTGCAGATTTAAAGAACTGAAGACCAATGGCATTAACAATTCCAGAAAGAACACAGGCCATTACCAGGTTCTGCATCTCTCTTTCGCCGGCATAAGCCCACAAGCTGTCATAAAGCTTGAACAGATAAAAGATCAAAAGAGTGATTGCGATATTTATAAGCAAAAATGTAGTAACAGGATCAAGGAAGTGATCTGGAATACTTCCGATCTTGAACTCATATCTTATGAGGATTGCAACATAACTAGACATGATTATGCTGAGCACATCATAAATGATAAGTCCTGTTCTTCTATATAATTTTTGATAATTAAATGGTTCCTTACTCTTCTTGTTCATAGCTTAATTCCATCGTTATTTTTTCTGTAATGATCTGAACATAAGTGGTGCAATTGACAACATAAGCGCCTGTGTCATTGGATTACTAAACATAAATACCCATTCACTGATGCCTGCAAAGGCAAAGCCAACTATAACAGCAAATGGAAGGAGAGCCAATGGCTCTTTTCTCCGGTCAGTTCTGTAGTAATGAACTCCCCAGATCATTCCGAACACAATAAATATCACAAACAGGATTCCTACAATGATTCCATGGTCGTAAGCCACCTGAATGTAGGTGTTATGAGCGTGGACCGCTATCTCACCGTTAGGAAGCGGAGCTCCCATCTGGTCGTGTCCTGTCATATTGAGTTCTTGTATATAAGATTTAAATATAGTGATTCGCCCATTTGAAAGCACATCTATTATGTTGGATGAATCTACATATTCGTTTGGCTGTTCAGTAAGGGCAAGAACTGCAATTTCTGCCCCTGTAAGGTGCGTGCTTGCAAGCATGTTGTCATCTGACTCAATGATGTTGTAGCCATATTTTTGCTGCTGCTCGTCACTACCCTCATATGGATTTCCATAGTAATCAAGATAAGGATCACCATTTCCATTCATATCGTAGTTGTAATAATCATTTGGATAGTCATAATCACTTACGTCCATTCCAAGGATCTTGTCATTAAAGAGATTTACAAATCTCTCTATGCACATAAAGTTTGAATTGCCCCAAGAAGCACCGCCTCTTACGAACTCATCTGCATCATCGATAACATAAAATACAGGATCAGCCGCCATAGCTGGTACGATTCTCTGGAGTGTAAATGCTGCTGGGAAGCAGATCAAAAATGCCGCTACCATAACGGCTACCATACGGATGAACTGCTTCTTTTGATGAATGCTTGTAACTATAAGTACTGCCAGTGTACAAACTCCAAGGGCAAGTATCGCTGTTCTGGATACTGTAAATATTGCGTAGGCAGATATCCAGCCAAACAGTATTATCTCCTTCCAAGCTGAGAAGAAGACTTTTTTGACACCTATTCCATTAGGGAGAGCTACTATCTTGGCTGTTAAAAGAATTGCTGCCACAGCTCCCATAAATGTAAAGTATTCTGCGGTAACTGTTACTGTGTGGAACAAGAATCCAAATCTTCCGCTCACATAGCCTGTAAAGTATCTGTGAAGAAGGCTAAATATGAGTGATATTGCAAAGTTGGTCATGAGTCCGCCGGATACTATCTTGATCCAGTCTGCTCTATTTTTCCATACAAAAAGTCTGATATATAAAACTGCAAAAATGACAGCAAGAGCAACGCCCCACCATCTTGTGTTTCTCATAATGACTATAGCTACAAGGAAGACTATTACCGCAACGCCATAAGGAGAGAGCCTAAGTCTCTGTACTACGCTACTGTGCTCATTATATCTCTTAGCCTTAACTGCGTTAACAACAAGTCTTATGAGATTTAATACGATCACACCACCAAGGATCACGATAATGATTCCATACTTAAGAATTGCATTGTGGAGATCATATTCTTTTTCTGTATCAGGCAAGAGGTGGCTGTAATAATAGTGAATTCCAAAAATAGTTGAACCGAAAGTCCATACTAAGTTGTATAGATTCACAACCTCTTTGTAGCTAAATGTGAGTATGATCATAATAAGGAGCCATATGACCATTCTGCGCTCTGACATTGTGTGATAGATATCATACAAGTCATTCATATAGGTGCAGGCATACCAGATTGCCATAGCCATAGAAAACATCATCGGAATATAAACAAGCTTATTGTTCCTACTGATATTTTCCCAGAATGACACGCCTTCTTCATGCTTTATTATTTTGTGATTAACTGCATAAAGGGCCATTCCAGCTGTAATGATAAGACCTATCTCATAAAAGATAATGTCTGCCACTCTTAGATCAAAGATCTTGAGCGGGAATACCATGATCATCAAAACGCCAAACACTAAAACGATCAAAGGATTGGCTATAGTCTTAATAGCTTGCTTGACTGTTACTAAGGTGTTTCTTCCTGGTCTTAATCTAAAATACATATAGATAAGCGCCTCTACCAATGCAGTGATAGCTGCGATCATAGCCATTATCTTAACTGATGCCATCTTGGATATTGGAAGTCTGTAATTATAGATTGCAGCAAGGTGTCTGCCTGGTCTCTCCTGACCATTTACATATACAGAACCTACATAAGCTGATCCATCAGGAACTGTTTCAAGTGATGGATAATACTTGGATCTGCAGCCCTCAAGCTTAAGGTAATAATTCTTGCCAACTTCCATATTGTACTCAAGAGGGATATTCACATATCCTGGAAGCTCAAGTCCTTCTGTATCTACGTAGACCTTCACGAGATTAGAATAGAATTCATCCGTGATAGTGGCACTGACGTATCTACCCTTCTCCACCTCATCGATATATACGTCGATGGAACTAAGTCTGTCATACTGTGATACAAACTGCTGCATCAGAGTACTTTCAAAATTGACTTCTTCTCGCTCTGAAAGAATATCTCCTCCTGGAGATGTCTCAAGGACAGATGTCCACATTCTGATAGGCCAGATGCTAAGGATACATATAATCGCGATCAACATGACTACTGCCATGCACGCTGTTTTTTTATCTATAACTTTTCTCATCTATCTAAAGGTCATTTCCTTTGTTTTTTGCATTTTGGCACAAAAAGCCATCATTAAATATTAACATACTGAAACTGCTTAATCAAACAGGTCAAAAATTGCCTGTTCTTCCAGTATTCATGAGGACTGGAAAGGCTGTCCACAGTATCACTACGTACCTTACAAGATATGTTGGTCCTAAAAGCACTGTAAGCCACACTAAAACCAGCGGCATGAAGGGTAATATTCCCTTGAAATCTTTTCTCGATAATCTGTAAAGGATCACAAAAAAATATATCAAAAAAAGCATTCCTGGTGAAAACAATAACGCAAGCACTGGTGCATCTTTGTGGAATGAGCCAATGGATAAAAATCTGTAAAGCTTATCTAATACCGGAATAAAGCTTGTTCTAGTGCCTGGAAGTTCAACTTCATAGCCAAAGTATGAGCTTTCATCGTAGGTAAAGGTAAATACCGTAGTTCCTTTATAAACATTTATCACTGCTGCCGGATACCAATATCCGTAAGAAGTAAGAAACCAGGCATTTACATAGGTCATAGGGTGTCTAGCTAGCTCCTTTGCCCAAAGCTTCCAGAAACTGCCTTTATCCTTCTCATAATATTCGTTGTTAAATCCTACCTTCACAAGATCTGACACCCTAGAAGTGTACATCTTTAGATTATCTTCAGGAAGGTAAGTGGTGAGAATCTTAATATCTTCTGCAGATAGGTCCTCCCTATCATATGTATACACCCTTGATAGCTGCATTATAGGTACTGTCAGCATTTCCTGATTATCTTTGCCCTGGGCTCCCATAGAGATTGCCAGCACTTTGGAAATAACCAGATAAGCAATGACTGGGATCACCAACATGAGTACAAGCTTTTTCTTTAGCTCTTTTCTAAAATAGATAAGGGCAAAGGGCAAAAATACCAGATACGCGTAAAAGCCATTATGTCTAAAGCAAGGCATCAAAATGGCTGCAATTACAAGGGCCGCGCACTTTCCTTTACTCTGTAGGAAACTTTCTTTGTCATTTACAAGCTGCACCAAAAGAACTATCAAAAGTAGCAAAAAAGCTGTGAATAAGCCATCTTTACTAGAGCACAGCGTATACATGACGATCGTTGGAAATAGACCATAGTATAAAGTCCAAAGGATGCGTGATCTTTTGCCAATGCCTCTTTTGGACATATACACAAGAACGTAGGCAAACACTGCAGTTATGACCAGCATCTGCAAAAAGATGTATGAAAAGATTCCAGCATTCCATGAACCTGTAACCTTGTGGACAAGAGCGATGGTACCTCCAAGTAAAAGTACGTGTAGAAGTGGATGATGTGTCGTAAAAGTCCTTGTCAGAACTTCATTTAATTCTTCTTGGGCATCGTACACGAAAAAGCCAGGAAACTCTGCAAGGAGAACTGGCATATTTAGAAGAACAAGAATTCCCCATGTGGTCAGGAACTCTTTTGTTCCAAAGATCTTTTCATTAGTAGCATTTTGATAATCGGCTCTATTAAGCTTCATGAGGCCAAAGAGCTTTTTGCCCTCAAAGGACTGGTTATAGTTCTTCCAGACATGCATGGTATCTACTGTCAAAACTGCCATAATAGCCACCATTACCATCATCGCATTTTTGTCAGTAAGGTCTATTCGGTCGATCTTTTCAAGCTGATAACCTATTACCAAAAAAAATCCCGATAAAACGCCAAATAAGCCTGACATAAGCCAGGCTAAAATTTGATCTGAATTATTCTTTTTTCTTTTCCCCATTTCACTCTTCATCTAGAGTAGTCTCCCTGATAACGTATTGAGGGTTTCTATTCTGTGAAATATACACTCTTCCTAAATATTCCCCAACCATACCCATCATGAGCATCAGCATTCCGCCAATAAAGATCATTGCGCTCATAAGAGCTGAGAAACCTACAGGTACATTAGGATTAACAAACTTCTTGATGACTGTGAAGATTCCATACAAGAATCCAAGGAATGCAAATATTGTACCTGACAGGGTTGCGATTCTAAGTGGCTTGATGCTAAATGCAGTAAAACCGTTTATCCACAGAGCCATAAGCTTGGAAAAAGTATATCCACTTGCTCCAACTTCTCTTTTTCTATGGTTAACATCTACATTAACGATTCTCTTGGTAGTTCTAAGAACAAGGCCAATTACGTATGGATATGAGCTTTCGTACTTGACCATTTCATTAACTACGAATCTTCTAACAGCAAAGTAACTTGATACAAAGAGCTCCTTTGGTTTGCCAAGCATTACGCTGGCCATCCACTCATTCATGGCTGTTCCAAAGTTTCTAAAGAGGCTGTGCTGCTTGTGACCATATCTTGCATATACTGCGTCTGCGCCATTCTCAAGCGCATCGAGGAGCTTGAACACTTCATTGGCTGGTGTCTGTCCATCATCATCAAGACAAACGACATAATCTCCCTTTGATCTGCCAAGTCCTGCCATAAGAGCTGCGTGTTGTCCGAAGTTCTTGGCAAAGTTGATTCCGATAATTTTATCTTTGTCTCTTTCTGCGGCAATTTTCCTGATAACGTCCCACGTATTATCAGGTGATCCGTCATTGACCAAAAGGATCTCGTAGTCGTAATCAATATTGCCGTTCATGGTCTCTTCTATTTCATTTATAACAGCTTCTAATGTCTTCTCTGATCTGTAGCAGGGAATAACAAAACTGACAAGCTTCTTTTTCATAACATTACCTTCCGTTTATAACATTTTTTCCATAAGTATCATATCACTTTTTTGTCCATCACTGCACTCTACAAGTGGCACAAACTCAGTTTCAGTAAATCCTGCATGTTTGTAGCTCTTAATTGCAGCTTCATTAGTGGTAAATACTCTTAAGATAAGCTTTTTAAGCCCCATCTTGTCTCTTGCATAATCAGTTGCAAGAATGGCTGCCTCATTGCCATAGCCTTTTCCTATAGCATCATCTTCGCCAATAAATATGCCATACTCGGCAGTTTGAGTATCTGTATCTATATCTCTAAAATACACGCTTCCTACAGGTCTGTTATGGTTGTCCTTTTCACAGATTATGAACTGAACAACTTCGCCTGTATTAACTTTTGTCTCTATCCAGTTCTCATGAGTCTGCCTTGTGAACACTTCTCTATATACGAAGTTCCCACGCACTCTTTCGTTATTGCGCCACTTCACGATAAGATCAGTGTCATCACTTGTCATGAGCCTGATGTTTACTTTATCTCCAATAATATACATTGCTTTACCTACTTATCTTACTGAAATTGAATAGATGCCAAAGGCGTCAGCTACCTTATCAACTTCTTTTACTGTAACATCTATGCCTTTCTCCCTGTAATAATCAGCTATCCAGGTCACATCCTCTGAAAGATTCTGAACCATATAGACGTTATCCAAAAGAAGCGAATCCTGCATATTTGTAAGGCCAAATCTCTCCATCTTCTCTTTAAAAAGAGGACTCTTTGATGCCCAGCCGCCCATAATATCATGGTTAGCGTAGCTATTATCTACTCTTTCAAACATCTTTTCAGAGAAAGTAGCCTCTCCGTCAGCCTTATTTTCGCCGCAAGAAACACTGGTATAAACATCTATGAAATAGAAATTATCTTTGTTTGCATCAAAATAGTCATAAAGTGCATCGTAGTGCTGTCTCATGCTATCTCTTGACGCCATTTCAGTTTTAATGATATCAAACTGGTTTGGAATTGATAACAAGCTTATAAGCGAAACTGCTACGAGCGGCACAAATACAACTCTTTTACCATTTCTGTCCTTCATATGGATGATCGCCAGAAGTATCACGATCTCCATGAGGTACAAGGGATGAGTTATCCTTATTGGATCTCGTCCTCTGACTATTATGTAGAGCCACAGGCTACTGCGACATGCAAATAGCAGTGCAAGGAGCCCAAATGTAAGTAATATGTTTTTCTTATTCCTTTCTGCCACTGGGAAAAGAGCTGTTAATATTGCACCCAGGTATAAAAGAAGTACGATCATATTCCATGGAAAATCTGTCATTGGGTATTCATAGCTCTTTTGACCAGATATGAACCTCATGCGGTATAGATATGGTGAAATTGCATTCAAAAGCTGCTTGGTCATAGGAACTTCATCAGTTCTAAGCTTGGCAGCATACTGTGCAACTGCATTTAATGTTTCTGCATTTATTTCTTCATCGATACCAAAGTTGTAATTAACAAGGAGCTCCTGCTCGCTTTCGGAAAGGCCTATGCTGTCGTAAAAATCCTTGTTATCAGCATATTCAGGAATGTACTGGAAATCATAGAGCTCGGTTCTTGCATCAAATAGCCTGTAGAACTCCTTCCACTCAGGTGATGAGTATCCAATCTTATTAGCCACCTGTCCTAGGATCAATGCACAGATTATTAGAATGAATGCTTTGAGGTAATTCTTAAACTCTTTTCCTGTAAGAGCCCATCTGATAAGTATTCCAACACAAAGCATTGGAAGTGTCAAAAGAAGCATCTCTGACCTTAACAGGTACGCCACAAATACCAAGATCACAGCAAATAAAAGGTTCTTATCCTTTTCCTTGTGAGTCATTATGAGAAATGTAGCTGTAGCTGAGAGCATTCCGCATGTGAATGTGTACTGTACAAAGAGAAAGTGGGATGCCATGGTTCCAAGGAAAAGAAGGATCACCATAATAGACCATACTACCTTGTTGGCTTTTTCAGATACATCGTCTATTACATAATAGCCCACTGCAAACACGCACAAGAACTGCAAAAAGCACAAAAAAATGCCATACCAGTCAGGCGCTCTAAATACTCTGTAAAACACAGAGATAAGCGCACTTATCGGGTATAGCATCTGTATATTATGCCCAGCAGGCACACCTGTATAGGAGCCTGAAAGAATATCTTTCATGAGAACATCATCATTTAAGTCAAAATAATAATCTCCAACTACACCTACAACCACCATAATGATCAGGGTAATCAGCGCCGTGATTATTATATTAAGGCTTAAAGATGATCTCCTCATATTTCTGCTCCAGATTAGTTAAATTTGTAGTACTCCTTTACTCTCATGACTACTTCATCAAGGTCTTCGTTTGTAAGCTTATAGTACATAGGAAGTCTCAAGAGTCTGAGGCTTTCCTTGGTTGTATACTTGTCTTCTCCTCTGAACTCAGAGTACTTCACACCAGCTTTGGATGAGTGAAGTGGTACATAGTGAGATGCAGGTAAGATATCATTACTCTTAAGGTAGTTAATAAGTCCTGTTCTCTCCTCTACATCCTTACACTTGATGTAGAACATGTGACCATTGTGTACACACTCTTCTGGCACATAAGGAAGCTCGATGAGACCTTTTTCTGCAAGTGGTCTGAGAGCTTCATAATATCTATTCCAGTGATCAAGTCTAGCATCATTGATCTCATCCGCAAGCTGAAGCTGTGCATAAAGATATGCTGCATTCATCTCACTTGGAAGATATGAAGAACCTGGCATGATCCAGCTATATTTATCAACTTTACCAAGGTTATAAAGAGTTCTATTTGTACCCTTTTCTCTGATGATGATAGCATTATCAGCGTATGTCTCATCTCTTAAAAGAAGTGCTCCGCCTTCACCCATACTGTAGTTCTTGGTCTCGTGGAAACTGAAGTTACCAAAATCACCTATCGAACCAAGGGCTCTTCCCTTGTAAGTAGCCATAACGCCCTGAGCTGCATCCTCGATAACAAAGAGGTTATGACGCTTAGCGATGTCCATGATAGTATCCATCTCGCAGCCAACACCAGCATAGTGTACAGGAACGATTGCCTTAGTCTTTGGTGTGATAGCCTGCTCGATGAGGTTCTCATCAATATTCATAGTATCAGGTCTGATATCAACAAATACTACCTTAGCTCCTCTTAATACGAAAGCGTTAGCTGTTGATACAAAAGTAAATGAAGGCATGATGACTTCATCGCCTTCCTTGATGCCAGCAAGAATAGCAGACATCTCAGTAGCATGTGTACATGAAGTTGTAAGAAGTGCCTTCTTTACACCTGTCTTTTTTTCGATCCATTCATTATCAAGGGCTGTATACTTACCATCGCCGCAGATCTTCTGAGCTTCTACACACTCCTTGATATAGTCAAGTTCTTTACCTGTATATGGGGGTACATTAAAATTTATTCTCATGATTCACCTCTTGATCAATCCTTCTTTTCAAGAAAAATCTTTCTTGATATGAAATTATAAACCATTACTACGCCAGTTGCACCAAATTTAAAGAATACATCCTTAGCAAAACCTTCACTCATGATGCTCTTGAGCCATGGCCAGTTAAGATAGATTACGTCGTAACCAAGGAAAAGGCAGAGCTCGTTGATTCCAAGTCCGATGATACTAAGTACAAGAAATACGATGAACTCTTTCTTTCTGCTGATGTCCTCTTTTCTCTCGAATACAAATTTAAAGCTTAAGATGTAATTAACTACTACTGAAACTGTGAATCCAAGAAGTGCCGACAAAAGGTAATACTGCGCAAACACCTCTGAGAATCCAACACTAACAAAAATTGCATTGAAGATTCTATATACTACATAATCAACAATGAAGCTGATAACTCCAACGATTCCGAATTTGGCAATCTGTGCCAAAAGCTTATCCATAAATAAAAACCTCTATCCTTTATTTTGATTCTGCAAAAACGATAAATCTATCGCTTTCGAAGATTTTATTATAATCGTGATTTGCAATATAGTCCAATAAAATATCATATTTAGCTCCTACCAACGAGTAGTCCGCCATTTCTTTGGAAACAATGACTGTAGGAGTTGCATTATCGGATGCGTTTAATTCCATAAGCTGAGAATCAAACTTATCTAATGAGTAGCTATCAAGATCTGGCCATGCGGTGTTAATAGCTGGTTCCATATCAAACATATAGGATATTCCTGGAATTCCGCCAAAGAGAATCACCTTAGTCTGTAAAAGATCTGCCTTTTCCAAAGCATCTTTTAACTCATCAAGGGACTCTGCATTATCCTGTGTTGTGATCATTCCAGAAAGCTTAGCCACATTTACTCTGCTATCTCTTGGGGTTCCATCTGCACCATCAACGAATGAGTAACCCATATGGAAAAGAGCTCCCTGAATAAATAGCGCAATAATAACAGTTGTAATTGTACTTTCCCATGCAAAGTTGTAGTCTGCTTCACCTGCTCTTTGGATCATTCTCCTAAATAGCCAAAGAACTATTGGAGCAATGATAAAGAGATTATTAAGGATTGGGAAGGTATAGTTATTACTTCCAATGGGCGTTATAAGGATAAGGAGAAGTGTCACAAAGCTTAAAGTCTGCTCTTCTTTGCTACCATTTAGTATTCCAAGGCTTCCGATAAGGCTAAGCACTATTCCAGCGATGATGAACATCATTGCAAGCTGGAACATTGAATCATAGTAATAATAATTTCTAGTGATAACTCCAATAGCAAAGTAATATCTGATAAGTACTAACAATCCGCCTATGAAAAGGAGCTTTTTGATAAGGACATATCTCTTAGGCAAAAGCATGAACATAATGATGCCCGCTGCAATACATGGAAGCATTATGATCATATCTGAAAGAGTTGTAAGATAAGCCTCTATGATGAGTGCTATCATTCCGCCGCCAGAATAGTCAGAGGCTCCCTCTGTCATACCAAATAAGCTGATTATCATATTTGGATAAGCCATAAAGCCATACTTGATCGAAATAATAGCTATTGGCACAAGCATTCCTGTTAGGAACCCAAGGATACAGATACCTGTTCTCTTTAAAACATCTACTAGTCTGTCCTTGGTGATAAAGCCGTAGAACCACAAAGCAAGTATCATTGCTGTCTCTACGACATTTGGAAATCTTACAAGTACATTAAGTCCAAAGCATATTCCTGCAAGGAAAAGAAACAGGTTTTGTCTTTGCCATTGAAGAATGCCATGAACTAAAAGAATAGTTCCTACTGTAAACAGCAAGTAAGTTAAATAGTTATAGAGGATGACTCTTGGGCAAAAGCAGATGCTCTCTGCAATAAACTCGCCAATAAAGATCATCCATCCTGGCATAAATCTCTGAAGGCAATAATATGCAATAAGTGCGATGGCGCTTGTGATAAAGCTGCAATAGATACTAAATCCCAGCATTGTTCCTGCTCCAGGAAGCATCATTATGAGCTTACCAAAGACGTTACTGAGATATGTAGAAAAGAGCCACATGGGATCAAGATTACCCATGTATTCGTAATTAGTCAGACTGTACATGGTGTCAGAAATATCAATTCCCTGATTGACACCAATTAAAGGGTATAACAAAAGCACCACTGGAAAGAAATATCTCTCCAGCGGACGCTGAAATCTCTTGAAATTATAAAAATAACTTCTGATATTATTTAACATATCTTTTCATCCCATTTGCGGATAAACTGAAACAACTTAGTATCCTTCATTACGCGGCCAATGAAGTCAAATATCATCTTGCGGATCCAGTCTACAAATATACCTGCTGCAAATACTATAATGACGCAGCGGATCATGTGCCAAGCAAAGAAGAGAACATTATCCATTGGAACTGGTCCAATAAGGCTTTCAAGCCACTCTACCCATCTGTTTCTGATCTCAAGGTGCATGTGTACAAGATATACGCCAAAAGTAAATGGTGCTACAAATCTTACTACATTCGCAAACCAGTTTTCTTTCATCTTGAGGAATCTAAATACTGAGAACAGACCAAGTGCTCCTGTTAAAGTAAAGATGAAGTTATAGTGAGTAGGCACCTGTGAGTAGTATATGAATCCGCCTCTTGTAAGATTTATGTAATGAAGTACAAGAGACATTGCAAGAGATATAAGTGATGATATCAAAAATACCAATGCACTTCTCTTAGCATTAAAGAAAAGAACTACGTCATATTTTCTGATGTATGCTGCAATAAGATACAGGCAGATGAACCAGCCATAATCATATCCCGCATGATCAGTTACAAACATTACAGGAACAACACTCTTGATTGCGCAGAACCAAATGAGAAGACCTATGATGACGGTCTTGAGCTGTATTCTGCTAAGGGCATTTACAGCTGCATTGAGGACTGGAGACAGAACATACATGATAACGTACGCCGTAACAAACCAGTAGTGCTCAGAAGATATTGGGAAAAGATACTGAGCAGTCTTGTAGATAGTATCATCACTTCCAACTGTGTATGTTCCCACTATCATCATGGCAACAGAAATAAGTATGGTATAGAAATATACCTGACAGATAAGCTTTAGCATACGACTAAGCTTTATATTGGTCTGGGAAAGGAAATATCCACTAAGGAGCACATAAACATTGACACCAGTTATACAGAAAGTTTCGATAACTGTTGCAAATATCTGGACCTTTGAAGCTGGAACCCCAAGCTGTAACAATGCATCTGCGTGGATATTGTAGTGCAATGTCACGATCATAAGCATTGCGATTATTCTAAGAAGCTCAAAATTAGGTTTTCTAACGCTCATGCTCTCCTCCAAAAAACTTTTTATCTGTCTACCACTGCTTTACCGTCCTTAATGCTGTAGACCATATCACACTTTTCAATGGTTTGAAGTCTATGAGCAATAATAACAAGTGTTTTCTTACCGTGAAGGTTATTTATTGATTCCATGATAGCTGCCTCAGTCTCATTATCAAGAGCTGATGTAGCTTCATCAAGAACAAGTACTTCAGGATCTTCAAAAAGAGCCCTTGCAATACCTATTCTCTGTTTCTGTCCACCTGAAAGCCTGATACCTCTCTCACCGATCTTGGTATCAAGTCCCTCTGGTAGGCTTCTTACAAATTCATCAAGTGATGCCTCTTTTAACGCATTCCAAACTCTTGCATCGTCAATCTCTTCATCAGGATAGCCGAAAGCTACGTTCTTTCTGATGGTTGAATCGATCATGAAGATAGTCTGTGGAATATAACCGATGTTTTTGAGCCATTCAGGATAATGCTCCATAACATCTACGCCGTCTGCAAGAATATTTCCTGATTCTGGCTTTAAAAGTCCAAGCATAACGTCTACGATAGTAGTCTTACCTGCTCCGGAAGTACCTACGATACCGACGGACTTTCCAACTGGGACCTCCATATCAGCCTTATCAAGTATGAGCTTATCTGTTCCAGGATACTTATAAGTAATATCTTTCATGAGAATACTCTTTGTAACAGGTAACTTTTCAACCTGACTCTTTTTCCTGTAATCGTCGCTGTTATATGAAATATTGCCATCATGGATCTCTGACTGAAGATTGTCACTTACATTCATGAGGAATGGTTCAAAGTAAGCAATTGAAGTCAGGTAATTGTTGATCCTGTTGGCACTTGGCAAAAGTCTTGAAGCAGCTGCTGCAAGAACTGTAAGCTGAGGAACAAGGTCTGTAAGGTCGGTTCCTCTAGCCATTACTACAAGCATGTATCCGATCATGCCAGCAATTGCGATAGTCTCTATCAAAAGTCTTGGTGTTGAATTATAAAGGTTATATTTCTGAACTGCATTTACATAACCTGCGCCGCAATCAGCATATCCGTTTATGAAGTAGTTTTCCTTATTTGCGATCTTGATCTCTTTGATTCCTGTAACAGACTCATCAATCCACTTATAAAGACCACTATAATAATCCTGATTTTCCTGTCCTGCCTTGACCATGACTGGCTTGATAAAATATTTGATCACAAGGAGCACTACAACAAGAAGAAGTGCAATGCTAAGTGTCATCTCTGCGTCGGTACTAACAAGGAAAGCAACAAGGCAAGTAAACACGATAACTTCACTGATGAGCTGAAGACTGCTTAGGATAAGTCCATACATATTGTTGACATCAGAAGTGATATTTCTCTGAATGACACTTGTGTCAGCATTGAGATAATACTCGTAAGGTCTCTGCATGAAGTTGATCATCATACGTCTTGATGTAGCGAACTGGTTTGTGTATACAAATCTAAGCTGAACTACATTAAGGAAATAAAGAAATACATTCTTTACAACAAAGACCAGGATCAGTGCCACCATTATGATAGCTGCAAGCTGAGTGGTGGATGTAAGGTTAAGTCCATTGTAGATAAATGAAAGATATTTGCTCTCCTGAACCTTCTCTGGGCTCACAACCACCTTCATGATAGGCACGATAAGAGCAATACCTAATGACTCTAACACACCTCCGATAAGCATCATGAAAACAATGCCCACCATCTGTCTCTTCTGCTTTGCATCTAAAAGACGCATCACTTTCTTATAAATCTTGCGCATAAAACAAAATTACCCTTCTAAAGTTAATCTGTGATCGCTTCATTCTGTCTGTGGATCTCAGGTGCTTCATACTTATCCATGAAGTCATCTCCAAGATATATCTTGTCCTCTACAAAGCTAAGGGAATCCACTACTGTATATACAGAAACAAGCCTGTCAAAGCTGATATTCTCAATAAAGTTCAGCATCTCCATAGGAAATGAGCCATCAAGAACGATAGCCTCAGGGAAGTTCTCCCTGTAATTCAGTAGATCCCTAGGATGCTGCTTAATAATAACAGTTGCTTTTGTATTGTCTATAGTTCCATATTCACAAATAATATCTTTAAATATTCTAACCCTTGTGTCAAGGTCGCAAAGAGGTTCTGATAAAACAAGCAAAGTTTTATCATTACCTTCTACTTTTTTCTTTATTCCTTCTACGTCATCCACAAAGAGCTTTAGCATCAGCTCTTTTTCTGAATTGTTAAGTCTGTCAGTAAGAGTCTTACGGGGAAGCTCCACATACTTATCACATGGATATGGTAAAACAGAGATATTGTTGACCTCCATATCTATGCAATACCTACCATAGCCATTCTGAATATGGATAAGTCCCTTTGAAGCCATCCAGGCTTTGATCTTGAAGTGTCCCCTGTTGTCATATCTGGCTGTATCATAGTATCTGATACAATCAAGGCCATCTTCTACTGCGTGATAAGGAATTTTCTTGTAATTCAGATAATATCCTATAGGATCTGAATCACAGAATACATAGATATCTTTGTATTCCTTGAAATCTATAGGAATGTACTTTTCCTGAAGACGACCAAATTCCTTGCAAAACTTAATTCTTTTTATCATGTTAAGGACTATATTTCCTGAGTCCTTTTTAAGCTCAGCTAACTCTGGGAAAAAAGTGTCTTCTTTTTCATCATATTCATAGACAGCATCAAAAATGGGGCTCTCCTTGGCTCTTTCGACCATTTTGCCAAAGTTATTGGACATCTTAGAAAGAACAAGAGTCGCTTTCCCTCCATCAGCTATATAAAATTCCTTCAAACATGCCACATATACATGATAAAAGGTGTGGCACACATATACTCTATCCCGCATAAAATACTTAACTTTTACTCCTTAAGCCTCTATAAAACCACAGTAATCTGTAGTACAAATAAAAAAACATGTGTGATTTCATTTGATATGCTATAAGCTTCTTTTCCTCTGGATGAATCTTTTCCTGATAATATTGGTTCTCCTGAAAATCAGGGAAGGTTTCCTTCATCTCTTTTGCCAAAGCCTTAGTAAAAGAATAACATCCCTTTAACTTAGAACTCTTAGGCATAGCAGAAAAGAGGGTGTTCACATAAAATAACACAGTGTATTGAAATTCAATCTCTGGTTTGTATTCATCAAAATAGCCATTTTCTTTGGCTTCACTTATGATCATCCTTCCAGCGACCATTCTGTCCTCAAGATTCTTTCTAGAAATGCTGTGAACTGTTGAGTTCTGATGCTGGTAATAAAAATATAACGGTTCCTGAATGTATTCAAAGTGCTTGGCCCTTGTCATCCAGGTATTACTAACTGCATTGTCCTCATAAAAAATGTTCTCAGGAAAAACTGAAAGTTTATTCTGTGTTCCCGGCTTGTAATCACCAACAATAAGCTCTCTTCTATAAACCTTTACTACAAGACTCCCTGTTTCTAATAATAGGTTCTTGTAACGTTCCTTATCCATAACACCCGTTTGTGAATAGTTATTGTTGTGGACTACCTTTCCGACTTTAAAGCTATGCTCATCTGTAAGAGAATAATCACAGCCTACCATGTCAGCCCCTGTCTCTTTTGCCTTATTTAATAGTCTCTCATAGTAGTCTGGAACGATCCAATCATCCGCATCAATAAACCCAAGCCATTCACCCTTAGCAATTGCGAGGCCAATATTCTTGGCACCTCCCTGATGAAGATTTGTTTCTGAATGGATAGCTTTAAATTTCTCAGGGTGCTCCTTTTCATACCTTTGAAGAATCTCAAAGGAGTTATCTGTGGAGCAGTCATCAACTGCTATTATCTCATAGTCAGAAGGATCAAGGGTCTGCCCTACCAGGCTATTCAAGCAATATTCAAGTTTTCCATCTGATGCCATATTGTAAACAGGCACTATTATGCTAAGCTTTACCATATAAATTCCAAAATTGCCTTGGCAATCCTTTCTGCGCCTTTTCCGTCAATGAGACTTTTGGCTTTATCACTCATTCTTTTCCTAAATCCAGCGTTGTCCTGAGCTGCTGTTCCCCAGGTTACGATCTTCTGAACAAGTCTTCTGTCTTTTCTGGCATCACCAGCGTATTTGGCTGCTCCAGCCTTATCAAATGACTGCACAAACTCAACCTGATTATCAGCCATACTAAATACAACCGTTGGTACTCCCACTGCGCATAACTCATACAGGGTTGTTCCTCCAGCAGATACCGCAAAATCAGCCTTTTTCATGAGAGATGCCATATCACCTACTGTCTCATGGAGGGTAATCTCTTTATGTTCCTTTGCAAGTTCTCTAAGCTCTTCCTTGTAGCCTTCTTCAAAAAGAGCTCCAACAACAACGTCGCAATGTAGCCCTGTTGTATCAAGAACTTTTCTACAAGGGCTATCGTCTACATAAATCTCTTTTAATATATCCCCTAAAACATGATAAGGATCAGTTCCACCAGAAGATAATAAAGCTGTTCTAGCTATATCTCTTATCTCATATCTGTTGTCCGCAAACTGAGGTCTAAGCGGGGAAAACTCTGGTCCCAGAAGCTGCCTTGGCGCACTATAGAAGTCCTGAGGGATCATAATGTCATAATTTATTATCATATCAACTGGATAATCGAACTTATAAAGATCATCGATAAATCCTGTTTTTGTCTGCAACGAAAGTTCCTTTATGATGTCATTTATACCTTTGAAGTAATCTTCCTTAAGGAAATATGAATCCATAAGGTAAAAATCTGGTTTTTCTGAAGCAAAAAGCTCTTTTAATGAAGGAAGATCCTCCATTGGCTCTGAAAAATTGTTATGAAGGATAACAGCATCAAATGAGGTTCCGTCTTCTCTAGACAAAGTTCTCAAAAGTTTGTCGCTTTCAGTATCTGAAAGAACAAACATTACTTCAGCGCCATTGTCCATCAGCTCTTTTGCAATAGTCATACATCTTCTGATATGACCAGTAGCGATTATGCCATTACCATTTGCCTTTATCCAGACTTTCTTTTTCATGCTTCCTCCTGCTATTTAACAGAAATCGTCATATTTAAGTGGTTCGCCTCTAAAGAGATCCTTAGAAGCTGTTTTACCAATAACATTATCATACTCAATTGGTGGAAGACCACTTCCCTGCTGTGGTCTGATGGACCTGATGTTTGCAGCAGTAAGCTTCTCGCCCTTCTTGATATCTTCAACTATGAAAAGAGATCTAGCGCCCTCTCTTTCCTTTTCCTGAGCTGGAGTAAGCTTATAATCGCTACTTCCAAGAGCTTTTTCTACAATACGAATGCTCTTTACCATCTCGGCAAACTCTTCTGGTTCCATAGAAAATGCTCCATCAGCACCGCCATCAGCTCTTCTAAGAGTCAGGTGCTTCTCCACCATTCTAGCTCCTAATGAAACTGCAGCAATTGGGACTGTCCATCCCATTGTGTGATCAGAAAGCCCCATGATGCAACCGTACTCATCAGCAAGCCCCTTTATCATATTGAGGTTTACGTCCTCATAAGGTGTAGGATATGCAGAAACGCATTTAAGCAATACTACATCCTTGTTACCTTCCTGAATGCAAGCTTCGATCGCAAGTCTGATATCATCAAGTGTCGCAACACCTGTAGCCAGTATAATTGGCTTTTTCCTGGCTGCGCACATTCTGATAAGAGGAATATCTGTGATCTCATAGGATGCGATCTTGATAGCTGGCATATTCATCTGTTCTACAAAATCAAGAGATGTCTTGTCAAAAGGAGTTGAGAAGCAATCAAGTCCAAGCTTATTTGCTTCTTCCATAAGCTTTGGCTGCCACTCCCAAGGGGTGTATGCCTGTTGATAAAGCTTGTAAAGAGTCATACCATCCCATAAAGTTCCGCCATCTATCTGAAAATAGCTCTTGTCACTGTCAATGGTCATGGTGTCAGCAGTATAGGTTTGAAGCTTGATCGCATCAGCACCAGCCTCTTTAGCTGCATGAATGATCTCTATAGCTCTATTAAAGTCGTTATTATGATTTGCTGACATTTCCGCAACGATATAAACAGGATCATCCTTGCCAATATAATGATCAGCCAGCTTAACCCTCTGATTTAGCTCAAATCTAGGCATTTAAAAACCTCCCTGGAAATGATTCTTCATCATGTATTCTTCATTAGTCCATGGAAATCTGGCCTCAAAAACCGTTCCATCACACTTCTTAACGAAAACCGCTGGGAAGTAATGGATGAAAAGAGGTGTAAGGCAAAGTGTGTAACCTCCGGCATTTGTAAATACCACTCTATCACCAACCTTGAGCTCCGCCTCATTCTCTGCATTAAACAATCTGTCATACTCCATGCATGTAGCACCGCAGATCATCTGTGCATCCAGCTTATTTCTTGAAGCCTTATCCCCAGCTAACTCAAATCTATGAGGATACCATCTTCTGGTAACCTGTGGATTAAGATTCACACGGCTTCCATCTATTACAACATATCTATGTTCTCTGATATCTTTTGTATCAATAACGCTTGTTACAAAACTAAATGAAGATGAAACCATAGATACACCTGGCTCCATTACTAGCTTTGTCTTATTTACATCAAAGAACTTTGAAAGCTCCTCACTGATTGCAGGAACATAGCTTCTAAAATCAGGCTTACCTTCTACGCCTCCATAATATCCGCCGCCCATATCCACATAGTCCAGATCAAGCTCATACTCTTTTGCCACTAGAACAGCAACCTGAGAAAGAGCTCTATAGGCATTAAGTGAACGTGACTTTGTAGAAGAATGAAGGTGAAGACCAGCAACCTTAACATTTGGAAGGCTCTTCACTTTATCAATGACTTTCCCAAGCTCACCATTTTCGTAGCAGTAGCCAAATCTACTTCCTTCCTCATCTGCAAGGACTTCGTCAGGAATAATAGTAGAGATATCATAGTTGACTCTGATGCCAATACCAAAAGACCTGTCTTTATGCGTATTTGCAAGTTCTTCAAGCCAAAGTGGTTCATAGCTTGAATCCATGTTTACGATTCCACCTGCAAGGAGAATCTCACAGAAAACATCCTTATCCTTTATTGGTCCATTATAGATCACCTGATCTTTTCTATAGCCTAGTCTAAGAGCGAGCTCATATTCTTCCTTGGAAACAACTTCTGCATAAAAGCCATTTTCCTTTAAATGGGCAAGTAGCCATGGAAGTGAATTTGTCTTAACCGAATAAGAACAAATGTAATTATTCCAATCCTTATCCAGTGCGCCTTTCAGCATTTCAATATCAGCATTTAAAAGAGATTCATCCACTCTGTAATAAGGAGTCTTTAGCTTAGAATCATCAAATTTTTCACCTGACAGGTTTGTCATTTCCTCTGAGGCAGTCTTAAGATTTCTATATTTCTGCTCAGCAATCTTCCAGTCTTCAAATGTATCTATATCCTGAACTTCATCTTCGCTAAGGATAACAGCAACCATATCATCTACGTCTGTTGTATTGTCCCTAAAGAAAGCATCTGTCCTGCAAGCATAGAATTGTCCACTATCATGATATATCTTTTCAAGATCCTGGGATCTTGTAAGAGCATGTTCTGGATGCTTACGTACAAGTCTCTCATTTTCAATGATAAAGCCCCTTTGAGGCGGATATGAAAAAGCAACTACTGGAGTTACTGATTCGTGCTCATTAAGTTTATCCATCGCTTCCTTTAATCTCTGAGGAGTAATAAAAGGAGCTGTAGGATATATACAACAGAATCTGTCAAAAATCTTGCCTTCTGACTTGTATCTATTCAGTACTTCTGCAATAACTTCATCTGTTGTAGCATAGTCATTGGCAGTATCCTCTGAGCGCATGAAAGGAACCTTGGCTCCAGCATTCCTAGCAACCTCGGCTATCTTCTCATCATCTGTAGAAACCATTACCTCATCGAAGGCGTCGCTTTTAATAGCAGCTGTTATAGAATATTCAATGATAGGTTTTCCACAGAAATTCTTTATGTTTTTGCCAGGGATTCTCTTACTTCCGCCTCTGGCTGTAATAATGGCAACACAGCTCATTTAACTGCCTCCACTTCAAACTCGCTTTTGATGGCTGCGGCGTATTCATCAAGGGCAAATGTATCTGATGCTTCCAAAATAAAGAAGCCTCTTCCCATGATAGACGCACCATTTGTAACTTTTCCTAAATACATTCCACTCTTTATATTGCAGTTCCATGCTCTAAGTGGATATTTCTTCATCAGTGCCTCTTTGGATGGGACTTTATTGATCCTAACATCCTCAAAGTCAAAATATCTGATGATCATCTTTTTGTCCACATTTGGCTCAAAAGAAGGCTTCAAGCCAAGTGCTGGTACAGCAAGCTTGATAAATTCCGTGATAACATCAACTCCGCTGGCCATAGGTGTAAATAGATTATGGAGATTGTGTCCTGAAGGACGACCAGAAGTCTCGATGATAAATGGCTTTCCATTTACATCTTTTATGATATCCGCATGTACCAGGTTATTCTTAAATCCAAGGATCTCGCCAGCTTCCTGCATAAGCTTCTTTACAGCAGCAATAAACTCAGCATTTTCTGGAGCTTCAATGATCGAATAATAACCAACGCACTCTCTATATGGAGGTTTAGTATTCTTTTTACCCCTAAGAAGGATAAGCTTGAACTCTCCGTCAACATAAACACCGTCAACGCCATATTCTGGACCGTCTACGAATGTCTCTATGCAATAATCCTCATCAAATGGCAGTTCTGCCAAAAACTCTTTTTGAAGTTCCTCTTTGGTATTGTAAATCTTGACTCCGCGGCTTCCTGAACCAAACCTAGGCTTAACCACTACTGGATACATGAAATTAAGCTCATCAGCGTTAGCGTTTTCAGTACCTGCAGTAACCAAGTACATCTCAGCTTTTCTAAGATTCTTTTCACTTAAGAGTCTATGGAACTCATATTTGTCAGTACAGTTATTAGCTGCATCAAAAGAGATTCCGCAAAGATTATAGTGATCATTTACCGCGCCGGTAGTAGTAAGATACCTTCCAATCGGCACAGGAAGCACTATGTCTGGCTTATTCTGATCAAGTATCTCAAAAACCTTCTGTGGATCTCTTATATCTACAACAAAGGAAGCATCTGCCTCGCGCAAACCAGGTGCTTCCGCATTTCCGTCTAATGCAATAACTTCCAGCCCAAGCTCTTTAGCCTTGCTGATAGCGTATATAGATTCTGAACTTGCTCCAATTACTGCTGCTCTCATCAAATTATGCCCTCGATCTTACTCATTTTCATATTATTATATCATGTACTCAATCAAGCTCATAGGTTACCCACATTTCCTCGTCGGAAACGAAGCTTTTTCCACTGATATTCTGGCAGGAATCCACCAAATTGTTTATAGCTTCCTGCTGAAGGTCATCATCAGCCACATAAAGCACTATCTTGTCAGCTGAAGTCACCTCTTTTTCCACAAGCTTCTCGGTATTTTCCTCATTCATGTAAAAAACCTTATCATACTGAAGAAGCTCATCTGTAAGTCTCCAGACGTTATGCGGAGTCGCAGGATTATACATAACAACCGCTACGTTATCTGAATGTTCTTTTGCATAAGCTATCTTAGGTACATCTTCCTTGTACAAGAAGAGCACATTACCGTCGATCACTAAACCTTTTATCAAAAAAGCTACCATAGCAACCATAAATGCATATACATAGCTCTTTTGCCCAATGGAACTTACTGTATAATACACATCCCAAAACAGGAGCATTATCATTAGTCCATAAATTGGCATCTCATATCTGTTAGATGCGCTCCCAACCAAAAGAGCTGTCTTGGCAGTTAAAAGAAAATATCCAACTGTTCCAACAGTTAATATCATTACTTCTGGTCTTAGGAGCTTATACTTTTTGCCGGTAAATATGCCAGCAACTATCAATATGGCTATGAAAAGAGCTATGAATATAAGTCCACCTGCAAATACATAGTCATTTAAAAGTCCCACAAAGAACTTGATCCTAAGCCCTGTGTTGAAAAGACCAAACAGACTTCCTGATGCATCGCTTCCTCTGTAGCCACCAAACATGTGTCTTACGCTTGCAGGGTATGTTAGAACTGCCAAAAAAAGACTGACAGCGCAGCCGCCAACGTATATCAATGCATTCTTTAAATCTATCTTTTTAAAGAAAAGCCAATAAGCTGTGGCAACTCCGATGGATACAAAGAAAAAGATATAAAAATACTGGATCAAAAAGCCCATGTAAGATACGGCCATGATCGGTAAAAGCCATTTAAGCATAAAGCTCTTTATATCTTTCCTATATTTGTCATAGTCCTGAATAAGCCTCACATGAAGGTATGCGCAGGCAAATACAGCTGCTGTTAGAAAAGCATACATTCTGATCAGCATATTACAGGAAATAGTTTGTGGATTTAATCCCCAAAAGATCAGTGTAAGAACCTGTATCTGAAATGGTACTTTGAGCTCCTCCATAAGGCCATATAGCACGATCATTGAGATAACAAATGCTATTAAATTAGTCATGATACCTGTCCACTTTGTAAAGACTCCAGGCACAAAGGAACAGATTGTATGGAAAACAAAATAGTAAAAAGGCGGATGAACATCCCAAGATTGAACAAGCTTAACAAGCCCGTAGTTAAAGCCTTCTCCCTCTTTAACTACAAACTCATCCAGGATAGTCTGCCTATCCTGCCACTCTCTGTCTGGCTGATACAATCCTAGGCTCCTATTGGTCGAGAAATAAGTATAGTACTCATCCTCATGAAAGCCAGACTTCTGAGCACCATAATAGATGCTCACAAGCAGTGCTATAAACATGATAAGGTAAATAGAAATCTTTTTCATAAGTTATAAGCCCCTTATCTTCGCATGAAGCTTCCTGACAAGTTTTGGAGCAGGCGCTAATATGCTCAAATAAAGCTTTTGTCTGCCGGTTAGATATCCGTTTTTCATGATATTCAGGTGATTTTTCCTGATATATCCTACCACTTCCTGATAAAATGCATTGCTCTTTCCCATCTTGCTAACTGGAATGTGCAAGAGATAATCTAGTCTCTGATAGTAGCCAAATCTCTCTGCCATCTGCACAAGTTCTGGATGCTTGTCTTTAACAAGATTAAGCACCACATCAGAATTTCTGACAATATCAGTATAAACTGATGGGAAATAGTCTTTGTCTTCAGCCTTGCGCCTTGAGTTACTTCCTGATCTGTAAAAGACATGATAATACTGGTATGGCAAGATAACCAGTTTATTAACGTATTCAAGGGCATGTATCATAAGATAAAAATCCTCATTGAGCTCGCCCTCTGGGAACTTAAGCCCTTTATCAAAGATAGTTCTCCTAGTGATCTTGGTGCAAAAAGATGCATCGCCAGTGTGCATCAGCAGTGTCTTAAGGTGATCTACTGGAGATACTTCTGTTTCCTGCTCTGGTGGTATAACTACATCAGGACGTCTTGTTCCATCCTCTGAGATCTCGTCCCTTGATATCTGAACCATGTCAGCACCAGTTCTGACAGCAGCGTCAACTAATGAACTATACATTCTGCTATCCACATAGTCGTCACTATCTACAAAACCAATGTATTCGCCTGTTGCATGTGCTATTCCCAAGTTTCTAGCACTACTAGAGCCACCATTTTTCTGATGATAGACTTCCACATTAGAAAACTCTTTCGCAAGATCATCAGCAACCCTCGCTGTTCCATCTGTTGATCCATCGTCAACCACTATAATCTGAAGAAGCTCAGCCGGATAATCCTGCTGAGCTACAGATCTGACGCACTTTGGTAAAAGATCTTCAATGTTATATGCCGGTATGATCACCGATATTTTCTGAGTAAACTCAGACATTAGAAGCCTCCATCTTTTTCATTTGTCTATAGAGATCGTATCCAATGATCATAATGATCACCAGCATCGCGCATGACAATGGCCAAAGAGTTGTAACTGTTGAGCCAAAGAGATATCTTGAGTAGGTCATCATAGTGATCATCTGAAGAGCTGCACATATTGGAACTCTCTTAACATTGATAACTGCGTATACCACAGCTAAGATTTCTGGAAGATAGCCGTATCTCTCATGCATTGCAGGGAGACAGAAGCAGCACACTTCTACAGTAAATATAACGAGTGTTATCATATATTCAAAGCTTACTTCGTTCTTGATCTTGTATGAATAATAAGCAATGATTCCAAGAACGATCACAGTAGCCATGGTTCCACCACTGATCAGAATTGACCTAGTAGCCTTTGAAAGGTCTGAAGTAATGATTGTATAAACGCTTGGATAATTCATAGTAAGTCTTGAGAACATTGTTACCTGCTTACCATAAATACCAAGAAGGTCTCCCCAGCTTCTACCAGCAATCGCTGCAGGTATCATAGCTGCAAAATGTACAACTGGAATCCAGAAAATGTATCTGATCTTTATCTTATTCTTGAGCCACATGATTATTACAAATGGCATAAAGAAGATTGCCTGCTGTTTGAAACTATAAGCAAATGCAAGATAAACGAAGGCTCTGTTGTCCTTACCCTTCATGAAATAAAGAAGTGACAAAAGAACAAATGATGTAAAGATTGCATCATTCTGCGCCCACGCTGCACTGTTGAGCACAACAGATGGAAGAAACATAGCTGCGCCATAGGCAATAAGTGACTTTGTCACATTACCTTCTGTTGCCTTAAAGGTAATTCTCATGATAGTAACAGCACATACGTAATCAAATATTACTGAAACTGTCTTAACCAGATACATATCACTGATACCACCACCAATGTAGTGAAGGATCACAATAACATACTGGAACATACAGTTATAGTCAAAAGTACTGGCATCACTTACGCCTGGCTTGATTCCAAGATAAGCAAATCCACCTGCTTCATGGCATTCTCTCATCCAATCAGCAAAAGCAAGCTTGTAGTCACCAGAAACGATGTCATAAAGTGAAAGCCTAAACACCAGACCAAGACATGAAATAATAGTGAAAAAGAGCAGATCAAATATCTTTATCTCCACTCCGAAGATCTTAAATTTTGTTTCAAAAAAATCATCAATAAATCTCATAATATCCTCATTCTAAATGGTTATCTTCCTGTAAGCACCTCTTTAAACCAGCAGGCTTTATTACTTCGGCCTTGCTGACAGGTCCCTCAGAAGAAAAGCTTGGCTCCTTACCTTCTAAAAACTCTTCAGAGAACCTAAGGAGCTCTTTTGCAGCATTTTCCGCATTCCAGACTTCTTCAATAGTCTTTTTTGCGTTACTACCAAACTGCAAAATTTTATCTTTTCTTTCAAATAAATACAAGACCTTTTTCGCAAAATCATTATAGTCGCCGTTCTTGTATGAAAGTCCATTATATCCATCCTGTATAAGGAATGGAACAGCACCGGCTTCATAGGATGCAACTACCGCATTGCCGCACTGCATAGCTTCATTGACTACCGCTCCCCAGCCCTCAAGATAGTTACTGGTAAAGAGCTGTATGTCTGCCTCGGACATTGCTCTGAAGGCATCAGCTGGATCAAGATTTCCCTTAAAGCTTATCTGCTCACTGAGGTCATATTCTTTTGTCTTTTCTTCAAGTGCTTCTCTTTGATTGCCGTCGCCAACGAAAATCAGCTCAAAGTCGTAGCCCTTTTCCTTGAGCAGCTTTGCGATCTCTACAGCAAACTCAGGGTGCTTTAGTTTTATGAGTCTGCCTGTCCAAGAAAGCTTTATCTTTCTACCTTCAACAGGTCTTTTCTCTGAAATATCCATCTTCCTATCAGGGAAATATCCCCATTTAAGCTTCTTGCCTGGATAGCTGTGGATAAGTTCAAAGTCAGAAGCTACATAAGCGCCGGCGCACAGCAGATATACCGGCATCTTTCTGTATTTATAATGCTCATGGTACTTTCTGATTAGTCCTTTAGGACTGATGGCTTTCCACTGGCCTTCGCGGTATATTCTCTCGCTAAGCCGAAAGGTAAGCTTACCAGATGAAAGTCTCTTTTCCTCTAGCTTACTGATAAGTCCCTCTGTCCAGCCAAATATTACTACATCGCTATCTAGTATTAGACTACTGCACTTCTCTTCATCTTGATAAAAGAGCTCCACATAAGAATAATCCTTTGGATCTACAGCCCATCCCATCTTGATCCTTTCCTCTTCCATGGGCATGGTCTGTATGAAATGAAAAACGTCACCAATTAACCCTTTCATAGCCTCACAGAAAGGAATCTGATGATGATTTATGTAGTTAGATACAAAGGTTATAACCAATATGATCCCTCTCTTTATTTCTTAACAATAGATTCATAAACCTCAATGAGCCTCTCATAATTGGCGTTGGCGTCATGAGTTTCTCTAGCATGTTTGCTGGCATTATCCCCATAAACTGCGGATATAACTGGTTCATCCCACATGGAAATGATCTGATCTGCAAGCATCTCAACATTGGCCTTATCAAATAAAAGGCCATCCTTACCAGGCTGGATGAGACTTGGTATGCCTCCAACATTAGCTGCAAGCACAGGCACTCCAAGAAGCATAGCTTCTCCAACAGAGTTTGGTGAATTCTCTACAACAGATGGACATACAAAAAGGCTACTCTTAAGGAATTGTTCCTTCATCTCAACATCCGAGAGCATACCCACCATCTTAACTTTTTTCTTTAGCTTATTCTTGGAAATAAGGCTCTTTATGTACTTGCCATAGGCACTGGCGCGCATAAAATAAGGATATTTGCTCTTACCCTTACCGATAATATTGTTTCCTGCTACATAAAGCTTTGCATCAGGGTATTTTTCAAGGATCTTTGGCATCGCCTGAAGCATGAAATGAAATCCCTTTAATGGATAGTCGCCCTGAGACAGGAAAATGCTGTGAGGTTCTACATTCTTTTCCTCCCACTTTCCTTCATAAAAGCAAGGTCTCATGGTCTCGTTTATATGATAATACTTAGCTTCACCGTTAATTTCTGAAGTGTACTTCTTGTCGAATTCTGTTCTACCGGTAATATTTCCAGCAAGCATGATGGATTCTCTCTCATGCTCTGCTCTTATCTTGTACTTCTCAACTTGCTGAAGAAGAGAATCTTCTTTTAATCTATCTCTAAGAGTTGCTGAATTCTGTACTTCAATAGGAATGTCAGCCATATACTCTTTGGCTATCTCTCCGCAAATTCCCTGTATGCCTAAAAGAACTCTGTCAGGGTTGCCAAATGCTCTGAGCATGGCAAGGGAATGAGGAAATTCTGTTCCGAATATGTGTACAATGTCAGGCTTAAAATCATCAAGAATTACGTGTAATCTATTCTCAAGCTTTCCATCATAAACTTCAGGATGATTTAAGTCCTCGTAAAAGCTATAATAGGTCACCCCATCTATCTCTTCCTTGACATCTGGTTTGCCAAAAGGGAAGCATATAGCAAGTGTTATTTTATTATCCTTTGTATTCTGCAACTTCTCAAGGCATCCTGTAAGCCATCCTTCTCTTACTGAAAAAGGAATTCCATGCGCTTTCGCGTAAGCAGGAAGCATAATGTTGCAAAGCCATAGTATCTTCAAATTCATTTCTCCTTTTTGCCGCTTCTAGCTTTATAAACAGCATTCTTTATAGCGTTGTAACCGCCGGCAGTTACTTTATTTGAAGCCACAAAGGTTCTGAGCTTAGATAATGTAAGGATACGCAAAAGGTCATACTTTCTGATCTGCGCCCCTGTCAGATAGCGTTTTATTATCTCTCTTCTTTCATCCTCAGAAATCTTCTTGTTCTGATCTGAATAGCCACCGCCTTCATAATTAGAAATGATCACTGGCATGTACACAGGTACCGCCTTTTCTCTATAAAAGCATCTAAGGAACTGCTCATAATCCGCTCTGACTTTGTATCGAAGGTCAAATGGGTTCTTGTAAATAAGTCTCTCATCATAAAAGCAAGCCTGGTGAGAAGGAACATTTCGATAACATGCGTAATCATCAATCTTCGGATTAGAAGCAACTTTAGTGCCTGTTGTAATCTCAAAAATATCCCCATAATAAATGGAGAAAAGGGTAGTTCCTTCTTTACTCTGGTTCTTGGTAATGAACTCATGAACATTTCTAAGGACATTTTCATCCTTAAAGGTATCACCACAATTTAAGAAAAAGATATATGATGGTGATTCACCAGCCTGAATATCTGATGCCTTTTCTGCAAGATATGAGGTAGCGATATTCATTCCATGATATATACCGCTATCACAGCTCTCAATAAGAAGTATCTTATCCTTACTCTCTTCGAAGTCGTCCGTTACTTCAAACTTCGCCTTTAGCTTATCCACTGAGCCATCTGTAGACATTCCATCTTTTACCAAGATGCGGTAATTTGTATAGCTCTGCCTCTTGATACTTTCAATAGTCTCGATCAGCTTTTTACCTGGATTATATGAAACTACAATAATTGTGAAAAAAGGTCTTTTCATCCGAAACCTCCTTAATAACCTCTCTCAGACAGAGTAAGTGGCATATCATCAAACAAGATTGACTGATATGGCAAAATTCTAACTCCATCATCAGGAGCTTTCTTCATGTAAATCGCAAAATATAAAAAACAACCTAAAATAGCTGCAATCTTGACCCACTTTCGTATCCTGTCATCCTTGATATGAAGAATCAGCGCTGGAACAAACAGGATATGTGTAACTGTTAAGTAATATCCAATCCTTGAGATGATAGGAAGGAATGATCCAAATACATAAAGGGCAAGCGCCATGAGATTGCAGTAGAAATAGAACAGGTAGGTTTTATTTTCTTTAACCACATCCTTAAACAATATAAGAGATAAAATAAGTATAGCTGCGCATCTTGCTATATTAACTGAGCTCGTTCCACCTGTAAGATATTCTGTATCTTTGTATGAAGGATAAAGGAATATCACTATCTTAAGGTAAAGATCCTGTAAAAAAAGACATGAAATGCAGAAAAAGCCAGCTGCAATATACATCCATCTCTTCCACTTCATCCTTGCTATAGGATAAAGCACCAGAACAACTAAAAGTGACTTATGGAAAAGAGCCCCAATAAGTACCACAAGTAAAAATCTTGGCCAGTCTTTTGTCATGACAAACTTAATGGAATACAGCGCTAGTCCTAAGGCTAAATAATAACGTACGGTACTGATGGACTGAAAATAATAGCCAAGGAGCATGAACATCATAAAGCTAAAAGTGAACCACTCGCTCTGATCCCAGATCGCCTTCATAAAAAACAAAATAGTAAAGAAAGCAATGACAGCAAAGACCAAAATATAATTTTCAAAGCCGCTAAGATAATAGATTGCATATGTAAGTGCATTAAATCCTGCCTCTGTAGGAACATAGGCTCTTGAATACACCAAATGCATAAATTCAACATACTTGGCATAGTCATTTCCTACATTTACACGTAGAGCAGACACCCAAAACAAGCATGCGAATATGATAACACTTGCTATTACATTAACAACATTCTGCCTTCTTACCTGTCCATAACAGATATTAAATTGTGTTTTTCTCACAAGCATAGCTGTTAAAAGAACAACCGCTGTAAGGGACAAATATACTATCATTTATACCTTCTTTAAAGTCTTGGCATGTTTAATGCCCTGATTTAACAAATGGTAACTTTTAAATAATCCTTTTTCGACACACATGGTTTTTCTGTTGTTAAACAGATATCTAAAACCAAGAATGCTAGCAAATGATCCATACAAAAAGTGATATAAGACACCTCTGTCATAAAAAAACTTATCTGTGTAACCATTAAACCATGTAGACTCACCTGATACTTCATGTCCAAGTGCTACTGTGGTCCTATATAATGACAGTCCTGACTTTAAACAGTCATGTAAAAAGAGACTATCTTCTCCATTCATGTATGGAGCTCCGCCACCAAATAATAAAGAATACTTAACTCCGCTACTGACAAGCTTGTCTCTTCTAGCGCAGATGGCGTAAGCGGGATATCTTCCGTAGTTCTTCCATGTTACTTTTGCAAAATCCTCATTCCAGTAAGTCTCTCTGCCTTCCTGAGCCCTTACATTGAACATGATCACATCTGCTTCTGGGTGATCATCAAATTCTTTTAAGATCTTTTCAGCATAGCCCTGATCATAAACTATATCATCATCAGCAAACTGGATGATCTCATGGTCTGAATTTTCTAGAGCAGTGTTCCTTGATAAGCCAACACCTTTTTCTCTTCTGCCGATCACTTTGACTGTGTGACCATTTAGCTGAAGTTCTTCCTCGAAGTCTCCTCCATCAGTCTTAATGAACTGATTGACTAAAATAGCGTCAGACTCAATATTCATTTGTTCCAGCAAACTTTTACTATCTTTGTCTACTGCTGATATCAACATCTGAAGTCTTTTGCTCATAATATCTTCCATCACTTTATTCTGTAATATCTTCTAAGAAATCCCTCATCAGATCTAACCAGAATAACTCCAAGTACAGGACATTCATGTTTCTTAAGCTGAGCTATGATATGCCCTGTCATGCTTCCACATCTCTTTCCAGCTGGAACTGTAAGGATAACGCCATCAGATGCACCGATCTTTCTGTAGTTATCAAGTACATTTCCAGGAATTTCCATGGCTGTTACTTTATCTAATTGACTATCCAAGCCACTTCCTAATGTCTTCTTAAGTGAGTCCAGATCCTTTTTTGAATTCTCTGCATCTTTGACACTGTCTGAAGCGATCAGTACAACTCTCTCTGCGCCAGCAATATATTTTTCATAAGCTGCCTGAAGTTCATTTTTAAAGAAAGCATCCTTTGAATCCTTTTCAAAAAGAACTCCAAGTACCGGCAATTTGTATCTCTTTTCGCAGTCCTCTGGGACATAGACTGAATCGTCAAGAGCATCTACCAGCAAAAGAACTAAAATAGCCGCTACTGCAAATAAAATCGCCCCAAAGATCACTGCTACGAAAGTCCTGTCGGTGTATGTCACAAGAGCAGAATCTGACCTGGCAATAAGCTTAATTGAATCAAATGCCTCATTAGTATCGCCATAGTTTACCAGTGCTTCATCGATTGCATCCGTTATTAAATCCGTGTCTTCCTGACTATTATTTGTAACAGTCACCAAAAGAAGCCTTACATCTGAAGGAATCTCTGCTTTTACAGAATCAATAACTTCCTGCTCTGAAATCTGTTCCTTGGATACTCCAACCTTTTGCAGATTTTCCATAACAATAGGTAAAATGTCATCAGTAGACATGAGCAAGTTCCAAGTAAAGGCATTGTAATAGTCAACCTGTGTTCCTGCCTGCTCATCATAGGCAAACTTGATATAGAGTTTGGACTCTGTGCTATAGCTCCTAGCAGGTCCAAAAGTCACATTTACAAGGGTATAGATTCCACCGCATAAAAGCGCACCCAGCAGTGCAGCAAGCGGAATGATCCATATCTTTTTGATGAGCCTTAAATAAAAGCTCCTTAAATTCAATTCTTCATCCATATGTCTCTGTGTTCTGTCCATACGTCTTCTCCAGAATGATAATCTTACTTCTGAGCTGTTGTCTGATTCTCTTCAACGCCTTCTGTACTGTCTGGCGTGAACAAAATCTTTACGGTAAGTAACATAAGCTTGATATCAAGCCAGATCGAATAATTCTCAATATATGTAAGATCAAGCTTTAATTTATCATAAGGTGTAGTGTTGTATTTGCCATAAACCTGCGCATATCCTGCAAGTCCAGCCTTTACTTTCATTCTGAAAGCAAATTCAGGCATATTTTCAAGATACTGCTCAATGATCTCAGGTCTCTCTGGTCTTGGTCCGATGAAGGTCATGTCGCCAACCAGGATGTTAAAGAGCTGTGGGAGCTCATCAATTCTACATGAACGGATAAACTTGCCGATAGGAGTTATTCTTGAGTCATTCTTAGAAGCAAGCCTTGCAACTCCGTCCTTCTCAGCATCAACGCTCATACTTCTAAACTTCATGATCTTGAATTCTCGTTTGTTGATGGTACATCTAACCTGCTTGTACAGCACAGGACCACCGTCATAAGCCTTGATGATGATAGCTGTTATCAGCATTATTGGTGAACTAAGAATTATCAGTATCAAAGAAAGAAGTATGTCGAAAGCTCTTTTGATAGCTCTCTGTTCAATCTTGATAGCATATTCCCTAAGCAAAAGGACCGGTGTATCAAAGAGATGAAGCTGAGTTGATCCCTTTAATAACACATCTGTAATCTTGGGCATAACATAAATTCTGATGTTATGACCATAGCAGTACTTAACAAGACCATTTCTATATTCACTAGGAACATCCCAGATAATGACGCCGTCATAATTTCCAAGGCATTCTTTGTAGATACTTTCAATACCTTCAGAAATATTCATCTGCTTTACGATCCTGTATTTATCTTTTCTGGTATTGAACTTGCGAATAATGTCATCTGCAGCATATTTACCATTAACAAGAAGGAGATTTCTTGGTGGAAATATCATTCGGTAAATGGCGTTTGTGGCATAGGCCCATGCAAAAGACAAAACAAGCTGAATTCCAAATATCTCTACCATAGGAAGTACTGGAACAAGCCAGTTCCTTAAAAGAGCAATCTGGAAATAAGAAATGAAATTCACCATAAATAAGGCGAATATCTGCGAAAAGAACACATCCATAGGCTTGAGATATCCAATCTTAAGACCACCGTATGTGTTAGAAAAGAATAAAAGCAATATGAAATAAATTGCTAAAATAAGCAAATGTCCACGGAAGTAGAGCTTAAGTCCGCTTCCAAGATTATATCCGTCAACACTGATACGATTGGCAGAAACTATTGGATAATATGTCTTAAACCAAAACCAGGCGTATACAGCTGTCTGCACGCACAGTCCAATAAATCCAAGAAATAAAACAAGGATTCTTTTTACTGATTCTACGTGTTTCATATGATCCCCTTTTAGCTATCAGATTCTCCTAAGAGTTGCTCTGACAGCCCATCCTCCAAAATAAAATAATGATTCTAATACAGAGAGATCTGCAATATTTCTATACAAAAACCATATTCTCTCTATGGCCAAAAGCTTATTTGATGAAAGCGATTTGGCTGGTCGGCGGTAAATAGCAAGATTCTCATCCATTCCGTAAGCGATTATTCCGCTCTTTAAGATTCTCCACCAAGTGGCAGTATCTTCGCTTGGAACCATTGGCATATGGATGATCTCCATGTCTATCTTCTCGGTGTCAAACATAACAGTTGTTGTGAAAATAACCGTTCTTGACAGTGCCTGTCTAAAGTTAAGCGTTTTAGGAGCGTGCACGACCTTACCTGTTGGTCTTGCTTCTTCATCTCCAAACTCATAGGAATGAAAAGAAAAAGCGGCTCCAGTTTTTTCCATGAAAGCAATCTGTTTTTCAAGCTTGTCTGCTTGCCATACATCGTCTGCATCCAAAAAAGCTATGTATCTGCCGATTGCTGCATCGATTCCTGTATTTCTGGCAGCTGCAGCGCCTTCATTTCTCTCTTTTTTGATAAGCTTGATCCTCTTAGCCTGAGAAGAGATCAGTTCTTCTATATAGGCAGCGCTTCCATCCCTTGAGCAGTCATCAACCAGAATAAGTTCCCAATCCTTATAAGTCTGAGCTTCCACCATTTCTATGGTCTTTGCTATGTATTTTTTGGCATTATAGACTGGAACAACAATACTTACCATTATAATTCCTCTTTGACAATGTATAATGGGCGCTTCTTGACCTCGAGATAAGTCTTGGACAGATACTGTCCCACAATACCGATGCAAAACAGCTGAACACCGCTGACAAACGAGATAATACATACAAGTGAAGGCCATCCACTTGTAGGGTCTCCAAACATAAGCTTTCTAACAATAATGAAGATTATGAATATAAAAGCAAGCAAGCAGAACAGCACACCCATAAATGATGCAATTGCAAGTGGCGCTGTTGAAAATGCAACTATTCCGTCAAGAGCATATAGGAAAAGCTTCCAGAAAGACCACTTAGTCTCACCTTTTTGTCTCTCAACATTCTCAAATTCGATCCATTTATTCTTAAAGCCCACCCATCCAAAGATTCCTTTAGAAAAGCGGTTGTATTCGCCCATAGAAAGGACTGCATCCACAAATTGTCTGGTCATAAGTCTGTAGTCTCTTGCACCGTCTACGATCTCAGTCTTGGACATCTTGTTGATGATCCTGTAGAACATTCTTGCAAAGAATGACCTGATAGGAGGCTCGCCTTTTCTACTGACTCTTCTGGTGGCTACGCTGTCATAGCCTTCATTAACAATAGCTTCATACATCTGTGGTAAAAGAGCTGGTGGATCCTGAAGATCGCAGTCCATGATCGCAACAAAGTCGCCCTTTGCTCTCTCAAGACCAGCTATCATAGCAGACTCTTTTCCAAAGTTTCTTGAGAAGTTGATAAGATGAACTCTCTCATCTCTCTCATGAAGCTTTTTTACTTCTGCTACTGTTCCATCCTTAGATCCATCATTTACATATATGATCTCTATGTCTACGTCATGAGACTTAAAGTAAGCCTCATTCTTTAGAAGCTCATTATAGAAATCTACGATATTCTCCTGCTCATTGTAGCAAGGTACTATTATGCTCAAAAGTTTCATGTGTAAATCTCCACGCGTTAATTATATGATTGCATAGTAAGGCAATCCTACCCAATATTTTACACTTATTGCCCAAGTCTTTCAACGAACAATAGCATTACTTCCATCCAGCCTTGAATTCCAACGGACTCACTCCCTCAATCTGCTTAAATATCCTGGAAAAATAATACAAAGGAGTTATTCCGCAGGCAGCTCCAACTTCCTCCACCGTCATATCTGTGAATCTAAGTAGCTGCTTGGCATGGGTAATTCTCACCACCAACAGATAATTGATGATAGATGTTCCAAACTGTTCCTTAAAGCTTCTTGATAAAGAATACTTATTTTTCAAAAACATATCTGATAACATATCAAGTGATATCTTTTCTGCGTAGTGTGTATCGATATATTCCTTGACATCATACAAGGATTTTGTATTTGGATCAAACTTTTTAGCTTCCGGATTCCAGCTAAATGACATCAAAAAAGTCATAAGAGAAGACAAGTATTCATTGATCCTGATATCCCTGATGTAGTCTGATGAATGAGAAACATCATTTATCTCTTTCCATATTCCTTCTGGAACCCCCAGATCTTCTGGTCTAAATACCGGTTGCCCACCTCTATCCACATACTTCATATATATAGGAAGAACATTATCTCCATTAAAATGTATCCACTCAAGTCTCCAGAGATTATTGGACGTTCTGTGCGAATATGGTTTTTGGCAATTGATAAAAACACAGTCTCCAGCCTCAATCTCATAGAGCTTACCTTCATAGTCCAGGTATCCGCTTCCCTCTTTTACATAGAAAAAGAGAAATGAAGAGAGATTCTGTCTCTTACTAATGTGCGTTTTTTGAGCTTTTAAACTACCAATTTCTTGTAAATATATAAGATTATTTTTTGCAAATTCCGAGGCAGTATACAGCAATCTATTTGAGGATACATACTCGCCTTGAAATAGTTTTTCGCCCATTTTACCGCTTCCTTTCATATTCATACTTCTGTTTTATATAGTATAGTTTTCACGTCAAGATAATGCAAATCAAAATCAAGAAAATGAATTGTTTTTATTTTGTTCTCTAAATATAATCATTATGAACATTAAACATTTGATTTTTTTGAGAGGTAAAAAAATGGCTAAAAAAGCTCTTATTACAGGAATCACAGGCCAGGATGGTTCATACCTTGCTGAGTTCCTTCTTGAAAAGGGTTATGACGTTCACGGAATAATCAGAAGATCTTCTGTAGATTACAGAGAGAGAATCGCTCATCTTGAAGGAAAGCCTAACTTCCATTTACATTATGGTGACCTTGGTGACTCTATGAGCATCATTGGAATCGTATCTAAGGTTCGCCCAGACGAGATCTACAACCTTGCAGCTCAGTCTCACGTTCAGGTTTCTTTCGATTCACCTGAGTTCACAGCAGACGTAGACGCTGTAGGTGTTACAAGAATCCTCGAAGCTGTTCGTCAGTGCGGTCTTACTGAGACATGCCGTATCTACCAGGCTTCAACATCTGAGCTCTATGGTAAGGTTGAGGAAGTTCCTCAGAACGAGAAGACTCCTTTCCATCCATACAGCCCATATGCAGTTGCTAAGCTCTATGGTTTCTGGATCGTAAAAGAGTATAGAGAAGCTTACAACATGTTCTGCTGCTCAGGTATTCTTTTCAACCATGAATCAGAGAGAAGAGGCGAGACATTTGTTACACGTAAGATCACTCTTGCTGCTTCTAGAATTGCCCAGGGCAAACAGGACAAGTTATACCTTGGAAATCTTTCAAGTCTTCGTGACTGGGGTTATGCTAAGGATTATGTTGAGTGTATGTGGCTCATTCTTCAGAATGACAAGCCAGAAGATTTCGTAATTGCTACTGGTGTGCAGCACTCAGTTAGAGAGTTCGCACAGCTTGCATTCCACTATGCTGGTATTGAGCTTGAGTTTAAGGGCGAAGGCGCTGATGAGAAGGGTTATGACAAGGCTACAGGTAAGGTACTTGTTGAGGTATCTCCTGACTTCTACAGACCTACAGACGTTGTTAACCTTTGGGGCGATCCTACTAAGGCCAAAGAGAAGCTTCACTGGAATCCACAGTCAACATCTTTCGAAGATCTCGTAAGAATCATGGTTGAGCATGATATGGCTAAGGTTGCAGTTGAAAGAGCTAACGAACACGTAGAATTCAATCTTGCAGAATTCCTTGAAAAGGGTATCGATAAATAAAGAAGAAGGTGACAGATATGATGGATTACGGTGCAAAAATATATGTTGCTGGCCACAGAGGAATGGTTGGTTCAGCAATCGTTCGTGAATTAAAGAAACAGGGCTACTTCAATATCGTAACCAGAACACACGCAGAGCTTGATCTTACAAGACAGGATCAGGTCGAGAAGTTCTTCGCTGAGGAAAAGCCTGAATATGTTTTCCTTGCAGCTGCTAAGGTTGGCGGAATCATGGGAAACTCAGAAGCTCTTGCAGATTTCATGTATGACAACATGATCCTCGAGATGAACGTTATTCACTCAGCTTGGAAGAATGATTGTAAAAAGGTTGAGTTCTTGGGTTCATCTTGTATCTACCCAAGAATGGCTCCACAGCCAATGAAGGAAGATTGTCTTCTTACTTCAGAACTTGAAAAGACCAACGAAGCTTATGCACTTGCTAAGATCTCAGGTCTTAAGTACTGTGAATACCTCAACAAACAGTATGGAACTGACTACATTTCAGTTATGCCTACTAACCTTTATGGGCCAAATGATAACTATCATCCAACTCATTCACACGTACTTCCAGCACTTATCAGACGTTTCCACGAGGCCAAGGAGCAGAACCTTCCTTATGTAACATGTTGGGGAGATGGAAGCCCACTTAGAGAATTCCTCTATGTTGATGACCTTGCAAACCTCTGCGTATTCCTTATGAATAACTACAGTGGCAACGAAACTGTTAACGCTGGTACAGGAAAAGAGCTTACTATCAAAGAACTCACAGAAAAGGTTGCAGCTATCATTGGTTACACAGGCGAGATCAGATGGGATCCTTCCAAGCCAAACGGAACACCAAGAAAGCTTCTTGATGTATCAAAGGCAAAGGACCTTGGTTGGACATATAAGACTGAACTTGATGACGGTATCAAGCTTGCTTATGAAGATTTCCTTCATAACCCAATGCGTGCTGAAAGATAAATTTAGACATTATAATAGGCGATGCAGACTTATGATCTGCATCGCCTTATTTATTTTGATCATTTAAACTCACAAGCTATATAGATATCTCCGCATCCATTGTCATAGTAGGCTATTCCAACGTAGGAGAAGTTTTGCCTCATGACATTTGCCTTATGCTTTGGGCTAAGCATCCAAGCAAGTACCACATTTTCAGGATTGGACTGCTCTACATTTCTGGCATGGGCTAGATTTTCGCCCTTTGATGAACTTGAAACTGTATACCAAGCTTTTCCATTTGGTCTTGTATGAGAAAACCTTGAAGCGCACTCTGCCGCCCTAGTTGTAGCCGCTTCCTGAAGCGTTTCATCAACTGTATAAGCTGGAAGTCCAGCCTCTGCTCTTGCTGCATTCATATATGCCAAAACATCATCTGCCCCCGCAGCCTTACATTCAAAGGAATATGCTTCAAAAAGCATATACACTATAGCCGTTAACATTATTAAGGTCTTTATATTCTTTCCCCTCATAAAGTACCTCTTTTCAAAATGGTGATCTACTGTTTCATCATTTCTGTATATTTATGATACTTTATTTCGGAGCCCAGAAGCTCTTTATTAACGTTATTTAGGCTATTCTTAATACATTGTTTAGAACAGAATCAATTGTTAATTTATTTTTTATAGTTAAAATTGTATTTTTATTAAATATTCGTCAAAAGCCCATTTTATCAATCTTTTGGTTTAAAGCCATCACCTATCTTCTTGCCAATAAATTCCATTTCCTCTGAAAGATCATGAGTTGCTGCAGGAAATGGTCCATAACCTATCTGATCTCCTTCAGCCGGATAATAGAAGGTTACACCAGATATTTCAAAGGTCTTTGTCTCATATGTGCCATAATCCTGCTGAACAAGGAAATACTTAGCATTAAATCTTGGATATTCATCTCTTATAAGATTCACACCCTTAAAGGCTATCCATAACGCCAAAAGAGCTACAAAAGCTTTGAGCATATAGTCTTTAGCTCTTTTATCTACTCTGTTACTGATAAGTATGAACATTCTGCCAAAAATTACAGCTACAACAAGCCAAACGTACACTATTCCATATCTGATAAGAGGAGCACTCATAAACCAGAAGATCATGCATCCAATTAAAGTAGCACCGATCGTCAAAAAGTCCGCCAAATTTAGCATACTTCTATGGCTTATCTCAAAAACTTTATTATTTAATTTATGTGTTTTTCTCTCAGATGCTGCCAAAAGGAAATACAAGAAGCAAACAATATAGATCACTATTGCCGCTAGAGCCAGCATGACCATAGCCTTGTTCATCATTGAAAGCTCGCTAAACCAGTGTGGAACCCACTCCTTCATGGCCACATGTCCATAATTTGTGACATCATTATAGCCTCGGCCAAAGGTCTTTATCTCTAGTGCGTCAAACTCTGCAACTCCCTTAGGTATTTCCCAATCAAAACCAAAGAAATCGAGGATCGTGACAGGATAGAGCACCCAGCCAGATATGATCACATTTCTTGTAAGGAATGGCAATACTATAACAAGCACTAAGAGTATAGATACACCAAAGGCCTTCATTTTCTCTTTTGTCCTATCATGGAACAGCATATAGATAGGAATTATGGCTAAAAGAACCATTGGTGCCGCTGAAAGCTTGATCGTAACCGCGTACACACTCAGCATAGTCAGCTGAATATATGGCACATAAGACTTTTCATGTCTCACATACATATCAAGCCAGTGAATTATGGTATAAAACACCATAGTCTGAAGAAAATAGTCCGACGCAGGCGCCACCATCTCATCATAGATAGTGAAAAGATAATAGATAGCTGCCACTCTTGCAAAATCAGAAAGAACGATATGTCCACGTCTTACTACATTCTTGATATCAAGGCACTGCCAAGCAAGAAGTAGCGCAAAAAAGCCAGCCATAACATGATATGACTGTCCGCCTAAAAAGGCCATGCTATATAGAGCAGACAGTGCAAACGATGCACTATTGTAAGCTAATCTCACATGTAGATTGCCCAATCCTTTGACAATACCATAGTCCTCTATCCAGTGAATAGCCTGCGCATGATAAAGATCTGAATCATAGTGCATTATACCGTGTGATGTGCCATAGGCCATAAGCAAAAAGATGAGAATATAAAAGACCCCATCGCAGTTAGAAGCCAGTACATGATGCATATCCTTAAGGTCTTCTAGAAGCTCTTGTCTGTAATATACAGCAGCCACTACACAATATAAAATTAGTAAAATATTGGCCTTTAAGCCAACGCCTTGGAAAATACTAAAGATTTCGGAAAAGACTGTTACAACGACAATTCCCGTGACAATATAAGATTCCCTGAAATGTGTCTTATATCTTTTGATAATTCCATTTTTAAGGGTAGCCATACCCGGCCATGATGACATCATCTTAAGAAAAGAATAGCCAACCAGGTATGTCGTGATAATTACATATAGCCATATCAACATGACTGTTATCATAAAATGCTAGCCCCCAAAATGTCATTTGTATTGATCATAGGCCAATAACTACTGCACCTACTATAATTCCTAAGATTGCTCCAAAGAGCACCTGTAATGGAGTATGACCTACAAACTCCTTGAGCTTTTGCTCAACTGGGATGTCCTGATCAAGCTCTTTGAACCAGTCCATCATATTGTTGATCACGACAGCCTGCTTACCAGCCTGTCTTCTAACTCCCATTGCATCATGCATTACTATAAGAGCAAGTACGCCAGAGATAGCAAATTCAAAAGAACCTGCTCCATAAGTTAAAAATGTTGATGTTACAAGAGCCATAACTGTGGCTGAGTGTGAACTTGGCATCCCTCCATCACCCATAAGTCTCTCAGGGTTGAAGTTTTTATTAACTATCACATAAATGATAGTTTTTAAAAACTGAGCCACAAGCCAGCCCCAAAATGCTGACATCAATATTCTGTTGCTAAAAATATCTGAAATAAAATCCATAAAACAATCCTTTTAAAGTAGTTCTTTTAAATACTGCTCAATAGCATCGTGCCAGTCTGCAAACATAAAGTCAGATGTGAGCTTGAACATATAGTTCTCGAGGATACTATAGGCTGGTCTAGGTGCAGACTGAGGATTCTTGGCAACGTATTCCTCAGTTGTAACATGATTAACCTTTGTCTTCTTGCCGGCAATCCTAAAGATCTCTTCTGTGAAATCTGCCCAGTTAGTATCTCCTTCACATGTACCATGGAAAGTTCCATAATTCTGTGTTGGAAGAAGATAATGAATAGCCTTAGCAAGCTCAGTTGTACTTGTTGGTGTTCCAAGCTGATCCTTTACCACGCTAACTTCATCATACTTCTCAGAAAGTGAGAGCATTGTCTTAACAAAGTTCTTACCATCTCCATAAAGCCATGCTGTTCTGATGATAAAAGACTCTTTTGCAAACTGCTTTACAAACTCTTCACCAGCAAGCTTTGTTTTTCCATAAACGCTTACAGGGTTTGTCTTATCAAACTCAACATATGGTCTTGTTCCATTTCCTTCAAAAACATAATCAGTAGAAACATGAACAAGCTTAGCTCCTACTTCCGTAGATGCTATAGCAAGGTTTCTTGGTCCAATTGCATTGATCTTGTACGAAAGATCAACATCACTTTCCTGCTTATCAACTGCTGTGTATGCTGCGCAGTTAACAATGGCTGCAGGTTTAACTTTTCTTGCAAGCTCAACAACAGCATCTACATTTGTAATATCAAGAGGAGTGATTCCATCTCCCTGAAATACGTCTGTATTAACAAGTTCATATTTGCCGTTAAGTTCCTTATTGATTGCTCTACCAAGCTGTCCATTGCAACCTGTTACAATTATTGTTTCCATACTGTTCTCCTATTAATCACAAAATCGGACGGCATCACTGCCGTCCAATTAGAAATATCAATCTGCGTAGGTGACACCATTTACTTCAAACTTTGAGAATGAACCGCCCTTTTCCTGAATTACAAAGATCATTGTCTTACCAGTATTGAGCACGATCTCATTGCCGTTGTCATCGTAGTAAGTAGTAGGACCGTAGTCATCTGTCTTTTCCCATTTGATGTGGATCATCTTGCCCTTAGTAATGTAATATCCATCACGTGTTGTATCATGCATCTGATAAGCAAGATAGCCGTTATCATCACGAACCTCATGATAAGTCCTCTGGATGATCACATTTGAGAATGCAAGCTGTTCTCCAGTAAGTGCATCTTTCTGCTCTGCACCATAAAGGGTTTTAAGATATACTTCTTTTTCTGGATCGTATTTAAGTGCTGACTTTGTTACAGGGAAGCATCCTGCCATGTTGATTTCTGTAGCATCTACAGCATCTGAATAATCTGATAATGTGTTAGGGTTTGAATAGCCTGTAAATGTGAAGTGTGACTCGCCTTCAAACTCATCTCTGTGTTCAAGTGAAAAACCAGCCTTGTCGATAGCAGAAGAAACATGTGCGCCATCTGTGAAGGCTGTGTGCTCAGAAGTACTTCCCTCAGGAATTCTGAAGAATGCGCCATAATCTGAACCCATTACACCGCCAACACCATTTAAGTTATCAACATCCTTACGTGTAAGTATTGTCTTAACATAGAGTTCTGGTCCGCCGTAGTGTACGATAACTGGATCATACTCAAGTGCCGCGTATACGAAGTAATCTCTGATACTACGGATATTTCCGATCTGGCTAAGATTCTGCCAATCCTCAAGAATACCCATCTGGCGGCTCATGCTTCCTTCTTCCATGATCTCATAAAATACAGCAACGTTACTAAGTCCGTACTGTGGCTGAGCCTCTTTATTTATAGGATACATAACAGCTAAAGGTCTGTTCTTGTTTACCTCTTCATCAACCCACTCATTAGTGAAGTAGCTTCTAACCATTCCTTCTGCAGGAGGTGTATCTTCATCAACTACCTCTGAAGATTCTTCTGAAGCAGCAACTACTGGAGTCTGTTCTACGTTTTCAAGTTTCTCAACACTAAGTCCTGTTACAGATTCATCGTTTGAAGAACCGCAACCAAATATCATAGCTGCAGCTAAGCCTACAGCTAAAATTGCTTTAACCTTTTTCATTACCGAAAGTTCCTCTCTAATTTTTTACGCAAGTGATAGTTTATCACAATCTGCTTTTATTCGCCAAGCCCCGTTTCAATAGCCTGTACAAGAGCATCCATAGCCTCTTCTTCATCAGGTCCATCGCACTTTAGTGTAAGCTCATCGCCACATTTGATACATGCCCCCAGAACGCTGAGTACACTTTTGGCATTGGCTGTATTATCACCATAACTAAATGTTATGTGGGATTTATAATTCATTGCAACTTTACACAAGTTACCCGCCGGACGAAGATGAAGTCCAGTGGGATTACTGATAACCACCTTCTGACTTATCATATTAAAGCATAACCTCCTCGATCAGCTTAGCAAGCTTCTTGGCTTCTTCTTCAATCTTGCTCTGATCCTTCCCCTCGATCATAACTCTTACTAATGGCTCTGTTCCTGAAGGTCTGATAAGGACTCTTCCATCACCAGCGAACTGCTTCTCAAGATCTGCAATTGCTCCTGCGATTTCAGGATAGTCCATATAAGCATCCTTCTTGTGAGTTGGTACATGAGCATTTACAAGAGCCTGAGGCATAACCTCCATAACCTTTGCAAGTTCTGATAATGGCTTACCAGTCTTGACCATTACTTCAAGCAGGTGAAGAGCTGATAACAATCCATCTCCTGTTGTATTGTCATCAAGGAAAATGATGTGTCCAGACTGCTCACCGCCAAGATTAGCTCCAATCTCCTTCATATGTTCAAGAACATATCTGTCACCAACCTTAGTCTTGTCTACCTGAATTCCTTCTCTTTCAGCCATCTTGAAGAATCCAAGATTACTCATAACTGTAGCAACGATTGTATTCTTGGCAAGCTTTCCATTGTCCTTCATATACTTACCAATAATAGCCATGATCTCGTCACCATCGACCATCTTACCATTTTCATCTACAGCAAGGAATCTATCTGCATCACCGTCAAAGGCAAGTCCAACATTTGCCTTCTCTGTTACAACTCTTCCCATAAGCTCTTCCATATGAGTTGAACCGCAACCAGCGTTGATGTTAGTTCCATCCGGATTATTGTGTATTACTATAACCTCAGCACCAAGCTGTCTGATAGCCTCTACAGAAGTATAATATGAAGCACCCTCTGCACAGTCCATAACAACTTTCATACCTTTAAGGTTTATATCTACTGCATTAAGATTGTGGTTAATGTACTCTTCTCTAGCATCTGTTCTGTTTTTGATCTTACCAACACCTGCTCCTGTTGGCATCTTAACTCCATCCATGTTGTTCTTGATAAGAGCTTCGATCTCATCTTCAAGAGCATCTGGAAGCTTGTATCCATTTCCATCAAAGAACTTGATACCATTAAATTCCATTGGATTGTGTGAAGCAGAAATAACTACACCAGCATCTACTCTGTACTTCTGAGTAAGATATGCTACACCAGGAGTTGGGATAACTCCAACATTAACTACGTCTGCTCCTACAGAACATGCACCAGCCATAAGTGCACTTGCCAGCATGTCGCCTGAAAGTCTTGTATCGCATCCAACCATGATAGTTGGCTTGTGGTTTACCTCTTTTGATAAAACATAAGCTCCAGCCTGTCCAAGCTGCATTGCAAGTAATGGTGTAAGCTCATCATTAGCTACACCTCTAACGCCGTCAGTACCAAATAATCTTCCCATTACAATAACCTCTTAATCTTAATTATTCTTTTCAACTTTGACATATACACTTACAGGAGCTTTCTCCTTGACTCCCTCAGGCAGATTCCATTCTACCTGTGCTGTATATGTACCTTCAGTCAATTCTGTTAAGCCATTACTTTCTAGTATTTCATCAATATCTACTGTACCTTCAAGACTGCCAGCAGAAATTACATCAAGTTCTGTTTTTAGTCCCTGAAGAGTTAAGGATACAGTATCATATTCGCTATCGTCAATATTTATATCAAATCCATCAACAGTGCCTGAAATAGTCACATTCTTGGTGCTTACATCATAAGTTTCTTCAGATACACTGCCAATATGAACAACAACAGCTGCTGTTCCATGATAGTCCGGATCACCAAATGTAACGCCAGATGGCAGGTACTTGCTAACATCAACAGTATAGTTGAGGTTCTTAGAAAGACCTGTGACATTAAGTCCATCATCCTTGATAGTGATCTCATTTACAGAAGAGATAACGCTGCTCCTTCCTGCAATCAGAATCTCAGAAGGATTGCTATCTATCTTACCTGTAAGTATATAACCATTTGCAGGTTCGCCAGTTACTACATAATTGAGAGGAACATACTTGGTTCCATAGATAGTAACATTCACGCGAACTGACTTGATATTCATTGATACCTGAGAACTGTCCACAGGATCACCATCTGCATCATACAAAATGATATCTGCATCAGTTCCAATATTTGAAGTAAAGCCTGTTACATCCACATCAACTTCTGCAGACTGAATATTCTGGATAACTGACTCAGGTCCGTTTATCCTGATCATATTCTGCTCTGTTGTAACATCTCCGATGATATAACCATCAGACAATGTTCCGGAAGTAGTCGCTGTAAGAGCCAACGTCTTGGAGGCCTTGCGTTCCACACTGAGCTTAACAACATCCGTACTAGTGACGATCTTTTGGATCTTGTCGCTGTATTTATTGGTCGTAACGTTGATAGTTACAGTATTAAGACTAGATAAATCCTGAACATCCGCTGTAGCAACCACATTGTTCTGGCTAAGTGAATCAATTATAGATCTAGGCGCGTAAATTGTAACCGAACTGATAGTATCGCTACCATCAAGTATTGTGTACACCTGACCCTGATCAGTGATCAGATTTGTATTCTTGAGTGTTACAGGAACGTTCGTATATCTTACTGAAATAACCGGATCATTGATATTAGTAACAAGAAACCATATTATGATTGCAAAAATAAGAGAAGCAAGTTTGAGTCCCCAATTGGCTGTAATCTTCTTCATTTTCTCACCTTAGCCTTTCTGGCAAGATGTTTAATCGGAGTCTCTTCTGTATGCTTGTCCTGGAAGATTCTCAAACGTTCTCTCAGCCTGTCGCTATCTACTGCTCTTTCAAGTTCGCCTTCGTAGGCAATACTTATCTTTCCTGTCTCTTCTGAAACAATGATAGTAAGTGAATCAGTAGCCTCTGAAACACCGATACCCGCTCTATGTCTGGTTCCAAGTTCCTTACCAATTCCCATATTATCTGATAAAGGAAGATAACATGTTGCTGCTGTCACTCTATCGCCTCTGATGATGACCGCACCATCATGAAGTGGTGTATTGTGTTCAAAAATATTGATAAGTAGCTGGCTTGTAACAATACCATCTACATCAATTCCTGTTCTCTCGTACTCAGCAAGAGGGTGATTTTGCTCAATAACAATAAGGGCACCAGTTCTAACCTTACCCATTTCAACGCATGCTCTTACTATCTCATTTAAAGTTCTGTCTGAAAAGCGGCCTTCTGTCTTGGGGTCTCCCAAAGATAGCACATTGGAAAAGAAATTCTTTCGGCCAAGCTCTTCAAGCGCTTTTCTAAGTTCTGGCTGCAGGATTACAACCATGGCTATGATAGCTATACTAAATACTCTCTCGACAATCCATAGGATAGTAGACATATTAAAGAGGGCAGCTATCAGGATAAAGACAACTATGACGATTACGCCCTTTAACAAAGACCATAATCTTGTATTTTTTGCCCACACTAAAATATGATATACCAGAAATGCGATAATAAAGACTTCTAGTATATCTGAAAATCTTATAGTCGGCATGTGCAGACTAGTTCTATTAAAATCAAAAAGAAAATCTATCTGCTTCATAGTGTCCCTTTATATCTTATCTGTGCTGTTCTCTAGCACGATTTATCTTTTTTACTTTTCTCTCTGGAGTTGAAACTGTAACCTTAGGTACAGCCTTAACATAATAGTAGTACTCGTCATCCTCAAACTGTACTTTCTCTGTTCTGCTGTAATCAAGGCTGAAGGAGAAGAACTCTACAACCAGCATCAAAAGAGCTGAGAAGATAGTTCCAAATATCACTCCAATAATTGAAATATCTGCATCGCATACAAGACTTCCAATGAGAATACAAATGATAAGAGAGATTGCTCCACATGCAATTGCAATCTTCCATGAATTATCTGCTGAAGATCTGCGGATCATATATACAATAACTACTGTTATTGCAAAAGCTACGATCATTACGATCATAGTCTTATTACCAATAAGTCCTGATAGGATAGAATGGAATTCATTAGCAGCCTCTACTACCCCATCGCTACCAAAGGTTGCTGCATTAGATGAAAAGTATGAGATCACAAATGAAATAACTACTCCAAATGCAACTGATACTGCAGATGCTGGTGTTCCAAGAAGTCCCATAGCAAGTGGCATAACAAATGGGATATGAAGGAAATAAAAGATTGGAGTAAGTAGAACAGCAAGTGTATCCTTAGGTGAGAACCTAAAGTATAGTAAAAACATCAGCACAAAGATGATCGCTGCGATCATTGCACATTCTGGTGCCAACGCATACAAATGTCCAAGAATAAACACAGCTGCAATAAACACGATAAAGTTTGCTGGAAGGATAGCACAAAGAAGCGCAGCCATCATAACAATAGCAAAGTTATTGAGAGAATTCATATAACCAAGCTTACCATTGATCATTAAGATAGATACAAGTGCAAGTAAGAACTTCCAGATATAAGTAATATAAGTTTCGTTTTTGATATAAAATTTTTTGATGTATTGCTTTAATTCTAAAAGTGACGTCATGATATCATTGTTCCTTTTCGTACATTCTTGCTAGTTTTTTCAGATTTCCATAATACTCTTTCATATTCTTGCGCATCTTGGAATAACGATAGGAATAGATGATATATGATGCAAGAGAATACACGCCAACAAGCAGGAGGTAATAAATAAGATACCTCCTGCCAATTGTCAGTAAATTATCAGTATTATAAAGAGTGGATATTACATTTTCAAAATCATAAAGTACATATGTTCCAACAATAATTGCAAAAACTATTGTGGCACTGATCACTGACTTAATAATATTAAAGCCAATATAATCACTTCTAAAGTAGGAATTGATAGTTCCGTTCTTTTTGCCTTCACGATCCATAAACGCAGTCATTTTGGTCATCAAAATGACTTTTTCTTCATTTAACATTTTTGCTCCTTAAGTATCCAGGAAGCGCATACCTGCCTTAGTCTCTTTCTTTACAGGCTGCTGTACAGCAGGCTGAGGCTTAGCAAATGTGTTAGTTAAATTATTTGCCATATTACCTTTACATTTAGCACAAAATCTTCCTGTCAAAATTGGCTCTCCACACTTCTCACACTGCAGTGCGATTGGAGATCCCTCTGAGAACATAAGTCTCTCTTCACGGATCCACTGCTGGATCTGCTTTGTTGTAACCCCATTATCTTCGGCAATCTGCTTAATATCAGCACGTGGATTTTCCTCAATGTACTTCTTTACATTTTGGAAATCTTCTTCCAGAGCCTTTTTACATGGTTCACAGATCATCTGGCCACCAATGTAATTAAACATCTTTCCGCACCTAGCACAATTACGAATGTTCATAATTCTGACCTCCATTTATGTTAAGTAGTTTGCCCGATAGCAAGTGTCAGAGAATACACATTCTCAACTCCCGCCATCTGAAACTCATGGGCGATCTCATCAATGGTACTTCCTGTTGTATAGATGTCATCAATAATAAGTATACAGTTAAATTTTACATCATTTCGCACTATATTAAAAGCCTTTTTCAAATTATTGCGCCTGCCTCTGGCGTCCAGTTTCTTCATGGGCAACGTCGGTCTGGCCCTGACTATGATGTCATCCCTATATTCAATTCTTAGTTCCCTTGCGAGCTTTTTGGCGTATACTTCTGCCTGATTATAACCTCTCTGCTTTTTCTTCTTGTCATACATCGGAACAGGGATTATTGCTTCAATGCCAAGCTTTTTGATCTGTTTTGACAGTCTTTGAGCTGTCACATGAGCATAGTAATCTGCATATTCCTGTCTACCCATATATTTAAACTTATATATGGATCCGGATATGCTCCTATACTGAAACACGCCAAAGTTTCTTTCAAATCTATGCTTCACACGTACGCAATCACCACAGTACTCACTGTCATCTTGTGTTCCAAGCTGCTTGCCGCATTTCATACATTTTGAACCAGATATAAGCCTTATCTTTTTCTGGCATTCTGAATGTATGAGTTCACCACTTTTCACCAGTTCATCACATATAGGACAATGTCTTGGATACAAAAAACTCAGAGCTTTATCAATAAATTCAAATTGCATCAAAAACTTCTTTTATCCTATCTGAAAGGCCAGTATATCTCTTGAGCTGCTCCTCATTGTCAACCATCGTCATCAAAGTCTGACTGCTACCAAGGATACAGACCGTACTCTTAGCCCTTGTAACAGCCGTATAGAGAAGGTTCCTGTTAAGAAGCATCCTTGGGCCTCCAAGGATCGGCAATATAACTGCTGGATACTCACTTCCCTGTGACTTATGGATAGTAATAGCATATGACAGTTCAAGCTCGTCAAGCTCAGAAAACGGATATCTGACTCTCCTATGTTCATCAAATTCCACCACAAGATCCTGGGAATATTCATTGATCTCTTTTACTATTCCCATATCTCCGTTAAAGATTCCCATGCCTGAATCTATAGGAACATTGTATTTGCCTACAACTTCCCATTCAGCCTGATAATTATTCCTGATCTGCATGACCTTATCGCCTTCACGAAGTGTCATATCGCCATAGGCGTGCTCTTTTTTGGAAGGATCTGGTGGATTCAGGTACTCCTGAAGGACGAGATTTAATTGCTGCGCTCCAAGTGGTCCTTTTTTCATGGGTGTCAGCACCTGAATATCATAAGGCCCAGCATCGACATACCCAGGAAGCTTATCCCTTATGAGCTGTACCATATGCTTGTATATTACGTTGCTGTCACTTCTTTCAAGAAAAAAGAAATCCTTACTCTTATTGTCAAGAACTGGCTTCTCACCATTGTGAATCCTATGAGCATTCATGACTATATCGCTCTCTTCTGCCTGTCTAAATATCTTTTTCAGATATATAGTGGGGAATTTCTGGCTAGAAATGAGGTCACTTAAGACCTGTCCCGCACCAACGCTTGGAAGCTGAGAGCTATCACCAACCAATATCAGGTGCACTCCAGGCACCAGAGCTTTTAACAGCGCATAAAAGAGGTGTGTATCAACCATAGACATTTCATCAATAATGATTGCATCAGCCTCTAATGGATTATCTCTATTTCTCTCAAAATGAACACCAGAGCCTTTTTCATCATCCATCTGACCCGAAACTTCAAGAAGTCTATGTATAGTCCTAGCCTCATAGCCAGTTGCTTCAGTCATACGCTTAGCAGCTCGTCCGGTAGGTGCCGCCAGCATGATATCCATGCCCTGACTTGCATAATATTCAATAATAGTATTGATGGTGGTAGTCTTACCTGTACCAGGTCCACCAGTTATGATCACAACTCCATTAGAGATACTCTTTAAAACTGCATCCCTCTGAAGGTCATCTAGCTCAATGCCTTTTTTATTTTCAATCTCAAGTATCCTGTCCAGATACATCTTTTCCTCAGCAGGACTTGTCTTCTCGGCAAGGTTCAGATCAGAGAGCATGACTGCGCAGCCCTGCTCCTCATAGTAAAAGCTGGCAGCAAAAATATTAGTGTCATTCTTGACCACTAATTTCTTGTCCATTGTAAGGTTTGCTATCTGAGTGCGTACGCTTTCCGAATCAATAACTGCTTCCGGTCCTGTTTCCAAAAGAGCTACTGTCTTGGATACAAGCTCATCAATAGGAAGATATGTATTTCCATCAAGCGAAGCCTGTAAAAGAGTGAACAATATCCCGCTTCTGATCCTGTATTCCGAGTCTACTCTTATGCCTATCTTGCCAGCTATCTCGTCTGCAGTTCTAAATCCAATTCCAGAAATATCATCAGCAAGCTGGTATGGATTCTCCTGAATGATGGCATAAAGCCTTGATCCATATGCATTAAAAATCTTAACAGCCATAGTATTGCTGATGCCATACTGAGAGAGAAACATCATAGCGTCACGCATTTCTCTCTTTTCAGCCATCTGCATAGCAATATCAATAGCCTTTTTCTCGCTGATTCCTTTGATCTCAGCAAGTCTTTCTGGTTCATCCTCTATGATTCTAAAGGTTTCAGCGCCAAACTTCTTGACAATTCTTGCTGCCAGGGCCTCGCCGATACCCTTGATAGCTCCTGAGCCAAGATATCTCTGCATAGATACAGCATCATCTGGCATAATGATCTTGAAATTAGCCACCTTGAGCTGTTCGCCGTAAACTGGATGATTTACAATATCGCCCTCGATCTCCAGAGTATCTCCTACATCTGCATCTTTAAATATACCAGTGCAGACCAGTTCCTCCCCGTCCACAACGAGGCTCACTACTCCGTAACCATTCTCGGCATTTTTATATATAAAATGATCAATGTATCCTTTAATAACTTCTTTTTCCATAGCAAATAGTATACCACAACAAAAAGCGCGCAATCCTTAAGTTTTCTTAAGAATTACGCGCTATATTATTCATCAATTATTTATTTTCCAACTTTCCTTCTGGAATGTCGTAGTTGCGCTTCAAGTTCTCATAGAGCATCTGCGCAAATCCATTACTCTGAGTATCAACAGATGTTGAACAAACTTCCTGAAGTGTCTGATCTTTGAAGAAATCAACCAAAGTGCTTGTTGAATTATCACCCTTTTCAGGTTTAAGAGCATCTACAGATTTCTGCATCTCTTTGAACATCTGCTCCAAGAAATAAGCCTCAAAGCTTTTGCAAGCCTCCATAAGTTCATCATCAGTAGATGTCTTAGAAGTGTTCTCAAGCTTCTTTTGAAGAGCAACTGTACTTGCATTCTTGCTCTCCTGCATGGCATATTCAGTTACCGCGGTAGCATTAAGCCCCTTAATATCTAATCCAGCCATATTAGCTCCTTACTTATCTCTTAAGGCCATTAGCAGTCTGCATCATCTCATCGGTTGTCTGAATTGCTGTTGAATTCATTTCGTAAGCACGCTGTGCAACGATAAGATTAACCATCTCTGTTGCTACGTTTACGTTTGAGCCTTCGAGATAACCCTGAACGATCTCACTCACCTTGATATCGTCTGCCTCTGCCTCAAGAACAGGCTCACCACTTGCTGCTGTCTCTTTCCAAGCAGCACTACCTACTCTCTCAAGACCTTCTCTATTTCTGAACTGCCAGATACCAATCTGGAGATCATTAACTGGTTCAGGTACACCCTCTTCGTTTGGATAATAGATCTTGCCATCACCGCCAATTGTGATTCTGCTGGCAATAGCGTTATCAATAGTGATAGCATTACCATTGATATCAAGAACCGGGTTACCTTCAGCTGTTGTAAGCTCAACTGTTGTACCACCTGTCTCTGTAAGAGCCCATGTAAAGTTACCATTTCTGGTATACAGCTGTGTCTCACCATCAGCATCCATATAACTAAAGAAACCATCACCACTTATAGCAAGTGCTGCTGGGTTATCACTATTCTGAAATGATCCCTGGGAAAAGAACTGATTAATGGTTGAAGTTCTAACACCAAGTCCCACCTGTGAATTGGTTGGTTTTGGTGTACCATTAGCAGTTGTTGTTACAGTCTGAAGCTCCTGATAAAGAAGAGATTTAAACTGAGCGCCCTGTGCCTTATATCCTACAGTGTTAACATTGGCAAGATTGTTTGAAATAGTATCTACATTAGTCTGCTGGGCATTCATACCAGTCGCTGCTGACCAAAGACTTCTTACCATAAGTCACCTCCGATTTCAATATCAAATAACCTTTGAATACATCCGTCCTCCGTGACCTAATGTATCTCTCTTACCATTTATCGGCAAATTTCCGTCATTACTTAATATTATTTGCAAAAAGTATTATGAAAGTCTACCAAGCTGATTAACTGCAATATCCAAAGATGAATCTACTGTTGTGATCATTCGCTGGTTGGTATCGTAATTTCTCTGAACCGCGATCATATTGACCATCTCATCGACAACGGAAACGTTGGACTGCTCAAGGAATCCAGCATAAAGAGGTGATGTTGATTCTACTGCATTGGTTCCGTCGATAGGAATATACATATTCTCGCCATAATGCTCAAGATTATCATATGTGATCCTGCCATCAGGATATGTTGTCTTTTCAAAATCAAAACGACCAACTGTGGCAACCACTTCACCATCCTGGATGATTTCTCCAAGTGTGTTGATCTCTACTGAAAGCTGTGGATCGAGCTCGATATGACCACCATCCTGAGAAAGAACGTAGTCACCATCCTGAGTGACCAAAACTCCATCAGCATTCAAAGTGAAATTACCATCACGGGTATACATGATATTTGTCTGATTAGCTACATCTCTCTCGATATTAACAGCCTTGTTAGTGTACTCGATTCCAAAGAATCCATAGCCACCAATAGCCATATCGAAAGTATTATTAGTTTCCTTCATTGGTCCCTCAGACCAATCTACATAACCTTCGCCAATCTTCACACCCGGATTAATAATGCCCAGTCCACGCGCAGTGAACGGGGCATCAGTATAATCTTTTATTTTCAGCGCAAGCTGATCACTGAAAGACTGTGATGTTGCGCCTTCCTTTTTGTATCCATTAGTGTTGGCATTGGCAAGATTGTTGGTGAGCACATCCATTCTGTGCTGCTCGTTGATCATACCTGTGTAAGCAGTATAAAGACCCTTTACCATACAAAATCCCTCATACCATCCTGGTTTATTTGCAGTTCAGTCCATGAACCGCACAACAAATTATTAGTCCTGACGATAACCTACAATAAACTCAACATAGCGACCAGTTCCGATAGCAACTGCTGTCATAGGATCCTCAGCTGTCATTGTGTTAATGCCAGTCTTAGAATAGATAAGATCCTCTAAACCACGAAGAAGTGCTCCACCACCTGTAAGGACAATTCCTCTGTCAGCGATATCTGCTGCAAGTTCTGGAGGAGTATTCTCAAGTACGCTATGAATAGCTTCAATGATCTGAGATGTTGGCTCTCTTAAAGCTTCCTCAGTCTCTTCTGAAGAAACTCTTACTGTCTTAGGAAGACCTGTTACAAGGTTTCTACCACGTACATCAAGATAATCATTCTCAGTTCTTGGATAAGCTGAACCAATCTTGATCTTGATATCCTCGGCTGTTCTGTCACCGATGAGAAGATTGTGTTTCTTTCTCATGTAACGAACAATTGCCTCGTCAAAGTCATCACCGGCAACTTTAACTGATGTACTAACAACAGTTCCACCAAGTGAAATAACAGCGATATCTGATGTACCACCACCTATATCAACGATCATATTGCCGCATGGCTTAGTGATATCAATACCAGCACCGATAGCTGCAGCAATAGGCTCTTCGATAGTCTTAACATCTCTTGCGCCACAAAGTCTTGTAGCATCTTCTACAGCCTTCTTCTCAACTTCTGTTGCTCCACTAGGAACACATACTGCAATGAATGGCTTTCTGTGAATTCTACGACCAATCGCCTTCTTGATGAAGTATCTCATCATCTGCTCAGTAATCTTGTAGTTTGAAATAACACCCTGTCTAAGAGGTCTGACTGCAACGATGTTACCTGGTGTACGACCAAGCATAAGACGTGCGTCCTCACCGATTGCCTTGATCTCTTCTGTGTCTCTATCATAAGCTACTACTGATGGCTCTTTTAAAACAACACCCTTACCTCTGATGTAAACAAGTACAGATGCTGTACCTAAATCAATTCCTATATCTGCGTACTGCATAACGTATAAAACCCCTTTCAATCAACAAAATAGCAAATATTTCAGCGCATAAATGCGGATAATACTGTTTATAATATCACTAGCATTATAAACCAAATCAAAAATAATGAAAAGGGGATATCCATCTTTTATATATATCGGATATCCCCCAAGTCCTCTTTATATTATTTAAGCATCTTTTTGATATAAGCTCCTGTATAGGACTTCTTGCACTTAGCAACCTCCTCAGGTGTTCCGGCTACTACAACCGTTCCACCTTTGGATCCTCCTTCAGGTCCCATATCAATGATATAGTCTCCAGTTTTGATGACGTCAAGATTGTGTTCAATGACTACAACAGTGTTGCCCTGTTCAACAAGCTCATGCATGATCTTAACAAGCTTTTGAACATCTGCAAAATGAAGTCCCGTTGTAGGCTCATCAAGGATATAAACGGTCTTGCCTGTTCCAACCTTACTAAGCTCTGTTGCAAGCTTGATTCTCTGAGCTTCACCACCTGAAAGTTCAGTACTTGGTTGGCCAAGCTTAACATATCCAAGTCCAACGTCATAAAGAGTCTGAATCTTTCTCTTGATAGTCTTAACATTCTCAAAGAAAGGAAGTGCTTCTTCTACAGTCATATCAAGCACATCATAAATGCTCTTTCCTTTGTACTTAACTTCAAGTGTCTCGTGATTGTATCTCTTACCTCCGCAGACTTCACAAGGAACATATACATCTGGAAGGAAGTGCATCTCGATCTTGATGATTCCATCTCCTCCGCAGGCTTCGCATCGTCCGCCTTTAACATTGAATGAGAATCTGCCCTTAGCATAGCCTCTTGCCTTGGCATCTTGTGTTCCAGCAAAAAGATCTCTGATAAGATCAAATACTCCAGTGTATGTTGCTGGATTAGATCTAGGTGTTCTGCCTATAGGTGACTGATCAATGGCAATTACTTTATCAACCTGTTCAAGGCCTTCTATTCCCTTGTGCTTGCCAGGGATACATCTAGCTCTGTTGAGGTCTCTTGCAAGATGCTTGTAGAGTATCTCATTGACAAAAGAGCTCTTTCCTGAACCTGACACACCTGTAACTATGGTAAGAACACCAACAGGCACATCTATATCAATATTCTTTAAGTTATTTTCAGCTGCTCCAATTACCTTGAGCCATCCTGTAGGCTTTCTGCGAACCTTTGGAACTTCAATCTTGAGCTTACCAGCAAGGTACTGGCCTGTGATGGACTCCTTGACCTGCATGAGTTCTTCTGCTGTTCCGCAGGCTACGATCTTGCCGCCCTTGGATCCAGCTCCCGGTCCAACATCCACAATATAATCAGCAGCTCTCATTGTATCTTCATCATGCTCAACAACAATAAGAGTATTACCAAGGTCTCTTAGATTCTTGAGAGTATTAAGAAGCTTGTCATTGTCCCTCTGATGAAGTCCAATACTTGGCTCATCCAGAATATAGCAAACGCCGCATAGTCCTGAACCAATCTGAGTAGCAAGACGGATTCTCTGAGCCTCGCCGCCTGACAAGGTACCTGTTGCCCTTGAAAGAGAAAGGTAGTCAAGACCAACATCCACAAGGAAACCAACCCTTGCCTTTATCTCTTTGAGAACCTGCGCTCCAACTATCTCCTGATGCTCTGTAAGCTTCATGTTGTCAAGATAATTCTGAAGTTCATCTATGGACATAGATGTGATCTCATAAATATTCTTGTCATCGATAGTAACAGCAAGAGATTCTTTTTTAAGTCTCTGACCACCACAAAGCTGACAAGGAGTAATCCTCATGTACTCTTCGTATTCAGCCTTGGCTGTCTCTGAAAAGGTTTCGCGGTAACGCTGCTCAACATTTTTGATAAGTCCATCAAACAAAACTGGATAATCACCTTCTCCGCGGCTACCCTTGTAATGAACATTAACAGTCTTATCTGCTCCATAAATGAGCATATTCTGAACCTTCTCAGGAAGATCCTGGAAAGGTGTATCCATGCTAAATTTGTATGCCTTGGCAAGTGCCTTCAGGGTCGCATTAGAAAAGCTTCCTTCTTTGCTTGATGACTGCCATCCCATAACCTGAATACAACCCTCGTTAAGTGAAAGTGACCTGTCCGGGATCATAAGGTCTGCATCAAATTCCATCTTATAACCAAGTCCAGCACAATCAGGGCAGGCGCCAAATGGATTGTTGAAAGAAAAGCTTCTAGGCTCGATCTCTGAAATACTGATACCGCAGTCCGGACATGCAAAGTTCTGGCTAAAACTAAGCTCCTTACCATCAATTACATCTACGATCAAAAGTCCATCAGCAAGCTGAAGAGCACTCTCGACTGAATCTGTAAGTCTGCTTCTAAGATTCTCGTTGTCATCTCTGACTACGATTCTATCTACAATGATCTCAATGCTATGCTTGATATTCTTATCAAGCTTGATCTCTTCTTCTGTGATCTCGTACTGGCTCCCGTCAATCCTTGCGCGGACATAACCAGCTCTTTTGGCTCTATCAAGAGTCTTGGCATGTTCGCCCTTCTTGCCTCTTACAACAGGAGCAAGGATCTGAATCTTGGTTCCATCTCCAAGCGCCATGATCTGATCACACATCTCATCTACTGTCTGGCGTCTGATCTCTCTTCCGCAGTTAGGACAATGAGGAATACCTATCCTTGCATACAAAAGTCTGAAATGATCATATATCTCTGTCACAGTTCCAACAGTTGATCTAGGATTCTTGTTGGTAGACTTCTGGTCAATGGAGATAGTAGGAGAAAGTCCCTCTATCCTCTCAACATTTGGCTTATCCATCTGGCCAAGGAACATTCTGGCGTATGAAGAAAGGGACTCCATATATCTCCTCTGTCCTTCAGCAAAGATGGTATCAAAGGCAAGTGATGACTTTCCTGATCCTGAAAGACCTGTAAACACAGTAAGTGTTTCTCTAGGTATCTTCACATTTACATGCTTCAAGTTGTGCTCGCTGGCACCCCTTACTCTGATGTAATCATGGATATCAGAAGAAAGTATCCTCTTAGTTGTAGTATTCTTTTTGGTCATTCTATTATTTTCTGACATATCATTCTCCAAAAACCTGAAACTGCTTTATTCCAGTTTCAGTAAAACCTCTTTTAATGAGATAAGTTCATCGCGGAGCATAGCTGCAGTTTCGAAATCAAGATCAGTTGCAGCTCTCTTCATCTTCTTCTGAACCTGAGCAATAAGTTTCTCAAGCTCATCCTTATCCATAGACTCAGGATCCTTTTCAAATCTGGCCTCTTCCTTGGCTACAGACTTGGTCACAGCGATCAGATCTCTGACTGCCTTCTTGATGGTCTGTGGTGTTATACCATGCTCTTCATTGTACTTTTGCTGAATAGCTCGTCTTCTGGCTGTTTCATCAATAGCCTTCTGCATGGACTCAGTCATGTTATCTGCATACATGATAACTCTACCTTCTGCATTACGAGCTGCACGACCTATAGTCTGAATAAGTGAAGTCTCTGATCTAAGGAAGCCTTCCTTATCAGCATCGATAATAGCTACAAGTGATATCTCCGGAATATCAAGACCTTCTCTCAAAAGGTTGATACCAACCAGAACATCAAACACATCAAGTCTCATATCCCTGATGATCTCTGATCTCTCAAGGGTATCTATATCAGAATGAAGGTACTTGACTCTGATTCCTGACTCAGCAAGATATTCCGTCAAATCCTCAGCCATTCGCTTAGTAAGAGTAGTGACGAGCACTTTGTTTTTCTTGTCGATCTCTGTCCTGATCTCGCTGATAAGATCGTCTATCTGCCCCTCTACAGGTCTTACTGATATCTCAGGATCCAAAAGACCTGTTGGTCTGATGACCTGCTCAGCTCTTAAGAGCTCATGCTCCTCTTCATACTTGCCTGGAGTAGCTGAGCAAAAGAGCATCTGATCAATATGAGATTCAAATTCTTCAAAGTTAAGCGGTCTGTTATCAAGAGCTGACGGAAGTCTAAATCCATAATCCACAAGGGTAAGCTTTCTACTCCTGTCACCATGGTACATAGCACCAATCTGAGGAATAGTCATATGTGACTCATCCACTATTATCAAAAAGTCTCTGTCAAAGAAGTCTAATAGTGTAAGCGGTGGTTCACCAGGTGCCATGAAATTAAGGTGCCTTGAATAGTTCTCAATTCCTGAGCAAAAGCCCGTTTCTCTCATCATCTCCAGATCAAAGTTCGTTCTCTCTGCGATTCTCTGAGCTTCTATCAGTCTGTCTTCTCCCTTAAAGAACTTAACCTGCTCTTCAAGCTCTTTTTCTATATTGTCACAGGCTTTATTTATCTTTTCCTGAGGAACAACGTAGTGAGAAGCAGGATAGATCATAACGTGAGAAAGTTCATGTCTGACCTTGGCTGTAACTGGCTCTATCTCAGTGATCCTGTCTATCTCGTCGCCAAAAAACTCAACTCGGATAAGATAATCATCCGCGTTGGCAGGGAAAATCTCCAACGTATCTCCCCTTACTCTAAAGTTACATCTGCCAAGATCAAGATCATTTCTGGTGTACTGAATAGCTACCAGTTCCTTGATGGTCTCATCTCGGTCCTTGCTCATGCCAGGTCTTAATGAAATTGACATCCCCTTGAATTCATCAGGGCTACCAAGTCCATATATGCATGAGACGCTGGCCACTACTATTACATCATTCCTCTCTGCAAGAGAAGCAGTGGCTGAGAGCCTTAGTTTATCTATCTCATCATTTATTGAAGAGTCCTTGGATATATATGTATCAGTCTGAGGGACGTAAGCTTCAGGCTGATAGTAATCGTAGTAAGATACAAAATACTCAACGGCGTTTTCTGGAAAGAACTCCTTCATCTCGCCGTATAACTGGCCTGCCAAAGTCTTGTTGTGGGAAATGATAAGGGTTGGCTTGTTCAAGGCCGCAATAATATTGGCCATGGCAAAAGTCTTGCCTGAACCAGTTACTCCAAGGAGCGTCTCAAACTGATTACCCGCCTTAAACCCATCTACCAAAGCTTTGATTGCCTGAGGCTGATCGCCAGTAGGCTTGTATGGTGCAACTAACTTAAAATCTCCCATATCAATCTCCACGTAAAAATCTTTACGACATGTTAGTGGAAGTATAACACAATAATATATCTTTCGCAAACACTTGTTCTGATTTAGATGTTTATTGAATCGTACGTGTAGACCATGTCTTGCTCTATCACAAAGTCCTCCAACATATCCTCATCCACGCATTCATTCTTTTCAAGAAGCTGCGTTGTGCACATGGAGGCTGTAGCCACCCCCTCTAGCTCCTCGTTATCTTCAATAGGAATATCAGCCAAAAGACCCCCAACTCCCAGTATCAGTACTATTGCCAAAAACACGATAGCAAATGTATATGCAAATATGATCATCTTTCCTCCTCCATTGTCTCTAGGACTTCGTTAATTTTCTGTTTCGCATAAAAAAGTCTCATCTTTACTGCGGGCATCCTTTGCTGCACATCGCAAGTAACGTATTCTTTTACCTGATGGTAATGAGATGCAGAAAAAGAGATCACCAATGCGGCCACCGCAGATACAGCGCTTATCTTCATATATCTGAGGAGTTTTCTTCGCCTAATTCTTCCCGGAACTTTCTTTATTACCTTTTCAATCTCCCTGCAGCTTTTGTAACGTTCCATGCGGCTTGGCTTTATGCATCTGTAGACCACATCAAGGGTTTCAGGACTTACTCCTCTTATGCCTTTTTTCTTTATCTCATTTAATCTGCTACTATTCTTTAGATTTGTTCCAGATACCATCTGCAAAAGAGTCATTCCAAGGCAGTAAATATCTGTTTGCGGACTACTCTGCCCAAGACTTCCAAACTGTTCTGGTGCTGCATATCCCACAGTTCCTAGATTCACAGTGTCAGCTTCAACATCTTCTCTATAGATCCTGGCTGCCCCATAATCGATGAGCCTCGCCCTACTATCATCTCCAATTATGATATTGGCAGGCTTTAGATCTCTGTAGATTATAGGTTCTTTTCGCTCATGGAGGATTCTTAGCATCTGTGCTATATCCGCCGTATATTTAAGTGCCTCTTTTTCTTTTAACTTACCCTTTTTCTTGAGAATACTGAGAAGATTTTCTCCTGAAACATAAGAAATTTTGATGTATTCTTTTTCAACTCCTAAAAGTTCTGGGCCTCCATTGCCACCAAGCCTTTTAAGTATCTCTATCTCTGAAGCAAAGACCTCACTAGCGCTTTCATGGACGCCATCCTTTACAAATTTAAGAGTAACATGCTTTTGCAGCTTCTGATCATAAGCAAGATAGACCTTACTGGTTCCGCCTCTACCTAGTTCTTTTATTATCTTCATGGTCAGAACTCCATGCAAAGGGCGGCTGCAGTAATATTATCTTTCTCTTCCCTTTCCCACGCCACATCAAACAGAGATCTGCACTGATCTAGCATATCCTCTGATGTCACACACATCTGTGGGCACAGGGCTCTAAATATCTCCTCATCTTCCAATTTTCTCCAAAAGCCATCGGAACAGGCAACAATAGTAGAATCCGATCTAAATTCGCCCCTTATTATCTCTGGGTCTGGAGCCTTAGAAGAGCCAACACACTGGATGAGCACATTTCCAACGCTCTGATCCTGCGTGAGCTGCTTTATCCCCCTTCGTGACAGCAGGTAAATCCTTGAGTCGCCAACATTTAGCAAAATGTACTTTCTTCCAACCTGCAATAAAGCTGCCATTGTAGTCCCAAGAGAAATCCCCCTGTGCTTTCCATATCTTTTTATATCTCCATTTATCTTGCTAACAAGCCTTCTCCATGACCTTTCTACAGTATCCAGCAGTTTGTCATCAGACAGATCTTGCATCAGCGCCAGTTCTTCATGAAACCAGCTCTCCATTGCCCTTACCGCCTTGCAGCTTGCCACTTCGCCTTTGGAGAGTCCGCCCATTCCGTCACATACTACAACAAAAGAGATCCTTCCAAGCTTTCCAGAATTGGCAACCTTAATAAGTGACGAATCCTGGTTCTCCTTTCGCTTTTTACCTACATCGGTATTAATGCACGCTTTTACTTTCATAACAATAAAATCCTTTCGTACTAACACAATTCCAAAAGTGGAAAATTCGCTCGAAATGAGCAAGAAAAAACTGTGCTAAGAATTAGCACAGTTTTGAATAATACATTTTTTTATTTATCTTGTCAATCCATTTCCTGTTTGATCACTTCCACAGCCTTATTCAGCTGATTATCAGTCTTGTCCTCAGAATAGGCATCAGCATCAAACTCAACCTCTACATCAGGTTCGATACCAACTCCGTGGATATTAACACCATTAGGAGTAAAATAGCTGCTAACTGTAAGCTTAATAGCTGTTCCATCCTTCAGATCAAAGATTCTCTGAACAATTCCCTTTCCGTAGGTAGTTGTTCCAACAAGCTTGGCTTTATTGTAGTCCTTAAGGGCACCAGATAATATCTCAGAAGCACTAGCAGAGTACTTATTGACCAGAACAACAACAGGTATATCGATCTCATGCTCACCATCGCAAGTATAATCTTCTCTGTTACAGTCTCTATCAACTGTATAAACTATCGTACCCTGTGGAAGAAGCTGTCTTGCAATCTCGCATACTGCCTGAAGACTTCCGCCAGGATTACTTCTAAGGTCGATAATAAGTCCCTTGATATTAGACTCTCTAAGCTCTGCCATTCCCTCAATGAACTGGTCAGGTGTGACATCATCAAACTCAGTGATCTGGAGATATCCAATTCCATCATCCATCACCTTTGTAGTAACAGTTGGAACCTCTACGGCATCCCTTATTACATCAACCTCTACCTCTTCAGCATCTGAGCCTCTTAAGAGCGTTAGATGTACTGAAGTGCCCTTTTCACCCTTGATCATTGATACTACATCTTCAAGTTCAAGGCCCTGAGTGCTCTCTTTATCAACTTCATATATGATATCCTCTGGTAAAATACCTGCTGCCTCTGCTGGACTTCCAGGAATGATACCAGAAATTCTAGGATAATTCAGCGTCTGATCAACGCCCACATATGCACCGATTCCGTAGTAAACACCAGCTGTATCAGTCATAAGATCATTAAGCTCTTCCTCAGTGTAATAAACTGAGTAAGGATCTCCAAGGGAATCCAAAAGGCCTTTATAAAGACCGTCTGTCTCTTTTTCCTTGTCTATTTCAGTCTTGTAATAGTTCGAATCTATTACAGCTTCAAGCTTCTTGATCTTGTTTACTGTCTCTTTTGTCAGGAGCTCGCTGTTATCATTGCCAAATCCAAACACATTAGATGTCAGGAAAAGAATTGCAGCTGAGCATACAAACATTGAGCACAAAAATCCGATAAGGATTCCTGCCACAAGGCGTCTGGTAAGTAAGCTCTTAAGATCTACGCCCTGTTCATTTTCTTGAACATTATCCTGTTCAATAATCTCGTTATTATCCACTTTTAACACCTCTACAAGGTTGTATTTATTTCAGGTAATTCCATGGACTTACATAAGCTCCATTTAATCTAACGCCAAAGTGCAGGTGGTTACCAGTTGATCTTCCGGTAGAACCTACTGCAGCTATCTTGGTTCCTGATGTTACATCTTGTCCTTTTGAAACATACAATGCAGAGCAGTGCATGTAGATCGTGTACAATCCGCCACCATGGTTGATCATGATATAGTTACCCATTGATGAATTGTAATCTGCCGCAACTACTGTGCCGTTATAAGCTGCCAATATTGAAGAGCCTGCTGGAGCAGCAAGGTCAATACCATTGTGCATCTTCTCAATTCCAAGAGTAGGATGCACACGCATTCCATAGTTGTCTGAAATACGGGTATATGATGGACATGGCCATGTGAACATACCGCCATCATACATATACTTGCTATAAAGAGCTGCTTTATCAGCTGCAACCTCTTTTTCAAGAGCTGCAATAGCTGCGTTCTCAGCTTTGATCTCAGCCTCATATTCAGCAATAGCCGCTTCTTTACTGGAGATATCACTCTTAACGTTTGAAAGCTCCTGTTCCTTAGTATCAAGAAGAGACTGAAGGTTCTTTTCCTCCTGCTCTTTTTCTGCCTTAGCAGCATCAAGAGTAGCTTTTTCCTCTTCTAATGCCTCTTTGGTCATCTGAATGAGCTCTGTTGTTGCTATATACTCATTAAGCTTCTTTCTGTCATAGGAAGATAACATCTCAATATATTCAGCCTTATTGAGCATATCCGAAAAGCTTCCAGACTCAATGAGCAGTTCCACATAGATAGTATCACCGCGCTCGTACAGGAACTTGATTCTCTTTTTCATGGCTTCATACTGTTCCTGCTGAATACGCTCAGCTTCTTCAAGCTCTTTTTCTGTTGTCTCGATCTCCTGCTCTTTGGCAGTGATCTGGTCATTCAAAGAGTCGATCTTGCCCTGAATATCTGTAAGAGAAGCATCAAGCTGAGTAATGTAAGTGTTTAAGTCAGACTTACTCTTTTCAAGATCTTTTTTGACCTTCTCAAGATTAGTCTTGGCACTGCTTAAGTTATCACGTTCCTTCTTGGCCTGTGATATCTGTTCCTCTTTGGCCTTGATACTTTCTTCTGTTACTTCCGCAGTAGCAGTAATGCAGCTATTGGCAAAAGTACAGATTGCAATAGCTGCACATAGTAAAAGCGTAATTATTCTTTTGTTCAAGCCTTGTTTCTTGGTAAAAAACTTATACATGCAAATGCTTTCTTACTGTTGTAAAACTTCCGAAAAATCCGATACCAATACCAATTGCAAGTGATATTGGGAAAAGCTTGTTGAATATGATCTCAACAGGCAGGAAATTCAAGATAGATGACAACATTGTAAATTTTGATACTATATATGAGATTGCATTGGTATATACGAAATAAATGATAACCAGCGGAATAAGTGAACCAATGATTCCGATAATAATACCCTCAACTACAAAAGGTGCTCTTACGAAGAAGTCCGTTGCTCCAATATATTTCATAATATTGATCTCGTCTTTTCTGACAGCTATACCCATTGTAACTGTATTGCTGATAAGGAATATTGATACCAGCAAAAGAATAATGATGATACCTGCAGAAATATATGCAATGAGCATATTAAGACCGCTAAGAGTTGTAGCCGTTACTTCTGAACGGTTAACTTCTCTTACAACGTCAATAGACTCGATATATGTTACTAATGCTCCCTGCATTGATACGTCATTTAAGTATATCTGCAGGTTTGCTGAATCTGCTAAAGGGTTCTCAGTAAAGCCATCAGCATATTCGCCGAGGTACTCCTCTTTGAAACCTTCCCAAGCCTCATCTGCTGATACATATACGATCTCTCTAACTTCTGGGCGCTTCTCAAGGTCGCTCTTAACAACAAGGATCTGCTCTTCGCCAATTCCCTCGTTAAAGAAAACTGTTACAGAAACGCCTTCCTCAGCAGTCTTGACTACATTCTGGAAGTTCGTGATTATTGAATAAAAAAGTCCGAACAAAAACAAACAAGCACTTATTGTTGCAATAGAAGCAAGCGTATACCACTTATTTCTGCCTAAATTCTTGAAGCCCTGTCCGATGGTGTAAAAGAAACTACTAATCCTCATCGATGTACATACCTTCTTCCTCGTCCTCTATGATGACGCCTTTTTTCATGGTGATAACTCTCTTCTTCATGGCATTAACGATCTCTCTGTTGTGAGTTACAACGATAACTGTTGTGCCATTCTCATTGATCTGCTCCATGAGTTTCATGATCTCCCATGAATTGTTTGGATCGAGATTTCCTGTAGGCTCATCGGCCAAAAGAATTGTTGGCTTATTTACCAAAGCTCTGGCAAGAGCAACTCTTTGCTGCTCACCACCCGAAAGCTGATTTATCTTATTTTTGTACTTACCAGCAAGGTTAACTGTCGCAAGAATTGATGGAACATTTCTCTTGATCTCCCTTGTTGGAGTCTGAACGATCCTCTGTGCAAAGGCAACGTTCTCATAAACATTTCTGTCCTTAAGAAGACGGAAATCCTGGAACACGATTCCAAGGTTACGTCTGAACTTAGGAATCTTTCTGTGTTTGATCTTCTTTAAGTTGTAACCAAGAACAGTGATCTCACCGTCTGTTGGTACAAGTTCTCTAAGTAAAAGCTTTATAAGTGTAGACTTACCAGATCCACTATCACCTACGATAAATACGAACTCACCTCTTTTTATGTGAAGAGTGACCCCGTTTAATGCAGGTGCACCTGTAGAATATGACTTAGTGACATTCTCCAGGGTGATGACTTCATCATCAGGAATCTGTCTAGAAGTCCTTCTTTTTCTGTATCCTTTTTCCATACCTATCTCCTGATCAAGTAAACTTTTCCATGTACTTCATGTATCTTACAACCATAAGAGCAATTTTGAAAGTGATGGCATCATCAAATACTCTAAGGTCAAGTCCTGTGCTCTTCTGAAGCTTATCCAGTCTATACACGAGTGTATTTCTGTGGATAAAGAGCTGTCTTGATGTCTCTGACACGTTCAAGCTGTTCTCAAAGAATTTATCGATAGTTGTAAGTGTCTCCTGATCGAAATCATCAGGATTTCTGCCGCCGAATATCTCTTTGATAAACATCTTGCAAAGAGGAATAGGAAGCTGATAAATAAGTCTTCCGATACCAAGCTCGCTGTAGCAGATAACTTTGCGCTCGTCAAAGAATATCTTTCCAACATCAAGAGCCATCTTTGCTTCTTTGTAGGAACGGCTGACCTCTTTGATCTCCCCGACAACTGTTCCATATGCAATTCTTACTCCTGAAAGTCCCTCTTTTTCAAGAGTTGCAAGCATCTCTTCTGCAACCTTAGCGATCTCGCCAGGCTTGCCAAGATCAGTAACATCCTTGACTACGATAATATTATCTTCATCAACTTCTGTAACGAAGTCTGTTCCGTTGCCAAAATGAGTTCTTGCAACTTCAAGGGCATTGTTGTCCCTTCCGTTCATAGACTCAACGATCATAGCAACTCTCTTAGCGTCAGTCTGGATATGAAGCTTCTTGGCTCTGCTATAGATATCAACCAAAAGAAGATTATCAAGAAGAAGGTTCTTGATAAAGTTATCCTTGTCAAATCTCTCCTTGTAAGCCACAAGAAGACTCTGGATCTGATATGCGATCATCTTGCCGAGCATATAAACATGCTCACCTGAACCTGTGCAGATCAGAATGTATTCAAGCTGCTGTTCATCATATATCTTGAAATACTGAAAGCCCTGGATCTCCTGTGAATCAGCGGGTGAGTCAACGAAATCTCTGGCTACAGCTGTTACATTGCCAATATCGCTGGCTGTAGCTGCAACCTCCTTACCATCAGTATCAAGCACATAGAGATCAACATGCGCTATGTTTTTTAACCCATCAATGGTGTTCTGAAGAATTTGATTCGAAATCATTTTTCACTCTTTCTGCAGTCTTCTATCTGCGAATGGTATACATAGCATTTTAATATAAATGTACAAAAAAATCCACTATTTAAAGGGTGTTTTTTGTACACTTTTCAATTTTCCTAGTCAAAAGTACCAAAAACAGTTCACTCTTTTTGGTATCAACTTACCCTCTAAAGAATCCGATATAATAGATAGGATAAAGTTAAGTGTGCCCTTTGGCACAGGAGGTGAATATGGATATTCCAGCTTTATCGATGGCTCTTTCCCAAAATCGAATCTTAAATGATGTTGGGATTGCTATGCTATCCAAGAACCTTGATTTCATGGAAGATGTAGGAAGTGGATTGGTAGAGAGCATTGATGCTGTCTCAGAACTTTCTGTAAATCCTAATATCGGTTCAAACATTGACATTCGTATCTAATCGAGCCATCACAAAAATGCTCCAGGTCTTCCTGGAGCATTTGTTTTTTAGTAAGTGTAATTCGATATATATGCCACAAAGCACATGTATGCCACCGAGATCATTACTGCTATCACAAGAGGCACCGTGATCAGTTTATAGCCTTGCTTTTCGCTCTTACGAATGTAGTTAAAATAATCCGTTCTACCCTGAATGTCGGCAATCTTACGGACTATATAAAGCGCTGCAGTAGTAAACACAACAGCCAAGACAAAATAGAATGTGAGGAGCACCCAGATGCTGTGATCTCCGACCACATTCTCTACGACCACATCTGCTTCACCAACAGTTCCTGATGCAGTGTACATCACTATAACTTCAATGGTATTGAAAAGCGCATGGGCAATAAATGATGTGAGGACACTTCCAGTTGCCTCAACCAAAAGGCAAAACATTACGCCCATTACCGCACCATATGCAAACTGATTGAAGTTAAGGTGCATCATTCCAAACAATACTGAAGAAAGAATAATGGAGCCGACTATTCTTCCTGTCTTTTTGTAACTATGGAATATCACCCCTCTAAATACTATCTCTTCGATAAATGGTCCAATAAGTCCCATTGAAAGGATCATCATCCACATAGGCATAGCAAGAACTTCGTCACTTATAGAGCTTACCATGTTCTCAACAAAAAACATTGAGATGTAATTCACACATGTAACCAATGGAAAAAGAGCTAAAAGGTAAGCCACAGTAAGTGCCATAGAAGCTGGTTTTATGCCTCTCATTGGAATAACATTCGATATCTTTTCTCCGCTAAATAAAACTACCGCCAATGTTGGCAATAATATAACAAGCTCACATAGAAGGTTATCCATAAAAATTGAAAGTGATCTTCCAGTAACTGCATAATAATAGCTGATCAAAAGAACTAAAGCCAAAGTCGCTATTATCATGTAAAGATAAGTTCTGTTGGCACGCTTATAATCCATATTTTCTCCTTACTTCCTGATAATGGAATCTTTGCCTATCTCAACCTTGCCTTCTTTTAAAAGTCTTCCAATAGCTCTCTTAAACTCATTTTTACTCATATGCGTCTTTTCCCTGATAAGCTCAGGTGATGCCTTATCTGTGAAAGGAAGCTTCCCTCCATTATCATCAAGCATCTCAAGAACCTTCTTGGCGTCATCATCCATCTGAAGATAAGCCTTTTCCCTAATGCTTAAGTTAAGTCTTCCATCCTCTTTGACAGATGTTACTCTGGCGTTAACTTCGTCACCGATCTGAATATTGCCATAGAGCTCTTTCTTTGGAATAAGTCCTGAATAGATGTCATCTACCGCAACGAAAGCACCAAAGTTGTCGCTCATCTCGTAGACAGTTCCGATAACCTTATCATCTTTTGAATAAGGGCTCTTGTCCAAAAGATATTTGTAAACGTTCATTGTTACAGCAAGTCTGCTACTCTTATCGATGTAAAGGGCACATAGCACCTCGTCACCAACCTTTATCTTGCCCCTTTGCTCTCTAAATGGCATCAGTACGTCTTTTTCAAGACCCCAATCCATAAATGCACCGATCTTACTGAGTTCTTTTACCCTAAGTCTTCTGACGTCTCCTAACATGATCTTGGGAGTTGTAGTTGTTGCAATAAGTCTGTCGTCTGAATCTTTATATATAAAGACCTCTATCTCAGAGCCGAGCCTAGCATCTGCTGGAACCTGCTTGCCAGGAAGGAGTACCTTCTCCTCACTGTCCATGCTCTCAGCAAGATATACGCCGAAATCCACCTCTTTGATTACTACTAGCGTCTGTTTTTCACCTAATTTGATCATAAGTCCTCCGTTCAAAAAATATAGCGATGTCAATTATCACTAACTACTAGTTCTACAATGCATACTGGTGAGCCTTCTGTGTTATTTAAGCTCACAGTATATATACTATTATCCACTTCTTTGTTTTTTATAACAACCGGTAAAAGAATGTCCCCAAGTCTTGCCTGTTTTTTGTACTCGGCGCGCATTGAAGTTACTTTTCTGCTCTTGTCTTCGAGACAGTCTATTGCCATTCTGATGTACTGGCCGTTATTTACATGGTTATTGGTGTCAAGATTATGCCTTCTTACTACTATTTCTTCGCAGGCTATCTTCTCACCGGTCTCAGGGATCTTGATCTTCCTGTCTCCATATTCCATCTCAAGCTTATCTTCTAGAGGATAGGCATCTATGATGACTGGAGTTACTCTCACAGGGACATTTTTTTCGAAATCAAATAATGTCCATACAGAATTGGCTATGGCAAGTCTCTCGCCATCTTCAGTATCCATAAAGAAATTTCTAAGTCCCAAAGGGCCTTTGAGCATATAAGGAACTGTTCCTATGGTGACATGCTCGCACAGCTTAGGATATCTATTGATGGTGATCTGCCAGGAGTTTAATACCCAAGCCATATTCTGCTCTCTAAGATACTCCATAGTAGCTGGACCATCCTGAGTCTGAAAGGTTGAGCAATCCTGAAAGTAATCGATCAGAGATTCAAGGGTAAGCTCTGCGTTACTATCTACTTCACTGTATCTAATTCTGGAATTAAATGAATACATGCCTATAGTCTCCAATCGAATTTCCTAATGATATAAAAAAAACGAGATTGTTTCCAATCTCGTTTCTAGCTGGGCTAGTAGGATTCGAACCTACGTAATGACGGAGTCAGAGTCCGTTGCCTTACCGCTTGGCGATAGCCCACCGACAAGAAATGATTATACGTGAGGTTTTAGAAAAATGCAAGTACTTTTTTCAAATTTTTCTAAAAACCTCACAATCACTTATTTTATCTACATTTCACGAGATATTATCAGCCTTCAAAAAGAAGATCTGCGTATGTTGGGAATGGCCAATCCTTTTTGTCAACCAGCATCTCAAGCTTGTCTGCAGGTGTTCTGAGAGCATCCATAACAGGTCTTACCTTATCCTTGTAGAAGAAAGCAAGCTCTCTGTGGTCTGTAATCTTGCCAGCTTTCTCTTCACATGTCTTGAGCTGATCTAAAGCCTTCTTCATGTTACCGAGCTGAGTCTGGATCTCCTTCAGTTCATCCTGCTGTACAGTAGCGTCTACGCCTGCTGCCTTGATGGCATTAACATCTGTCGCAAGTCTTCCAGCGTACTTCATAACTGCTGGAATGATCTGCTTGGAAGCCATATCTATCATTGTAAGTGCTTCGATATTGATAGTCTTAGCATATGTCTCAAAGATGATGTCTTTTCTTGATTCAAGCTCAACCTTTGTGTATACGCCAAACTTCTCGAAGAGTTCGATTGCCTTCTTGGTTGTAAGGGTATCTGCTGCCTCAATAGTGGACTTGATGTTTGGAAGTCCTCTCTTCTTGGCCTCTTTTACCCAATCCTCTGAGTATCCATCGCCATTGAAGATGATGCGCTGATGCTCAGTCATGTACTCCTTGATGATGTCATGAACTTCCACATCGAAATTCTTGGCCTTCTCAAGTCTGTCTGCTGCCTCACAGAAAGCTTCAGCAACGATCGTATTAAGAGTAGTATTTGAGCTTGCCATTGAATCTGATGATCCAACCATTCTGAACTCAAACTTATTACCAGTAAATGCAAATGGTGATGTACGGTTTCTATCAGTAGCATCCTTCTCAAACTGAGGAAGTGTTGATACACCAGTCTTGAGCTTGCCACCCTTTTTGCTGGACTTAGCTTCACCAGTCTCGATGAGCTGTCTAACTACGTCCTCAAGCTGCTCGCCAAGGAACACTGACATAATAGCTGGAGGAGCCTCATTAGCTCCAAGTCTGTGGTCGTTTCCTACGTCTGAAGCGCTCTGTCTTAAAAGATCTGCATGCTTGTCAACTGCCTTAAGAATACAAGCGAGAACAAAGAGGAACTGGATGTTCTTGTTTGGTGTATCACCTGGATCAAGAAGGTTCACACCATCATCTGTGCAAAGAGACCAGTTGTCGTGCTTACCTGAACCGTTCACACCTGCAAATGGCTTCTCGTGAAGAAGACATCTCATGTGATGGTGCTCAGCCACACGCTTCATTGTCTCCATGATGATCTGGTTGTGATCAACTGCGATATTAGCTGTCTCATATATTGGAGCAAGCTCGTGCTGTCCAGGAGCAACCTCATTGTGCTGAGTCTTGTCTGGAACGCCAAGCTTCCATAATTCTACGTTGAGATCTTTCATGAATTCGCCGACTCTCTCACGGATTACACCAAAGTAGTGGTCCTCCATCTCCTGTCCCTTAGGAGCTGGCGCACCGAAAAGAGTTCTGCCTGTAAAGATAAGGTCCTCACGCTTCATTGACTTGTCCCAGTCTACAAGGAAGTATTCCTGCTCTGGTCCTACTGAAACGTTAACCTTTGTGGCATTTGTATTGCCGAACATTTTGACGATCCTAAGAGCCTGCTTGTTAACAGCCTCCATGGATCTTAAGAGAGGAGTCTTTTTGTCTAAGGCTTCTCCTGTATATGAACAAAAAGCTGTAGGAATGCATAATGTAACACCAGCTCCTGATTCCTTCAAAAATGCTGGTGATGTAATATCCCAGGTTGTATAGCCTCTGGCCTCGAATGTTGCTCTAAGACCACCTGAAGGGAATGATGAAGCATCTGGTTCTCCCTTGATAAGTTCTTTTCCAGAAAAAGAAGTAAGCATTCTTCCATCTTTGTCAGCACTTCCAACAAATGAGTCATGCTTCTCAGCTGTGATTCCAGTAAGTGGCTGGAACCAGTGTGTATAGTGAGTTGCTCCGTTTTCTACTGCCCATTCCTTCATTGCATTCGCAACTACGTCAGCAGATTCCTTGGAAAGCTCACCACCATGTTCTGTAACACTAACAACTTCTTTGTAGACATTCTTTGGAAGACGTTCTCTCATCTTAGCAAGAGTAAAGACGTTCTGTCCGAAGATTTCTTCAACATTCACCTTATTGTTCATCAATGCATCCCTTCCTTTGTTTAACTAGCTTACGCTACCCTTGAGTTTACAACAACTGTATTAAAACTTGTAGTATTTTTTGATTTCTTTTGCAAAAATTATTCAGAAGGGATTCTCAAAATATCGAATTTATCTGGTTTAACCGACAGATCAAGGAAGATTACCTGCTTTGGATGTGGGCAAGAGTCAACACTCTCGCCATCCTCAGTGTACATTCCATTTACCTTAGCCTTAACATCTGTTCCATCAGGCTTCATGATCTCTATCTCATCGCCAACCGAGAACTTGTTTCTCTGTTCGATCTTGGCAAAGCCTCTGTCATCAACCTCACCAACTATTCCAAGATAGATATATTCGTTAACATAAGTATTGTTATCATAGATCTGAGCTTCATCACTAGGTTTGCCAAAATAGAAACCTGTAGTAAAGAGTCTGTATGTGCATCTTGAGATCTGATCAAGGTACCATGACATGTTCTCTCTGTACTTTTCTTCAGACTCAAAGTAATCATCGATAGCTTTTCTGTAGGTTCTAGCAACTGTCGCTACATAAAGAGCTGTTTTCATTCTGCCCTCTATCTTGCAACTGTCTACTCCGGCATCCACAAGCTCAGGAATATGCTCGATCATGCACAGATCCTTTGAATTGAAGATGTAGGTTCCTCTCTCATTCTCATAAACTGGAAGATATTCGCCAGGTCTCTGCTCCTCAACAACTGCATACTTCCATCTGCATGGATGCGTGCAGGCACCTCTGTTAGCATCTCTCCCTGTGAAATAATTAGACAAAAGGCATCTTCCTGAATAGGAAATGCACATAGCACCGTGAATGAAGCACTCCATTTCAAGATCTTCTGGGATCCTCTCCTTGATCTCTTTGATCTCTCTAAGAGAAAGTTCCCTTGCAGCAACTACTCTCTTTGCTCCAAGATCATGCCAGAAATTATAAGTCTCGTAGTTTGTATTATTGGCCTGAGTTGATACGTGGATCTCTATCTCAGGACAGATCCTTCTGGCTTTCATGAAGATACCAGGGTCTGCAATGATGAGCGCGTCTGGCCCTAACTCTTTTAACTCATGGAGATACTTCTCAACGCCATCAAGATCATAGTTGTGAGCAAGGATATTAACTGTTACGTGAACCCTTACCCCATGGGCATGAGCAAACTCAATTCCCTCTTTCATCTCTTCTGGACTGAAGTTCTTGGCCTTTGCACGAAGTCCAAAGGCGTCACCACCAATATATACAGCATCAGCACCAAACATTACCGCTGTCTTTAATACTTCCAAACTACTTGCCGGAATCAATAATTCTGGTTTTTTCATAAATTACCTCATTTCACCTTTACAGAAAGAGTCATTCCATCTCCAACTGTCAAAATAACCGTGTTAAGCATATCGTTATGCTTTAGCTCATATAGATATTCACGCATTCTAGCGTGTATTGTTCTGTCTCTTCTGGTTACAGCAAACCTTGATTCTATGACGTCTCCATCCTGAAGGACATTGTCTGATACCAAAAGGCCTCCCTTATTAAGTATCCTTAAACACTCTGGCAGGAAGTTGATATACTGACCTTTTGCTGCATCCATAAAAATAAAATCATACCCTGGAGTAAGCGTCTTTAAAATGTCTGTCGCATCACCTTCCAAAAGTGTGATTTTATGTTTTGAGTCGTACTTTATAAAGTTGTCCCTGGCTATAGGGATTCGCTTTTCATATTTTTCTATCGTGGTGATCTTGGCATCATCTCTGCTATACTCAGCCATCAAAAGAGCTGAGAAACCAGTAGCACAGCCAACTTCCAATATGTTTACTGGGCTTGCCTGTGCCATCAGAAATTTGAGTAGTGCCTGAGAATCCTTGCGCACGATAGGGACATCGTCCTTTTTGGCTATCCTTTCAAGTTCATCAAGATAAGGAGCATTGCCCTGATCAAGCGAATTGATGAATGCCGTCATTCTATCTTGTTCAATCACCATTAGATTCCTCAGAATTTTCTACTGCTTCTGTCTCTTGTGTTTCTTGTGTTTCCTCTGTTACTTCTGTTTCCTCAGTAGCACCTTCTCCTATAGCGTCCTCTTCACCTGAAGCTTCCTCGCCATTCTTGATACCACCAGACATGACAGAGAGCATCTCCTCTGGTGTCATAGCTGTGCTAAGAGTATATGTTCCTGGCTGTTCCATTCCATGGTACTCTGAGAATCTCTCCTGAAGCTTGAACAAAAGCTTATCTGTAATAAGTCCAACTTCTGCAAGTTTATCTGCGATCTGACCTACTGAATCACCCTCTGAGATAGTTACAGTCACTTCTCTTCCTGTTCCGGAAGATACTGCTGTCTGATTAAAGATATGATAGCCATAGTTGTAAGCAACCTTAGCATACTTAATGATCAGCATAGCAACAATGATGATGAAAACTATCTTAACTACGGTGTCCAATATGCCCAAGCCGAGTTTCTTTGTATTCATAAAATACTTCTCCTAAAGACCTCAAATATTTGTAGACATTATTATTGGCATTATCATTGGTCTTCTCTTTGTCTTCTTCCAAATATAATCGCTTAAGACATCTTTGACAATATTTTTTAATTTATTCCAATCAGTTATGCCCTTATCAGTAGCTTCGATAAGTTCGTCGTAAACCAGATCTGTAGCATCATCAATGAGCTTGTCTGACTCTCTGACATATACAAATCCTCTTGAAACAATATTAGGTCCTGAAATAAGCTGTCCACTTTCCTTATCAAGGCCAAATACAACTATAACGATTCCGTCCTCAGCAAGATGCTGTCTGTCTCGTAGAACGACATTTCCTACGTCACCTACACCAAGACCATCAACAAGGATAGCTCCTACAGGAACCTTACCCTTAACCTTAGCGCTCTCTTCATCGAGCTCAAGGATATCACCAGAATGAAGAATAAATACATTCTCCTTAGCAATTCCAAGATCTCTTGCAATGTTGCTCTGAGCAATAAGGTGTCTGTACTCACCGTGAACAGGAATTGAGTACTTTGGCTTAACAAGTGTATAGATGAGCTTAATATCTTCCTGGCAGGCATGTCCTGATACATGAACATCCTGGAAGATTACATCTGCACCCTTCATCTGAAGTTCGTTAATGATATTAGTAACAGCCTTCTCATTACCTGGAATTGGATGAGAAGAGAAAATAACAGTGTCTCCAGCACCGATGGTGATCTTCTTGTGCTGACTGCTGGCCATTCTGCTAAGAGCGGCCATACTCTCACCCTGGCTACCTGTTGTAATGATAACAGTCTTGTTCTCAGGGTAGTTTTTGAGCTGATCGATATCTATAAGTGTGTTCTCAGGAATCTGGATACATTCCAGTTTCTGAGCAATATCAATGATGCTCACCATACTACGGCCTTCTACTACTACTTTTCTGCCGCACTTATGAGCTGTGTTAATGATCTGCTGAACTCTGTCTACATTGGAAGCGAATGTAGCAACAATGATCCTCTGGTTCTCATGCTCTTCAAAAAGAGAATCCAAAGCCCTTCCTACTGTTCTCTCAGAAGCTGTAAATCCTGGTCTCTCAGCATTTGTTGAGTCGCACATAAGGGCGAGAACGCCTTTTTTACCAATCTCAGCAAATCTCTGAAGATCTATAGGATCACCGAATACTGGTGTGTAATCAACCTTAAAGTCTCCTGTGTGGACTACAGTTCCGGCTGGTGAATATATTGCCAGAGCTGCTGCGTCGACTATTGAGTGATTAGTTCTGATGAACTCAACTCTGAACTGTCCAAGGTTAATGGACTGTCCAAACTTGACTACTTTTCTGCGAGTTTTCTTGAGAAGGTTGTGTTCCTCAAGCTTGTGCTCAATGATACCCATAGTAAGTCTTGTGGCATACACTGGGACATTGAGTTCATGAAGAATATAAGGAAGTGCACCTATATGATCTTCATGACCATGTGTTATAACAAAGCCTTTTACTTTGTCGATATTTTCCTGTAAATATGTGATATCTGGGATTACAAGGTCGATTCCAAGCATGTCATCATCAGGGAATGACAGACCACAATCCACTACAATAATACTGTCTTCATACCTGAAGGCAGTGATATTCATTCCAATCTGCTCAAGACCACCAAGTGGGATGATCTGCAGCTTGGAGCTATTTTCAGTTTTCTTTTTACTCAAATTAAATCCTCCATTTATACGTTGGCGGAGGAATAGAAAAAGCTGTCAACCACACTCCCCGTTAGGCATCAAGATCTATTCCATCCTCAGAAAGCAGCTTACGAAATACACCTGCAACAGCTTCCAGCTCCAGGTCATCGTCCACAATCACATAAACCGCTTCTTCATCTTTAATATCGGAGTCGTCGCGTAAAATAAGCGCCTCTCCGTCACCATCTTCTTCATCTGTAACAAGCAGGTAGGTCTTGCCACCAAGGCTTGTCTGTTCAAGGCAGTAGAACTCTACTGGTTCGCCCCCATCTGGGCTAAATAAAATCTTTTCCAAATCTTTCACCATTTCCTGAATATCATCAGGCTTTATCTTTGCTATTATCCAGATAATCCTGAAGAATTATCTGCGCTGCTATCATATCTACGTACTCTTTGCGCTCACGACCTCTGATGCCGACTTCATCCATGATCTCGTCCGCTTCTACAGTCGTAAGTCTCTCATCCCACATTACAACTGGGATTCCTGTTCTGCGCTCAAGCTTGTCCTTGAACTCAAGGCAAAGCTCTGAACGCTCCGAAGGAGTCTGGTCCATGTTGAGAGGAAGGCCAAGTACCATCTTCTCAACGTTGTACTCCTGAATCAGCTCTTCAATTCGAGCCATTGTTCTTCTTAACTTATTTTCTTCTTTTCTACGGATTATCTCTTTGCCCTGAGCAGTTAAAAGAAGCTCATCACTGATGGCAACTCCAACTGTTCTGGAACCGTAGTCCAAACCCATGATTCGCATAATATTACTTTCTAGCCCAGTTGTTGCTCTTGATGTACTCTGTGAGCATCTCCTCAACAAGTTCATCACGCTCAACCTTCATAATAAGGCTTCTGGCACCCTTGTGACTTGTAATGTATGTAGGATCTCCAGACATGATATATCCAACAATCTGATTAACAGGATTATATCCCTTTTCAAGCAAGGCATCATATACTACAGATAGTACCATCTTGACGCCAGTTTCAGGCTCGACTTCAACTTTGAAGAATTGGGTGTTCTCTAAATTCTGCTCTGCCATATCATCTCTCCATTCGTATTTTTTTTATTCAAATAAGCCCAAAGGCTCAATATGTTCCAAAAATAATTGTACACTAACTAATTCAAATAAGCAATGTATCGGGAGTCAGGAAGGCTGTTGGAACAACTGTAGAAATGGCTCCAGTGCTTGCTTTGTAGCTCTCTTTGTCACATGAACGCAGTGCCACTCTGACATATCTGTCAGTATGTCCGATGATATAAGACTCACCACCAATCTCTTCTTCATCTTCCCACAAAACTGTGAGCTCTGTTCCGATAAACTTTCCTCTATAATCCTTGGAATGCTGCCTTGTCATGTTAAGAAGCACTTCACTTCTCTTGGACTTTTCCCTGTCTGTGAGCTGATCAGGCATTCCTGCGGCAACAGTTCCTTTTCTTGGAGAATACTTAAATACATGCATCTCATAGAACTGGATCTCTTCTACGAACTTGCGGCAAGCTTCAAACTCTTCCTCTGTTTCACCAGGAAATCCCACGATAACATCAGTAGTAATAGCTGGCTTATCAAAAGCTTCTCTTAAAAGCCTTACTCCTTCTCTGAATTCATCAGCTGTATAATGTCTGTTCATTCTCTTAAGGACTGAATCGCATCCACTCTGAAGTGATAAGTGGAAATGTGGACAAAGCTTATCTAGTGCAGCTAATCTCTTAGCATTCTCCTTTGTGATAATCCTAGGTTCCAATGAACTAAGTCTTATTCTCTCTATTCCCGGAATCTCATTTATCTTTTCAATAAGATCAATAAGCTGAGCTTTGCCAAAGTCTATTCCATAAGAGCTTGTGTGTATACCTGTAAGAACAACCTCCTTACAGCCTTTCTGAGCAAGTCCCTCGATCTCAGCTAGAATCTCATCCATGTTTCTACTTCTGACTCTTCCCCTTGCATACGGTATGACGCAATATGAGCAGAACTGGTTACATCCATCCTGAATCTTGATATAAGCTCTTGTGTGTTCAGGAAGCTCTTTTAATGTCATGCTCTCGTATTCATTGGTATGGTTGATGTCGATGATAGTACTTCCAAAAAGAGTCTTATCTATAACTTCATTCTTGGCTTCGATGAACTCATTTAAGATATCCACTATCTCTGATTTCTTGTTATTTCCAATAGCAAGGTCGATGCATTCATCTTTCTTGACGCCATCAAGACCTGTCTCAACATAGCATCCAACTGCAACGACTATAGAATCTGGATTCTCCTTCTTGGATCTATGGAGCATCTGTCTTGACTTTCTATCTGCAATATTAGTAACTGTGCAGGTATTGATGATATAGATATCAGCCTTCTCTTCAAAAGGCACAATTATAGCGCCCTGTTCCTGAAGCTTCTGGCTCATAACTTCCATTTCATAGCTATTTACTTTACATCCAAGGTTGTGCATTGCAACCTTTAATCCATTAACGTTATTTTGCATATTGGCATTTCTTTCTTATTTTGTTGAGGGTTAGTCATTGACTTTTGCAGTTACTCCGTTTACTATAAAGAAAAGAAGGAGGTATTTGCGCAATGAAAACCGTAAAAATTTCTTTAAATTCTATCGATAAGGTAAAGTCTTTCGTAAACGATATTACGAAGTTTGATTATGACTTCGACCTCGTTTCTGGAAGATACGTTATCGACGCTAAGTCTATTATGGGTATTTTTTCATTAGATCTTTCTAAGCCTATTGATCTCAACATCCATGCAGAAGACGGCGCAGATGAGGTTCTCGAGATTTTGAAGCCTTACATGATCTAATCTTTGGATTAGATCCATCTAAAAGATTATTATAGACCATCTTAAAAATTCATTTTAAGATGGTCTTTTTTTTGAGCAAAACACTTGCTGAGGTTTTCTCGAAGCTAGTGTGCGCCATGGGTGAACACTTAGCGAGGCTTTAGCCGAGCTTAGTGAGAATCCCAGTGCAGAGCACTTGCTGAGGTTTTACTTTGTGATCTCAATAACTTCGTCTGTATCAAGAGCAGTCTGCATGAGCTCCTCAATCTTTTCTACAAGATTCTCCTCATGCTTTCTGATGATATCAGCTCTTGGCTTAGTAACAGGATGCTTAGCTACGAAAATAGTACAGCAATCCTCATAAGGAAGGATAGATGTCTCGTAAGCATCGATCTTGTATGAAATATCTACGATATCCTGTTTGTCAAAGGCAATGAGTGGTCTGTAAACAGGAATATCTGTTACAACTTCTCCTGTGCACATAAGACTCTGCATTGTCTGTGATGCAACCTGTCCGATACTCTCTCCAGTAATAAGTCCCATTGAACCTGACTTCTGAGCAAGAATATCAGCAATTCTCATCATATATCTTCTCATGATGATAGTAAGCTCATCATGTGGGCATTTCTCATAAATGTACATCTGAATATCAGTAAAGTTGATAACGTGAAGCTTAACCTTACCTGTGTACTTAGCAATAACGCCGGCTAGGTCGATTACCTTCTGCTTGGCCTTCTCACTTGTATAAGGTGGAGCATTGAAATAAACAGCCTCGATCTCAACACCTCTTTTTGCAACCATGTATCCAGCAACAGGAGAATCAATTCCGCCTGAAAGAAGAAGCATAGCCTTACCAGCTGTTCCAATTGGCATTCCGCCTGGTCCAGGAATGATCTCAGAGAAGATATTGAGCTTTTCTCTAAGCTCAACGTTAATGAGGATCTCAGGCTCATGAACATCTACCTTCATCTCTGGGAATGCATCAAGTATTCTGCCACCAAGCTCAGCAGCCATCTCCATAGAGTCCACAGGATAGCTCTTATCTACTCTTCTAACCTTAACCTTGAAGGTCTTGTTCTTGTTAGGATATACGCCATCAATAAAATCTAATACAGCCTTGGCTACTCCATCAACGTCTGGAAGATGGTTCTCTCCATCTCTTGCGATAGATACAGCTGGGCAGATTCCTGTTACACCAAATACAGTCTGGAGCTGTGATACGGTCTCATCAAAATCAAAGCCTTCAGCTTCAATATAGATACGACCTGCAACCTTAGAAATAATAAAGTTACCATCGCACTTTGCAAGCACTCTCTTAAGCTGCTTAACAAGTGCATCTTCAAAGATATATCTGTTCTTTCCTTTTACTCCGATCTCGGCGTACTTAATTACAAAAGCATGATACTGCATAAAAACCTCTTTCTTTAATGACGGTAGAACTTACGCATATTCTCAACCTGTGAGCACAGCGTGTCTAAAAAGTAATCAATCTCTTCCTTGGTAGTCATAAATGACATACTAATACGAATTGTGGATTCAAGCAAATCCTTTTCAAGACCTATGGCCTGAAGCGTGTCTGAAATATGTGGATTGTTGGATGTGCAGGCAGAACCGGCAGATACATATATGTTCTTGCTGCTAAGCATGTTAAGAACTGTCTCTGCTGCAAGTCCTTTTATTGAAACGCTGACAATATGTGGCGCTCCCTCCCTGCAGGCTGGCCCATTTATCTTGATATCTGAAAGTCTCTCATTGAGAGATTTTATAAGATACTCTTTAAGCTCATAGAGCTTATTTTGCTTGTCCTCAAAGTTCTCGTAGCACATCTTGGCTGCAAGAGCAAGACCAGCAATTCCAGGTACATTCTCTGTTCCTGATCTCATACCCTTCTGCTGTCCACCACCGTAGCAGATAGGATTTATCTTGGTTCCCTTTTTGATATACAAAAAGCCTATTCCCTTTGGTCCATGGATCTTGTGGCCGCTGACAGACAAAAGATCTATCTTCATGCTCCTAGGCCTTATGACAAATTTGCCATATCCCTGAACCGCATCCACATGGAAATAGATATCGGAATTATATGCCTTGATAAGTTCACCAGCTTCCTGGATCTTTTGAACTGAACCTATCTCATTATTTACAAACATCATCGAAACAAGAATTGTATCTTCTCGAAGTGCTGACTTGAGGTCCTCGAGCTGAACCACACCCGTCTCATCAACAGGAAGATATGTGATATCAAAGCCTTCCTTTTCAAGAGCTGTAGTAGTCTCTAGAATCGCAGGATGTTCAATAGCAGTTGTTATTATATGTTTACCACGCCACTTATTTGCCTTGGCTACACCCAACAAAGCAAGATTGTCTGATTCTGTTCCACCAGAAGTAAATAATATCTCCTGTGGTTCAACCTTTAATGTAGCGGCTATATCCTCTCTAGCCTGTGAGAGTCTCTCACCAGATACCATACCCATGTGATGTACACTGGATGGATTTCCATATTCTTCTGTCATTATCTTGGCAACAAGTGAAGCTACTTCATTGTAAGCTCTTGTTGTTGCCGAATTATCTAAATACGCTTCCATTTCTTTATCCTTCAAGATGATACATAAGCCACGAGATTATGGTAAATCCCGCAGTTTCAGTTCTTAATATTCTCTTGCCTAAAGTAATAGGCTTAATTCCATTCTCGTTGCAAAGGTCGATCTCCTGTTCAGAGAAGCCGCCCTCTGGTCCAATAAACACAGCAATGCTCTGTCCAGGCCCTATATCTTCAATTATCTTCTTGGTCTCATCAATATGCTCAGCCATCTCATAAGGAATAAGCTTAACATCCATATCCTTGGCATATTGAACAGCTTCCTTCATGGTCATAGGCATATGAACATTAGGAATGATAGCACGTTTACTCTGCTTGGCAGCTGCTTCTGCAATAGCCTGCCAACGCTTCACCTTGCTCTCAGCTTTTTTCTCATCAAGCTTGACGATACATCTCTTAGTGGACATAGGCACGATCTCAAAAGCTCCCAGCTCAACTGCCTTCTGAATAATGAGCTCCATCTTATCAACCTTTGGAAGTCCCTGAAAAAGATATATCTTGGAAGGAAGCTCATTTCCCACTTCCTCTATAAAGCAAAGCTTACCAATGACAGCGCTGTCAGTTATTTCTTCTATCTCATAAAAGAGCTCTCTGCCTTCCTCTTCCTCACGTATGCTCACTGAAAACTGCTCTCCGACTTTCATTCTGAGAACATGAGCAATGTGATTGTAGTCGCTATCAGTAATTTCAACCCTTTTGCAATCAGGTGTTATTTGTGAACTGTCTACAAAAAAATGATACATCAGTTTTTCCTCGAAGTGATTGAAACCCAATCTCCCTGATGATGGATCTCAAGAATCTCAAGACCAGCATCAAGATGTGCTTTCTTAACCTCTTCTTCCTTGGTATTGATGATACCAGAGGTTATATAAATACCACCTGTTTTTAATTGATGTGTGATAACAGGCGTAAGTGGAACAAGTACATTAGCCAAAATATTTGCTACAACAATGTCATATTTATCATAGCCAACTGCATCCTGAACATTCTTGTCGTCAATGATATTACCGATCATCATGTCAAACTTCTCAGGTGCGATTCCATTGTTTTCCATGTTTTCTTTTACAGCTGGAACTGCGCATTTATCAAGATCAGTTCCTACTGCATGCTTGGCTCCAAACATAAGTGAAAGGATTGAAAGAACTCCGCTACCTGTTCCTACATCCAAAAGCTCAGTGTCAGAAGTTACATACTTTTTGAGCATTCTGATGCAAAGCTGAGTTGTCTCATGCATACCTGTACCAAAAGCTGTTCCAGGATCAATATGAAGAACCATATTCGCCTTCTCAGAGTCCTCATTACTCTCTTTTTCCCATGACGGAATTACAAGTATATCATCAATATAAAATTTATGGAAGTACTGTTTCCAGTTATTGATCCAATCAATATCCTCTGTAACATCTACAGAAATAGTGCCATCACCTATATCAGAAAAAGACTTAAGCTCATCAAGCTTTTCCTTGATCTCTGCCTGCATCTGTTCTGGAGTTTTCTTGACCTTAACATACTCTCCTTCATCATTTGGCATCTCAACAGTGAGCATGTTCTCATCATCTATTTCAAGGAAGAAATTAAGATATGCTGCGCCAGCCTCAATTCCTGTATCCTTTTCATCTGGCTCAAGCTCAGGTGCGTCAATAAACATCTGCTCCTTATCTGCAGCAGAAAGTGGTGCGTTGTCTTCAATCTGAGCACCCTCTAATCCAATATCTTCTAAATAACTTACGATAATATCTTCTGATTCTTCGTTTGTACGAACTCTAAAGCGCATCCATTTCATAATTTTAGCTCCTTTTTAATCACACAAAAGCGTGAAGCAGAATTTTGTCTCTGCTTCACGCGTATTGTATCATATTAAGATTACTTAAAAAAACCCTTTTTCTTTTTGCCTCCTGGGCCATCATTTCCCGGGTCTTTACCGTCAGCTTCCATCATACGCTCAGCTGCTGTAAGTGAATCTCCTGTCTTTTCATCAAATTTCTTAAGGAGCTCTTTGGCTTCTTTAGAAAGCTTCTCAGGAACCTGAACTACAAGTGTTATGTAGTGGTCACCTCTTGTATCCTTATCTCTAAGTGATGGAACACCCTTTCCACGAAGTCTTACCTTAGTGTCAGTCTGAGTTCCAGGCTTAACATCATATGCAACCTTTCCATCAACAGTATCGATGAGAACTGTTCCACCAAGAGCTGCAATTGCAAATGATACTGGTACCATTGAATAGATATTGTAGCCATCTCTCTGGAAGATTGGATGATCAGAAATAATAACTTCTACAAGAAGATCTCCTCTTGGTCCGCCGTTAATACCTGGCTCACCTTTTTCACGAAGTCTTACACTCTGTCCATTATCTATACCAGCTGGAATAGAAACTGAGATTTTCTTTCTATTAGCAATGTATCCTGTTCCACGGCAGTCTGGGCACTTATCCTTGATTACCTTACCAGTTCCGCCACATTCAGGACATGTCTGAACGTTACGAATAGTACCAAAGAATGACTGCTGCATATGTATCTTCTGTCCTTTACCGCCACAGCTTGGACAAGTCTCAGGTGACGTTCCTGGCTTAGCACCCGTACCGTGACATGTAGGACATGGATCTTTCATTGTAAGCTCTAATTCTTTTTCACAGCCAAAAACAGCTTCAAGGAAAGTAATTCTAACACTGGCTCTAATATTAGCTCCCTTAGATGGGCCTGTTCTGGCACCGCCACGAGCTCTTCCACCGCCAAAGAAATCTCCAAAGATATCACCAAAGATATCACCAAAATCAGCGCCATTGAAATCGAATCCACCGTATCCGCCAGCGCCTCCTTCGAATGCAGCATGACCAAACTGATCGTACTGTCTCTTCTTTTCTGGATCACTAAGTACGGCATATGCCTCAGAAGCCTCTTTGAATTTCTCAGCTGCTGTAGCATCGCCAGGATTCATATCTGGATGATATTTCTTAGCAAGTACTCTATATGCTTTTTTTATCTCGTCCTCAGATGCACTTTTGCTAACACCCAGGACCTCATAATAGTCGCGCTTTTGTTCTGCCATATTACTCCTCAACCTTATATCGCTGTCAATTAGAATCAGTATACTCTGAATAGCCAGACGAGAAAAGCTCGCCTGGCTATTTGTATTATAAAACTTTTATTAAATCTGACTTATTTAGATCAAACTTCTCTGTAGTCGCCATCAACAACATTGTCATCATTGCTTGATGTGTTTGCTGAACCCATATCAGGACCAGCGCCTGCACCCATATCTGGGCCTGCTGCGCCAGCTGCACCCTGAGCGTTCTCATACATCTTAGCAAAGAGTGCCTGAGCATCGTTCATGAGCTTCTCTTTCTGGCTCTTAAGTGAATCGATCTCGCTGTCTGAAAGTTCCTTATCCTTAGTCTGCTCAAGAGTTTCCTTGAGAGCCTTGATGTCATCTTCAACAGTCTGCTTCTGAGCTGCATCGATCTTGTCTCCAACATCCTGAAGAGCTTTCTCTGTCTGGAATACGAATGAGTCAGCCTCGTTACGAGCATCGATACCCTCTTTACGCTTCTTGTCCTGAGCCTCATACTCCTGAGCCTCTTTAACAGCCTTATCGATATCCTCATCAGACATGTTAGAACCAGCAGTGATTGTGATGTGCTGCTCCTTACCTGTTCCGAGGTCCTTAGCTGATACGTTAACGATACCGTTTGCATCGATATCGAATGTAACTTCGATCTGAGGTACGCCTCTCATTGCTGGAGGGATTCCATCAAGTCTGAACTGTCCAAGTGACTTGTTGTCCTTAGCGAACTGTCTCTCGCCCTGAAGAACGTTGATATCAACGGCTGTCTGGTTATCAGCTGCAGTTGAGAATACCTGACTCTTCTTGGTAGGGATTGTTGTGTTACGCTCGATAAGTCTTGTAGCAACACCACCCATTGTCTCGATTGAAAGTGAAAGAGGTGTTACATCAAGAAGAAGGATGTCACCAGCACCGGCATCACCAGCAAGCTTACCACCCTGGATAGAAGCACCGATAGCTACGCACTCATCAGGGTTAAGGTTCTTGGAAGGCTCCTGACCTGTGAGCTGCTTAACCTTCTCTACTACGCAAGGTACACGAGTTGATCCACCAACAAGGAGTACCTTTCCGATATCTGCATTTGTAAGACCAGCATCCTTCATAGCGTTCTGAACTGGGATTGCTGTTCTCTCTACGAGATCATGGATAAGCTCTTCGAACTTAGCTCTTGTAAGATCTACATCAAAGTGCTTAGGGCCATCTGCTCCAGCTGAAATGAATGGAAGGTTGATGTTTGTTGTTGTTGAAGATGAAAGTTCCTTCTTGGCCTTCTCTGCAGCTTCCTTAAGTCTCTGCATAGCCATCTTGTCGCCTGAAAGGTCAACGCCTTCCTTGTTCTTGAAGTCCTGAACCATCCAGTTGATGATTGCCTGGTCGAAGTCATCACCACCAAGGTGTGTATCACCGTTTGTTGAAAGAACTTCGATAACGCCATCACCAATCTCAATGATTGATACATCGAATGTACCACCACCAAGGTCATATACCATGATCTTCTGCTCTTTTTCGTTATCAAGACCATAAGCAAGAGCTGCTGCTGTAGGCTCGTTGATGATTCTCTTTACTTCGAGACCAGCGATCTTACCAGCATCCTTTGTAGCCTGACGCTGAGCATCGTTGAAGTAAGCAGGAACTGTGATAACTGCCTCTGAAACTTTTTCGCCGAGATACTGTTCTGCATCAGCCTTAAGCTTCTGAAGAATCATAGCTGAGATCTGCTGTGGTGAATACTTCTTGCCGTCGATTGTACGACCGTTGTCTGTACCCATGTCTCTCTTAATTGATGAGATTGTGTTGTCAGCGTTTGTAACTGCCTGACGCTTAGCTGGCTCACCAACGATTCTCTCACCATTCTTTGTGAAAGCAACGATAGAAGGTGTTGTTCTAGCGCCTTCTGCGTTTGCTATAACTGTAGGCTTTCCGCCTTCCATAACTGCTACGCAGCTATTTGTTGTACCAAGATCGATACCGATAATCTTACTCATTTTTCTTTCCTCCATACCTAAATTATCTGATAGTTTTAAACTTTATTGACTAACACCAACCATGCTATGTCTAAGCACTGTTTCGTGGAACATATATCCCTTTTGAAGTTCCTGTGCAACCATTCCTGATTCATACTCTTCGCTTTCAACCTGCATTACTGCATTATGAAGATTTGGATCAAATTCTTTTCCCACAGCTTCAATTGGGGTTACTCCAAGGTCCTCAAGCTGTTTGATAAGCTGTTTGTAGATCTTGTTCATACCGTCTGCAAAGGCTCCGTCCTTGTCCTCTTCAGGAACTGCCGCAAGTCCTCGCTCGAAATTATCGACAACAGGTAAAAGCTTCTCTAATACATTAGCCTGTCCCTGCTCAAACATCTGTGACTTTTCTTTGTCTGTTCTCTTTCTGAAGTTCTCAAACTCTGCCATCTGTCTCATGACTTTGTCGTTGAGTTCATCGATCTTCTCTTTTAAAGGATCTTTCTTTTCCTTTTTGGTCTCCTCAGAAGTTTCTGCCTCAGCCTCTGTAGCATTTTCTTCAGAAGCAGTTTCTTCTGCAGCCTTTTCTTCTTTTTCTTCTGCTTCTTTTTCAAGTTCTTCCATGATGTTCTCAAGAACTTCTTTATCTGCTTCACTTACAGGCTTCTTGGCCTTGCCATGAACTTCTTTATTTTCTTTGTTACCCAATGTAAACGCCTCCTAATATGTAAATCATCTATATAAATATGCGCTACTCTTTCTTGTAAAGATCATCCAGCGCATGTCTCATATTCTTCAAAGTAGAAATAACTTTGTCATAGTCCATTCTCTTAGGTCCGATAATTCCGACTGTTCCCTTCATACCATCACCAAGTTCGTAAGTAGCTGTAACTACGCTACAATCCTTCATGGCCTGAACAGGAGTTTCATTACCTATATAAACCTGAATGCCAGTCTCTTCTGAATCGGAAGATAATGTATCCTCAACGATACTGGAAAGATCCTTGGTATCCTCGAATGTACTGATAAGTTCGCTTGCCTTAGTGGAATCTGTAAGTTCTGGATATTTGAAAATATTCATAGTTCCACTTGTATATATCTGAAGGTCCTCATCAGCTGTAATCGATTCAGCTGCAGCATCGATGACATTACCTATAATCTCACTGTGTATGCCAGCTTCCTGTTTGACAGTAGCTATAAGTCCCAGATTGATATCCTCAACTGCAAGACCATCAAGTCTAGTGTTCATGAGGATATTGAGCTTGAGCATTGTAGCTTCATCAAGCACTTCCTCTACAGGAATGATCTTGTTCTTAATGACATTACCTTCAAGTACGATGGTTGCCAAAAGATGCTCATCATCAACCTTAGATATCTGCATGAATTTGAGCTTGTTCTTCCTGATCTGTGGAGCTGAGATCATTGTGGCATAGTTGGTATCAACTGCCAATGTCTTAGCTACCTGCTTAAGAAGATTCTCAAGCTTCTCCTCTTTATCAAGGAGCATTTCCTTCATGTTCTCTACTTCTTTTTCCTTGTCCTTGAGCATCTCATCTACATATACTCTGTATCCCTGATCTGAAGGAATACGGCCTGCAGATGTATGGGGCTGCAAAATAAGTCCCATCTCCTCAAGGTCAGCCATCTCATTTCGAATAGTAGCAGAACTAAGATTTAAGTCTGTGTACTTGGAAATTGTACGGCTACCAACAGGTTCTCCTGTTTCAAGGTAGTTCTTAACGATTGCATGAAGTATTATTCTTTTTCTCTCGTCTAGTTCCATATCGCCCTTCCTCTGTATTCACCGGTTAAATTCATTGGAATGGTATCTATTTTTAAGTGTTAGCACTCACTCGATTTGAGTGCTAACATCTTCTGTAACTTAAAATACAACTTTCTAAGACCGATGTCAACATGGGTTTTTATAAAAAATGTATTAATCTACAGCATCAAAAAAGCCCTCCACATTTTGTGGAGGGCAATCCTGTTTTATATAAGATCATTCAAGTCCAATTCTTCCCTGAACCTTATCATTTACTACATAGTAAGCTGCATCCTCTGATGGCTTAACATAAATGCTAAGCTTCTTGATATCATTTACATTTCCGCCCATCTCATATGCAAAGTTGTTCTTTGAATCTTCAACGATCTTCTCATAAGGAATGTGCTTGTAAGAATACTGAAGCTCGATTGAAACCTGAACTGCCTCTGTTTTCTTAGCTGCTGGCTTCTTTGCTGGAGCCTTCTTAGCTGTTGTCTTCTTTGCAGTTGTCTTTGTAGCAGGCTTCTTTGCAGCTGTCTTTGTAGTAGTTTTCTTTGCTGCTGGCTTTTTAGCCTCTGCCTTCTTTGGCTCAGCCTTCTTAGCTGCTGGCTTTTTAGCAGCAGGCTTCTTTGCTGCTGGTTTCTTAGCAGCTGGCTTCTTAGCCTCTGCTTTCTTAACTTCAGGCTTTGCTGCTGGAGCTGCTGCCTTTACTTCTGGTGTTTTAGTTGCTGTTGCAGCTACTGGAGTCTTAATTGTTGCAACAGGCTTTACAGATGTCTCTGTTTTCTTGATCTCGGCCATTTCTTGTCTCCTCCTCAAAAAATCACACTTGATTAATATAGCTCGTTAAAACAATAAAGTCTTTTCGAAATAGAGTTTACTCTCAATAAAGCCCCTTGTCAACGGATTTAGAAACAAAAAATGTCGGTTAAATCAATATTTAAGCCTTGTACACCTCACAGGCAAACTGACGCAGCCTATCCATGGCTCTTTTCACCTTATCAGTGTCAATGCAATAAGCCATTCTGAAGTATCCCGGAGCACCGAATCCGTCAGCAGGCACAAATATCAGATCGTAATCCTTGGCCTTTTTGCAAAATGCTATAGAATCCTCTTCTAAAGCCTTTGGCATGATATAGAAGGTTCCATCTGGCTTGACCACAGTAAATCCAAGCTCCTTAAGAGTGCTATAGATAATGTTCATGTTGGTCTCATATACAGAAAGATCTGCTGTCATGTGGCAAACCTTGGCAACGGCCTGCTGTATGATGGATGGAGGACAGTTGTGTCCTGTGCCTCTAGAAATCTGTCCGCACATAGGAACGATGACATCGCTTCCCTCGCATGCTGGGTTAACTGCCACATATCCAATTCTCTCACCAGGAAGAGAAAGAGATTTTGAGAATGAGTAGCAGCTAAGTGTATTGTCATAGAACTTAGAAACATATGGAGAATCTGCGCCCTCAAATACGATCTCTCTATAAGGTTCATCTGAAATAAGGAAGATAGTATGTCCATATTCCTTTGACTTTTCTTTTAATATAGAAGAAAGCTTCTCTAAAGTTGCCTTTCCGTAAGCTACACCTGAAGGATTGTTAGGTGTGTTTACAAGAACTGCCATAACCTTGTCTGTGAGCATTTCCTCAAACTTATCAAAGTTGATCTGGAAAGTCTCTGTATCAGCAGGAACAATCTTAAGTTCAACTCCTGCACCATTTATATATGGTCTGTACTCAGGGAAAAATGGTGCAAAAGCGATCATTTCATCACCAGGTTTTGTAATCGCGCGCACAGCGTGTGATATAGCACCAGCAGCTCCTGTAGTAGGGAAAATATGCTCTGGACCGTAGTTCATTCCAAAGCGCTTGTTTAAAGACTCTGCAATCTTTTCTTTATATAATTGATTACCAAGACTAGGAGTATATCCATGAAGAGTCATGGTATCTTCTGTTTCTAATAGTCTTATCATTTCTTCTGTGAATTCCTTTGGCACCTCCACACTTGGATTACCAAGGCTAAAATCAAAGACATTCTCGTAGCCTATTTCTTTTCCTCTGGCTGTTGCATATTCTGACAGCTCTCTGATCACTGACTTTGCTCCAAGCATATCTTTGTACTGCTGATTTATCATACCCAACCTCCTGATTAAAAACCTTTGACAAACAGTATAGCACATTATTTCAATGGTTCACAGTACTAAAGTTTAGCAATAGTTCGAAACCTTCTAGCAAGATTTGGTTGGAAGATTTCTGGCAAAAAAAGTATAGTAAAAAAGCAAAGAACTATTGGTGTTTGGGAGGTTTCAAATGGCTTCAGTAAAGTTTCATCTGCCAGGACTTCGTTACAATTATCCGCTTAACATGTACTGGCTTAGCTTATTAAAACAGTATCCTCATTACTTCCGTGAAGGTGTTGAAATAGCATCTTTTTTTGGTTGCTTTCCTTTTTCACTTTGGAACGGCGGAAGGCTTATAGATAATGACCAGTGTGACAGAGCATTTGTGGAGAATGTAATAAAGAGCATTAACTCTCAGGGCATTCCTGTTCGTTTCACTTTCACAAATCCTCTCATTACCGAGGAAGATCTCCGTGACCCTTTCTGCAACTTCTGCTTGAAAGCCGGTGACAATGGCAAGAATGAAGTTCTGGTATTCTCACCTCTTTTGGAAGAATTCATCAGAACCAATTACCCTTCCTACAAGATTGATTCCACAACCTGCAAAGAGATCCGCGACGTGGACGCTCTTAATGAGGAACTTGAAAAAGACTATAAGTATGTAGTCCTTGACTACAACATGAACAACAAATGGGATATCATCGAAAATATCAATCATAAAGAAAAGCTTGAAGTCCTTGTAAACGCTCTTTGCGTTCCAGACTGCAAGCGCAGAGGCGATCACTACAAGAACATCGCCCTTAATCAGAAGATAATAATGGAAAACAGAACGCTTCCTCCCGAAAAGAGAAAGCATATCATTCCTTGGACTTGTGAATACGGTGACAAGAACTGCATCTACACCATCCAGGAATATTCAACTCATATTTCACCAGAGCTTATCTGGGAAAAATATGTACCGATGGGAATCAACAACTTTAAGATTGAAGGAAGAACAGCAAACCTCTTCTCCCTTATCGAGACCTACTGCCACTACATGGTAAAGCCAGAATATCAGGGAAAAGTAAGGCTGTTACTCCTCAGAAACTTAGAAGCTTCAAAGATCATTCAGGTCAATAAGCCAAGACCTGCGGCATTTCACTAGGCAGAATTTCATTCTGCCTAGTTTTTTCTTTAGTCACATATCGATCCAATGATCAGATATCCAACAATTGTTAGAACATGACCACAATCTCTTTTGTCTTTTACCATTGTGATATCTATACTTCCAAACAGTTTCTTCGCTAAGAATAATAGCTTTACCATCATGTGCGCTACTAATTCCAGCATTTGTAGCGCATGCATAACAAGTAATTGTACTGTTTTTCATGATCAAAACTGTAGCTACTAGTAATAAACTTTTAACAAATATTTTTTTCATTCTCTTATTTCCAATCTGCAATATGGTCTAGTTTTTAAATCGTCTTTAGGAACAATGCCCCAATCCTCATCATCGATAATGATTCTATATTCATCATCTTCCTTAATTAAATATGCGTTTGTTTCATCAACCGCTACTTCACCTTCTATTTCTGGCTCATAATATGGTTGGAATATTACAGCATATGACAAAAAGAACAAACATATCTCCAACGCTATTGCAACAGCTATCCTTTTTATATTCTTTTTTTCATTTATAAAAACTCTGTCAGCTCTTGAAATAAGCATCGATTTCCTTGATGCAATAGCAAAACCAGCTTCCATATATCTATAGCAATAATCTAGCTTCACTACTGTCATCTTCTTCATAGTTTCCACATAGGCTATTTTTTCAGATAACGTATAGGATTGTACTGCATTCTCGTCACATCGATATTCCATAAGAATGGAATAGTCTTTCTCAAACAACCTAAAAATAGGATTCCACCAAAAGATACAACAAAAGGCATGTAACAACACTCTATTTCTAATATCTCTATGCTTTACATGAGCAGCTTCGTGAACAAAAATATTATAAAGATCTATGTCAGAATAATCAGTTTGTGGAAGCAAAATCATATATTCTCTAATTCCAACTGTAACAACTTCATCAATCTTATCAGTCACAAATACACAATTTGCATTTAATCCTGCCTTCGTGGCAATATAAGCCTGTCTTTCAGGAAGTCTACTAGCACATTCCTTTATAATCTTTGTCTTTTGAACATCTTTTTTTATAGAACAATTCCATATAAAAAGAGACACTATAGCCCCAATAATCCACGTTAAAACAAGTACTTTTTCTATTGATAGGTCATACAGTAAAGTAATCATTAATAAATCATGAACTGCATTAAGAAGCTTAGTTGACCTGATCACATAAAAAGCATCCGAGTCTACAGGAAAAATCACTCTGATAAAAATCAGCAATAACAGAGTAATATACGGAGTTATAGCATCTTTAATTGTCTTTTTTCTATTACATATTCCAAAATGAAATAATAATAAAAGAACACTTCCTAAAATAATTGCGTAAAATAAAGACCAACGACTTACTTGTATCATTTATCTTTAAGTTCCTTTTTCTTGTCCGAAATCATCCTGTCTAGTTCTTTAATATCTCTTGCATCAACATCTCCTTCACCGAGAAGATGAGATACTAATTGAGGTACTTCAATCTTACCTTCAAAAGAATTGAGCTGGCCTATCATAAAATCTGTATAACTAATCACCGGCGAAAATGTTCTAGCTATTGTCTTTCCGCTATGAACATATCCATCTTCTTTTAGAAGGCCCTTAGTTATCAAACTGTTTATTATCGAAAAACCTGATCGGTCCTTCCAGCATCTGTCAGGGCTAGCCAAAATTAAATCATTTAATGACATTGACCGATCTTCCTGCCAGAACGCATGCATTATCTCCATCTCACTTTGTGTAAGGTACATCTTTTTCTCCTTAACTACAACAACTCTTAACATTATTAATAATACACCTCATTTCTATGCAGTCAACATTTTTTGATACATTCTCACGCAATCAACTGTTCATAGTCAAAAAATGAAACTCGTATTCATCATCTTGCTCTACCATTACACAAATCTTTTTCTCTCCAAAACCGATACCATCTGTATTATTCCACTCATTCTCAATCTGTTTGATCTTGTTCAAACTTTTTTTATATTCAAAAACTCCTTCATCCTTGTTATATATGTATACGTGATCACCTAGAATTTTACAAACTCCATATTTGCAATTACTTTTAGGTAGCTTTACTGAGTTCTGTGGTTCTCCTTCAATAGATAGCTCTTGATAATAGCTTCTGTTTGCTCCGTAATATGTAACAATAACTCTATCTCCATAAACATCTACCGATGATACTCTTCCTTCTGTCGGAATGGTACTTACACTTTTATCAGCCATGTTTACAATAGTAGCCTCTCCGCCGCAATTCATAGCATACACAAGTGAGTCATGTGTCAGGAAACTACTCGGTATATTAGTGCTAGAAAGCAAAAAACTCCCATCATAGCGCCTTACTATATTGCCATTACAATCAATTACGTCTATCCTAGCAGCTTCGTCAGTTATTGTGCTTATTAACTGATTATCCACGAATTCAGTCTCAGCACTATATACTAATAAACTGCACTGTCCATTATCATCGACTGCCATTCGAATAATTCTTTCATTATTCCCACATGAATATGGCAATTTCCTGAATACTTTTTTATCAACATAATACAAATAAAACTCTTCACCTTTGCTACAGCAAAGATATGACTCTTCGCCATTAGATGCGAAAGCAGATTTTTCAGTCCCATCTTTCTTGTATGCAAAGCTTTCTTCAACAAAAACGCTACAATCATCACACAAAAAATTTAATCCTAATAATGCAATAAAAAAAAATAATACTATAATTCCTACTGTAATACCGATCTGCTGTCTTTTATTCATTATTTTCCCTTTTCGCTGATATAAATCCACACCCTATTTTCAATATTATCTATACATTCATCTAAAGACTTTTGTCCCGCAAAATATCCATCAATTTCTTCAAAAACTATTTCATTGATTTTTTCATTGTTAGTAGAAGACACTTTTGCGTTTTCTAACAACCTGACAAAATCATCTCGCTGCTTCTCAGTTATTGAATATATAGGCAGACGCTCATATTCGTAACTAGTACAATATGTTTCTTTTACAACATCTTTACCATTCTCCATTTCAACTTTCATGGCTCTATCTAATTGCGAATTAATGACATCTCTATTTACCGATAAAGACGCACGATCATTTAGTTTTTCCTGAAAGTCTGGAAGTAATAACTGCTTAATAAACTCCCAAGAACGCTCCTTATTCTTACTAGCCATACTTATGGCCATAACATCTGAATCAGGTGTAATTAGTGTCCCACATCCTGTTTTGCTTGGATATCCTGCATATACTACATCACTCGTTTGCATTTCACCTTCTGCAATAGCAGTATCAAACACACCACTAATATATAATTGCTGAACTACACAGTCCTGTAATTCATACGAGCTCATATTTTGGTTATACTCATAGTCAAAAGTGTTTGCAAACTCCACCATATTCCTAAAGTCTTCACTATCAAAATAATTCTCACCTTGTTCCCAATCAATAAAATCATCTAATGAATCATAGAGAATATTTGCTAATATGTCTGCTTTTGTGTTATACCCCATCGGATACTTTTTCCCAAGTCTATCAAAAGTATCAACCATCGTTTCAAAATCCCAATTCTCTACATTGCCTATTTCAGATTCTCTTCCTACGTACGTACTAAGACTATAAGATAATGGGATTGCATATAATTTCTCATCTATAGCAAAAGAATCTAATATATTAGTATATAAAGATTCTTTTAACTCAGTATCCGCTTCTATATAAGGATATAAATCTTCTGTATACTGACCTATAATGTCTGATTTGTTATATTCATATTGATAATCAATAATATCCGGACCTTCTCCCGATACAATTTCTCGCTCAATCAAATTTACTCCGTCTTCAAAAAGCGTTTCTGATCTATAATAGTTTTTTATTACTATTTCGCAGTCTTCATGTTTTTGGTTAAAAAGAGCTACTTGATCCTCCAATAATGTATCTTTTCTTACCATATCTTCATTAGCATATACCATCGCCAAAACAATCTGCGTTTTCCCTGTGCTACCCACATTGTTTTTTGAACACCCAGTTATAGCCCCCAAAAATGTAATAATACCTAGAATGATGCAAATACTTTTCTTCATATTTCTTCAAGATAAGCAAAAGGGAGTGAAATACTCCCTTTTGCTATAGCCTCCAAAGTGTAATTAATAATCCACATAATTATGATCCACATAACCATACTGTGATTTATTCTTTCTTTTCATATAATTGTACTCCGTATCAGTACCAAATTTCTCTGGATAGAAAACTATCTTTTCATCTTTCGCCATTTTTGCTATAGTTCTTGCCCCAGACCAACCTTCAGCTTTTAAATCACATGCAGCTAAAAGTTTAGTATCTACCGTTGTTGCCGCATACACACTAGTTACTGAAGTCAAAGCAATAACCCCTATTGCAATGGCTCCCATTGTAATCTTTGCCCTTCCCAAGATACTTTGTGACATTTTCATATTCTTTTACCTCCATAAAAAAGAATTATTATAAACATAAAATAGCATATTTTTATTTTCGAGTCAATATGATTTGATTGTCTAATATATTATTGACACCACCAATATTGATTGCTTGATAACTCACCTTTTTCATACAATAAAAAAAGAACCGTCTGCCTCAACAAACGGTTCTTTGCAAAATTCATCTATAATCAATCCTTCATTGTAGCTCGCACGATACCGGCAACAGCCCCGAAAAAGACTGCCATAACAGGCCAGATGATCCATGTATATTCCCACATTCCTGTAATAAAGCTAGCTCCAAGGTATGCTGCAACAACTACAGGCCAATAGATAGCCCCAATCTTACCGATTCTCTTAGAAGCTTTCTTGCCTGCAAGTGTATAATCACCGCTCTGAAGAAGCTTGTCACATGCTGTAGAATACTCACTACCGTTTATGATAAGGTTTACGCCAGTAGAAACCAAGATCAAAAGAACTCCAACCATAAATACTACAAGTGACTCATTTCCGCATTTCTCTGAGAAAAGAGCTGAGATGATAAGTGGAACACTACAAAGAATGCAGCACATAACACCAAAGCCAACCATCATGGTACGTCTACTCTCAAATTCAGCCTTTCTCTCCTTGGCCATACCATCAACGCCGTAAGCTGTATCAATCTTAACTGTCTCAAGAAATTCAAATGGCTTGCGCTCCTGATTGATCATGATAAACATGAATACAGCACTTGCTACCATCACAAGAAGTACAACTATACCAATAGCAACAGCAAGGTTTTCACCTATGTAACCCATCTCAGAAAATCCTAAAAGGAACATGAGAAGTGCTGGTGAAGCGATGCAAAGAGAAACACCAAATGCCACCTTAGGAGCAGTTCTCTTAACAACCTCTAAAAACTTTGTAGCTTCTTCTAATGAAACTTTTCTTGTATCTTCTTTATAAGAAGCAACGTCTTCCTTATATTCAGATGTATCAACAACCTCGATCTCATCCTTTAATAAGTAATCAGTGCTTACACCAAAAAGATCTGCCATCTTGATTATCTTATTAAGATCTGGTGTTGACTGTGCACTTTCCCACTTTGAAACTGACTGTCTTGAAACATCAAGCTGATCAGCAAGTTCCTCCTGGGACCATCCAAGTTTCTTTCTCTCATTGATAATTTTGTCTGCTAATATCATTTTTATTTTCCTCCGTATCTGAAATTTGTTTTTTGATGTATTCAGATTACGAAAAATATCAGTTGCTATCTATAAAGTCAGCTTTGAAATTTGTCAACTAGCGGTTGCAAATGCGCTATTTTAGGGCGCTTATAGGGATAATTTACCAATTCCCTCTATCAAATTTATAATTCCGTGGATAAACCATCCAGGTAATATTGATCCATTAGCTTTTTTCTCATTCACACATGCAAGCAATAATGAAACTACTATTGGATAAACCAATAATGCTACAAAAGATATTATACCAAGAGTTCTGCCTGTGGCATATACCAAGGCTACATGCATAGCCCCAAAGATAACAGCTGTAATCATTGAGCCCACATAATATCCTAGCTTTGCACTTAATCTTTTCAACAAAAATCCTCTAAAGAAAATCTCTTCAGAAAGTGCTGTCTGAATAAAAGCGTATACAATTACGCTACCTATAGCAGAAATACCCATTCCCGAAAAAGTACTGTCAGCTGTCTCAAATCCTCTCAGGCATAATTTTTCAATGATTCCTAGTCCTTCGCAGACTAAAAGGACTCCTATCATTGCTATAAATATCGATTTCACCTTGCTCTTATCTGGCTTCTTTATTCCTACGAAAGAAAAGAAGCTTTCTTTTTTTCTATGGAATATAAGCCACCAGATAAAAGGCACAAGTGAAAATAATACTACCTGAATGACAGCACTTAAAAGTGTACTAATAAACAAATTCATTCCTGTGCCTCGCCATTAGGGTCATACTTTAAGATATCTCCAGGTTCACATTCAAGGGCATCACAGATTCCTGCAAGTGTGCCAAAGCGAACTGCATTAACTTTATTATTCTTGATCTTGGATAAATTTACGTTAGATATTCCGACCTTATCAGCAAGCTCATTCAAAGACATGTGACGTCTAGCCATCATAACGTCAAGCTCTAATACTATTCTTCCCATAAGCGCCTCCTTACAGTAATCCATCTACTTCATTCTGAAGTTCTGCGCCATAAGCAAAATACTGAGCAAGGCAAAGAGCCACTAATCCAAATACCACCTCTGATAATGATATTGAGATGTTAAGATTGTTTATTCCTACGGTTACAGCAAAAACTGCATACATAACAATTTTGCTCACAGGAATAGCCAGCGCATAATAACCGATATTCTTGATTCTCTTGACATTGGCCACTGAAAAAGGAGAATCTCCATTAGCCTTCTGGAAAATCTTGTATATATTTCTGAAAATCAGTGCTGAGAGTGCACAAAAGAATACGAAAGGAATAAGAGCCAAAATTCCTGAGCCATTCATAAGGGAATTGATAAATGCCTCTGAATCTACTCCTGTAACAGATATGCTCTGTGAATCAAATGTCCCGCTTTTGTAAGCTTCTGCGATCATATCCTTTGTCGCAAAAAGAATTATCATAGAAGAAATAATACATACTGCACCGATCCAACTGAGTACCTCAATGATTTTTGCCAAAACTGCTGTTATGTTTCTTAACTTTGAATTTTTCATGTTGTCACCTCACATAATTTGTATGATTAATAATGAATCAGTTTAAAACGTTAACGTTTATCGTTAAATTATTTATATCATACGATTATGTGGGTGTCAACATATTTTTATCGAAAAACATTAAAAAATTATTTTTATAGATAAATTACCAGTCTGAACCCCAGTCTGTTGAGCCTGAATCCCAGCTATCTGAGCTCCATCCACTATCATAACTGTCATAGCTACTATAGCTGCTATAACCTGAATCATAATGATCATAGCTACTATATCCGCCGCCACCACCAAATCCAAAGAGCATTGATAAGATCAGGATTATGATACTGATAACGACGCCAAGTCCGCCACCGCCCTGTGAATTTGAATGTCCTCTATGGCTGCCATATTCATCATAGCCATGATAGCTATCATTTCCAGCATTATTGAAATATTCCTTTGCGTCATCCACAAAAGAATTGATCGGGTAATCTGAAGCGTGGAAATTCTTCATATATTCATAGCTGTCAGCATGATCATCTAATGTGCAATATGTACCAGAGCTTCTGCCCTCGTACTTATTTCTCTCACGTTCTGCCATCTCTGCAGCATAGTGAAGTTTCTGATTGTCGATTTCTTTCTGAAGCCTGTCATAGAGCTCAACTACAGCAAACTCTTCATCAGTTCCTCTGTAACGAACATTTCTGGTTCCGTCGTCTTTGTTCTTGTAAACAACGAACTCTCCAGTTTCCTCATCTTTATAGATACCAAAAGCTCTGGCTCCCTGATAATTAAAGCCAATAAAGAATCTAGTCTTACTGGATGTGAAACCGTTTCGTTCACAATAATCTTTTAGTTCTTCAATGGTTTTTGGGATTCCACCGTCTTTGTAATCCATATTTCTTACCTTCCTTTAGAAGTATTTGTATATTTAATATACAAATTAAAATTCAAAACTGTTGCACCCTATAGTTTATCAGACTGCTCCAAGCTGCATTCGATAGTACTTCTCGTAGAGTCCGCCTTTTTTGATTAGTTCCTTGTGATTGCCTCTCTCCTTGATACCATCCTCATCCAAAACAATGATCTCATCTGCTCCTAGAATTGTAGACAGTCTGTGGGCAATAGTAATAGTAGTTCTACCAACAGAGAGCTTATCAAGACTCTCCTGAATATATCTCTCACTCTCATTATCAAGAGCACTTGTAGCTTCATCAAGGATCAGTATTGGTGGATTCTTAAGGAATACTCTTGCAATAGCAATTCTCTGCTTCTGTCCGCCAGAAAGCCTAGCTCCACGCTCACCAACCTGAGTATCAAAGCCATTTGGAAGGCTCTCAATAAATTCAAGAAGATCTGCGTTTTTTGCAGCTTCTACAATCTCTTCCATGGTGGCATCAAGCTTACCGTAAGCAATATTCTCTTTTACCGTTCCATTAAAAAGATATACATCCTGCTGAACTATACCAATAAAGGATCTAAGAGATTTCTGAGTAACATCTCTGATATCTGTTCCGTCAATCTTAACGCTTCCTGCGGTAACATCATAAAATCTAGGAAGTAGTGAGCAAAGTGTAGTCTTGCCACCGCCAGATGGTCCAACGATCGCCACGGACTTTCCAGCTTCTACATGAAGGTCAATATCTTTTAATACTGCCTCTTCATCACCATAGGCAAAAGATACGCCTTCATAATCTATAACACCCTTAACATCCTTAAGTTCTCCTGCACCCTCTTTATCTACGATCTCAGGCATTGTATCAATTACTTCAACAAATCTTTCAAAGCCTGCGAGACCTTTTTGGAGCTGTTCTGTAAACTCAACCAGCACGTTTACAGGGTTAATGAAGATATTGATGTAAAGAGCATAGATTGCAAGGTCTTCTCCAGTTAGCTGTCCCTTTGCAATGAAGAATCCGCCTGCCACAAGGACTGTCACAAACATAAGCCCCTCAAAGAAGTTATTTCCTGAGTGAAAGAAAGCCATTCTCCTATAGTTGGCCTGCTTGGAATCAAGAAAGGCCAGGTTTGACTTATCAAACTTCTCAGCCTCGATGTCTTCTCCAGTAAAAGACTTAACGACACGGATTCCACCAAGTGTATCCTGTAAAGATGAGTTGATTCCGGCAATCTTGCGCCTATTATCAGCAAATGTAGCTCTCATCTTTTTATTCTGAGTAATAGCAAATATAGCCATTAATATAACTACAGTCACAAGGCACAGCGTCATAGGCACATTTATTCGCATAAGAAGGATAAAAGATCCTACGATCTTAACTACAGAAATGAATATATTCTCAGGACCATGATGTGCAAGCTCAGATATATCAAAAAGATCTGACACAAGCTTACTCATCATCTCGCCTGTATTGTGGGTATCATAATAAGAAAAAGAAAATGCTTCATACCTGTCAAAAAGCTCTTTTCTCATCTGGGATTCCATCCTGGCTCCCATCATATGTCCCTGGTAAGTTACATAGTATCTGCAAAGATATCTCACCACGTACATAACAAGAAGCGCAACAGCGATAAAGCCAAGTCTTCCAAGAATAACCTTGGGTTCCTCTAGAAAAAGAGTACTCCTAAGAATTCTCAAAAACTGAGGAAATGTCAGGTCTATGATTGAAAGCACTGACGCGCAAAATAGGTCAAATAAAAACACTCCAATATATGGTTTGTAGTAAGGAATAAATTTCTTTATCAGCTTCATCTAGTAGTCTCCTCCCATTACTCCTTAACAAGCGTAGTCATCTTCTCAACTACAGCCTCAACTTCCTCCAAGAGCTGTTTCTCAGCCTTGTTCGGATTACTTTCTTTCTTGTACTTGTAGACAAATACTGGCACTGTGGTACTGTGGAATGCCATGTTTCCTTTGTAGCTTGATATAAATCCAGGAATCTTGCCAGCATCGATCTTGGCACTTGGACTAACCTTTATCTCAATTGTTCCATCGCCGCCCTTAATCTCTAATACATAGAGGCCATGTGCCTTGGAGCGTAAAAGAGATATTCTAAGAAGGTTGTCTGCTGACTCAGGAACTTCACCAAATCTATCGATAAGCTCATCCTTCATATCATCGCATTCCTGCTTGTTCTCAAGGCTTGCGATTCTCTTATATATTTCAAGCTTCTGCTCTTCGTTCATGATGTAGGTATCAGGAATGAAGGCACTTACATCAAGGTCAATATTTGTGTTGATCTCAGCAAGAGTATAATCTCCATCTGGAATCTCATTCTTCTTGATCCTAACAGCTTCGCCTAGCATCTTGCAGTAAAGGTCATAACCTACAGCCTGCATATGTCCAGACTGCTTTCTTCCAAGGAGACTTCCTGCGCCTCTGATCTCAAGATCTCGCATGGCAATCTTGAAGCCAGAACCAAGGTCTGTAAACTCTCTGATGGCAGAAAGACGCTTTTCTGCTACTTCTTTGAGCATCTTATCTCTCTTGTACATAAGGAAAGCATAAGCAGTTCTATTAGATCTACCTACGCGGCCTCTGAGCTGATAGAGCTGTGAAAGTCCCATCTTGTCTGAATCATGAATGATCATGGTGTTAACGTTTGGAATATCAAGACCTGTCTCGATGATGGTGGTAGAAACAAGCACATCAATAGTTCCATCAATGAAGTCATACATGATCCTCTCAAGCTCAGACTCTTTCATCTGGCCATGGGCAAAGGCAACGTTAGCCTCCGGAACCAGTTTCTGGATCTGTGCAGCCACATCCGCTATGGTGTTGACTCTGTTATATACGTAATAAACCTGACCGTTTCTTGAAAGTTCTCTTACGATAGCTTCGCGGACAAGCTCGTCATTGTACTCCATAACATAGGTCTGAATAGGCATTCTGTCATTAGGAGCCTCCTCCAGAACGCTCATCTCACGGATTCCCACAAGGGACATATGAAGAGTTCTAGGAATAGGTGTAGCAGAAAGAGTCAGAACATCGATGTTCTCTTTTAATACCTTTAGCTTTTCCTTGTGGGTTACGCCAAATCTCTGCTCCTCATCTACTATTAGAAGGCCAAGGTCCTTGTACTGAACATCCTTAGAAAGAAGTCTGTGGGTTCCAATAACAATATCCACAAGGCCTTTCTTTAAATCTGCTATAGTTCTCTTTTGCTCTGCTGCTGTCCTAAATCTAGACATCAAGTCAACACGTACAGGGAAATCCCTCATACGCTCTGAGAATGTATTGTAGTGCTGCTGAGCAAGGATAGTGGTTGGAACCAGCACTGCAACCTGCTTGCCATCCTGAACTGCCTTGAAGGCTGCACGAATAGCAATCTCTGTTTTACCAAATCCTACGTCGCCGCAGACAAGTCTGTCCATGGACTTAGAGGATTCCATATCTCTTTTGGTATCTTCGATGGCAGTGAGCTGGTCCTCTGTCTCCTGATATGGGAAGGCATCCTCAAACTCCTGCTGCCATACATTATCTTTACTGAACTGATACCCTTGCGCCTGCTGCCTCTTGGCATAGAGCTCCACAAGGTCCTGAGCAACCTCTTCTACTGCTGCCTTGACCTTGCTCTTGGTGTGACTCCAATCGCCGCTTCCAAGTTTATTGAGCTTTGGCTTGTGGGTCCTTTCGTTGTCATCTCCGCCAGAAGCGTATTTCTGGATAACTCCAAGGCCTGTAGCGAGAATATAGAGATTGCCGCCATCACCGTACTCTACCTTGATATAATCCTTAACCACGTGATCAGTCTCGATCTTCTCGATACCTCTATAGATTCCAAGACCGTGGTCTTCGTGAACTACATAGTCACCAATCTTAAGATCTGCAAAATTAGATATCTTCTCGCCCTGATAAGCGCTCTTTTTCTTTTTGCGCTTCTTTACATGCTCTGTGAAAATATCTGACTCAGCAATTACAGCAAACTTGATATCAGGATACTCAAAGCCCTTAAGGATCCTGCCGTAGTAGGTCATGATCTCACCAGGCTTTAACACTCTTCCTGGGTCTTCACTATAAAATGCTGTAACAAGATTATCTCTAAGGTCCTCAACAATTCTCTTTGCTCTTGTTCTAGAGCCAGAGAGGATCAGTACTCTGTAGCCCTGTTTAACATAATTCTTTAAGTCTTTTACCAGTGCATCAAAGCTGTTGTTGTAAGGAGCAACGCTTCTTGTCTTGATGTCCCAGCTCTTTTCTGGTGAAAAGATATTCTGGCTCTTGGGAAGCTGAAGCGTAGACAGGATAACTCGTCTGCCATTTTCCATTCTGGCTACGCAGTTATCTGTACTATATAAAAGTCCCATCTGGCCTGGAAGAACATAGCCCTTCTCTGCTCTATGGGTCATACTCTCTCTAAACTCAGCCTCAACTGCCATGGCGTGCTCAGCTACTCGGCCAGGCTCGTCAATAAAGATGCAGCTCTTTCCCTTAGGGAACATCTCCTGCATTGTTACTGTATCTTCATAGAAGTATCTGATATAGCTCTCTAAGTTAACTGTGGTCTTAAGTTCAAAGAGCTGCTCTCTAAGCTCCTCTGTCTGAGTCTTTAGCTGATGAGCTTCTTTGGTCTTGAACTCAGAGCGGAGAGTCTCAACGCATCTATCAGTCTCTTCCTGGATCCTCTCCATACCTTCTTCAAGTCTCTTTTCATCGAGAATGATCTCAGATGCTGGATAGATCTCAATGGATTCAAGCTTTTCAAGAGATCTCTGAGAAAGGATATCAAAGCTACGAATTGACTGTATCTCATCTCCCCAAAGCTCGATTCTATAAGGATTCTCCTCAGTGAGGTCAAAGACATCCACAATATCTCCGCGGACAGAAAATTCACCAGGTCCTTCAACCTGATAATTCTTGGTATAGCCCATGGTTATGAGCTTTTTGGAAATCTCTAACTCATCGATAGGCTTGTGTTTGTCGATAGAAAGAATATTCTCTTTTATGATCTCTGGGCGGATCTGTGGTGCCATAAGGGCAGAAAAGGTCGTAACGACAGTAACAGGTCTGCCTTCGATAAGTCTTCTCATGCACCTGATACGCTGTCTTACGATCTCATTACTGTGAACATCAGCCTGATAGAAAATAAGGTCTTTGGCTGGGTAGACTGTTACATTTCTGTCGTAGAACTTGTAATCTTCGTAGATCTCTTTTGCTCTGAGATCAGAATATGTAACGATGATCCTATACTTAAAGTCTGCGCCTAGACTATCGATGAAGTGGAGCTTTTGAGAATCAACGCATCCAGTAACTTCGGCGCAGGCAAAAGGTTTTTCAAGATATTTATTTATCTCTTCAAATTCTTTTAATTCATGTAAAGGAGTAGTGATAGCTCTCATTAATTATTTACCGTTAAAATCATTCATGGCGCTGTCTACACCGGTTGAGATGATCTCCTCAACAGCGTTTACAGCTTTGTTAATGCCTTCTTTGATAGAGACTGCGTCTTCTCCCTGGAAGTGTCCAAGTACCCAGTCCACCATATCGTATTCCTTTGGTCTCTTGCCAACGCCAACTCTCACGCGGTTAAACTCGCTGTGACCAAGCTGTGCGATAATGCTCTTAAGGCCGTTGTGACCGCCGGCGCTTCCCTTTGGTCTGACTCTTATCTTGCCTACATCAAGATCCACATCATCAGATATGACGATGAGCTCTTCCTTGGAATCAACCTTGAAGTAGTCGCAGATTGGTCTGATGGCCTCTCCGCTAAGGTTCATATATGTAAGTGGCTTAACAAGGATAACCCTTTCGTTTCCTATTCTGCCCTTACCAAAGGCTGCCTTAAACTTAGTTTCTGTAAGTTCGATATTATATTTATCTGAAAGGGCATCTATTGTAGCAAAGCCCACGTTATGTCTTGTTTCAAAATATTTTTTCTCAGGATTTCCAAGTCCCGCTATTACATACATCTTTCCTGTTTCCTCTTCTCTTTTGCCAAAAAGCTTTGTAAATATTCCCCACATAACTCCTCCAAAAATCTGGACATAGAAATAAAATGGAGCCTAGAAAGTTAAATTCTAAGCCCCATTAATTTAACATTATTTTACCTTGGCAACAAGCTAAATTATTAAACTTCTGCCTCTCCTTCAGCAGGCTCTTCTAAAGCTGCTTTGTCATAAGCCTCAAGAATTGTATCCTGAAGGACTTTACGAGTGTCAGAATTGATAGGATGAGCGATATCTCTGTACTCGCCATCTGATGACTTCTTGCTAGGCATTGCGATAAACAAGCCTCTCTCACCCTCAATTACCTTGATATCATGAACTACAAATTCATTATCAAATGTAACTGATACAACTGCTCTCATCTTACCCTGCTTAGTTACTTTGCGTACTCTTACGTCTGTTATCTTCATTTTTTAACCCCCTCTTTGGTTAATTAGACTTGGTTGTTAGATTACGTATCTTTCATTGTTCTCTACTACGATCTTTATGCCGTTTTCTTCTTTGTAGTAGGAGTTAGCCTGAATGGTTCCATGGCTTTCAACAATGCAATTTTCTATATGAGAATTGTCTCCGATGTATACATCATTCAGGATGATCGAATTTTTGATGTAACAGTTATTCCCAACAAAAGCCCCCTTAAATATGACGGAATCTTCTATTGCACCATTTATTATGCATCCACTGGAGATCAAACTATTTTTGATATTCACACCTACGTTATACTTGGCTGGTGGAAGATCAACTACCTTGGTGTATATACCAGGATACTCGCGGAAGAAATACTGTCTTACTTCTGGCTTGAGGAAATCCATGTTAGTTCTAAAGTAATCCTCAACAGAAGCAATGTTGTTCCAATATTCCTTGATCTTGTATCCGTATATTCTCTTCATATCCTTGTATCTAACAAGAATATCCCTAACGAAGTCGTATCTTTCTTCCTCTTCAGCTCTTTCAATAAGTTCGATCAGCTGTCTACGTCTGATGACATATATACCACAGGAGATTGTATTTGACCTTGATACCACAGGTTTTTCTTCGAATTCCTCAATCCTGCTCTCTTCGTTCATCCTGATAGTACCAAATCTCTCGGTATCTATACTTGCCGGCATGTCCTTGCAAACAACTGTGATGTCAGCTTGCTTCTGAATATGATATTCAAGAAGTTTGCCGTAATCCATCTTGTATACACAGTCACCGGAAGTAATGATGACATACGGTTCATGGCAGCTACGAAGGAAATCAAGGTTCTGCGCAATGGCATCTGCTGTTCCTCTGTACCACAGATTGCCAGAAGCCTTAACAGCTGGGGTAAAGACATATAGACCACCCTGCTTACGACCGAAGTCCCACCACTTGGAAGAACTAAGGTGTGAATTAAGACTACCTGCATTGTACTGGGTAAACACTGCAACCGTCTGTATGTGTGAGTTAGTCATGTTACTAAGTGCAAAATCGATACTTCTGTAAAAACCAGCCACAGGCATAGCGCAGACCGCTCTTTTCTTGGAGAGCTCATGCATCCTGCTGCTACTTCCACCTGCTAAGATAATTCCAATCGCTCTCATGTCTCATCACCTGCCTTCTCTAATGTCCTACCGCTATCGAGAACTCCATTTGGATAATCTTTCGCAGTGGTGCTACCTGAGATCATGGTATTCTTTCCAATCTGTACGTTGTCAGGAATAACTGACTTCTCGCCGACAGTGCAGAGACCTTCGCAATAAATGCTCGGCTTAGTCTCATTTTCTTTTTCCTCGAAGGCTCCGATCTGAACACCGTTTCCAATCTTAACCTTCTCGGCAATGATACCTTTTTCTATGTTACAGCCTTCACCAATCTCCGTCTCATTCATGATAATGGAGTGGCTGACTACTGTATCTTTTCCTATCTTAACGCCGGGACCTATGACTGAGTTATATACCTTACCGTATATCTCACATCCCTCGCCTACGATACTCCTCTCAATTGTGCTTTCTGGTCCAAGGTACTGCGGAGGCTGAACATCGCTTGATGTAAAGATCTTCCAATACTCCTCATAGAGGTTAAACTCTGGAACTATGTCAATGAGCTCCATGTTGGCCTGCCAATAAGAAGTAAGTGTTCCTACATCCTTCCAGTATCCATCGAATTCATAAGCATAAAGAGATTTACCTTGTTCCTTACAATAAGGAATGATATGTTTACCAAAATCAAGACCAGCCTGATCTTTATTCTGGATAAGCGCCTGCTTCAAAACTTCCCATGAGAAAATGTATATACCCATAGAAGCAAGATTGCTGCGTGGATGCTCTGGCTTTTCCTCAAAGTCTACGATCTTCTTGTCGTCGTCAGTGATCATGATACCGAATCTGCTGGCCTCTTCCATAGGAACAGGCATAACAGCGATAGTAGCATCAGCATGACTTGCCTTGTGAAAATCGAGCATAGTTTCATAATCCATCTTATATATATGATCACCGGAAAGGATCAGAACATAATCTGGATTATAATTTTCCATATATTCTAAGTTCTGGTAAATTGCATTAGCAGTACCGGTATACCATTCACTGTTTGAACTTTTTTCATATGGAGGAAGTACTGTTACTCCACCAAAGTTTCGGTCCAAATCCCATGGAATACCAATGCCAATGTGAGAATTGAGTCGGAGCGGACGATACTGTGTAAGAACACCAACAGTGTCTACTCCAGAATTGATGCAATTGCTAAGCGGGAAATCTATGATTCTATACTTTCCCCCAAATGAAACTGCGGGCTTTGCCATTTTAGCTGTCAAAACTCCCAGTCTGCTGCCCTGGCCCCCTGCCAGCAGCATGGCGATCATCTCTTTCTTTATCATGTTCCACCTCGTTGCATTTTACGCCATTATAGTCTAGTAACTTTGATACACCATACATGCTTTTACATGTCACAGAAAATCGCTTCTTTCTTATATTAAAGTATAACATAAAGAATTCATTAAAAAAACACAATTTAGATATTTATGTCTACACAATATCATAAACTATTTTACAAAGGGCTTTTTTGACATTGATGGAAATAGTGTTAGAATATAATGCGTTATACTTTACAATGATACTAATGAATCGAGGATTGTTATGTACACAATTGATTTTGATAAACCGGTCCATGTCTACTTCATGGGAATCGGCGGAATTTCCATGAGCGGACTTGCAAGCATATTAATAGAAAGAAACTTCAAAGTTTCAGGTTCAGATTCCAAAAAATCTGCAATGACTGAAAACCTTGAGAACCAGGGTGTTACTATTCTCTATGGTCAGAAGGCAGAAAATATCGAAAAGATGCAGCCTATAGACGTTGTTGTTTATACTGCAGCTGTTCATCCTGATAACCCAGAATTTGTTGCTGCCAAGAATGCAGGTATTCCAATGCTCACAAGAGCAGAACTTCTTGGACAGATCATGAAACAGTACGGTCTTCCAATCGCCATCAGCGGAACACACGGTAAGACTACTACAACTTCAATGCTTTCAAAGATTCTTTTGGAGGCAGATACAGATCCTACTCTTTCAATCGGTGGAGTGTTCAAGGATATCGGAGGCAACATCAGAGTTGGTAAGTCAGAGTACTTTGTAACAGAGGCTTGTGAGTATACCAACAGCTTCCTTAGCTTTTTCCCTAAGATCAGTGTTATTTCTAATATAGATGCTGATCACCTTGATTTCTTCAAAGACCTTGATGACATCAGACATTCATTCAGGAAATTTGCAGAGCTTCTTCCAGCAGACGGAAGCCTTATCATTAACGGCGACATAGACAATCTTTCATATATTACTGATGGACTTAAGTGCAGCATCATCACTTATGGTTCTACATCTGATTGCGATTTCTATCCAACAGATATTACTTATGATGATCACGGCAATCCAGCCTTCAAGGCTCATCTCAAAGATGGCAGTGTACTTGATATAAGGCTTGCTGTTCCAGGTATCCACAACGTATATAATGCCCTGGCAGCAATTGCTGTTTCTACTATATTAGATATAGAAAAAGAGCATGTGGTTACAGCTCTTAGTCTCTTTGGCGGAACAAGCAGACGTTTCGAGTACAAGGGTGAGATTCACGGCGTAACTATCATCGATGATTATGCTCATCACCCAACAGAGATAAAGGCTACTCTTACAGCAGCTCAGAATTATCCACACGGCAAGATCTGGTGCGTATTCCAACCACATACTTACACCAGAACCAAAGCTCTTATGAATGAGTTTGCAGAAGCTCTTTCACTTGCAGATCACGTTATCCTTGCTGATATCTACGCCGCAAGAGAGACTGACAACCTTGGAATCAGCTCACGTACTCTTAGAGACAAGATCATTGAACTTGGACATGAGTGTAATTATTTTCCAACTTATGAAAACTTTGCTGAAATTGAAAAATTCCTTTTGCAAAATTGCACTAAAGGAGATTTGTTGATAACCATGGGTGCCGGAGATGTTGTTAAAATCGGTAATGAACTCTTAGGTCAGTAACACTTATCCACATATCCACTTTTTGAAATGGATTTATGTAAATCAATCTTGGTGGATAACAGCCAAAAAATTGTCACTTATTTTTGAAATCATAAGTGCCGATGGTTTGGCTGTTTTTTTATTTGTTATATCGATTAATCCACATTATCCACATTGTCCACAATGTTTCACAAAACGTGAAACACCGCACCAGTGCTGGACTTCTTCGTTACTTTTACCCATATCTTTTACAATTTTTGTGTGGTAAGATTTGAATTGTTCTGAGGAACATAAAAAGAAGTGACCGATGATGGTACTCAAAAATGTTCTCGGATAATTTGTAAAGCAGGTGATAAAAGTATATGATGGGGCGAGTAACTATTAGTCATAATTTGGGGGAGGATTCTACCAATGTTTCCAATATCTTTATTGATGAATACATGCAGGACGCCAATGATGCGCAGATCAAGATTTACTTATTTTTACTGCGTATGATGAGCGCCAATCTGCCAACCAGCGTTTCAGCATTGGCAGATAAATTTAATCATACTGAGAAGGACGTAATTCGCGCCCTTAAGTACTGGGAAAAGAAAGAGCTTATCAGTCTTGAGTATGACGTTTCCGGTAACCTCACTGGAATCCATATGGAAGACATTGTGGCTCCACAGAACCTTGGACGTAGAAAGAGCGACACTGTTCTTAGAACTGTTTCTTCTCATAGAGAGAGCAGCTTTGAGGATCACAAGGAAGAGCTTCCTGAAGTTGTCGCACCTAGCAAGCCAAAGTATTCTGCAGCTCAGCTTCGTGCTTTCAAGCAGACAGAAGGTGCAAACATAGCGTTCCTTGCTGAGCAGTATTTTGGAAGGCCTCTTGCTTCTACTGAGATGCTTACTTTGTACTACATCCATGATGAGCTCAAGTTCTCAGATGATCTTTTGGACTATCTGATGCAGTATTGCGTCGATAATCATAAAACTGATTTCAGGTATGTTGAGAAGGTAGCATTATCCTGGAGTCAGGAAGGCATCAAAACGCCAAAACAGGCACGCGCGGAAATCTACAAACATGATCCTGAAGTCATCAGTATCATGAAAGCCTTGGGAATGGACAACAGTCCTACTGAGAAGGAGGGGAACTTCATCAGCTCGTGGCGAGGGGAGTTGGGATTTTCGATGGATATCATTGCAGAAGCCTGCGACCGCACTGTTATGGCAACCCAGAAGAATCGCTTGAAATATTGTGATAGCATTCTTCGCAGCTGGCATGAGAAAAAGGTTGAAACTAGGGAGGATATTGCCAGATTAGATGCTGATTTCACCGCTGATCTCAAGAAAAAGAGATCAATGGCTTCTGTATCATCCATCAATAGTAAACTCCGCTCTGACGAATCATATATTCGCCAAAGCGGCAACCAGAACCGTTTCAATCAGTTCCAGCAGAATACATATAATTTTGCTGAACTAGAAGAAAAGCTTCTGGACAACTAACTCTTATAGGATTGGGGAATCTTGTAAGAGCCACATAAAAGTTAAGCCCTGTACTTTTGGTTTGGCGGCGGCATTTGCCTTCCCCAAAGCACGTACAGGGCATACTTTTGTGATTTACACATTAGCATTTAAGGAGATCACTATGCCATTAACAAATGCACAATATGATCAGATAATGCATGAATATGAAGAAAGACGCGCCTTGCACAGACAGGAACTTGAAGAGAGACAGTGCTATGTCTATGAGAATGTTCCTGGCTACAAAGATCTTGAAGATCAGACAGCTACAGCAAGCGTAACTTTCGGTAAAAGACTTCTTTCAGGAGAGCGCCTTGATAGATCAGCCCTTAGACAGGAACTGGCTGAACTCGCAAGGCAAAAACTCCTTCTTTTAACTGAAGCCGGCTTCTCTTCTGATTATCTTGATATGGGTTATACCTGTCAGGACTGCAAGGATACCGGTTATATAGGTAATGAGAAATGTCATTGTTTCAAACAAAAGATCATTGAAACTCTCTATGATAAATCAAATCTTAAGATGCTTACCAAAACTGCTAACTTTAAGCTCATGTCTGATAAATATTATCAGGGCGAAGACTTAAAGAGATTTCATGGTGCAGTTAATGCTGCTGAAGATTTTATTAATAATTTTAACTCTGACTACCAAAATCTATTCATTTATGGTACAGTTGGTACTGGCAAATCTTTCCTGTCAACTTGTATTGCAAATGAACTCCTTAAAAAGGGACATTCTGTAATATATTTCAGTTCCACAGGATTATTTGAACTACTGGCCGAGAACTCTTTCGACTATCGTAACAAGCAAGAACTCAGGAGCATTTATGATGACCTTTATGGATGCGAGCTTCTCATTATCGATGACCTTGGTACTGAGCGCACCAATTCCTTTGTTGCTTCCGAGCTTTTCTCTTGCCTGAATGAAAGGGATATCCGAAAGAAAGCCACTATAATTACCACTAATCTTTCTCTTGAAGAATTGCAAATGACTTATTCAGACAGAATCTTTTCAAGAGTCACAAGTAATTACAAGCTCTTGAAATTATCTGGTCAGGATATTCGTAAAATAAAGAAGATTGCAAGAAAAGAAAGCGAGGATTTTCAGTAATGCCAAAAAGAGAAGAGAAACGTAATCTGGAGACAATTCCTGTTGGTTCCTTAGGAATTATCCCACTTAAGGGTGTAAAGTCTCTAGCAGAGAAAGTCGATTACTATCTCGTTAAATGGAGAGCAGAAAGAGAAAATGAGCACAAAGGAAGCTTAGCTTTTACAGGTTATGAGCGTCCTTCATATATCTTAGATGCAGATGTTCCAAGATTTGGAACTGGTGAAGCTAAGGGTGTTATCAAGACTTCTGTTCGTGGCGATGACTTATATCTTTTAGTTGATGTTTGTAACTATTCACAGACCTATTCTCTATTTGGACAGGAAAATCATATGTCTCCTGATGATCACTATCAGGATCTCAAAAGAATTATTGCTGCCGTAGGTGGTAAGGCCAGAAGAATCACAGTTATCATGCCTTTCCTCTATGAGTCAAGACAGCACAAGAGAAGCTCAAGAGAATCTCTTGACTGCGCTATCGCTCTTCAGGAGCTCGTGAATATGGGTGTTGATAATATCATCACTTTCGATGCTCACGATCCTAGAGTACAGAATGCTATTCCACTTAACGGTTTTGAAACCGTTCGTACAACATATCAGTTCATCAAGGCTCTTCTTAGAAATGTTTGGGATCTCAAGATCGATTCAGATCACATGATGGTCATCTCTCCAGATGAAGGTGGAATGGGCCGTGCAATCTACCTTGCCAGCGTACTTGGTCTCGATGTAGGAATGTTCTACAAGAGACGTGACTACACACAGGTAGTTGATGGACGTAATCCTATCGTTTCACATGAGTTCCTTGGAACAAGTGTTGAAGGCAAGTCAGTTATCATCGTTGACGATATGATCTCATCTGGCGAGAGCATGATCGACGTAGCTAGAGCTCTTAAGGAGCGTAAGGCTGCCAGAATCTATGCATTCTCAACATTTGGCTTATTCACAAGCGGACTTGAGATCTTTGATAAAGCTTACGAAGAAGGAATCATTGACAGAGTCCTTACTACAAACCTTGTATATCAGACTCCTGAGCTTCTTTCTCGTGAATGGTATATCAGCTGCGATATGAGTAAGTACATTGCTTACCTTATCGATACTCTTAACCACGATGCATCAATCAGCGATCTTCTTAATCCTGTTGAGCGTATCAACAACATTATTGAGCGTTACAACAGCGGTGAGCTCAAGGCATCTCTCGAAGCAGAAAAAAAGCTTTGATTCACTAAACTTAATGGCATTATTTAAGCCGAGATTCAGATTTGAATCTCGGCTTTTTATTATGTTATCCACAAGATCATTCAAATAATGTTTTGATTTCCACAAGAGAATCCAGTTTTTTGAACAGTTTTCCTGATAACTCTTCGTCTGGCTGTGTAAGGTCCGGAACCATAATGACATTACATCCAGCATCATAAGCGCTTGTAACACCATTTGGTGAATCCTCAACTGCAAAGGTCTCACTAGGATCAAGCCCTAGCTCCTTGCAGGCGAATGCATAGATGTCTGGCGCAGGCTTTCCTTTTTCCACCATGTTGGCACAGATGATCTTGTCAAAGTATCCAAAGAGATCGATCTTTTTTAGATACCTCTCTGCCCTTGGATATTCATTGGCTGTAACAAGAGCTGTGAAAATGCCATTTTTACGAAGCCAGGTAAGTATCTCCTTGGCTCCAGGCTTAAGGGGTATTCCATGCTCTCTTACAAGTTCTTCCACAAGTCCTCTTCTATACTCGCGGACCTCAAAGTAGTCAAGATCTTCTCCAAACCACTCCTTGAACTGAATAGGAGCATAGGGCCTTCCAAGAGATCTGAGACTAAGAGTCATCTCTTTTGTCATCTCATGTCCAAAGTGAGCCATGGCCTTAGGCCAAGCCTGCTGATAGTACTTCTCAGTATCTGTCAGGGTACCATCCATATCAAAAAGAACTGCCTTAATGTCTTTCCCAATCATTTTCATACCTCTCGCAGAACCTGGCAGAAAAAGAAGGCTCCTCATTGCCAATGTTTAAATGAGTAACATCTCCGCATCTAAGTGTTCTAAAGCTTACAATGCCCTTCTGACGCTCTTCTGTAGCAACCATAGTAACTGACGTAGGAGCTGTGGCCATTGACTGGAACATTACAAATGGTGATATATTCCACAAATGTGACAGCAGGACTGATGTTATTCCATAGTGGCAAAAGAAGGCAATCGTTTTGTCATTACCATTTTCTGTTTTGTAGATAAGTCCGTCTCTTGCATATCCATACTCAGCAAGTAGCTTATCAAAAGACTCTACGACATAGTCATACTTTGAGACTGCATCAGATGCTTTAGCAATCTCAGATTCTCTCCAAGCTACTCTATCTAATAATTCTGGGTGCTCATTATAATAGGCAGGAAGTAGATCCCAAACTATTCGCTTTTCGTACTTGCCAGTCTCTTTATTAAGAACAAGCTCATTCTCATAAGCCATTCTTGCTGTCTCACTTAAGTTTGGATCAAACTGCGCAGGAAATTCCATGAGCCAGTCATAGGTCTTTCCACTTTTGCCAAGCTTATCCATACTGAATTTAGCTGTTGCCTGGGCCCTTCCAAGAGGAGAGAGATAGATATCATCTATCTTGTATCTCTCTATATCCTCTGATAAAAGAGTCGCTTCTACCTTACCTTTATCTGTGAGATTGTCATGTACGTAATCAGGATCTCCATGTCTAATAAAAATAAGTTTCATTTCAAACTTCTCCCTTAGCCCTGAAGTCCTGCTGACTGACGGATCATGTCCTCTACTACAATGTCATAGATCTCGCCTACTGTATTGCAATACTCAAGCACCTTCCATGGCTCGTTTGTATGGAAGTGGATCTTAACAAGATCCTCATCACCTGCTGCAATAAGTGAATTGCCCTCAAAATGAGCTGTGATATAATCTGCTATCTCATCTTCATCAAGATCCTTATCTCTTCTGTCAATGAGAAGCTGTGTGTCATATCTGTAGGCAAACTGATCGTCTTCTGCATCAATGCTGTGTATTGGTTCCATCTTTGGTCCTCCCTTTGCTGAATGATTAAATTCCCTTAAAGCTCATTGTAAACTCAAGCTTCTTGTCATTTGGAAGCAGGAATTCTGGATGAGTCTTAGCTCCCCAGCTGTCATCACCTGCGATACCCATCTGAACAAGGCTACATCTAACGATTGTCTTGAATACTCTAGGGAGCTCATAAGGATGCTGTGCAGCCTCAAGCTCATCTGGAGTATATGGAAGAGCGCTGAAGTTCATTGAATCAGGAGCTTCAAATAATAATCCTCTTCCCTTTCTATCTGTGATCTTAGCCCATCTAACGTCTGTTCTATTGCCTGTCTCCTGAGGGACAAGGTAATTCTCCATGGCATCAGTAGTTGTTGTCTTGAAGATACCAAGCTTTGCTCCACGATTTCTATCGATATAGTTCTCCTCAGGACCATTTCCATAGTACTCAACGTTCTTGAAGTCTGGGTTAAATCTGAACATCATACCAAATTCTGGCATTGGAGTAAGTCCCTTAACTGGCTCGTACTCCTCCTTGATCCAAACTCTTCCATCACCTGTTACTGTGTATGTCACAAGAACAGAAGATGCTGGTGTTGTAGGAAGATAATACTTAAATGTAAGGCTTACGCTGTTATTCTCTTCCTTGATGATAGGATACTGGCTTCTGTCCTCAGGTGTTCCGTTTACATAGCCATTGCTCTCTTCTTTTACTACTTTTGTTGTAAGGTATGAGCTTGCAACCTTCCACTGAGCATATCTCTGTGGCATATCATTACCCATATCATTATCAACAGGTGCTCTCCAGAAGTTTGGTCTTGGAAGGGCTTCAATCAGCTCTTTTCCTGCATAGTTATAAGATACAAGACCTCTTTCTCTAGCAAAAAGAACTGAGAAATGATTTCCCTTTACGCCAACATTGTAAAGTCCCTTAACAACAGTAAGTGGAGCGCATGAAACATAAGTAGAAGCTGACTTTCTAAATACGCCCTGACCAAATGCCACTTCGTGTCCAGCCTCAGCCCAAGATGTCTTGTCACGAAGTCTGAAAGATACTGTTACAACATACTCATCAAGAGGGAATGGTCCGTTCTCATCAAATACACCAGTTGGCATGACCGCCATCTTGGCTCTGATCTCTTCAGGAAGCTCATACTCTTTTTCTGTAAGTGGCTCTACATTTGTAGCCATGAGCTTTTCTGCAATCTTCTTGCCGTCTCTCTCAAGGATCACTACGCAGTTATATTCATTAGAATTTGTGAAAAGATTTCTGTTGATAACCTTTACTTTATCTGATGAAACAAATACTTCTAAGCCCTGATAGTTAAACTTAACGTCCTGCATCTTGGCGTATGGCTGACGAAGGCTATCTACAATACCATTTCCACTAAAGTTGTAGTCTGTAGGTCTCTCACCAAAATCTCCGCCATATGCCTGATACTCTTCACCAAAGCAGTTCTTGGTTCTAACTGCCTGATCCACATAATCCCAGATAAATCCACCCTGATAGCGTGGCTCTCTGTTGGCAAGATCTGTATATTTGAACATACCACCAGTAGAGTTAGCCATAGAGTGTGTGTACTCACAGCAGATATATGGCTTGTCATCGTGCTCCTTAAGGAACTTCTCGATGCTCTCTACTGAAGGATACATCTGGCTTTCCATATCACTTGTGTCATTGTAGGTTCTGTCATGGCAAACACCTTCATAATGAACAAGTCTGTCTGGATCAAGCTTTCTAAAGAGGTTACTCATCTCAAATGGAACCTTACCACCATGAGACTCGTTACCAATTGACCAGATGAGAACAGAAGGATGGTTCTTATCAAGCTGATATGTTGTGTTGATCCTATCAAGCATTGCAGCCATGCAATCTTCTCTGCTGCCAGGAAGTGTCATCTCTACCTGCTTTTCTCTAGGGAATCCAGCCCAGCTTCCGTGAGTCTCCATGTTATTTTCTGCGATCATGTAAAGACCATAGATATCGCAGAGCTCATAGAGACGAGCTGAGTTCTGATAATGACTTGTTCTGATCGCGTTGATATTATTCTTTTTCATTGTGATGATATCTGTAAGAGTATCCTCATCAGAAACCACTCTACCTACATCACATGAGAATTCGTGTCTATTTACACCCTTAAATACGATTCTCTTACCATTGATGAGCATAAGACCGTTCTTCATCTCAAAGCGGCGGAATCCTACGTTCTGTCTGATAACCTCAGTGTTCTCTCCTGAAGCATTATTTACATGTAAAAGAAGCTGATAAAGCTGTGGATCTTCGGCACTCCAAAGAATAGGATCCATAACCTTTTCAGAAATAACAACTTCTTCTGCGTTATTAACTGTTCCCTTAACAACAGGATGATTATTTCTAAGAAGCACATAATCTGTTGTACCTGTGCTCTTACCAAGCTTAAGTGTTACTTCAAGCTCAGCCTCTGTAAACTCGTCATTTAAGATAGTTCTAACCTTGAGGTCCTCAAGATGCGCATCTGGCACAAGTCTTAAGAATACATTTCTGTAGATACCTGAGAATCTAAAGAAATCCTGGTCCTCCATCCAGCTGCCTGCAGTCCACTTAAATACCTGAACAGCAAGCTTATTAAGACCACTCTTTATATATGGAGTAAGGTCGAATTCTGATGGTGTGAAAGTATCCTCGCTGTAACCCACATAGCTTCCATTAAGCCAAAGAGCATATCCACTTTCTACACCGTCAAAAACTACGTGTACTTCTTTTCCCTCCCAATTAACAGGAAGCTCAAAGTACTTAACATAGCTTGCCACTGGATTGAACTTCTCAGGAACCTCGCCAAGCCAGATATCCTCGTGTCCATCCCATGGATACTGAGTATTGATATATGCTGGAATATCATAGCCTTCCATCTGAATGTGAGCTGGCACATGAATATCATCCCAAATATTGCAGTTATAATCTTCTTTTTCAAAGCCAGGAATCACAGAGCCATAATTTCTGGCATAGTGAAATTTCCAAAGTCCATTAAGTGAAAGTTCAAGCGAACTTACGCCCTCTGTTAATTCATCATCTGAGCCATATGCTCTATGATCTGAATGAGCTGGAAGCACTCCTTCCTTAAAAAATTCGGGGTTCTTTACATTCTCATAGTTAAAGCTTCCCATAGTTAATCCTCCGTAATGTATGTAATAAAATGATTACCGTTATTTTCAAACAGCTCTTCGGAATCATTCATTCCGCACTTGTAGACCTGTCCAGTCTTTGGATCAAGTAATACTGTATTGAGCTCATTGAAGCCAAGGATCAGCATGGCATCTCCATTGTTCAAAAGAGCCATGACAGGAATATCCTGATTAACATAATAGAGCATAGCTGACAGTGGACATTTATCAAGGTCCAGAACCTTTGCTTCTGCAAGGGAACTCTGCAAAATATTCATGGCTCCCGCGCCGCTCTCTAACATACCTTCTACATCTCGGTTTGTTCCATTAAACTGTAATATCAGATCAAGACATACTGCCACAGAGCTATTGGATGTCATGTTATCATAGCTCTCTGCATTTCGAGTAATAGCCATTATCTGATTTGATCTTGAGAGATTACCCTTAACCCATACATATCTGTTATTATCTCCCATTACAACGCCCGGAGCATTATAAGCATCAAGCACCGCACTTGAAGGATCTGAATAAACTCTTACATCTCCGTCGAGATCATAAACATAATAGAATGGATTGCTGTCAGGATTTCTTTCTATATCCACCACAACGTTCCTATCTCCCTCAAACAACGTCTGATAAGGAGTCAGAACTCTTAGCTGCTTGGTCTTGATCTCATTCTTGGTCGTGATCTGAACTATCTTTTCAAATACATCAACAGAAGCCACGGTAACTACATTGCTGCCGCCATGAACTTCAAGCGTGTTCATGATCTGGTCATCGTAGGTACTCTCATATTCTGTACCTTCTTCATTCTTGACTACTCTGCTGATCTTGAGCTGATTGTCATTTATTGTTATGCCCGTAATGTAAATTCCGTCAGGACTATAATTCTCAAGAACGTTTCCTTCTACATCAACGATCCTAAGTGAATACATTGCATAGATTGGATTGCCCATCTGATCGCTTAGTACGTCATCAGAGTGAACAACTCCGTAGATAAGGTCCTCTCCCATGAATCCCAAAAGGATTATGAAATCACCTTTTTCTGCTTCTATCTCAGATACAGCCCTGGTGTTAAGGTTCATCACATGAAGACTCTTTAAGTCACTACTCTGCCAAGCGATAACTCTTTTTGAATCAGATATCTTGTACTGTCCAGCGCCGATATCATCTACAACAGACTTGGCTTCCTTATCAATAAGGTCTATCTCATAGATATTCTGATCCAGCATGCAGTAAAAGATATTACTATTGCTAACATAGGCAAGCTCATCTATGTAGCTTGTGAGGATCTCCGCGGACCTTGTGCTCTCGATAAAGGCTTCCTCTTCAACTGCGTTTAAAGAAGCATTGTAATCATAAACCGCAATTCCTACTCTTCCTTCATGAAGACCTCTGTTCATGTAACCTGCAACTGCAAACTTTACATTGCCAGCTTCATCCACATTTAATATCTTGATAACGTGTCTGTTCCATCTGGTCCTGATATCATCATTGTCAGTATCATAGAAGCCAAAAAGATAAGCTAGCTTATTTTCTGCGTGATTAAAGGAATACAATCTGTTCTGACTTACAAAGGCAAATGCGGTTCCGCTACTACTTTCAACAAGCTCAATATCAGGGTCCGAAATTCCTAGATTGATGGTATTAGAGCCTATTGAATATGAGCCAGAATCAAATATATAATCCATTGTCCTTTCGTAGTTCAAAAGATAGATCCTGTCTGATGTAAATCTGACTCTGAAATATTCGCATACGTTGTATGTCTTGGTAACCGAGCTATCCTTTAAGGTAACTCTGTACTGAAGTTCAAAGCTACCTGTCTGACCATGGAGGTCTGTCACATACACATCTGGAGCCGTGTGCTTAGTGATATTAAGATCCCCCCATGTAACCTGGTTAAAACTACTGTGAATATTCACATTGCTAAAGGTTGTGTTGTCACCTTCTGAATTAGACTCAAGGTACTTAGAATATTCCTTTGCTTCAGTCTTATTGAAGGTAGCCTTTGAAAAACCAAGGACAAAGGAAAGCTCTTCGTCGAGATTGTATCTGCTGTCATCCTCTGTCCACACAAATCTCGTATAATACTTAGCTTTTCCACTATTTGTTTCCATGATAAACACAAGAACGTACTCATTTCCCGGTGTGATCAGGTCTTTTATCTGAATAGTTCCTGTGATGGCATCACTTGACTCTACATAGTCAGTAATAGCCGTATTCTCAACAAGTCCCTTGCCGTCAATTGTTCTGACTTCGAAGCTGATATCCCATACAGTCTCTCCAAAGGTGTTGATCTTGTATGAAAGAGTTCTATCCTGACCAATTGGAAATACAGCGCCTCTCTGATAATTAACGTCAACGTCTGAAAGATAACCGTGCATGGGGTTAACTTCCTGGTCACCATTAATAAGAGTCACTATTGGAAGCGTTGCCGAAGGCATCTTGGCAGTCATATCCGCATTATCCCCATTGGAGAGCTTGCTGATGACAAAAAGTGCCAGAACAAACACCAAAATTGCGTATACAGTTTTTAATATTGTTATTTTTACTGATCTTTCGCGCATAATTGACTTTCAATTTTAATAATAGTAAGATTTTTCAAAGGAGGATTTTACTATGAAAAATCCTGTTCTCTATCGTAAACGCTTTATCCCAGATGAATGCTTTGAACTTAAAGATGACATCATCCTTGAGCGTACAGATTCTATGATCGTTACTAAATGGTCTGCTATCCGGGCAAAAGAAGATTTCTCAAGCGGATATTCATGCTATTATCTCGACCGCGGCATAAAAGTGAGCAAATTTATCAAAGCTGATGGCTCACTGCATTATTGGTACTGCGACATAGTCACCTATGACTATGATGAAAAAACAAATATACTCTATACTATTGACCTTCTGGCAGACGTGATCATCTATCCAGACGGCAAGGTCAAGGTTGTTGACCTTGATGAATTGTCGGAAGCCTTTGAAAAAGGCCTCATCGATAATACCCTTCTTAAAAAGAGTCTGCTCTCATTGAACAGACTCCTCACAGAAATCTACGATCATGGAATTGAATCCCTTACTCAGCCAATACGAAAATATACTGACTGATATTAGTAGAATACATGCCCTCCAATAGTTGTTCCAGAAAGTCCCGGAACCGGAGTTCTGAAATATACACATGACCCTACATTTGAATAGCCCTTCATGGCTTCATCTGCAGCCTGATAGCAGGATGTAGATGCTCTGCCTTCAGCAAGGGCAAGTGCCAGTCTACCACTGGCAACAGGTGAAAACTGCTTGTTCTGATAAATAACACCCACAACGGTGTCAGGATATACAGAACTAAGCACCCTGTTGATAACTACTGCTCCTACAGCAACCTTGCCTTCATAAGGCTCCGCGCCTGCTTCGCAGTATATAAGATTAGCCAAAAGGTATCTATCGCCTTCAGCAAAACTAACTTCTGAAATATCTCTCCAACTTGAAGATGCAGCCAGCTTTGACATTCTCATTTCTTCTGCAAGCTTGGCTTCTAGAATCTTGATGTCATTCTCCTGAGCTTTGATCTGTTTTTCCAGCTCATCGGCCTTGGCTTCTGCATCAGAAATATCATTGGCATACTGCTTGATAGATCCTGAGGTCTGGCTTACAAGCCCATTTACACGGCTCTGCTCAGCCTGCTGCTTGACCTGATACTCCTCAAGCTGATCCATCTCTTCTTCTAAGGTCTTCTCTTTTTCCTCGATAAGCTTTCTAGTCTCAATATATTCCTGAAACTTCTGCCTGTCATAGGCTGATAAGCTCTCAACATAATTGTTCTGATTAAGGAAACCTGAGAAACTTGTAGCTCCCAAAAGCATATCAAGAAGCATGAAGTTCTGCTTCTCATATATGAACTGAACCCTCTTCTTCATTGAAGCATACTGCTGCTCCTCTGTTTCCCTAGCAGCTTCAAGCTCCGTCTGAGTGTTCTCAATCTCATTTTCCTTGTCACCAATCTGCTCTTCAATCTCAGCAAGGTTATTACTAACCTCTGTCAGCTGATTGTTGAGCGAGTTGAGCTGTCCCTGAAGTGAGGATTTCTCCTCATTCATCTCAGCAATATTTTCCTTGGTGTTATCAAGCTCATCCTGAGATTGTTTCTTTTTCTCTTTTGCCTCCTCAAGCTGTTGCTTGGTGGTCTGTGTAGCCATTACGGGTAATGGTCTTAGCAAAAGAGCTATAGAAATAACAAAGAGAATAGCTCCCTTGAAATATTTAATTGTTTTTCCCCTTACCCCTCTTTTTGTCATAGGCTCTGTTTATTAAATAGTAATCTTTATATTTCTACCACTAGGCTGATACTGATAATATCTCACTCCCGCCGCGTCAAACATCCTCTTTGAGGCTCTTGTTGACGCAGATGAACTATATTTATCGCTATCATAAACAACAGTCTTAATTCCGGCTTGTATTATAGCTTTGGCGCACTCATTACAAGGGAAAAGAGATACATATATCTTGGAACCCACAAGACTTCCGCCGCGATAATTTAAGATTGCATTGAGCTCGCTGTGTGTTACAAATGGATATTTGGTAGACAGCTCATCTTCGCCATCTCTTTCCCATGGAAAATCCTCATCTGAACATCCCTTTGGAAAGCCATTGTATCCCATGGAAAGAATATTATTGTCCTCACTGACGATGCAACTTCCAACCTGTGTATTAGGATCCTTGGATCTCATGGCTGCAAGCTTGGCAACGCCCATGAAGTACTCATCCCATGTTATGTAATCTTCTCTCTTCATGCTGCACCCCCTGTCACATGAATATTACTTTGTTCCAAAGATTCTGTCTCCAGCATCTCCAAGACCAGGTACGATATATCCATGCTCATTGAGTCTCTCATCAAGTGATCCAACATATACGTCAACATCTGGATGTGACTCCTGCATTTCCTTGAGTCCCTCTGGAGCTGCAATGATGCAAAGGAAATGAATGTGCTTGCATCCTCTGTCCTTGAGCATCTGAATAGCTGCCACTGAAGATCCGCCTGTAGCAAGCATAGGATCTACTACAAAAATTTCTCTTTCTGTAATGTCAGCAGGCATCTTGCAGTAGTACTCTACTGGCTTAAGTGTCTCAGGGTCTCTGTAAAGACCAATGTGTCCAACCTTAGCTGCTGGAATAAGTGCCAGCATACCATCTACCATACCAAGACCAGCTCTTAAGATAGGAACTACGCAGAGCTTTCTTCCCTTAAGTTCCTTAACAGTTGTCTTGCAGATAGGTGTCTCTATCTCAACGTCCTGAAGCTGAAGATCTCTAGTTGCTTCATAGCAGATAAGCATAGCGATCTCGCTGATAGTCTGTCTAAAATCCTTTGTACCTGTATCTGTTCTTCTAATGTATCCAATCTTGTGCTGAATCAGTGGATGATCCATAATAACTACTTTTCCCATAGCTACCTCCTAAAAATTATTCTTCTATTTTTTTAATTCTGCGACTATGCTTTTCCATTTCTGAGAATGGTGTATCAAGGAATGTGTCGACAATTTCAAGTGCCTGAACTTCGCCGATCATTCCTCCCCCCATAGCCAGCATATTCGCATCATTATGCTCTCTTGTAAGTCTTGCAGATGTCTTCTCAGAGCAAAGGGCACATCTGATTCCCTTAACCTTATTGGCAACAATTGAGATGCCAATTCCAGTTGTGCAGATAACGATTCCTCTGTCACATACTCCCTGTGCTACAGCTTCTGCAGCTGCTCTTCCAAAATCTGGATAATCGCAGGAATTCTTGTCATATGTACCAAAGTCCTTGTACTCAAGGCCTCTCTCTTCGAGGTGCTTGATCACTGCCACTTTAAGATCAAATCCGCCATGATCACTTGCTAATGCTATCATTTCTAGTACCTTCCTTATCCTATTATAATACAACTCAATTTAGAGTGTTATAACATTGTGACCTGCTGCCTTCAAAAGCCTGTTCATGATAGCCTGTCCAATTCCGCTGTCATCAAAAGACTCTGAATACATGATATCTATCTGTTCATCATCAAATTCTCTTAGAACTTTGAAAAGCTCGTGAGCAATGGTGCTCTCATCTTCTCTATTTCCAACGCTCTTGACTACATCTGCATCATAAAGGCCCTTTGTAGCATCTGTACCGATAACTCCAACTTTCTTGCCAGTAGCCTTAGCCTCTTTTGCCTTGGAATTGATGAAGCTCACAACCTTGTCCTGATCGCCCTGAATGATAGTAAGCTCTCCCTTTGGGGCATAATGTCTGTACTTCATACCAGGCGCCTTAGGACGCTCTGTCGATGTTGAATCTATTATTGTCTTATCTATACTGATCTCTCCTAGGACATCCTTTAGCATCTCTGCTGTGATATACCCTGGTCTCAAGATCATTGGAACTTCAGATGTAAGATCTACGATAGTGGATTCAAGTCCGATTCCAACCTGTCCACCGTCAATTATCATCTCTATCTTGCCAGAAAGGTCTTCCTCACAATACTTGGCGAGTGTAGGACTAGGTCTACCTGATATATTAGCGCTTGGAGCCGCAATATATCCGCCTGATGCTTCGATCAGAGCAAGTGCGATCTTGTTGTTTGGCATCCTAATGGCAACTGTATCAAGGCCACCTGTTGTCTCATATGGCACCTTGTCATTCTTGTTCATGATCATGGTAAGAGGTCCTGGCCAAAAGGCATTTGCCAATTTAATTGCGCTCTCTGGTACCTCTTTTACTATATCCTTGACATCATCCATATTTGAAACATGTACTATAAGAGGATTATCTGAGGGTCTACCCTTAGCAGCGTAGATTTTCTTGGAAGATTCAGGATTGAGGCCATCACCGCCAAGGCCATATACGGTCTCAGTAGGAAAAGCTACAAGTCCGCCTCTTTTGATGATGTCTCCGGCTCTTTTGATGCCTTCAAGAGCCTTATCATCTATGTTATTTTCTTTTACAACTATAACTTCTGTTTCCAATTCCTTATCCCTCGGTAAAACTTGCAATCACATCCCACACATCGCTTGTCTCCATGCCAAGTGACCACTCTGCAATTCCGGCGATGTTGTGTGCCTTCATGGAATCGATTTTCTGTCCGATGGATGTTACATCTTCATTCCAGATCTGATTGAGAGTTCCATCTGAAGATGTATATTCACCATAATTCTGTCCTGCCTCAGCATCCCATTCCATGCTGATCTGATGATTTGCAATATATTCCTGCGCAGTCTTCATGCTGACAGCTTCACTTGAAAGGCTGCCATTTGAAGTGTGCCATATTCTAGTATAAAAAGGCACTGCGTTGATCACTTTTGAAGCATCAACTTCTTTTAAGGTGTTGATGATACCATTTTCTACATATGACAAAGAAGCAACTGAACCAGCTTCTGATGAACCTGCATAATGCTCATCATATCCCATGATAACTACATAGTCAGCTACTGTTCCCTGCTCTTCAAGATCATAGTGATCATTGAAGTTCATAGGTACATAGTTATCGATTGAAAGCACAAGTCCTGCCTTACGGCATGCAACTGAAAGCTCGCGAACAAGCTCAATATATGATTGACCATCCTCTGTTGCGATAAGCTCAAAATCAAAATTGACTCCATCTGCACCACAAGCTGTTACTTCATTTATCACATTGCTAATGAAGTTAGCTCTTGCTGATGCACTTCCCATCATCTGTCCAGTTGATACCTTGTTGTCACTTGTAAAGTTATCAACAAGTACCCATACTTCCATGCCCATACTATGAGCTGTATTTACATAAGAAGATGAAGCAAAGCTCTTGATACTACCATCTTCGCTTGAAAGCTTGATCCATGTTGGAGAAATAACGTTAAGCCCCTTAGCTGATGACACTACGCTTGAAAGTGTATCATTGCCAGCAGGACCACCAATATTGTGGAAGCCAAGATTTATCTTGTGGTCTCTTGTAAGAGAGGTATATTCCTCTTCCACATAGTCTGTAACTGGAATTGGGCTCTTTGTTGTTACGTCGCTTAACTTTTTCTTTTCAACGTAGCCGATATATGAATCTGGGCTCTTAACCTTTACCCAGTTCTCCATTTCTTCAAGGATCACTACAGTATCATCCTTGTGTAGATCCTCTAAGATCTCGCTCTTAACTCCGCCGCGTATCCTAAGCTGAGTATCTTTCTTGACTGTAGCTACCTGCTGATCATCCCAGCTTGTTGTGATCTGAATATGATTAGGATCTGTATATCCAGCATATGAGAAATTAGTGAACTTCTTGACATAATCAAGGGCCACAAGAAGTGTATCGCCGTTCATCTGCGCGATAACATATCCTTCATCCCCATTTCCTCCCTCTGAGTCATACCAAGAGGTTGATCCTATCTCAGTTGTGATGATCTTGGAGGCAGTTGTATAGATAAGTCTTCCATCCTGCACTCCATAATAAAATCTATCGTTGAGATAATTCTGTACTGAATCAAAATCAAGATAATATGTTCCATCCAGGAGAAATGCTCTTTCTGCAAGCATCTCATCTCCATAGATAATTGCCACATCTGTGTCTGAAGTAATACTAAAGTAGTTGTTAAGATCAGCTCTTTCTGTACTATATGAATAGCGTTTTTGTAAAAGCTGAAGCGCATATATTCCGCCCATAATAAAAATAAGGGCGATTATAATAAGCGCTGGAATCACCTTTTTTTTCATGTTCTAGCTCCTTTACAATCGCCCTTTATTATAACATAATTCCTCATTCATTAAAGACTTTATCGGAATTATTCACATTATGCCATTTTTTAGCTAATATCCTCTTACAATCTTGTGTATGTCCAAGGCGGGGTCCTCTTCAATAATACAATTGATGTTTTTTAAGGATTTTTATAGCCAAATTTGATCTGAAGACGGCCAAAAGGTCTTTTTATGTGACAAATCCTTGCAACAGCCTTATTTTGCTCCTTCAGATTTTGACATTATTTAATATTTGCGAGATACCTGCACCGAATCTACTATCTTGCGGCCTTATGAGCTCACAAAATATGGTATAATTAATACACAATAATAACTAAAAATTGTTAATGCTCTAAAAATATGTTTGATGTATTCAGGGGGATTTAAAAAGAAACTATTGTAAGACATTCTGTGATAGGCCACAGAAAAATTGAAAAAATAGACGTTTAAATTCCCTTATGATATTACCGATCGCCTCCCTTCACGATTCACACATTGGAGAGGCATCTCACAAGAAACTATGTTAGCATATAATTCTTAAGATTTACCTACGAATTTTCTTAAGATTTCCTTAAGATGACATAGTTACATCAAAAAATATTAAAATATGTCGATACATCTATTGACATAGATACATGTATCACTTAGTATCTATGTATTCCAAAGTCAGGAGGTGAGCATCATGAAAATTGAAAAAGTCAATGATCACCAGATTAGATGCACTCTTACCAGAGATGACCTTGCGAAGCGCGACCTTAAAATAACTGAGCTTGCTTATGGAACTGACAAAGCAAAAGAGCTTTTTCAGGACATGATGCAGCAGGCCAATTTAGAATATGGTTTTGATGCCGAAGATACTCCTCTTATGATAGAAGCAATACCTATCAATTCTGAATGTATCGTACTCATCATTACCAAAGTCGAGGATCCAGAAGAGTTAGATACTCGTTTTTCAAATTTCGCACCATCTGTCCACGAGGAAGATGATGACGAGGATGAAGATTACGATGACTACGAAGATGGCGACTATGATGAGGATGAAGACGAAGACGTTTCAAGCCTCTTCAAGAGACTCCAGCATAGCAACATGATAGACTTCATGGAATCACCTATGGGAGCTCCTTCATCTGATGCCAAGAAAGTCAAAGAAAAAACATCTGGCACTCGCAAAAAGGGACAGCCTAGTAGAAAAGGTTCGAGAATATTCTCATTTGATTCTCTACACGAGGTTATGAGATTTTCTCATATAGTTAGCAGGAAATTCAATGGTTTGAATACACTCTACAAAAATGAAGTAAGTGGTAAGTTCTATCTGATACTTCATCAGGGTGAAATAGAAGATAATATCTTCGCCAATATCTGCTCAGTTCTTACTGAGTATGGCAAGACTGAGATTGGAAGCACTGCAGAGCAGCAATATCTTGATGAGCATTACACAATAGTTATTAAAGATAATGCAGTTCAGTCTCTTTCAAAAATTTGATCATTGCAAAAAAATGGACCGGTTCTTTTCGAACCGGTCCTTTTATTATGTTTTTAGTTCTTGCCGTAGAGGCTAACGAGTTTCTCGAGATAAGCTCTGTGCTCCTTAGCATGCTCTGCAGCCTTAGCATTAAGTTCTGCAGCTCTCTCAGGATTCTTGAGCTTAAGTGAAAGATATCTAACCTCACCATCAAGGAAGCTCTGGAAGTCTTCTGTAGCTGGCTTAGAATCAAGTGTGAACTTGTTCTCTGCCTGAGGATTGAATCTGAACATATCCCAGTATCCTGTAGCAACAGCCTTCTTCTCTTCGTCCATAACCTTGTTCATACCAGCCTTAAGACCCTGGTTGATACATGGTGCATAAGCGATGATAAGTGAAGGTCCTGGATATGCCTCAGCTTCTTTGATCGCATTGATTGTCTGCTGCATATTTGCACCCATTGCGATCTGTGCAACGTATACATAACCATAGCTCATTGCGATAGAAGCAAGATCCTTCTGCTTGATTTCTTTACCACCTGCAGCGAACTGTGCAACAGCACCTGTAGGAGTAGCCTTTGATGACTGTCCACCTGTATTTGAGTAAACCTCAGTGTTTACAACGAGGACGTTAACATCCTTACCAGATGCAAGTACGTGATCGAGACCACCGAATCCGATATCGAATGCCCATCCGTCACCACCGAAGATCCACTGTGATTTCTTAGCAGCGAAGTCCTTATTCTTAAGAATATACTTAGCTGCATCTGAGCTGTCGCCCTTAAGAGCCTCAACAAGAGCCTCTGTAGCAGCTGTGTTCTCTGAACCAACGTTGAATGTATCAAGCCACTTCTGAGCAGCATCCTTAGCAGATCCGCCAGCAGCTACGATCTCTTCAACCTTCTCCTTGATTGCATCACGGAGTGCGTTCTGAGCAAGTACCATACCCATACCAAACTCTGCGTTATCCTCGAACAGTGAGTTATCCCATGCAGGACCCTGTCCCTTAGCATTTACAGTGTAAGGTGTTGATGGTGAAGAGTTACCCCAGATTGATGTACATCCTGTAGCGTTTGCAACGTACATTCTGTCACCAAAGAGCTGAGTAACAAGTTTAACATAAGGAGTCTCACCACAACCTGCGCAAGCGCCTGAGAACTCAAGGAGTGGCTGCTTGAACTGTGAGCCCTTGATTGAAGCTTCGCCAAACTTAGCAACAACGTCTTCCTTGATAGGAAGTGTTACAGCATAGTCGAAGTACTTCTGCTCATCCTTGTTAGCTGCGATAGCACCCATCTTGAGTGTCTCACCCTTGTTATTACCAGGACATACATTTGCGCAAGATCCGCAACCTGTACAGTCAAGAGCAGAAATAACAACTGAATACTTATATCCATCCATTCCAGCAAGTGGCTTTGTCTGAAGTCCTTCTGGAGCCTTAGCGATCTCATCGTCTGTAAGAGCTACTGTTCTGATAGCAGCGTGTGGACATACAAGTGAGCAGAATCCACATCCGATACATGTTGTAGCATCCCACTTAGGAACGTTAACAGCGATACCTCTCTTCTCGTATGCTGCTGATCCTGAAGGTGTAGCACCATCAACATATGGAAGACAATCAGATACCTTAAGTGTGTTACCTTCCTGAGCATTAACCTTAGCCTGGATGTTGTTAACGAAGTCGATAACATCCTTTCTAGAGCCTTCTGCCTTCTTGAAGTCAAGTCCTTCGTCCTTAGCATCCTTCCAAGACTCAGGAATCTCAACCTTGATAAGATTCTTAGGATCTGCACCAGCATCAATAGCATCCCAGTTCTTCTTAACGACATCTTCGCCCTTACGGCCGTATGTCTTCTGAGCTGCATCCTTCATGAACTTGATAGCATCTTCTTCAGGAATGATCTTTGTGATGTTGAAGAATGCTGACTGAAGGATTGTATTGATTCTTGTAGGTCCCATACCAACTTCAACACCAATCTTAGAACCGTTCATGATGTAGAAGTTGATCTTGTGATCATACATGAACTTCTTAACCTGTCCAGGAATCTCAGTCTCAAGCTGATCTACTGTCCATGGGCAGTTGAGAAGGAATGAGCCACCATCAACAAGTTCCTGAACCATGTTGAACTTGCGAATGTATGAAGGATTGTGGCAAGCTACGAAGTCAGCCTTCTTGATAAGGTATGTTGACTTGATAGGCTTCTTACCAAATCTAAGGTGAGACATTGTAACACCACCAGACTTCTTTGAGTCATAGTCAAAGTATGCCTGAGCATACATGTCTGTGTTATCACCAATGATCTTGATTGAGTTCTTGTTAGCACCAACAGTACCGTCAGCACCAAGTCCCCAGAACTTACAGTTTGTTGTTCCTTCTGGAGTTGTAACAAGAGGAGCACCTGCATCAAGTGAAAGATTTGTTACATCATCCTCGATACCGATTGTGAACTCTTCCTTCTTGTCGTTATTGAATACAGCAACGATCTGTGCTGGAGTTGTATCTTTTGAACCAAGTCCATAACGTCCACAGAATACTGGAACTGACTCGAACTTTGTTCCCTTAAGAGCTGCGATAACATCAAGAGCAAGAGGCTCACGATATGATCCAGGCTCTTTTGTTCTATCAAGAACTTCGATTCTCTTAACTGATGCAGGAATAGCATCAACGAGAGCCTTAGCTGAGAATGGTCTGTAAAGTCTAACCTTTACTACACCAACCTTCTTGCCCTGCTTCTCAAGGTAATCGATTGTCTCCTCGATAGTATCATTTACAGAACCCATAGCTACGATAACTACTTCTGCATTAGGATCACCATAGTAGTTGAAGAGCTTGTAGTCTGTACCAATCTTTGCATTAACCTTGTCCATGTACTTCTGAACAATATCAGGAAGCTCATTGTAACCTGTGTTACAAGCTTCTCTTGTCTGGAAGAAGATATCAGGGTTCTGAGCTGAGCCCATCTGGCATGGATGATTTGGATTAAGAGCGTTAGCCTTGAATGCATCGATTGCATCGTGGTTAACCATCTCATCGAGATCCTTGTAATCCCAAACCTCAATCTTCTGAATTTCATGTGATGTACGGAAACCATCAAAGAAGTTAATGAAAGGAATTCTTCCTTCAATTGCTGCGCAGTATGCTACAGGTGTTAAGTCCATAACCTCCTGTACACTAGAGTCGCAAAGCATTGCAGCACCTGTCTGTCGGCAAGCATAAACGTCTGAGTGATCACCGAAGATGTTGAGGGCATGAGAAGCTACGCAACGAGCGGATACGTTGAATACGCCAGGGAGTCTCTCACCAGCAACCTTGTAGATATCAGGAATCATAAGAAGAAGTCCCTGAGAAGCTGTGTATGTAGATGTAAGAGCACCTACTACAAGTGATCCGTGTACAGCACCTGCTGCACCGGCTTCAGACTGCATCTCTGTAATCTGAACTGTACGGCCGAAAATATTCTTCTTTCCAGCTGTTGCCCATTCATCTACATGCTCAGGCATAACAGATGATGGTGTGATCGGGTACATAGCGGCAACTTCAGTAAACGCATATGAAGCATATGCAGCTGCTTCGTTACCGTCCATGGTTTTCATGTTTCTTGCCATTTTGTTTCCTCCTACCTTTTTTATTGGATTGTTTGGCTTTTTATATTAAATTGTATAGAAAACCTTTGAAATAGCGCAAAAATTCCGTCCACACTCTTTTCCTCCCGTGAAAAGTCAGATGTGACGGAGACTTTTACTCATATTCTGCCGATTTCAATAGTACCACTTAAACCGCACTCGTGTCAATGTTTTCAAGGCTTTGAAGCCATTTTGTGTAAGCGCTTACACATATCGTTTTTATCGGTATTGTCACGCAATTTATACTTATTTAATGATTTCATCTGATAAAAGTTTTCGTTAAAAGTATTGATAAATAAGTATCAGTATTATATGATAACTTTGTATCAAAGATTGGTAACGGCAAAGCCAGTCTGTTTTTGTTACATTTATTATTCTAAAACAAATAGTGGAAGGAGATTTATTATGGCATACGTTATTAATGATGGTTGCATTAGCTGCGGTTCATGTGCTGCACAGTGCCCTGTTTCAGCTATTTCTCAGGGAGACTCACAGTTCGTTATCGACGCTAACACATGCATCGACTGCGGTTCTTGCGCAGCTCAGTGTCCTGTTGGTGCTATCACACAGGGTTGAGTACAATCAACAGAAATAACAAAAGGTGTAGTTTCGATTCTATCGAAAACTACACCTTTTTTATTTTGCTCAGTGGCCTTTTTCAAGGTTTGCAAACTTAGTATATTCAGGAAGCCAAAGGAGCTCTACGGTTCCAATAGGGCCGTGTCTTTGCTTGGCAATAATGATCTCGGCTACGCCCTTCTTTTCGGTATCCTTGTTATAATAATCATCTCTATAGATGAACATTACCATATCGGCATCCTGCTCGATGGCTCCAGATTCTCTAAGGTCTGAAAGCATAGGTCTGTGATCAGGTCTCTGCTCAACCGCACGAGAAAGCTGTGAAAGAGCTACTACAGGAACATTTAACTCTCTGGCAAGAGCCTTAAGAGATCTTGAGATCTCTGAAATCTCCTGCTGTCTTGATTCTGAGCTCTTTCCAGATCCACCAGACATAAGCTGCAAATAGTCGATCATGATAACCTGAAGGTCATATTCCATCTTGTACTTTCTGCACTTAGATCTAAGCTCTTGGATTGAGATACTAGGTGTATCATCAATGATCAGCTTGGAAGATCCAACTACATCAGCACTTTCGATAAGTCTTTCCCAGTCAAGGTCTGACATATTACCGGTTCTGATATGCTGAGAATCCACGTGTGATTCCATGGAAAGGAGACGGTTAACAAACTGCTCCTTTGACATTTCCAGTGAGAACATTGCAACACACTTGTTGTCATGGAATGCCATATGCTCTGCGATATTAAGGACAAAGGCTGTCTTACCCATAGCAGGTCTGGCAGCGATCAGAATAAGGTCAGAAGGCTGGAATCCAGCGGTATTGTAATCAAGATCGATAAAGCCTGTTGAATGACCTGTTACATTACCCTTCATCTTGCTGGCCGTCTCAATTCTGTTGAGGGCATTCATAACTACCTGATCGATAGGTACGAAATCGCCAGTGTTACGCTTCTGAGTGATCTGAAAAACATTTTTTTCAACATCATTGAGAATGCCTTCCATATCTTCACCGCCAGCATAACAGTTATTTATTGTATCTTCGCTGACACGAATAAGTTTTCTGAGAGTAGATTTGTCTGCCACGATCTTGGCATAGTACTTAACATTGGCAGAAGTTGGCACTGCTGAAACCAGCTCACCAATATATTCAACACTGCTGACGTTTGGTGGAACATTCTTTTCACGAAGTCTGTTCTGCAAGGTTACAACGTCAACTGCACTGCCTTCTCTATTAAGTTCTACCATAGCCTCAAAGATAGTGCCGAGCTGTCTGTTATAGAAGTCATCTGCCGTTACTATCTCAGCTGCTATCTCGATAGCATCTTTATCCATAAGCATGGCACCGACAACAGACTGCTCAGCTTCGAGACTGTTGGGCGCCACCCTTTTTAACAGTGTTTCATCTGCCATTTTTTACTGTTCCTTTACACTTACCTTCAATGTAGTAGTAACCTGTGGGTGTAACTTAACCGGAATCTCATATGTTCCGAATGCCTTGATCGGTTCAGGCATCTGTAATTTCTTTTTGTCGATATCAAATCCGAACTGCTGCTTGGCTGCTGTAACAATCTCCTTGGATGATACTGATCCAAATACTCTTCCGCCTTCGCCAGCTTTCATTGTAAGCTGTACAGTTTCTTTTGCGATCTTCTCGCCATAAGCCTTAGCTTCATCAAGCTGCTGCTTGGCTACGATGGAATCTCTTTTCTGCTGATTCTTGAGCTCGTTTAAATTCTTCTGTGTAGCTTCAACGCCAAGGTTCTTTGGAAGAACATAGTTCTTGGCATAACCATCACTTACTTTTACTACTTCGCCTTTTTTACCAAGGCTCTTTACGTCTTCTAATAAAATTACCTGCATCTATTAAAGTTCTCCTTCTTCGATCATCTGATCGATCGTCTTCTTAACAACTTCAACTGCCTCTGCAGCTGACATGCCTTCCATCTGACATCCGGCTGAACTCATATGTCCGCCGCCGCCAAGTCTCTCCATTACAACCTGAACGTTGACTTCATCGATGGATCTGGCACTTATATATACCTGATTCTGGTACTCTGTACATACAAAGCTTGCTCTTACGCCCTTGATGTTCAAGAGTTCATTGGCTGCCTGGGCTCCTATGATAGTAGGGCTCTGTATATCATCATTTATAAGTACTGAAATAGCATATCTGTTCTGGTAAACCTCAGCCTGGCTGACTGCATCAGCCTTAGCCTTGTATTCATTGGCGTCCTCTCTAAAGAGCTTACGTACTCTTGTGACATCAGCACCGTTTCTACGAAGGAATGCTGCTGCCTCAAAGGTTCTGACACCAGTCTTGTTCATAAAGTTCTGTGTATCTACGATCATACCTGAGTACAGTGAATCTGCCTCTTCATTCTTGATCTTGACGTTCTCGCCAATGTACTGAAGGATCTCAGAAACCATCTCACATGCAGATGAAGCATAAGGCTCTACATAAGAAAGTGTAGCATTCTCGATAACCTCTGTTCCTGCTCTGTGATGATCAAGTACCACGATGGTCTTACAAAATCTAAGGAGCTCTGGGCACTCTGTGATAGTTGGCTTATTGACATCAACTACTACAAGAACTGTATTGTTACCAGCAATATCGATGGCCTGCTGGTTATTGATGATCATATCATCTTCATATTCAGGATTATTCTTGAATAATTCCACAAGTGGCTGCATAGAAGTTGTCACATCATTAAGTACGATATGGCACTTTCTATCCAGGGTCTTGGCTATCCTGTAAATACCTACAGAAGCACCAAAGCTATCTACATCGCCAAGTCTGTGACCCATTACGATAACTGAATCCTTACCGGAAATGATCTCACGAAGGGCATGAGCCTTAACTCTTGCCTTAACCCTTGTACTCTTTTCAACCTGCTGACTCTTACCGCCGTAATAAGAAATATTCTCAGCGCTCTTAACAACCGCCTGATCTCCGCCTCGTCCAAGGGCAAGATCGATAGCGTTTCTAGCAAATTCATAGTTCTGAGCATAGGATAGACCATTAAGTCCGATACCTATACTGAGGGTAACAGCCATCTCATTACCGATATTAACTGTCTTAACATCTTCAAGAAGATCAAATCTCTGCTCTCTGAGCATCTCGCAGGACTTCTTTGGCATTACAACGAAGTACTTATCTTTCTCGATCTTCTTGGCAATACCGTTACATCCGGCAATATACTTATTGATCTTTCTATCAATAAGAGCTGTCAAAAGAGATCTTCTAACCTCTTCAACACTATCAAGGGCCTCTTCATAGTTATCAAGATAGATAAGACCTGCTGCCAGTGACTGGTTATCTACTTCCTGGATAGCAAGTTTAAGTGCAGTCTCATCAAAAAGATATACTGCTATAAGGCTACCTTCGTATCCGTTAGCATCGATGATATCGCTGTTATTAGCCATCTCCTGAAGAGAGATCCTCTTCATCTTGAGAGTGTAATTGCTATCCTCATGGTCGATATCATAGGATACTTCATCATATCCTTCTGGGAACTTGTCCTGAGTAATACTTGGGAAAAGAGCTGTGATATTCTTCTTGAAGCCTTTCTCCTGATGAACGATCCTCTCAAAGGCTATGTTAGACCACACAACCTTTCCAGTATCATCAAGGACAGCATGTGCAAGGTCGAGCTCTCTTAAAAGCTTTTTCTGGATCTGTCCATACTGCGTAGCAAAGCTAACAAGCTCATTCATGATGATAGGCCTGTTATAGAAATTCAGATAAACTACAGCCACAAAGTAAAGTGCTGTAAAAGCAAGGAGCACCAAACCTGCTGTGAAGTTTACTGTGAATATCCCTATGTTTATGAAGATCAGAAGAACACCTAATATTGTGAATATAGTAAGGTATGTCTTCAGCTTTCCCTTTAATTTAACTCTGGACTTATTTGCCATGAAATCAACCTTCTTTTCCTAATTAGACATTTCACTGTATAGTATACCACAGTGCCAAGTCAGTTAGCATTATCTCTTTTTATGATAAATACAAGAAAGCATCCTGTAGCAATTATCACAAGTCCTCTGAATATGAAAACCAGTTCTAGTCTATCACTTGTGTTTCTGTCTCTTCCCATAGCTGCGCCCTGGGAAAATTTGTATGCATCAACCTCTTCAAACTCCTCACCATCTGGAGGTGTACCAGGTGGAGTTCCAGGAGGCGTACCTGGTGGAGTTTTAGGTGGTGTACCTGGAGGCGTACCTGGTGGTGTTGGCGGTGTATCCGGCGGACTATCTGGAGGGTTATCCGGTGGATTATCTGGGGGATTATCCGGCGGATTGTCCGGTGGATTTGGTGGTGTTGGCGGAGGAGGTGATGGCGGCGTTTCACCATTTACGATGGTGGCTACTGCTGTTGAGCCGTTATATTTGACCGTCGTCTTAAGCTGACCGTGATGCGCAGTATCGTAGTACACCGTTACTACTACGGTTACTTTCTTGGTGGTATCTACATCCTCTGTTATCGTATAGGTATATGTTCCCGGATTAATATATGTGATCTCACCAAAAGAAGCATATCCCTGCCCTCCAGCCGGAGCAGTTGAGCTAGACTCTGTAACGGGTGTAGGCATTGGAATTGGTGTGATCGGCAGGCCATTAGGGTCGATGGCACTTACTGCTGTTATGGTGAAGTCATAGGAGTCTACCGTAAGAGTTGGATCACTAAGCTTTTTATACAGCTCAACTACAACCTTTGGGGCTTCATAATCGTAAATACTTCCATCTGCTTCATCGCCTATGTATACCGTAACTTCAGGCATACCAAAGGCCTGTTCATCAGTAATTGTTGCCGTATACTCATAAGGATTTAAAAGATATCCAGAAGGTGCTGTTTTTTCCTTGAGCGTATAATTTCCAGCAGGAAGTCCCTTTACTTTAAAAATACCATCAGTGCTATCACTGTCTGGTTTGTATGTATTGTCATCAACTGATGAATTGTCATTGATAATATAAGTCTTTCCATCTGGAAATGTCAGTTCCCAAGAACTTCCGGCGAGGGCGTCATAGTTAGCCACGCCTTTTCTCTTTTTCCAAGATAAAATTCCAAACTGCTGGAATGTTACTGTTCCATCTGTTCCAACACCGCCACCAGACCAATAGGCGGTGTTATTATAAATCTTAAGATTTGCATTGCTTTTAGCATTGTCTTTTCCAGGTCCACTGACCACAACGCATTCAAGAGCCAGCGCATAATCCGTTGGATTTCCATCTGCATCAGTTCCGCCAGGCTTAAAGATCACGTCTTCGCCATTAGTTTCAAAAGATTCACTTATACTACTCTCGATTTCAAATCCACTATGGCTATAGTCTGACGTACCAGTTTGTGAATTGACACCTTTATAATAATAACCAGATGCGTAGTTGGTCGGTCTTCCATCATCTTGCCATTTGATCTCTGTGTAATTGAACCACTGATGAGCAAGTCTAATGCTAGAAGATGCTGAATAATAAGGCTTATTGGGATACATGATAGCAAAATCATCACCAGCTGCTCCTCCAATATGGCTTGCATCAGGATCAGTGTTATCGCTTGCAGGGAACCAGTCAGGATGAATATAATCATCTTTTGCCGCATTTAAGTTGCCATCATGTGAAAGATCTGCGTCATTATCAAATATCGCAGCAAACCCCAGTGTGTTAAAGTCTCCTATTCCAGAAGGGCAGAGCCACAAGCCTCCGCCAAAGTGACCCGCATTATTCTCGTATATGGAAGTCTTTCCAAAATAGGTATTGGAGTTTTCTTCAGAATAGATGGCTCCACCGAGCTTATAAGCTACATTATCATGAAAAGAGCCTTTGAATATCTTGTTATCATCTCCATGGTTTATAAATACAGCGCCGCCAAAGCTTCTAAGGGCCTTATTTCCACTAAATTCACCATCTGCTATTACAAGGCCGCCATTTGTCCAAATAGCGCCGCCTCCAAAGCTTACGTGGTTGCCTACTGTGGCAATATCTCTAAATCCACCTTCATCAAACCCATCCGCTGTTTCATTGGATATTCCTGCGATATTATTTAGAAAACTTCCACCCTCTATTATTAGTTTTCCAGGAAGTATCTGACTTGGATCTGTTGTATTAAAATCTGTCCATTTTCCAGAAAGAATTGCTCCTCCGTTCTCAGCTCTATTATTTTGGAAGGTGCCACCCTTGATATTAAGTTCAGCGCCGTCATAGACGTGCATAGCACCGCCTTCGCCACCTACGTTATTCTGGAATGTTCCGCTGGTTACTGTAACTTTCGCATTATCTTTTATCTCAATTGGAGAATATTCATAGTTATTGGCGTCTCCAGATTTTGTGCAATCAAAATACTCCACAGTAACGCCACTAAAGGTAACCTCTGTGCCGCTTCCGCTGATCCTAAATAACCTCGGAGTATCTCCAGTACTATGAGTGCTGTCGCCATCTATGTCTCCAGACAAAGTCCCACCCGAAAACGTCAGCTCTTTTCCTGATATAGTTATAAGGTCATTGATCAAAAGAGTGCCAGAAAGGCTGATGGTATCGCCAGAGCTTGCGTTTGTGATGGCATCTTTTAACGCATCTGTGTCAGTATCCGCATCCCCAGAGCCAGTAACGGTTACGGTAGCTGCATAAACGATGACACTTCCCCTATCAAGCCAGAAGCATGACGATATCAATAGAAATATGATAAGTAAAAGGCTTTTTAGCCTACGTTTCTTTTTCCCCATAGCGCCTCGCAATATACATCGCCTAAAACAAAGCACAATATCATGTATATATTTTAACGCCATAACGCTATATGTGCAAATTTGTAAACAAAAAGACACTTTTTAGATTTCTCCAAAAAGTGCCTTCGTTACCAATTATTCTTTTACGCCACCGATCGTAAGACCTGTAACGAAATATCTCTGCAGGAATGGGTACAAACATACGATAGGAAGCATAGTTGCAACCGTAACTGCTGCACGGATCGTTATAGGTGTAATGGTGTTTGCGCCGTTCTTGGCGTTTTCAGCGCTACCACTCTGCTGCATTACTGATGAAAGAAGTTTCATGAGCTCGTACTGAAGTGTTGTATACTCTGTCTTCATTCTGTTATAGAGCATTGCATCGAACCATGAATTCCACTGCCATACAGCAATGAAAAGAGCTACTGTAGCATATACTGGCTTACTAAGAGGAGAAATGATGTCCTTGAATATTACCCAATATCCAGCACCATCAAGCTGAGCTGACTCCTCCAAGCTCTCTGGAATTCCTTCCATGTATGTTCTCATAACTAGCATGTTGAATGCACTGATCATTCCAGGAACCCAGTATACATGGAATGTTCCTGTAAGGCCAAGGTTTTTGTATAACAGGAAGACTGGGATCATTCCACCATTTACATACATTGTTATAACCCAGAACAGAGAGAGCTGTGACTTAAATAGGAATCTCTTTCTACTAACTACAAATGCAAGAAGGGCATTTGCAAAAAGAGATGTGGCAGTCGCTACAACTGTTCTAAGTACTGTGATCTTAGCACCAACCCAGATATTCTGCATTGCAAATACTGTCTGGTAGTTCTTCATAGAGAACTTACGTGGTAATAAGTAGATTCCGCCTCTTACAGCATCGATACCATCGTTAAATGACAGGGCTACTGTGTTAAGAACTGGGTACAGTGTTACTACTACGAAAATAGCCAGGAACAATACGACAAATATCTCGAATATGACGTCGCTGACTGGTCTTCTTACTTTGTATTCCTTCTCATTCATCGTCTCGCCCCTCCTTTAGAATAGTCTCTGCTCGCTGTATTTCTTGGCTATGGCGTTGGCTATAACGATGATCGCGATACTTACAGCACTCTTAAATAATCCCGCAGCTGTACCAAGTGAGTAGTCGTTCTGTGAAATACCCCATTTCAGAACGTAGATATCAATTGTCTGTGATACTGACTGTACGAGTCCGTTTCCAAGCAAATACTGTACTTCAAAACCTGCATTTAATACGTTACCTACATTCATGAGAAGAAGGATCATAAATGTTGGCTTGATGCCTGGGAACGTAATATATCTTATCTTTTGTAATCTGTCTGCACCATCGATAGAAGCTGCTTCATACAATGAAGGGTCGATAGCTGTGATGGCTGCAAGATAGATAATCGCATTCCATCCTGTCTCTTTCCAGCAGTGAGCAAATGCTACGATTGGCCAGAAATATTCAGTATGCGCAAAAAAGTTGATTGCCTGATCAATAATTCCAAATCTCATGAGCAGATCGTTGACGATACCTGTTGATGACAAAGATACGTGAAGAATACTGGTAACAACGATCCATGAAAGGAAATGTGGAAGATATGATATTGTCTGAATAGGTTTTTTGATCCATGCCCTTCTGACTTCATTTAATATGATTGCAAAAAGTACTGCCATTATGGTTGTTGCAACAAGGTTGATAACACCCATTGCAAATGTATTTCTGATGACTTTGATAAAAACTTCATCTTCAAATAAGAATCTAAACTTATCTAGTCCAACAAATTTGGATCCAAGGAGTCCATTCTTTGGCTTAAAATTCTGGAAAGCCATGATCCAGCCTGTTAAAGGCCAGTAGTAGAATATGATACCGTACACAACAACAGCGAGCGATACAACCATCAGAAAGCTCTGGCGCTTCATCTCTTTAAGTGTGGCCTTCATATCCATTTTTTTATGCGTTTTATTGCGGGCCATAAACTCTCTCCTATTGCTCTTTTCTCAAGGAATTTTACTGTTTTTTCTTAAAAAAAAGGCAGCAACATTGTTTGTGGCGCAGTTGCTGCCTTTTCATGTTATTTATGCTCGGAAAAACCTCGCCAAGTATTTACAAGGAAGTTCGACTCTCGCTATCGCTCGATCGAACTAAGTAGTACAGTAAGCTCGAAAAAACCTCGCTAACTGATTACTTAAAAGTATCTAAGATCTCCTGCATTTCTCCAAGGAAGTCCTCAGGCTTGCAAGCATTGTATGCTTCCATGTACTCAGCCCATCCCTGCTCGAAGTCCTTAGCCATAACTACCTTAGGAAGCCACTCGTGTTTGCACTCACCCATCTTAGCCCAAGCTACACCACCAGGTGTCTCTGTTGTGAAGTTGTTTGAATATGAGTACATTGGGAACCAAGGTCCGTTTGTCTCTACTACAGAATTGATCATCTGTGGATATGTTGTTACTCCATAAGCATCGAAGCATGCCTTAAGAGGAGCTGCCATATCGATCATGAACTCTGAAGGCTGCTCTTCTGGCTTGTTAGCGTTCTTGCCATCATCAGATGTTCCACTCCACTGTGGGAAGTATGAATACTGGCATCTGTGTGAAGCCTGATAAGAAGTGTCTGCCCAGTTCAATCTCTGCTCATCTGTACGATAGTATAATCCGTTCTCATCAACCTGATAATCTACACCTTCAACACCCCAGAATCTGAGATCATGAAGTTCCTGATCCATAGCACAATCAACGATGAACTTGAATGCTTTCTCAGGATCCTTACAATCCTTTGTGATAGCAATACCAGAAGCCTGGTTTACTGTGTCATCATATGTGTGCCATCTGTTTTCCATACCAGCCTTTGTTGTAAGTCCTAAAGGAACGTAGTTGCATCCCTTTGCATCAAGGCCTGTCTGCTTGAATGAATCGTTAACTGTGTTAGCGAAATCCCACCACTGGTCAACCATACCAAGTACACGACCTGTTGAAAGCTTAGCGATGTACTCATCATATGTCTGTGTGAATGATTCAGGATCTACAAAGCCCTTGTTGTACTCTTCGTTGAGCTTCTTGAAGTAAGCGATTGTATCCTCTGATGTGTTGTAATCCTTAATTGTCATATCTGTCTTGTCAACGATTACAGAACCATCATTTGGATATCCTGCAAGGAACTGACCTGCGTTCTCAAGACAGAAATATCTCCAGTCTTCGCAAAGGATAGTATATGCAATGTTCTCTGTTCCATCATCCATAGTTGGGTTAGCAGCAATGTAATCTTCAATAAGCTTGAAGTACTCATCTAATGTCTGAATCTTAGGATATCCAGCCCACTCAAGAACTCTTACCTGAATCCAGAAAGCTTCGTCATTGTGAGTTGTCTGCTTGGACTCACCCTTTGTGTTACCGAAAGGATTGATCCAATAGATGTGTCCGTCTGGCTGACGGAACTTCTCCCACTCTTCCTCTGTGAACCAAGTATTCTTGAACTCAGGATACTTGTCGATGTAATCATCAAGAGGAACAAGTGCGTCTGCGTCTATCAAAAGGTTCATTTCATCAGAATCGATGAAGTCTGGGTACTCACCACCAGCGATAAGTGTACCAGTTGCTTCAGATGCTGTCTGACCTGTAAGCCATGTCTCTTTTACCTTAACCCCATACTTGTCAGCGATGATCTGTGCGATCTCGTTATCATCGTTGATCTCTGAACCTGGCATTGTGATGAACATTGTGAACTCTGATACTTCACCTGAAGCTGCAGAATCTGTTGATTCACTGCCAGTCTCTGTTGACGCTGTTGTGTCTCCACCTGATGTTGTGCCTTCTGATGCGTTGCCACAACCTGCGACAACAGATGCCATCATCAAGACACTCAACAATAGTGATGCTGCTTTTTTGAATTTCATTGTAATCCTCCCATTTTTTATTTGCCCCCCACAAAGGGCATACCATCTGTTACTTTCAAGTCTAATACTGACGACTTATCTTTTCCCCCTACAAACTCAAAAATATAACAGGACAAATTCTAGTGATTTGTCCTGTCAATTTACACTTCTGTCTGACCATTTCCATTTTTTCTGTATTTTGACGGTGTACAGCCCTTAATAGAGATAAATTTATTGATAAAATAGTCCGTGTCGTGATAGCCAACCTCTTCCGCTATGCGGCCTATCTTTTCATCAGTCTTGATCAGCATGGTAGCTGCCTTATTTATCCTGACCATGTTCAGATATTCTCTAAAAGACATACCATATTGCTTACGGAAAAGCTGTCCCAAATAAGAACTGTTCACATAGTATTTTGCTGCAAAGTCCTTAAGAGTTATATTCTGTGCATAATTTACATCAAGCTCTTTTTCTATGTCATGAAGAACGCCCTTGGAAACTGTGCCGCGAAGACTCGCAAGGTACCCTGCATATTCACTGGCAAACTGCTTTAAGTGAAGTATAGTTCCCATTTCTGTGCCGCTCATCAGGATATTATCAGAGATGTACATCATGACAACTTCCTGATCTATGGTCTTATCAAGCTCTACAGCCAAGTGAAGGAGCCTGAAAACAAGGTAGTTCTTGTTCACATCAAGAGCTTTTTTAGAAAGAGCCGTTCCATCTCCGCCCATTTTTATAAAGAGCTCGTCAATATTCTTGTTGATCACATCTTTGTCATTGTGCTCTATTCCTGAGGTCATTCCATCAAGCTCATCCTTGAAAAGAGCTGTTGCAGCCTCGGACTTATCCTTTTTCTCATAATCAGCAAGATCTCCGCCCTGGGCAGCTTTTTTCTTGTTCTTTACCTTTTCAATGACCTCTATGAGTCCATCAGCACTTACTGGCTTTAAGAGATAGTCGAGAGCCTCGTATTTAATAGCCGTCTGCGCATACTGAAAGTCATTGTAACCACTTAATATCACAAAATAAGCAGAGGATAATCCTTCCTCGCGAGCCGTTTGTAACAGCTCCATACCTGTCATTACCGGCATCTTGATATCTGTGATCACAAGATCTATATCGCCCTGCTTTAGATACTCAAAGGCCTCTTCACCGTTGGAGGCCTTGGCAACTATCATACAGTCGTATTTTTCCCAATCAATGAGAACCGAAAGTCCTTCCAATATGAATGGTTCATCATCTACTAGCATCACTCTTATCATCGTTTATCTTAAGCCTGTCTGTAGGAACCGTGATCGTGATATACGTTCCAACACCTTTCTCACTTTCAAGACTAAAGACAGCCGCATTACCTGTATTCATGCGAAGTCTAAGGCACGCATTCAAGATACCAACATGTGAGCCTTTCTTTACGTCTTCGAAAGTGCAATTATTCATCCTGTCATTTAGATACATGACATCTTCATCGAGCATTCCGCTTCCTGTATCTTCTATCTCCATGACAAGCTTGTCTTCATTCCTATATACTCTTACATATATGTAACAAGCCGCCGTCTTCCCTTCCATTCCATGCACGCATGAATTCTCAACGAACGTTACAAGCGTAAGCTTCGGTACCAGGAAATCCTTACAGTCTTCTCTCAAGCTGATATCAAACTTAAGCTTTTCTCCGAATCGATACTTTTGAAGTTCCAGATATGACCTTATAAAGTTTACTTCATCTTCTATAGTCGATCTGTCCGTAGACCAGCTTACATTCTGCCTTATGAGAACTGCCAGCTTCTCTATCATTGAAGCAGTCTCTCTTTCGCTCTTTATAACGCTTCTCATCCTGATGTTTTCAAGCATATTGAACAGGAAGTGTGGGTTGATCTGAGAATGAAGTGCCGACAGCTCCGCGTTTTGCCTTGCAAGCTCAATTTCCTGCCGCTCCAATCTGGCAGTGTAGTTAGTCCTTATAAGAGTATTAAGCCTCTCAACCATTCGGTTATAACCTCTTATCAAAAGACCTATCTCGTCGCCACCAGGATTTTCCTCATCAATTCCTTTGTTGTTATCAATGTCCGCTTCATCAAATGCCTTAGAGATCCTATATAGTCTCACAGCAAAAGACCTATTGATAAACCATATCACTATGATAGGCGCCAAGAGGTTAAATATGATCAGTAGTACTATCAAAGAAACATGATCGCTAAAGACCTTTTTAAAGCTTGTGCCATCGCCTGATACGATGATCCTTAAATTCCTTCCATATATGTCCCAGGGTACTTCCAATCCGATATTGACGTCATCACTTAAAGTTTCATAATCTACATTAATACTCTTTTGCAATGGACTAGAGAGAAGTATTCTGTCGTCTTCACACAAATATACTGAGTACTCATAAGTCATCGCCTTCATCTTGCGCTGAAGAACACTGAAGTCCAGATCCACGTATACCATCATATCTCTGTCATACCAAGAGTAATGATCCAGCATTCGGATGACAGCAACTTTCTTTTTATTTGAAATATTCTTGATAGCATCCTTGGGATAATAGAAAAAAACTATTATTGAATTCTTAGATGCCAAGAGATCATCCCATTTGATGAATTGGAGATCCTTGATGTTATAGAAATTGCCACCATTGACTATTCCATCATTATCACTACAAAGAATGATGCTACTTAGGGCAGATTCTCTACCGCCATCAAGAGGTTTGATTATATTCTCCTGAATCTTGATCCTCTTTTCAAAAAAGTCATACTCTGACTCAAAATCATCATCAAGGAATTTATAGACATTTTCATCCAGATATATCTTATTGATGGCTGTAACCGCCTCATCAAAAGAGCTGTTTACCAGGTAGCGAACTGAATCTGCCACACTCTGCATTCGATAATTTTCTTCTATCTTTTCATAATGTTCCAGAAGCCCAAATACGATACCATCAGTTAAAACAAGAGGTATCACCATGCATATGACATAAACTAGAATCAGCTTATTTCTGATACTTAAGCCATTTAGCCATCCATAAATATAGTCAGTAATCTTTTTAGAATGCATATTGTAGTCCCCTATGCCTTGCCAGGCATTACTTTTGCCATACTCCCCATTTACAGCAACTATTTTAACACACAAAAAAAGACACTTTCTAGAATTTCTTCTAAAAAGTGTCCTATTTATTATCTTTATCGGATAACTGAATTACTCAGCTACGTAAGGCATAAGTGCAAGATGTCTTGCTCTCTTGATAGCTGATGTAAGCTCTCTCTGGTGCTTAGCGCAGTTTCCTGTGATTCTTCTAGGAAGAATCTTGCCGCTCTCAGAAACAAACTTCTTAAGCTTAGCTGTATCCTTATAATCGATTACATTATCCTTGCCACAGAATACGCAAACTTTCTTTCTTCTGTGCATTCCGCCCTTTCTCCTTACAGGAGCATCGGACTTCTCAGACTTTGTGAAAGCCATGTTATTTTACCTCCTAATTAATTGAAAGGAAGCTCCTCGTCAATTCCGTCTGGAATGTTCATGAAGCCATCCCCTGCTGCAGAAGGTGCAGGCTCATTTGATGGAGCAGATCCGCCAAAGCTTCCGCCGTTACCAGCAGATGAATTCTTGGATTCTGCAAACTCCTGGTCCTCTGCAACTACGTCAGTTGTGTATACTTTAACGCCATCCTTGTTGGTATAGCTACCAGTCTGGATACGTCCTGTTACGATAACCTTAGTGCCCTTCTTGAGATACTTCTCAGCAAACTCGCCTGACTTACCGAAAGCAACGATTCCAATGAAATCTGCTGTCTGTCCATCCTGCTGGTTGCTTCTATTAACTCTTCTGTCAACTGCAAGAGTGTATCTTGCGATTGCCATTGAATTCTCTCCCTGTGAATATCTTACTTCAGGGTCTCTTGTTAAACGTCCACATAGTATAACTTTATTCATATTTTCGTCCTCTTCTATTTAAGCCTCGTTCTTAACGCATAAATATCTGATGACGCCGTCCATGATTCTCATGCGAGCTTCGATCTCTGCTGGAGAAGTTGACTCACCGTCGAACTGGATGAAATAGTAGAAGCCTTCTGTCATTTTCTCGATCTCATAAGCGAGCTTCTTCTTTCCCCAATCATCGACGTTAGTAATCTGACCACCATGCTTCTCGATAGTCTTCTTAACTTTCTCGATGACTGCTGTTCTGGCATCGTCTTCGATCTTTGCACTAACAACAACGGCTAATTCGTATTTGTTCATGCTTTGTTACCTCCTTTTGGTCTCTGGCTACCTGTATCAGTCAGGCAGCAAGGAATTTATCACAGAATGGTATGTTATCATATCCACGTGATAATTGCAAGCTTTTTATCGTATCCCTTTAACACTTTTTTCTAAGGTTTTTCTAGGGATCATGATCTGGTGCCCGCAGCCTGTACATTTGAGTCTAAAGTCGGCTCCAACGCGCAGAACTTCCCATTCAAAGCTACCGCAAGGATGTTGTTTCTTTAATTTAACTATATTTCCTACCTGAATATCCATTCTTTATAATGTTATTCCTTGTAACTTTGCTACTTCGGTAAATAATTTTCCGATTCTTTCTTTAATTATAAGAGTGTTCTCAGCTCTTTTAACAGGAATATCACTCTCATTGATTATTACGAGATACCTTCCTCTAAAATAGTTGATAAATGAAGCTGCAGGATAAACTGTAAGTGATGTGCCGCCGATTATGAGCATGTCGGCCTTAGAAATAGCATCTATAGCCCCACTTACCTGATCCTCTGGAAGTCCCTCTTCGTAAAGAGTGATATCTGGTCTGATGGTTCCGCCGCATGAGCACTTTGGAATTGGCTCATCAGATTCAAAGATATAGTCGTCAGGATACTCTTTGCCACAGCTCATGCAATAGTTCCTAAGCGCACTTCCGTGAATCTCATATACAACCTTGCTGCCAGCCTTCTGATGAAGTCCATCGATGTTCTGAGTTACTATCCCCTTTAGCTTCCCAGTCTCTTCCAGGGCCGCGAGATACTTGTGAGCGTTGTTTGGCTCAATACTTCGAGTGTCCATCTTTTGTCTATGGAACTCGTAATATACCTTTGGCTCATACACAAGACAGCTATGGCTCAAAAGATATTCTGGCTGATATTTATCAAACCTGACATCATGTTGATTGTATAATCCATCTTTGCTTCTAAAGTCAGGAATTCCACTTTCTGTAGAAACTCCTGCGCCGCCAAAGAATACAACACTTTTAGAATCGTCCATCCACTCTATGAGTTTTTTTGCTTCTTCCTCCATAAGTCCCCCTTTCTGCTAACGCTACTTTACTTATTATAATACATTCCGGAGAACTTCTGTATACAGAAAGTGCCGCCTGGTTTCCCAAGCGGCACTCTTCATCTAAAAGATTATTTATTACTGAAGTCTTGTTGAAAGACCATCATTAAGAAGCTGCTGTCTCTCGTCGATGATCTCCTGGTATCCTGCATCAAGATACTTCTGTGAAAGTTCATCATAAAGAGCATCAAACTCTTCTGGTTTGCACATTACAAGCTGGTCACGATACTCTGGATAGAGCTCTTCCTTAAGTGTGTTACCATACTCTGTTACAGACTCAAGAGCTGCACCAAACATACAGTCAACATTGCACTTGCCAGCGTTGTAGATAGCCATCTGTCCGTTGTAGTTAGCAAGGATCTGATCGTAGAAGTCCTGAGGAAGTCCCTGAGGATTGATTGCTGCGATATCATCTTCGATGTTTCCAAGAACCTTGATAGCTGTTACAACCATCCAATAGTCAACGTTGTTGTTGTGACCCTGCTGCTCTTCAAGACCTGACTGATCACCAACTGCAACTGGCTTGCCATCTTCATAGTTGAAGTTCTTACCTTCGATACCCCACTGCATTGTGAAGAGGTTGTCTGGCTGAGCCATCCACTCAAGGTACATCATACCAGCCTTAACTTCATCTTCTGTAGCGTTGTTTGAGAAACCGATCATAGCACCGATGTTACCACCTGGACGATAAGCATTGCTGTTACCCCATGTCTCATCCTGGATGAACTCTGAAGGACAAACTGCAACTGCAAGCTTAGCATCTGGTTCATTCTCATAAAGAGAATTAAGTACGTTCATTGTTGATGATACATAACCTGACCACTGGAATGCCTTACCATTGATGAAGTCAGCTTCTACATCTGACTGAGCTCTTAAGTAGTACTCAGGGTTGATGTAACCATCGTTGTAAAGTTCGTTCTGCCATTTAAGGTATCTTTTCTGAGCCTCTGTTGAAAGAGCTGGGATCTGATAGTCACCTGTTGTTGCCCATGTTACTTCATCCTGTGGATAATCTCTGTAGCTGTAGTTCTGATCTACACCAGCACCTGAAACCTTTGATCCTGAAAGAGGATACTCATGTCCGTTCTCTACAAGCTTTGCATAAAGATCAAGGAGCTCAGAGTTCTTTGTAGGAAGCTCTGTGTAACCAGCCTCTTCAAGCCAGTCCTGTCTGTACCATGTGCAGAATGTGTATGTTGAAGCACCGTATGGTCTGTTACCAACTACAAGGTAGTTGTCACCCTGCATCTGGATGTAGTTTGTAAGTCCGTTATCAACCATGTTCTGGAAGTATGTTGGAGCAATTGTCTTGAACTGATCAATATCGTATGGCTGTAAATATCCGTCAGATACCCAAGTAGCAAGCTTATCATAGTCGTACTCCATGCAAAGAGTAGGAAGCTCACCTGTTGAAGCAAGCATAGCGTAGTCAGTCATAACGTCTGAACGTGTGATTCCTACGTACTGAACGTCGATATTGTACTTGTCACCAAAGTTCTCCTGAACCCATTTTGTCCAGTAGTTGTTCTCTACGTCAGAGCATCCATTACCGTTGTCACCTCTGTCGTATACAGCTACTCTAAGAGTAACCTTATCTGAGAATGGCTCCCAACCATCAATACCAGCTGTTACATCAGAATTCTCTTCTGTTGTAGCCTCTGCCTCAGTCTCAGTTTCCTGAGCTTCAGTGTTGTCTTCTGTTGTAGCAGGTGTGCTATTCTGTCCGCACGCTGCTATTCCCATTACCATGCTTGCGCTAAGTAATGCAGCTAAAACCTTCTTTTTCATCGTAATCCTCCTTTTACATATAAGAAAATATCTGAACCCCATGAGGGGTTACATTAATAATGAAGTTCTGCTCTCAGCCTTTTACCGCTCCAACCATTGTTCCCTGTACGAAGTACTTCTGAAGGAATGGGTAGATGATAATAATAGGTATTGTTACGAACATGATACATGCGGCCTGAAGTACTTCTGGAGTTGACTGTGTAACTCCACCTGTATCTGCAAGTGATGCTGTCTGAGCCTCTGTTGCTGAAGCAACCAGCTGATAGAGCTTGTACTGCATCATCTTAAGATCTGCAGATCTTGTATAGTACATGTTGTCTGCATATGAGTTCCAACGTCCTACTGCGTAGAACAGTGAAAGTGTTGCCAAAATAGGCTTTGAAAGTGGAAGTACTATTTTCCAAAGAATCTGGAAGTTTGTTGCTCCATCAAGGAATGCTGATTCTTCCAAACTGTCTGGAATAGTTGTTGCAAAATAGTTCTTCATAATGAGCATGTTATATGGTGAATAGATTAGTGGTAATATCAAAACCCAAAATGTATCAAGAATATGCAACTGGTAATACAAAATGTATGAAGGAATGATACCCGCTGTGAAATACATAGGAACCATAAGCAGGAATGTAAGTACTGGGCGACCTTTAAGTCTCTTTTTTGAAAGAGGGTAAGCAGCACATGTACAAACGATCATTCCAAGGAATGTAAACAAAAGAGTGATCCATACTGAGAAAAACATTGAGTGGCTCATTGTTGGATCTTTTAGTACTCTCTTGAAAGCATCAAGTGTAATATCCTTTGGCCAGAAATAAACTGACTGTGACATTACTGCGGTATTTCCTGATATTGATTTTGCTGCAACATGGATAAATGGAAGTACGCATGTCGCGCAAAGAAGTATGATGACCAGCATCATGATCGCATCGCTGATCTTAAATCCTATAACTGCATGAGCTCCGCCAGCTGAATAGCTTTCTTCGCCCTTTGCATTTTTTCTTTTTACCATTTGTAACAACCTCCTATAGCAAGCCATCATCGCCAAGCTTCTTGGCTATCCTGTCAGATAAAAGAACTAACATAACGCCTATAGCTGACTGGAACAGACCAACCGCTGTAGCCTGACTGAACTTATTATTCTCAAGACCTTTATTAAAGATATAGATAGCCAGCTGATACTGGAACTCTTTTACCTGAGTATTTCCAAGAGCTGTAAGTCTCTCGAGGTTACTACCCATTACTCGGCCGAGATTCATAATAAGAAGTGTTACGATTGTACTTCTGATACCTGGAAGCGTGATGTGGATCATCCTCTGCCAACGGTTTGCTCCGTCGATCATAGCAGCTTCGTACTGCTCACCACTTATTCCTGTGATCGCTGCCAGATAAAGGATCGTTCCCCATCCCATTCCCTGCCAAACACCGATCAACAGATACGTAACTGCCCAGTGCCATTTTTCGTTAAGGAATGGTATTCCTTTCTCTATAAGTCCCGCATTCATCATGGCTACATTTACAAGTCCGCTTGATGGCTTGAACATTGTAAGTGCCACGCTACCGATGATAGCCCATGAAAGGAAGTGTGGAAGATATAAAATTGTCTGTGATACTTTTTTGAACTTCTGATATCTCAGTTCGTTAAGTATAAGCGCCAAAATGATTGGCATTGGGAAACCAACTAAAAGATCAAGTAAGTTAAATACTACTGAATTTCGAAGAGCTCTTGTGAAATCGGCATCTTTGAATATCTTCTTGAATGTTCCAAGGCCTACCCATTTACTTCCAGAAAATCCTTTAGCAGGCTTGTAATCCATGAATGCCATTCGAAGTCCTGGATAAGCACCGTAGCTAAATATGATTACTAGAGCAAGTGGGATAAGCAATAGAAGATATAATTGCCAATCGCGCTTTAGACTGTTCTTCCAAGAAGAGTGCGAGATACTCCCCTTATTTTTATGCTGAACCTTATTCATAATATTGCCCCTCCCCTTTGATAAGACAATCCTAAAATAATTTAGTATGCGTATCTAATCACTTAGTTAAAAAAGCTTTGCAATATCAACCATTTATTTGCTTTTTTATAGTTCGATATGTCTCTTATATATAAACTCATCGATTGATTTTTGTGCACATTTCACAAATGCAATTATTCTAAATAACGTTTCTTAATTTTAGACAAACAAAAAAGAGTGGTTACCCACTCTTTTCGGCCTTATATTCTTATTTTTGCGGTTCTGTCAGGTTCTGAGCCTGCATCCAGCCTGTATATTCAAGTATTGAAGACTTATCAACCTTAGCCATCCTATGTCTCCATTCACTAGGCTGCGTGCCCATGATCTCTGAGAAATGCCTGTTATAGCTTGATACCGACCTAAATCCCACTCTCTCTGATATAGCAAGAATAGACTCTTCTGTTGTCCTAAGCAGGATGCACGACTGCAGGATCCTAGTGGTATTGAGGTAGCAAAGAGGACTTGTATTCATGATTTCCCCAAATACCCTTCTAAAGTGCGTCTGGCTCAGATGACACATATCTGCCAGATCCTCTATAGGAAAATTGAACATGTAATTTTCCTTGATATAATCTAGCGCCGGTGCGATAACAATGGCGTTTTCATGTACTTCTTTGTCATCTTGCTTCTTGTCATTTGTGGCATCATATATTCTCATGAGTTTCATGAAAAGAGCTAGGAGAAGGCCTTTTACAGAAAGCTGATAGTTCATTTCCTTTTTTTCAAGCTCTTCCATGATGGCTCTTAGCAGGAAGTATATCTCCGGATACTCCTTTCTATTTATAATGATCTGGGAGTTCTGCATCATATCTTCAAAGACATTTGCATAGGGCGAAGCTCCTCCAAAATCCCCTTTTAACATCTCATCAGGCTGCAAAAAGATGTATGACCAAAGGCTAGCCTGTCCCTTAGTACTATAAGTAGTATGGGGAACATTCCTTGATATAAAGGTCATATCCCCTTCATTAAATGGAACAGGATCATTATCAAATTCTATCATTCCACTGTCACTGTGGCAGATACCGATCTCAAGGCAATTATGGAAATGAAGTTTTCCAGACTTTACATCGGAAATATGCCATCTGTCTCCAGTCAAAAGAAGAATCGGAAAATTGAGCGGAAGCTCATAATTACGGTATTCTATGACAGTTTTCTTGGGCTTTGACATAAATTTATCCTTTATAAAATAATTTAGTATTTCGTCCATTAACTTCGATGACTTATTTTAACTCAAATAGTTGAAATTGCATAGTTTTTTCATCTACTTGAATAGACTTTTCAACCATCAACTAATATAATTTGCTCAAAATACTATGATTTTTGCAGAAAAGGAAGTATTATGGCAAATCTTATCTATGACAAAAAAGAAATTGAAAACGCTATTGATTCAATCGTAAAGAGAACCATGCGCATGGATCTTACCTGGGATTGGCCAGGAGGCGTTGCTTATTATGGTGTATGCGAGGCTTATCTTGCTACAGGCAAAAAGGAATACATTGAACTCTTAAAAGAACGAGTTGATGAATATATAGAGCTTGGTCTTCCATCATGGACAGTTAACACTTGTGCCATGGGACACGCCATGCTCACATTGTATGAATATACAAATGATGAAAAGTATCTTGATATTGCAAAGAGCAAGATCGACTACCTTGAAAATGACGCTCTTCGTTTTGGTGACAATGTTCTTCAGCATACTGTTTCAGTTAACAATGATTTCCCTGAGCAGTGCTGGGCAGATACACTTTTCATGGCAGCATTTTTTCTTTTAAGAGCAGGAGTTCTTTTAAAGGATGAAAAGCTCATTGACGATGCATTAAACCAGTATTACTGGCATATCAAATATCTCCAGGATCCTGCTTCAGGTCTTTTCTATCATGGATACAACAACATTACAAAAGACCACATGTCTGGCTTCTATTGGGGAAGAGCCAACGCATGGGCTGCATACACAATGTCTGAGGTAGGACGCATTCTGCCTGAATGTTACTTATATCCTAAGTTCCTTGATATCGTTGGTTCATTAAATGAACAGCTTGCTTCTATCAAGCTGCTACAGACAGAAAACGGATTATTCAGAACTATTCTTGATGATCCAGAGTCTTATGAAGAGATTTCTGCTTCTTGCGGTATTGCTGCTGCAATGATCAACAAGGGCAACCCTCTTCACATCAAATATATCAACAAGGCTACTGTTGGTATCCTTGATAACATCTCTGAAGACGGCCGTGTTCTCAATGTTTCAAGCGGCACAGCAGTTATGAAAGACAGAGATGGTTACAGAAACATTTCCAGAGAGTGGATCCAGGGCTGGGGACAGGGACTTGCACTTGCTTATCTTTCTGGAGTACTAAATTATGACAAAGTTCGTAGTGATGGCGCACTATAATCAATCAACTACTTGGGGGTTTAATAAATTATGAGTTTAGATTCAAAGCATTCCAAAGGAGGATTCACACTTCCTGGTGAATCAGGTTACGAGAAGCTCACTTTGGAGCTTGCTGACAAATGGGGAGCTGACGTTATCAGAGATAGCGACGGAACAGTTCTCTCAGATGAGATCTTAGATTCAGGTTATGGAATTTATTCAACAATCTGTATCATAAGAGACCACAATGAATGGGCCAATGCAAATAAAGACAAGCTTCAGCAGTCTTTTCTTATGACACAGCCTAAAGTAGCTGAAGATTCTTATGTTATCTTCCATCTTATTGATGACTTTTTTGACCAGCAGTTCATGGTAAACGATAGCAAAGAATCAATGAAATACTGGCAGGTTTTTGACCGCACTACAGGTCAGGAGATCAGCAGCAACTTTTGGACTTATGAAAAAGAAGCTGGAAATGTCATTGTTAATAATGTCATTCCTTATCACAGCTATACTGTAAGCTTCCTTGCCTACAGAATATGGGAAGAAATTTCCATGTACAACCACACCACAAACAACTGGGATAAAGAGCATTTGATGCCTATCGATCCTGTTTATCCTGAAACTCAGGAGTACATGCTCTCTTGGCTAAAGAACTGGTGTGAAACACATCCCGCAACTACAGTTGTCAGATTTACTTCAATGTTCTACAACTTTGTTTGGATCTGGGGAAGCAGCGAAAGAAACAGAAATCTTTTTACAGACTGGGGTTCATATGATTTCACTGTAAGCCCTAAGATGCTCGACAACTTCGCTGAGCGCTACGGTTACAAGCTTACTGCTGAAGATTTCATCAACAAGGGTGCGCTTCACGTAACACATCAGCCTCCAGTTAAGACTCAGCTTGATTACATGGATTTTGTTAATTCCTTCGTAGTTGAATTTGGTCGTAAGCTTGTTGACATGGTTCATGAATACGGCAAAAAAGCTTATGTATTCTACGATGACAGCTGGGTTGGTGTAGAGCCTTACAGCAAGAGATTTAAAGACTTTGACTTCGATGGTCTTATCAAATGCGTATTCTCTGGCTATGAAGTAAGACTCTGTGCTGGCGCAGATATCGAAACACATGAACTTAGACTACATCCATATCTTTTCCCTGTTGGACTTGGCGGACTTCCAACTTTCGCTCCTGGCGGAGATCCAACAAGAGATGCAAAAGAATATTGGAATCATACTAGAAGAGCTCTTTTAAGAGCAAAGATCGATAGGATTGGACTTGGCGGATACCTTCACCTTGTTGAAAACTATCCAGACTTTGTTGATTACATTGCAAAGATTTCTGATGAATTCAGAACAATAAGAGACCTTCATACAAATGGTTCGCCTTATACATTAGATGTTAATGTTGCTGTTCTTCACAGCTGGGGAAGTTTAAGAAGCTGGACACTTAGTGGACACTTCCACGAAACCTTTATGAATGATCTGATCCACATCAACGAAGCTCTTTCTGGACTTCCTGTTAATGTATCATTCATAAGCTTTGAAGATGTAAAGACTACTGACCTTTCAAAATATCAGGTGATCATCAATGCTGGTGCCCAGGGCACTGCTTGGAGCGGCGGTGACAATTGGAAAGACGACTCCATAGTTGAAACCCTCACTAAATGGGTATACGATGGCGGAACATTTATCGGTGTTAACGAGCCTTCTGCTGTTGACGGCTATAATACAACCTTTAGAATGGCTCCAGTCCTTGGTGTAGACAAGAACACTTCACCTTATGTATGTCATGGAAAATGGGCATTTGATAAAACTGAAGTTGAAGGACTTATCCCTGAAGGAAGCTTTATTCCAGAAAGATGCCATGTTCATTTAACTGATGGAAACGCTAAAGTTCTAGCTGAAAAAGATGGAAATCCTCTTTTCACAGTTAACCACATCGGCAAGGGAAAAGGCATATACTTATCCACATTTGAAACTAATGTTTTAAACAACAGACTTCTTTTAAACATACTTATGTATGCTGCTGACAAGTCATTAGCCCAGGAATACATAACAGACAATTCAAATATGGAATGCGCTTTCTATCCAGCAGACAAGAGACTTATTGTTATCAATAACTCAGATGCTGTACAGAGCACAACAGTAAAGACAGCATTTGGTGATAAAAAGTTTGAGAACGTAGCACCATTCGATACAGTGATAATACAGCTATAAATCTATAGCTTTCCTTTTTTCATAGTGTGTGTTCAAAAAAAGACGGTGAATATGATCACCGTCTTTTTTGTATTAAAATCCTGCTTTTTTAAGAAGATCTCCAAGTGATGTTGTTGCTTCTCCATCACTCTCAAACTCTATCTTTTCCTCTGTTATCTCTGTTGCAGCAATTTCCTCTAATGCCTTCATACTAAGACTAAGCTTACCATCTTTGATTGCTGTAACCTTTACTTTTACCTTCTGTCCAACCTTTAATACTGAAGAAGGATGTGCAATTCTCTGGTTGCAGATCTGAGAAATGTGGACAAGTCCTGTCATTCCATTTCCAAGATTTACAAATGCTCCGTAGTTTTGAAGACTCTCAACAACGCCCTCTGTCACAAGTCCTACTTCAACATTTGATATCATCTCTGCTCTCTTAGCATCTGCCTGCTCCTTCAAGTATTCCTTACCAGAAAGGACAAGCTTTTTATTCTCTTCATCTGCTGTAATTACTTTGACCTTTAATGTCTTACCTACAAATGAATCAAGATCACTTTCATCTACATAATTAAGGTCAAGTTTTGAAGCTGGAATAAATCCTCTAATACCCTCAAGGAATACAACACAGCCGCTCTTAACAGCCTCTGATATCTTAACATCTACATATTCTTCAGAGTTCATAAGCTCTTTTAACTTATCCCAAGCAACTATCTGATTAGCTTCCTTTTTAGATAAAAGGATATTTCCATATCCATCATCTTTACTTACTACTGTTGCAGAAATCTCATCACCAACATGAATATCTCTGTGTATGCTAAACTTTGGATCATCGCTCAGATCCTCAGCTCTAATGATACCCTGAGTGTAATACTTAAGATCAAGGACTACTTCAGTATCTTTTACATCGATAACTGTTCCCTCGAGTATGTCACCCTCATTGATCTTACGAAAAGATCTGTCGATCTCATCTTTAAAGTCATTCATTGTTTCTTCTGCCATGATATCCTCCCCAAGTACTTTTTTAGTCGAGTTCATTCCACTTAGCTACTTTATTATCAAGATCAGTAATATCTTCCTCATAGCCAAGTTCCTGAATATAGCCATTTAAAATAGGCAATAACTCATTCCTATTATAAACCTTAATACCCTCTTTGTCGCAAGCTTCAATAAATCTTGCATCAAGATCAGTATCACTGCCATCTGAATATAGTACATAGTATTTATCTGCTCCACATTCAAGAACAGAAACATATGACCAATTGCCATCCGCATACATTTCAGCAAATATAGCAAAAGCCCTGTGATCATCTCCCATGTATTCTGCTTCACTTGCTACTGCCATTGTTTCATTGAAAAGATCTACTAGCTGTCCATCTTTATCAACAATATAAGTTTTATTTATCAAAAGATTTCCGCTACTACGTCCAAGTGGTTGAGACTTATAAGAAAGAAGCCCTCCCTGACCAACATATCCATATGTATACTCATCGCACATTGTGTCCTTGTATGAAACTAAATGTACTTCTCCATCTTTTACAGCAAAGAATAAAAGACAATTATTCTCATCTTTATAGTTTGGATTATCTGGGACAAGAACCGCTAATATTGGGCTCTTTTTATCTTGATAAAAGAATGTATATGAAAGCTTCATTTCATCTCCCCATCCGCTCTTGCTGATGCCCGTCTTTATTTCTTCTAATGATATTGCATCACCTACTTTATAATCAAAGTAGTGCTCTCCATCGTAGGAATCAACTGATATCTCTACATCAGACACTGCAGAAGCAGTCTTTCCATCTACTCCAAGAAAGTTATATAACAGATCTACAGCTGGTACTTCTTTTTCTTCTTCTACTTCAGTTGTTTCTTCTGTGGCTTCAGCTGTTGTAGCTTCTAGTGAAGATTCCTCAGTACTAGACTGTCTTCCAACCATCTCCTCATCAATTTCTTTTACTTTGACACTACCACAGCCTACTAACATCAGGCTGGCAACTAAGATCATTGCAATTCTTCTTTTCATCATACCCTCCTTAATATAAGCGTTATTAATACAACATTTCCCCAATAATGATATGTTGCATATAGAACAAAGAGTCGCTCACGACTCTTTGCGTAGGAAATCCAAAGGATTTTCCTATTGAATAAAAAAAATCTGTAAGCGATATGCTTACAGATTATATAGAGGTGACAGGCGGATTTGAACCGCCGCTCAAGGTGTTGCAGACCTATGCCTTACCGCTTGGCTATGTCACCATATAATGACTCCGACGAGAATCGAACTCGTGTTACCGCCGTGAAAGGGCGATGTCTTGACCGCTTGACCACGGAGCCGTATCAGACCGTAGTAACAGTCTTTTTTTAGCTCCCCCTGTCGGACTCGAACCAACGACACTTCGGTTAACAGCCGAATGCTCTACCGACTGAGCTAAGGAGGATTATTAAAGATACCATATATACAAAATGCCATGCTACTGCATGGTCCTTTTGCTTTGTACCTTCAAAACCGAACACTGATATCTAAATCCATTTCTTCTATACTAATCGGAAGTTCTGCTCTCGACTATTTCATAGTCTCGCCAGAACAACACTCGAACTAGATTCGGTAAAACCTCATCAAGTTCTCCTAGTTTGGATAAGCCCTCGACCTATTAGTACACATCAGCTGAACACGTTACCGTGCTTACACCTTGTGCCTATCTAACCTCGTACTCTCCAAGGGGTCTTACTGCC
>NZ_FMXK01000019.1 GCF_900103635.1 Butyrivibrio sp. INlla18
CTGGGAAGATTACATGGAAGAATGTGAGAATATAAGGTACACAGAAGGAATGAAGGATCTCTATTCTCACAGAAAAGAAACAATAGAGAGAATCTTTGGAACAGCAAAAGAGAACCACGGATTCAGATATACGCAGATGTATGGCAAGGCGCGGATGGAAATGAAGGTCGCGCTTACCTTTGCGTGTATGAATCTGAAAAAGCTTGCAAGAATCAAGCATGAATGGCGGTTAGAGATGGCCTGATAGAGGCCGTTTCTATCCTTTATTATCAATAAAACACTCGCGAAAAAGAAAAATGGTCTTGAGAGCTACGCTCTCAGGACCACTTTGTCTACAGTCTGAAAGGACTAGTTCGAAAGAACTAGTCCTTTTTTGTCGTGTGGAAGAGGACTCTCACCCAGCAGCTTCGCTGCTCGGGTTCTGGGATTCTCACTAGACTCGCTCGTTGTCACGGCTCGTCAAGTGTTCACCCATGGCTCGCACTAGGCTCGAAAATACCTCGCCAAGTGCTCTGCTCAAAGTCCCATTTGGTTTCCCGGTTGTTAGTTGTTTTTTACTGAAAAAGGAGTAACGTCGTCATTAAAAAGAACATATGTACGAAAATGATAAAATGAGATATAATGATCTGGTGTCATTAAACTTGCTATCCAAAAATCGGATAGCAAGTAAAAATGCGTAAATAAATATAATTGAATCTTTTTGTAGAAGGGATTTTTAATGGCAAAAAAGAATGAGATTTTACTCATGGATGATCGCGAGTTGGAAGAAAAGGTTTACGTTGTGCGTGGTGTACAGGTGATGCTAGATTTTGAGCTTGCTGAAATATATGGGTACACAACAAGTAAGCTTAACGAGCAGGTTAAAAATAATAAGGAGAGATTTGTTGGAGAGGAGTTTATGTTTCAACTCACTACGGAGGAGTTTCATAACTTGAAATCCAAAAATCGGATAGCAAGTTGGGGAGGACGAAGAATTCCACCACATGCATTTACAGAGCAGGGAGTCTATCTTCTTATGACTGTATTAAATGGTAAACTTGCAGTAGAACAAAGTAGGAAGTTGGTTTGGCTATTCAAGAAAATGAAAGATCATATAATAGAGAACAAAACTATGATTTCAGGACATGATCTTTTAATGCTAACAGCTTTGACAGAGCAACATTCGCAAGCAATTAAGAAAATTGAATCTGAGATGGTGAAAAAAAGTGATCTCTCAGATTTTATGAGACTTTTTAATAGTGAATTAAATGATGAGGAGTTTTTATTATTAGATGGTGAACCATTTAAAGCGGATGTTGCATATCAGAAGATTTATGGAAAAGCGAAAAATAGTATCATAGTGATTGATGACTATATTGGAGTAAAGACTCTTCGACATCTTGCAAGTTCAAAATCTAATGTGGCACTTACGATTATTTCAGATAATAAAGGTGGAGCACCTCTTCGTTTGTCCGAATATAATGACTTTACGACAGAATATTATGGAAGAACAATTGATTTTATAAAAACAAATAACAGAGCACATGATCGATACATTATTATTGATAATGCGACAAAGGATATAAAGCTATATCATTGTGGAGCTTCAAGTAAGGATGCAGGAAAAAGAATTACGACAATCTCAAGGATTATTGATGTGGAAGCTTATGAGAACATTATTCAGCAATTATTAGTTAATCCAAAATTGATATTAAAATAAGTATGTGTTGAGTACTATGAACTACTAAGGAATACTTAGTAATTTGCCAAGCTAAAGATAATGGAGACGTAATATTGAGCCTGTGACAACTTTTGCTAAGACGGGGATTTTGTGCTATATTTGTAGAGAAAAGGCGGTATTTTAATGGACTACAAGGCAGTTATTTTTGACATGGACGGAACGGTTCTTAACACAATTGAGGACCTGACAGATTCCGTTAATTATATTATGAGAAAGTTCGATCTTCCTGAGAAAACACTGGATAAAGTTCAGCACAGTGTGGGAAGTGGAGCAGCGGTCCTGATGGAGAGGATTCTTCCAGATGGACGAGACAATGAGAGATTTGATGAGATATTAGAGGCCTACAAAGCTTATTATTTTGATCATTGCAATATTAAGACAGGCCCTTATAAGCACATCCCAGAACTCCTTGCTGAGCTCAAGAAGCGCGGCTACAAGATGGCTATCGTTTCTAATAAGTCTATGGGGGCTGTAAGAGAGCTTAGAGACCTATATTTTAAGGACTATGTAGATGTTGCTATTGGAGTAGCAGAAGGTCTTGAGAGAAAGCCAGCTCCTGATGAGTGCTTGGAAGCTATGAAGCAGCTTGGAGTTAGCAAGGAAGATTGCATTTATGTTGGAGACTCAGAGATTGACCATCTGACAGCGGTCAATACAGGGCTTAAATGTATATCATGTCTTTGGGGCTTTAGAACAAAAGAGGAACTTTTGAAAGTTGGCGCTGAAAACAATTACTTCGTAAATGATCCTCTTGAAATATTGGATATATTAAAATAGACATTTTTGAATGATACGACTGGCATATAAATGAGGCAAAGACCATGAGAAAAAGCTTATTTAACATTTTCATTTTGGTATGTGTTGGTATAGGTATAAATTTAACGCTAGTCTTGTGGTTTGATTCAAAGAGGACAAGCAAAAGCGGTGAAGAACAGGTTAAGGAATTCACTGCTTTTTTTGCTGTCCAGGGAACAGAGATAGATGATCACAATGATATCAGTGAGCTTATAGCTGAGAAGACAAATTGCAAGGTAAAAGAGTCGTGGCTTCAAAATGAGGGTGTTGAAAAAGCCATAAGTAAGATGATAGAAGATGATGAGTATCCTGATTTTATCGATGCTGGAGAGATGAGCTCTGTTTTGTATGAAAAGGGCGCGCTAGTGCCTCTTGATGAGTACATTGAAAAGTATCCTAATATCAAAAATTATTTTAGCGAAGACCAGTGGAATGAGCTAAAGCAGTCTGATGGGCATATTTACTGGATTCCTCAGTTTTCTAGCTGTTATGGGGAGGAAAAGGGCTGCGTCCATGCAGAGGAAACTTTTTGGATACAGACAAAGGTCCTTAAATGGGCTGGTTATCCGCAGATCAGAACAATGGATCAGTATTTTGACCTTATTGATGATTATTACAATGCTAATCCTACGCTTTCAGATGGTACACAAGTCATCCCTTACACCATCCTGTGCGAAGACTGGAAGTATTACTGTCTTGAAAATGCGCCAGCTTTTCTTGATGGTTATCCAAATGATGGTTCAGTCATAGTTGATCCTACTACTAATACCATAATTGATTACAATACTACTGATACAGCCAAGAAATACTTTAAGAGACTTAATGAGGAGTACAAAAAAGGTATCGTAGATCCGGAGTCTTTTACCCAGTCCTATGATCAGTACATAGAAAAATTATCATCTGGAAGAGTTCTTGGAATGATCGACCAGTGGTGGAATTTTGCCTATGTTGCTGAGGATGCCTTCAAGGCTAAGGGGCTTGATAAAGAGGGATGCCAGTATGTTCCTCTTCCTGTAACTATCAGTGAAGATGTCAAGAATCAGTGGCACTGTTCAGCCCAGGTTCTTCATAGCAGTAGCGGACTTGCCATTACAAAGAGCTGTAAAGATATTGACGGAGCCATGAAGTTTGTAAATGATCTTCTTGGTCAGGATATTCACAACCTTAGATTCTGGGGGGTTGAGGGTGTGGACTATAAGGCCGATACAAAGGGTATGTTTTATAGAACTCCAGAGATGAGAGCAAATGCAGTTGATGCTTCTTACAAAAAGGAGCATTTTTGTGATTACTCATATTTCCCTCGTTTTACTGGAACGAGTAGAGATGGCAGGAATGCCATGCAGCCAGAAGACCAGAAGGGCGAATTTTACGATACACTTTCTGATGACCTTAAGGAATGTTTTGATGCTTATGGAGCCCAGACCTATGTGGATATGCTAGGCGTAAACTGTGCTCCAGGCCCATGGTATCCTATGTATACCTATTCTCAGACCATGACAAATGCAACTGATGGAGGAAAAGCTTGGAGACTTATGGAAAATTGTAAGCACCAATATCTTCCTCGTGTTGTAATGGCAGATAATTTTGAAATGGCGTGGAATACCTATCTGGAGGCTTATTCTTACTGCAAGCCGGAGGACTTTATTGCTGAAATGCAGATAGAACTTGATCGGAGAATCAATAAGTAGAAAAAAACTTAAAAAAATTTGAAATTTTCTGTTGACGTTTTAGAATTACAATGCTATTATAATCAAGTCGCCACGAGAGAGCGGCGACGGGAAATGCGGAAGTGTCGGAATTGGCAGACGAGCAAGACTAAGGATCTTGTGATGCTTACATCGTGTGGGTTCAAGTCCCATCTTCCGCACGAACAAAAGGAATCAGTTCATTGAACTGGTTCCTTTTTTTGTTTTGTGCGGAAGATGGGACTTTGTTGTGCGTAGCTTTTTTTAAATCCTTACAGGGTGTATACTGTTCTTAGTGTTTTAATGGTTTTAAGAAATCATTGTTAGGGGGACAGAACATGGAAGAAAAGAATAAAGAGAACGAACAGCCCGTTGCTACTGAAACAAGTGCACCTTCTGAGGCAGCTCTTTTAACGCAGATGCGAGATCTCCACAAGAAACAGCTCTTTTGGCAGAAGATATCAACTTGTTGCATAGCAGTTATGGCGGCAACAGTAGTGATCGTAGCGATAGCTGTGGTTCCAAAGGCGGTGGGCACCATTCATAACGTGAATCAGGTTGCTATCAAGGCTCAGACATCTCTTGAAGATATGGATGAGATGATATCCAACATCACAGAAGCCAGCAGTGGTATGAACGAGCTTGTTAAGGAAAACGGCGAAGGTCTTACAAGTGCAGTCAATAACCTTTCAGAGATCGACTTTGAGGGACTTAATACTGCCATAAAGGACTTGCAGGATGCCATTGGACCTATGGCTCAGTTTATGAACAAGTTTAAGTAATCAGCACATTTAATAGACAGGAGGACGCAGATATGGGAAAAAAGTCACCGGTAGATGAGATCAAAAAGGTTGCAGAGCCTATCATCAGAGATGTAAAGGTAGCTGCAAAGCCTGTTACAGACAAGGCCGAACCATATATAAAAGAGATCAAGAGTAAGGCAGAGCCTGTAGTTAAGGATATAAGGAGCAAGGCAGAGCCAGTTGTAAATGACCTTAAGACAAAGGCAGAGCCTGTTTATGAGGATGTTCTTGAAAAGGCAGAGCCAGTTGTTAATGATCTTAAGAATAAGGCAGTTCCTTATCTTAACAAGGCAAAGGAAAAGACAGCTCCTGCAGCAAAGGCTGTAAAGAAGCAGTCTGAGAAGGCAGCAAAGGTTGCTAAGACAGTAGGCAATGATCTTTCTCTTAAAGCTGCCAAGTATACCTGCAAAGAGGAAGTATTCATTCAGTACAGTCACCATGAGCTTAGAGCAGCTGACATTATTGAAAGAGCCAAGAAGGACTACGTAAATAATGGTCACAAGCTTACAAGCATCAAGGAGATCCAGGTTTATATCAAGCCATCTGATAATGCAGCATATTATGTTGTAAATCATGAGGATACTGGTAAAGTAACCTTCTAATACCTATTATTTTGTTAAGGATGGTTTTTTATTAAATGGCAATAGAAGTAAGCAGTTTTTTTAATCTGATGCATTATGAGTATGGAGAGGCATATTTTGGAAGCTACAAGGGAATGCGCTACAGACTTGCAAGAGAGCCTCTTGAGAACGTCAAGTTTGTTCCTGTGGACCAGAGAGGCCCTGCAACACTTATGGCTACAGTGTGGCCTGAGCCTAACTCATATGCTCATACAGACAAGTCTTTAATGACATCAGAGAATTTTGAAGTATCCCAGGAAGGCCTTGAACAGGCGGTTCAGTGGATAAACGACCAATATACTTCAAGAGAGTCAGAATGGACTAAATAATTTTTTTGAAATAAAAAAAGGATTTTGAGAACTCACACAGAATATTAAAGTGTGGGTTCTTTTTTTAGCTTTTTTACAAATTAAAACCACAGAAAGAAGACAAAAACATTTGATAATTCGTACTCAGTTAGAAGAAAGAGAAACGCAGATCTTAAGTAAACATGCAACTCTTAGCATGAATTCCAAAGGAAGAGAAAAAGAAGAAAAGCAGTGTGATATAAGGCCTTGCTTTCAGAGGGACCGCGACAGGATCTTGTATTCCAAATCCTTTAGGCGTCTGAAGGACAAGACACAGGTCTTTTTGTCTCCAGAGGGTGATCACTATAGGACTCGTATGACTCATACCCTTGAGGTGTCACAGAATGCAAGGACTATAGCCAAGGCTCTTATGTTAAATGAGGACCTTACAGAGGCCATTGCTCTTGGCCATGATCTTGGACATACTCCTTTTGGACATGCAGGTGAGAGGGCTCTTAATGCTGTGTGCCCTGATGGATTTAGACACAATGAGCAGAGCCTTAGAATAGTTGAGAAGCTTGAGAACTATGGACAGGGCATGAATCTAACTTGGGAAGTCAGAGATGGTATTCTCAATCACGAGATGGATCTGACACCTAGCACTCTTGAGGGCAAGGTTGTGAGACTTTCTGACAAGATTGCCTACATGCACCATGATATGGATGATGCAGTACGTGGCGGAATCATCACAGAGGAGGAAGTTCCTGACGACATCAGCAGAGTTCTTGGTCATACCAGTGGAGAGTGGCTTGATACCTTTATTCATGATATCGTAGCCAACAGTCTTGATCAGGATGATATCAAGATGTCACCAGAAGTTAATGATGCTTTCTTTAAACTGAGAACATTTATGTTTGACAGAGTCTACACCAATCCTATAGCTAAGGGACAGGAAGGTAAGGTAGAAGAGATGATCAAGATTCTTTACCAGTATTATCTTGAACACATCGAGAAGCTTCCTGATTATCTTCAGAATATGCTTGAAACTGGAGAGACCAAGGAGAGGATTGTCTGTGACTATGTAAGTTCTATGACAGACAGATATTCAATCGCAGTTTTTGAAGAGGTTTATATACCTCATACATGGGGAGTTTTATAATTTATGCGTTATTCGGAGGAGCTTATCGAGGAAGTGCGCTCTAGTAACGACATTGTGGATGTGATCGGGCAGTATGTTCACATTCAAAAGAAGGGTTCCAATTACATGGGACTTTGCCCTTTCCACAATGAAAAGTCCGGTTCCTTTTCAGTATCGCCAAGCAAGCAGCTTTATCACTGCTTTGGTTGCGGGGCCGGAGGCAACGTTATTACTTTCTTGATGAAATATGACAATTTAACATTCCAGGAAGCGGTCAAACAGCTGGCGGACAGAGCCGGTATCAAGCTTCCTGACGAGGATAATTCTCCGCAGGCCAAGGCTTTGCGAGATAAAAAACAGATCCTTTACGATATCAATAAAGAGGCAGCCAAGTATTACTACTACCAACTTAGAGGTAAGAGTGGCCAAAAGGGCATGGAGTATTTTAGAGGGAGAAAGCTTTCTGATGAGACCATGCAGCACTTTGGACTTGGATATGCCAATATTTCAAGTAATGATCTTGTCAAATACCTTAAGGACAAGGGATATACCGATGCTCAGATCATTGAGGCAGGTCTTGCTTCTCATGATGAGAAGATGGGAACCCATGACAAGTTCTGGAATAGGGTAATGTTCCCGATTCAGGATGCGTCCCAAAAGGTTATAGGATTTGGTGGACGAGTTATGGGAGATGGCAAGCCCAAGTACCTTAATTCGCCGGAGACACCAATCTTTGACAAGAGCAGAAATCTGTTTGGCCTTAATTATGCCAAGAATTCCAGAGCAGGGTACATGATCATCTGTGAGGGCTACATGGATGTCATAGCTATGCATCAGGCAGGCTTTGATATGGCAGTAGCTTCCCTTGGTACAGCCTTTACTACAGGACAGGCTATGATCCTTAAGAGATACACTGACGAAGTTATCTTGTCCTATGATAGTGATGAAGCGGGAACCAAGGCGGCCCTTAGAGGAATAGGCATACTAAAAGAGGCAGGAATCAAGGGTAAGGTCTTAGATCTTAGACCATACAAGGATCCCGATGAGTTCATCAAGAATCTTGGTAAAGAGGCCTTTGAAGAAAGAATCAGAAATGCAGAGAATACGTTCTTCTTTGAAGTAAGGATCATGGAATCAAGGCATGATATGTCAGATCCTGAATCCAAGACAGAATTCCACAGAGAGCTAGCCAAAAAGCTCTGTGAATTTGAAGAGACCCTTGAAAGAGAAAACTATATTGAGGCTGTTGCAGCCAAATATAATATAGCGGTTGATGACCTTAGAAGACTTGTGGCATCCTTTGCTGCAAAGGGCGGACTGGTCAAACCTGCAGAGAGACCAAAGTCAGGTATTCAAAAGAAGAATACTCCTGAGGATGGAGCAAGGAAGAATCAAAGGCTACTCCTGACTTGGCTCACAGATGAGCCAAAGCTCTTTTCCAAGGTTAGCAGGTACGTAACGCCAGAGGATTTCTCAGATGAACTCTATAGGAGTGTCGCAAGAGAACTGTTCATGGGAATGCAAAATGGCAACTTCTCACCGGCAGCGATCCTGGACAGATTCACTGAGGAAGAGGAGCACAGGCAGGTTGCTGAGATGTTTAACACCAACCTGGTTGAGATAGAGACCAAGGATCAGAGGCGCAAGGCCTTTCACGATATCATCTATGGAGTTAAGCTTGCAGGATATGAGAGGCAAAAGAGTGAACTTAAGCCGGATGATCCAGATTTTTTGACCAAGACTATTCAGGGCAAAAAAGAACTTGAGAAGCTAGCACACGCAGATATATCGCCAGACGATTAAAAAAATAAAAAGAAGGAATGGAACTTAAAATGGCAAAGAAAGAGATAGAAACAAAAGAGACAAAGAAAGCTACAAAGGCTGCTAAAGCCGAGGTTTCCAAGAAGGAAACCGTAAAAAAGACTACTGCCAAGAAGGCAGAGGAAAAGAAGCCAGCTAAGGCAGCAAAGGCTGAGAAGGAAGAAAAACCAGCAAAGAAGACAGCTGCAAAGAAGACTGCAGAAGCTAAGGAAGAAGCTCCAAAGGCTGCAAAGACTACTAAGGCTACTAAGAAAAAGGAAGAGGTAGTAGAAGAAAAGCCAGCAAAGAAGGCAGCTGCAAAGAAGACTGCAGAAGCTAAGGAAGAGGCTTCAAAGACTACTAAGGCTACTAAGAAAAAGGAAGAGGTAGCAGAAGAAAAGCCAGCAAAGAAGGCAACTACAAAGAAAGCAGCAGAGGAAAAGGAAGAGGCACCAAAGGCTGCTAAGACTTCTAAGAAAAAAGAAGTAGTAGTAGAGGAAAAGCCAGCTAAGGAAACAAAGGCTACAAAGGGCAAGAAGGTTGTTAAAACTGAGGTAGAATCAAATGGTTCAGATGATGAAGAACCTGATGAGGCTACAAAAGAGCTCGTTAAACAGAAAGTAAAAGAGATCCTTGTCATTGCCAAGAAGAAAAAGAATGCTCTTGATTATGCAGAAGTTAGTGATTTCTTTGCTGATATCAATCTTTCTGAAGAGCAGCTTGGTAACGTTTTAGATGTTCTTGAGAATTCCGGAGTCGACGTTCTTAGAGCAACAGACAATGATGATGACCTTCTTGAAGTTGAAGATGACGATATGATCCTTACTGATGAGGATGAGGTAGATATGGAAAATATCGACCTTTCAGTGCCTGATGGAATCAGCATTGAAGATCCTGTCAGAATGTACTTAAAAGAGATCGGTAAAGTTCCACTTCTTACAGCTGACCAGGAGATCGAATTTGCTAAGGCTATGGAAGCTGGTATTGAAGCTAAAGCTCAGCTTGATGAGGATAAAGAAAAGAACAAGCTTTCAGATGCCAAGAAGAAAGAGCTCAATGCTATCATCTACGAAGGAGAAGAGGCCAAGAAGCGCCTTGCAGAAGCTAACCTTCGACTTGTTGTAAGCATTGCCAAGAGATATGTAGGTAGAGGTATGCTCTTCCTTGATCTTATCCAGGAAGGTAACCTTGGTCTTATCAAGGCTGTAGAGAAGTTCGATTTCCGTAAGGGATTCAAGTTCTCAACATATGCTACATGGTGGATCAGACAGGCTATCACAAGAGCTATCGCTGACCAGGCTAGAACAATCCGTATTCCTGTTCACATGGTTGAGACTATCAACAAGCTCATCCGTGTAAGCCGACAGCTCCTTCAGGAACTTGGCCGTGAGCCACTTCCAGAAGAGGTTGCTAAGGAAATGAACATGCCAGTTGAGCGTGTACGTGAGATCTTAAAGATCTCTCAGGAGCCTGTATCTCTTGAGACACCTATCGGTGAAGAGGAAGATTCACATCTTGGTGATTTCATTCAGGATGACAACGTTCCTGTACCTGCAGACGCTGCAGCGTTCACACTTTTAAAGGAACAGCTTGTTGAGGTTTTGGGAACTCTTACAGAGCGTGAGCAGAAGGTTTTGAGACTTCGTTTCGGTCTTGATGATGGAAGAGCTAGAACTCTTGAAGAAGTAGGTAAGGAGTTCAACGTAACACGTGAGCGTATCCGTCAGATCGAAGCTAAGGCCCTTAGAAAGCTTCGTCACCCTAGCCGTAGCCGCAAGCTCAAGGATTACTTAGATTAATATGACAGATATGGGAAACGCACCTATTTTATCGAAAATGTCCCAGAGGCTCGTAACCGTTGCTGAGATGCTAAGGGATGATAGTGGCAAGAAGCTTAACGTAGCTGATGTTGGCTGTGATCATGGCTATGTTTCTATCTACCTTGTTCAGAGCGGCATCGCATCAAGTGCAGTAGCCATGGATGTTAGACAGGGGCCACTTTCAGGAGCCAGTGATAACATCAGAGAATATGGGCTTTTAGATGTTATCACCACCAGACTTTCAGATGGGTTAAAAGAGCTTCAAAAAGGCGAAGCAGATTCTCTTATCATTGCAGGAATGGGCGGCAAGCTCATGGAAAGACTTGTAAAAGAGGGAAATCTAAAGGAGCTTGGTATCAAGACCGCAGTACTTCAGCCTCAGTCAGACCTATCTGAGTTCAGGGCATTTTTGCGAGAAGGAGGCTTTTTTATCACAGATGAAAAGATGATCCTAGAGGACGGCAAGTACTACTTTCCAATGAAGGTAGTAACTGACATGTCTCAGGATGAAAAAGAAGCAATCTTAAATGAGAATATAAAGAGCTTTCTGGATACAGACAGCTCTTTATCCAGGGAAGATGTAATAAGGCTCTTTGACCGTTATGGAGCTAGCAATCTTCTTAGAAGAGATCCTCTTTTAAAGAGCTTTTTAGAACATGGTAAAGAAGTCTGCGAAAGCATATTAAAGAGTTTGGATGATAATCATTTGGGGCGCATTACAGAAATAAAAGAAGAGCTTTCTGATATTTCTTTTGCCCTAAAATATATGGACGAATAGGAGAATAACATGCCTGTAATTACTATTAATGGAGTATCAAAGGAATATCCTAAGGGAACTTCTTTTGAAGACATTGCCAAGGAGTATCAGTCAGAGCACAAGTATAGAATCGCAGCAGTTATCTTTAACGGCAAGATCCGTGAGCTCATGAAGACTGTTAAAAAGGATGGAGAACTGTCTTTTGTAACCTATGCTGATGACATCGGTCACAAGACCATGCGCAGAACAGCTATCATGATGCTGATCAAGGCTATAAAGGACGTTTGCGGTGCCGAAAACCAGGCAAAGACCAAGGTAGAATTTACAATAGGTAACGGATATTATGTGACCATGAGGGGCGGAGTAGGGATCACAGATGAACTTGTAAAAAAGATCTCTGACAGATTCCAGCAGCTTATTGACGACAAGCTTCCTATCATCAAGAAGGTATATCCGCTTGATGAGGCAGTCGAGCTTTTTAGAAAGCAGGGAATGACTGACAAAGTGGCACTTTTAAAGTACCGCCGAAGCTCCGAGATCAACATTTATAAATTAGAGGACGTGTACGATTATTTCTATGGCTACATGCTTCCAAACACCTCATATATCGAGCATTTCCAGCTTGATAAGTATCACGATGGTATGCTCCTGACACTTCCTATGAAGATCGATCCAAATCTCTTAAAGGTTTCAGAGCCAAGAGAGAAGCTCTTTGAGACTATGAGACTTGCCAGTGACTGGGGCACAATGATGGGAATTGATAACGTCGGCGATCTGAATAATCAGATCTGCAGCGGACTTATCAATGAGATGATCCTTGTGCAGGAAGCCCTTCAGGAGCGCAGGATCGGTGAGATCGCCAAAAAAATCCATGACCGCAAAGATATCAAATTTGTTATGATCGCAGGACCAAGTTCATCAGGTAAGACAAGCTTTGCCAACAGACTTTCTATCCAGCTTCGTACCTATGGAATGGTTCCACATCCTATAAGCCTTGATAATTACTTTGTTAACAGAGAGATGACTCCAAAGCACTTAGACGGAAGCTATGACTTTGAGTGCCTTGGTGCTATGGATATAGAGCAGTTCAACACTGATATGACAAAGCTCTTAAATGGCGAGAGAGTCGAGATGCCAGAGTTTAACTTTGTAACCGGTAAAAGAGAAATGAACGGCGATTTTCTTCAGCTTGGACCAAGTGATGTTCTCGTGATCGAGGGTATCCATGGACTTAATGAGGAAATGAGTTATTCACTTCCTGCTTCATCCAAGTTCAAGATCTATATAAGCGCTCTTACAACTCTTAGTATCGATTCTCACAACAGAATCCCTACTACAGATTCCAGACTTTTAAGGAGGATTGTAAGAGACGCCAGAACAAGAGGAGCATCTGCCAAAAATACTATCAGCATGTGGCCTTCAGTTCGTGCTGGTGAAGAGGCTAATATCTTCCCGTTCCAGGAAGAAGCTGATGAGATGTTCAACTCAGCTCAGATCTATGAGCTTGCAGTTATCAAGCAGTACGCAGAACCTCTTCTTTTCTCAATTGGCAAGGATGAGCCAGAGTATTACGAGGCCAAGAGACTTCTTAAGTTCCTTGATTATTTTGTAAGTGTAGACAGTTCCTTCCTTCCAAAGAATTCAATCTGCAGAGAGTTCGTTGGCGGAAGCTGCTTTAAGGTATGATCATGAAATATAATAAAGATTATTTTGATGATGTCAGGCTGGCTTTAGAGGCTGTGCCTGACATCACAGCGTTATTTAATAAAAAGATATTTATAACAGGCTCTACAGGTATGATCTGCTCAGCAGTAGTGGAGATATTAGCTCTTTTAAACAAAGAAAAAGATGCTGGCATAGGGCTTATTCTTGCTGGCAGAAATAAAGACAGGATTGCTAAGAGATTTGAAGGCATTCTTGAAGAAGATGACTTTGAGTTTTGTGAGTATGACATGACTAAGGATTTTGGCATTGAGGCAGATGTGGATTATATCATTCACGGCGCCGGAAATGCTGATCCAGCCAAGATCACAGGCTTTCCTGTTGAGACTGTTAAGGGCAATATAGAGGGCCTTATGAGCCTTTTGGAGCTTGCAAGAAGTCATAAGGGCAGTAGACTCCTCTTTTTATCAAGCGGTGAGATCTACGGCAATAAGGACTTTGAAGCTGGCAAGAACAAGTTTACAGAGGAAGATTACGGCTATGTTGATATCTTAAATCCTAGAGCCTGCTATCCTATGAGTAAAAGAGCTGCAGAAAACCTCTGCATTTCTTATAACAAGGAATACGGCGTTGATACTGTTATTGCTAGGTCTTGCCATATTTATGGACCAAGTATCACAGAGTCTGACTCAAGAGCTACAGCTTCTTTTACCAGAGATGCTGTTGCAGGAAGAGATATAGTGATGAAGAGTAAAGGTGATCAATTAAGATCCTATTGCTATACACTAGACTGTGCCTCAGCTCTTTTGACAATACTGATAAAAGGAGCGCCAGCGAATGCCTACAATATCTCAAATAAGGACAGCGTTGTGACCATAAGAGACATGGCAGATGCTCTGGCAAGGGCTGGAGGCGTGAAGGTTGTATTTGAAAATCCTTCAGATGCTGAGCTTAAGAGCTACAATATGATGAACAGTTCCGCACTTGATGCTACTAAGCTTGAAAACTTAGGTTGGAGAGCATGTTTTGGACCTGAAAGAGGGGCGGAGGCTACTCTAAAATATGTATAACGACTGGAAAAAGAAGTACTACAGAAGGGCTATACCTATAGGAATCATGGTGTGGGTGCTCTTTGTTATTATGATGATAGGTACTACGGGACCTTTTAAAACCTGTGATATTAGTTATGGTGAAGCTATCGAAGATGCCCGCATGTCAGAAGTTCTGGTAGAAAGCGGGAATCTTCGGGGAGTTGGGTGTATATGGGATAGCGATGGCAGTAATCTGATCATAATAACAGCGGCCCATGTGATAGATGATTCTGAAGATATAGACATAATCTATGATTCTCAGACAGTAGAAAAGGCACGTCTGGTTAAGATAGATGAAGGTCTAGATATTGCTTATGTTGAGGCTACTGGACGCGGACCATACAGCATTGTTAAGCGTAAAGATAAGCTTCCTAAGGAATCAGAGAGTGTTATCATAGTAGATGCGGCTTCTCCTGACGCTTCTATAGGAGTTGTGGCTGAGCCTGATATTTACGTAGAAGACTTTGAGCACAACATGATCTATTGCCGCATTGAAGTTAATGAGGGGATGTCAGGAAGCGGTCTCTATGACAAGAAAGGTAACTTCATTGGAATACTTTTAGGTGGCTCAGATAGTGGCGAGGCAGTGTGTCTTTCAACGATCTATCTGGAATAAGTTCATCGTCACAAATTGGACACATTTTTTTCAAAAAAATTTCTAATAAAAACCACTATTTTTTCTGAAGTTTCCATTACAATATCTCTAGTCAAATAGATTGGGAAAAGAGAAAAAGTAATGGCAAGTTATAACAGGGCAGATACAATTAATTCACTAGCTATGGCGATGGGGGTTAAGCCGGTGTTAGATTACAAAAAGAACAAATATAATACAGCAACAGGTACTATTTACTGCAATGGTACGCAGTATAGTCCAGAGCTTTTGAGTCAAGCTATTGCTTATTTTGAGACTATGAGGAGCAAAGCTCGTAGCTCTTTGGCATCCAATTCAGAGATGATTGTTGCATATTGTGAAGTCGCAGTATCAGCGCTCAAAGAACTTCAGGATAAGCGAGTTGAAGAAATGGGTAATATTAAGTAACTAGTTTTTACTAGTTACTTTTTTTGTGCAACAAATACATTTTTCCCAATGTATATATATTAGGACAGTGTAATCTGTCAATTGGAGGGAAAAATTATGAAGAAGCAAAGAAAGGTATTGTCACTATTGTTAGGCATGTCTGTATTTGCCGGGGCAATCACTGGATGTGGAGGATCCAGAGTATACGAAGCTACATCATCTGACACGTATACGGAAGCAGCCTACGAAACGGCAGAATACGAATACTACACCGTGCCTGAAAACACTGAGTCTTATGAAAAGCCTGATGAAAATGGTTTCTTTGTAACTCAGGTTCAGCCGCTTTCAACTTTTGCAGCTGATGTGGATACAGCATCCTATGCAAATATCCGTAGAATGATCGAAAGCAAATATAGCTTATCTGACATTAACGCAGATGCTGTAAGACCAGAAGAATTCATCAATTATTTCAACTATGATCTTATCTCACCTGAAGGAAATGACAAATTTGGAGTAACTACAGAAATTGCTCCTTGCCCATGGAACGATGATCACAAGCTTATGTTCGTGGGAGTTAAGGCTCAGGAACTTGAATCTGACGAAGAGATCGTAAATAATCTTGTATTTCTAATTGATGTATCAGGTTCAATGTTTGACGATGATAAGCTTCCTCTTTTACAGAAGGCATTTACTGAACTTGTAAAAAATCTTCCTGATGAAGGAACAGTATCTATCGTAACTTACGCTGGTGACGACAGAGTGATCCTTGAGGGAGAAAGCCTTGCGAATAAGGATACTATCATCAGAGCTATAAACAATCTTGAAGCTGGCGGTTCAACAAACGGAGAAGCTGGAATCAAGAAGGCTTATCAGATCGCAGAAGCTAACTTTGTAAAGGGAGGAAATAACAGAGTTATCATTGCATCTGATGGAGATATGAATGTTGGTATCTCAAGTCCTGATGATCTTGAAAAGCTCATCGAGGAAAAGAAGGAAAGTGGGGTATTCCTTTCAGTTCTTGGATTTGGTACAGGTAACTACAAGGACGACAGAATGGAAAGACTTGCTGACTGCGGTAACGGTAATTATTCATATATAGATTCAATGCTTGAGGCCAAGAAGGTTCTCGTGGAGGAGATGAATTCTACATTATATACAGTAGCCAAGGACGCTAAGTTCCAGGTTGAGTTCAATCCAAACAAGATCAACGCTTACAGACTTATTGGATATGAGAACAGGATCATGGACGCTACAGACTTTAATGATGACACAAAGGACGGTGGTGAGATTGGATCTGGCCATACTGTAATAGCTCTTTATGAGATCATTGAAGATGGCGCTGAGTCAGCAGTTGAACTCAAGTATCAGAACAATGATGAGTCTGAAAAGAAGGATGATGGCCAGTACGCAGATGAATTTGCTACAGTAAATATCCGTTACAAAGAGCCTGATGCTGATACTTCTGAACTCATCAGTGTTGTAGTAAATGACGAGGCTGTATCTGAAGAGCCAAGTGAGAACCTTAAGTTTGCTGGAATGGTTGCTGAGTTTGCTATGATCCTTAGTGACAGTGAACACAAGGGCAATTCTTCTTTTGAATACATCATGGATACATACAAAACATTAGAAAATAAAGATGAGTACAAAGAAGAGTTCAACCAGTTGGTACGCATGGTTTCAAAGAACAGTTAATAATATTTTGCCAATATGATATAATTTTCCCAATGATTACAACAATTGGGAGATTATATCATGAAGGCTCAGCCTGAAGTAGTTTTAGATAAATATGGAAATATGCTTTTAAGAGTGGCTTACTCATATCTGCAGAATATGAGTGACGCTGAGGATATATTACAGGATACGCTGATCAAATACCTTAAATCCGCTCCTGAATTTGAAAATGAGAACCATGAAAAAGCGTGGCTCATAACCGTTGCATCAAACCTCAGCAAGAACAAGATCAGATATAACAAGATCAGAGAAGCTGACGAGCTTGATGAGGGGCTTGTAGCCAAGAAGGAAGAGGATCTTTCATTTGTGTGGGAAGCTGTCAAAGGACTTCCTGTAACACAAAGAGAAGTGGTTCATTTGTTCTATCAGGAAGGATATTCTACTAGAGATATTGCAAATATGCTTGAAAGAAATGAATCCACTGTGCGTTCTGATCTATTAAGAGCCAGAAAGCAGCTAAAGAAAATATTGAAGGAGGAATACGACTTTGAATAAATACAATGAAGTAATGGACAATATAAAAGTAACAGAAGATATGCGTAGCAGAATCCTTCAAAATATTGAAGCAGAGCTTGGAAAAGACGGCGCAGAGGAAACAGTTACAGAACCGGTTAAGAAAGCTAAAGTGGTAGATTATAGAAGAATCATCAGAATAGCTTCTACAGCGGCAGCAGTTATTGTAGGTGCTGTTATTCTTTCAAATGTAATGCTTAGAAACACTACAGATAGTTCAAGCTATTCAGCTCAGGTTTCAGAGGCAGAAATGTTTGCAGTAGATAAGACAGAAGCTTCTTTTGAGGCAGCAGGATCTGAAGGTGCATATGCTCCTGTAGATGAGTGCAAGACTGTTAATATTGACGGCGTAGATGTTAAGTTTTATGGTAGCGATGGTCTCTACTATGCAGCAGAGTGGGTAATTGATGGGGAAAATTACAGCGCTGTTTCAGACAATGTAGATGGAGTAAGCTTAGAAGAAATGAAGGCAATTGTTGCCAAAAACATGGAAAAGGTCAAAAACAATTGACAAATCTTTATTTCATGTTAAAGTAATTGTACTGTAGACAAAAAGAGCAGGATGGATGATCGCTGCCATGCAAACGAAAGGGCATGGGAGAGGAAAGTCCGGGCTTCGCAGGGCAGGATGCCAGATAACGTCTGGTGGAGGTGACTCCCAGGATAGTGCAACAGAGAGATACCGCCTGACTTATGTCAGGTAAGGGTGGAAAGGCAGTGTAAGAGACTACCGTGCTGGTGGTAACATCAGTAGCCATGTAAACCCCATCCGAAGCAAGACCGAATAGAGAGCAATGAACCGGCCCGGTTCGCTTTCAGGTGGGTCGCTTGAAACTGTCGGTGACGGCAGTTCTAGATAGATGATCATCTTAGAAGACATAACCCGGCTTATAGTCCTGCTCATTTTAGACTAAAACATATGTAAGTCCTTGGATATTCCAAGGACTTATTTTTTGTCTTTAAGAACAACTTTTGCAATGTCAATCATTTATGAACGTGGTACAATTTAGGCAAATTGAAAGCTCTTTCATAAGTTCAGGATTTGCAACTTTTTGACTTAAATATGAACTGACAAAGAATAAGTAATACTCTATGATGATAATTAAATACGAATAATATCATTATGGATATTCAGATTGGAGGGCATATGGAACTTAGAACAGCATGTTCACCTAGAGACGAGAAACACTATGATACTGCTAGACTGAGAGAAGAGTTTCTTATTGATGATCTTTTCCAGCCTGATACTATCAAGCTCGTTTACAGCCATATCGACAGAATCATTACTGGTTCAGCAGTTCCTGTCAAAGAGGAGCTTAAACTTACAGCAGGAGATGAACTTAGAGCAGAGTATTTCTTGCAGAGACGTGAGATGGGTGTTATCAACATCGGTGGCGCCGGTGTCATCACAATTGATGGCAAGAAGTATGACGTAGATTACAAGCAGGGTATGTATATCGGAATGGGAGCAAAAGATGTTTCTTTTGCAAGCTGCGATGCATCTAAGCCTGCAAAGTTCTACATCAACAGCGCACCAGCTCACAAGACATATCCTACAGTTCTCATTAAGAGAGAGGGTACACCATCAGAGGATGTTGTTATCATCAAAGATGAAAACAAGAAGGAACTCGGAAGCCTTGAGCAGGCTAATCACAGAGTTATCAACAAGTACATCCTTCCAGGACAGGTTGAGACTTGCCAGCTTGAGATGGGTATGACAGAACTTAAGCCAGGTAGTGTATGGAATACAATGCCATGTCATACACATGACCGCAGAATGGAAGTATACCTTTACTTTGATATTCCAGAAGATGCACTTGTTATGCACTTCATGGGCGAACCTACAGAGACTAGACATATCATCATGAGAAACGAGCAGGCTGTTATCAGCCCTAGCTGGTCAATTCACTCAGGATGTGGCACACAGGCTTACACATTTATCTGGGGAATGGTTGGAGAAAATCAGGATTTCGATGATATGGATGACTGCGCAATGCAGGATCTTAAGTAATCACTTGGCGAGGTATTATCGAGCCTAGTGTACTACTTAGTTCTGTCGAGTACGCAGTACGAGAGCAGAACTTCATTGTTTATTTGAATTAAGGAGGATATAATCATGCAGGATTTTTTAAAGAATTTTTCACTTGAAGGTAAGATCGCTTGGGTTACAGGTGCTTCTTACGGACTTGGACTTGCTTATGCAGTAGCTTTTGCACAGAGCGGAGCAAAAGTTGTATTTAATGATATCAACCAGGAACTTGTAGATAAGGGAATGGCTGAGTATGAGAAGCTTGGTATCAAGGCATTCGGTAGAGTATGCGACGTTACTAAGGAAGATCAGGTACTTAACTTTGTTGCTGAGGTTGAGAAGAATGTTGGAACAATCGACATCCTTGTTAACAACGCTGGTATCATCAAGAGAATCCCTATGATCGAGATGACTGTAGATCAGTGGCAGCAGGTTATCGATGTAGACCTTACAGGTCCATTCATCTGCTCAAAGGCTGTTCTTCCAGCAATGATCAAGAAGGGAAGCGGTAAGATCATCAACGCTTGCTCAATGATGTCAGAGTTCGGTCGTGAGACAGTATCTGCTTATGCTGCTGCTAAGGGCGGACTTAAGATGCTTACAAGAAATATCTGTTCAGAATATGGCCAGTACAATATCCAGTGTAATGCTATTGGGCCTGGTTACATTGCTACTCCTCAGACAGCACCTCTTCGTGAGAAGCAGGCTGATGGATCAATGCATCCATTCGACAGATTTATTCGTTCTAAGACACCAGCTCAGAGATGGGGCAAGACAGAAGACCTTATGGGACTTGCAGTATTCCTTGCTTCTCCAGCTTCTGATTTCATCAATGGTCAGGTTGTTTACATTGATGGTGGTATTTCCGCTTATATTGGTCAGGATCCTAATAACCTCGATCCTTCAAAATTTCAGGATGTAGAGGAAGATTAATTTATTGCTTGAAAGGAAATAGAAATGGATAAGATTTGTGAAGAACTTTACAAAATTGGTATCGTACCAGTAATTGCAATTGACGACGCTAAGGACGCTGAGCCACTTGCAGAGGCACTTATTAAGGGTGGTCTTCCAGCTGCAGAAGTTACATTCCGTACAGAAGCTGCTGAAGAAGCTATCAGAATTATTTCTCAGAAATTCCCTGAGATGATCGTTGGTGCCGGAACTGTTCTCAATGCAGAGCAGGCAGATCGTGCTAAGGCTGCTGGAGCTAAGTTTATCGTAAGCCCAGGATTCAACAGATCAAACGTTGAGTACATTCAGTCAATCGGAGTACCAGTAGTACCTGGAACAGCAACTCCTGGCGAAGTTGAGCAGGCAATTGAACTTGGTCTTGATTGCGTAAAATTCTTCCCTGCAGAGCAGAATGGTGGTATTGCCAAGATCAAAGCTATGGCTGCACCATATACAAAAATGCATTTCATGCCTACAGGTGGCGTAAATAAGAACAACTTAAATGATTACCTTGGATTCAACAAGGTATTCTGCTGTGGTGGTAGCTGGATGGTTAAAAAAGACCTTATTTCAGCAGGCAAGTTTGATGAGATCGAAGCAATGACAAGAGATGCAGTTAATGCAATGCTTGGTTTCACAATGAAGCATGTTGGAATCAACCAGACTGATGCTTCATCTGCAGAGGCTGTTGCTGATAAGTTTGATTCACTCTTTGGCTTCACCAAGAAGGTTGGTAACTCTTCAGTATTTGCTGGAAACGTTGTAGAAGTTATGAAGGCTCAGGGCCGTGGCACATGTGGTCATATCGCTATTGGAACAAACAACGTAGACAGAGCTGTTTATCACCTTGGTAAGCAGGGCGTTAAGTTTGATGAGACATCATTTGCATATGATGCTGACAATCATCTCAAAGTTGCTTATCTTGCTGATGACTTCGGCGGATTCGCTGTACATTTAGTAAAGAACTGATAGACAGTAAAATATAAAAGAGTTTTGGAGGACTAGTTAAATGGCAAAGAAAGTTGTTACATTTGGTGAGATCATGCTGCGTCTGCAGCCAGACAATTACTTAAGATTCGTTCAGGTTGATCACCTTGAGGCTACATTTGGTGGCGGAGAGGCTAACGTTTCTGTTTCACTTGCAAACTATGGACTTGATTCAGTATACGTTACAAAGCTTCCTAAGCATGAGATTGGACAGGCTGCTGTTAACTCTCTTAGAAAGTATGGCGTTGACACTTCTAAGATCACAAGAGGTGGCGACAGAGTAGGTATCTACTTCAACGAGAAGGGTGCTTCTCAGAGAGGTTCTAAGTGTATCTATGACCGTGCACATTCTGCAATCGCAGAGGCTGTTCCAGCTGATTTCAACTGGGATGAGATCTTTGAGGGAGCTGAATGGTTCCACTTCACAGGTATTACTCCAGCTGTAAGCGACAGCCTTGCAGAGATCACACTTGAGGCTGCTAAGAAAGCTAAAGAGCATGGACTTATGGTATCATGCGACCTTAACTACAGAGGAAAGCTCTGGAGCAAGGAAAAGGCTGGTAAGGTAATGGCTGAGATCTGCCAGTATGTAGATGTTTGTATCGCAAACGAAGAGGATGCTTCTGATGTATTCGGAATCGCTGCTTCTTCTACAGACGTTACAACTGGTAAGCTCAACAGAGAAGGCTACATTGAGGTTGCTCAGAAGCTTACAGAGAGATTTGGCTTCAAGAAGGTTGCTATCACACTTCGTGAGTCTATCTCTGCTAACGACAATAACTGGAGTGCTATGCTCTACACAGATGGACAGGCTTACTTCTCCAAGAAATATGCACTTCGTATTGTTGACCGTGTTGGTGGCGGAGATTCATTTGGCGGTGGACTTATCTATAGCTGCGTAAACGGATTTGATCCACAGGCTACAATTGAGTTTGCTGTTGCAGCATCAGCTCTCAAGCACACAATCGAAGGAGACTTCAACCTTGTTACTGTTGATGAAGTAAACAAGCTTGCAGGTGGCGACGGATCAGGTCGTATCCAGAGATAATCAAATACTTATAATTATTCATGTAGGCCTGTAAAAGAAAATTTCTTTTACAGGTCTATTTTTTGAAATTTTTGTTTAAAACAAGACCAAAAAAGACAGAAATCATTGTTTAAAATTACTGACACTAATGTATAATGTAATAGAATATTTGTGTATTTTCTGTGAAAATACGAACTAGGGGAGCGAGAGTTTTGGCTATTTCGGGGTGGATTATAGTAAACTTTTATACAGTGCTACTTCTTATCTTACTCATGATCTTTCAGAGTAAGACTATCCGTACCAAAGCAGGAACTAACTTTGTTTGCCTTTTGGGCATGACTTTAGTTCTGGTAGTAGCTGAAACTGTAGGACATATAGGCGAGCTTTATCCTGATAGATTCCTTATCTGGATGAAATTTGGCTATTATGTGATCTATGCTCTTGATCCAGCAGACTATCTGTTTGCACTCATCTATATCAATTGTTGGCTTATCCCTGAGAAGGCAAAGTGTCAAAAGCTCTTTTCAGCTTTGTATCGCGGATTCATGGCAACAAACTTTATTTTAGTCACATTTTCAGTATTGTTTAATTTGAAATGGTTTTATTATTTCGAAGGATATGAGTATCACAGAGGAACTCTGTTCTATTACAGAGGAGCTTTGATCCTGATATTCTGTCTTTTGATGTCTGTGTATGCCCTTATCAACAGAAAGAGCATAGCACCAGGATATGTTTTGCCTATTTTTATATTGCCGATAATTTCGCTCTTTGGAGCATTTTTGCAGATCTTTATATCTGATCTGAACATGACGTATGCATCTATATCTATAGGTCTTCTTATTGTCTTTTTCTACCTGCAGACCAAGAATCTGGATGTAGATTATCTTACGGGCGCACTTAACAGGCGTGGAATTGACATTAGTGTAGAAGAAAAGATACAGTATTCATTGGCAACAGGTCAGAAATTTGCTGCTATTATGATGGACCTTGATAGATTTAAAGAAATAAACGATAATTATGGACATCATGAAGGCGATTATGCTCTCATGGTAGTATCTAATATATTGTTTAAGGTATTTCCACCAAAGTCTTCCATAGGTAGATTTGGGGGCGATGAGTTCTGCGTAGTATGCGATATAGCCGCTTTAGAGGAACTCAGGGCCAAGGTTGATATGATCGAAGATGAACTTGATCTTTGGAATTATAAGAGTGAGAAGCCTTATAAACTTCAGGCTAGTATTGGATCTATGATATATGATCCTGCCAATAACATGACAGCCAAGCAGTTCCAGATTGCTATTGACGAGCTCATGTATAAGGAAAAAAGAAAGCATCACTTAGCTGATAACAGAAGGGCATAATTTATGAAATTTGATAGAACCTTTAGAACTGTAATTGTTCTATTTATAATACTAGTTATATTGATAACATCTTATTTTGTTCAGGATATAATTTCTAAGAATAATGTAGCTTCAGTAGAGGAAACAGACCTTAGCCTTACTGGTGCCAAGCTTTCAGACAGTACCTACGCCAAGATGGTGGTATCTGGTACATGGGATTCAGCAGTTGGTGTAGCCAATCAGTTTGATTTTACTATCTTTAATGCTGACAAGTATGACCTTGCAAACTGGACTATCAGTATTAAGGTTCCAGCAGGCTCAGTTCTTGATAATTATTGGGGCTCAGAAGCAGAGCTTGATAAGAGAACAGGTCTTTTGACCATCAAACCTACAAACTACAACAATACTATCTTAGCTGATGGCAATATCACTTTTGGAATCATTGTTTCAGCAAAAGAGCCATTTTCACCAACAAGTCTTCACTTACAGGGATACAAGATCCTTAGTAATAACACTAGCTTAGCTAGAAGAATAGTAGAAGTGTTTATTGGTATCTGGACTATTGTATTCATTGGCTTTTTAGTTACAAGACTTAATTTCAGAAACTATCGAGAAAAACAAAAGAATGATATCAAGATCATTCTTCAGTCTATGAATACCTTCATCAATTTCATTGATGCCAAGGATCCATATACAAGGGGCCATTCTAAGAGAGTTGCAATGTACGCAGCTGAGATCGCAAAGAGAATGAGACTTCCTGAGGATGATATTCAGAATATCTATTATGCAGGTCTTTTACATGATGCTGGTAAGATCAGTGTTCCGGACGCTGTTCTCAACAAGCCAGGAATCCTTACCAAAGAAGAGAGGGCTATGATCCAGAACCATACTGTAGCTGGTGGTAAGATGCTTGTGCAGCTTTCTTCACTTAAGGGAGTAAGAGAGACGGCTCTTTATCATCACGAAAGATATGATGGATCAGGATATCCAGATGGACTTAAAGGGGAGATGATTCCTCTTTTTGCTAGGATTGTAGGCGTAGCAGATGCTTATGATGCGATGTCCAGTAACCGTGTATACAGAAGACATCTCAACAAGGACGAGATCATCGAGGAAATCCAGAAGGGCGCAGGTACTCAGTTTGACCCTAGGATTGTTACCTATATGGTTGATATGATCAATGATGGTTATGTTAACGTTGTTAAGATGGAAACAGCAGATAACGACGAGAGTTATGGCAAGTTTAACCTTACAGAAGAAGATATTCCTGGCGTATATATGGGATTTTAATAATAAAAGATTTTTTTATTGACAAGCGATTTTTAATTGCGTAATATTAAATTGAAATCGGTTTCAGACAGTCCCCAAGACGGAGCCTTTATGGAAAAAGAGAGACTGAACACCGCCAGAACGATCACTATATATGATATAGCAGCGGAGGCAGGAGTATCTGCGTCCACTGTATCTCGCGTACTCACTGGAAGCGCGTCTGTTCGTAAAGAGAAAAAAGAAAAAATCCAAAAAATAATTGAAAAATACAACTTTAAGCCTAATGCGCTGGCTAAAGGTTTGTCAGATACTGCCACCAAAAACATTGGAATCATTGCGGCAGATGTGAGAAACCCATATTATTCAGCGCTATTTGTGTCATGCGAGATTGCTGCTGAAAAAGCTGGATATAGCGTAGGCCTTGTTAACTCTCTTGGATTTAGTGAGAGAGAAAAAAATGAGCTTGATGTACTGCTTCAGCAGAGAGTTGATGCAATCATACAGATGGGCGGAAGTGTTGATGATCTTATAACAGATGACTCTTATGCAGAAAAAGTAAGAGGCATCTGTGATAATACGCCTGTGATCGTGACAGGTAAGCTTGATAAGACACCAGCTCATAGTGTGGTTATTGATGAGTCTGGCGCTATGAATCTGGTAATGGAGCATCTTATTGGACTTGGACACAAGAAGATAGCGCTTGTTGGCGGTGAGATGAGAGTTGCTTCAACTTTTAACAAGTATAAGATGTATCAGGATATACTTAGAAAATATGGAATAGAAGAGCGAGGAGAGTACGTCGTAAATGGTACCTATGACCCTGAGACAGGATATGATGCTACAAACAAGATCCTAGCTCTTGAGGACAGACCTACTGCAATCATAGCGATCAACGACTTTGCAGCAAGCGGTGCTCTTAGAAGCATCAGAGAGCACAGGCTTCATGTTCCTGAAGATATCTCAGTTGTGAGCTTTGATAATACTTACATAGCAGATCTTACAGTTCCAAAGCTTACAAGCGTTGATTACGACTATGTCAATTATGGAAAAATCCTTATAGATACTGCGATTCGGGCAGCTGAAGGAAAGGTGGTAGACAAGATTCAGATGATCACTCCAAGACTTGTTATCAGAGAAAGCTCTGGTCCATGTAAGGAATGATGGATTATTGTATACAATCTTTGGCATAATTCACAAAAAACAGGGGAAGTTTAACAAAGAACTTCCCTTTTTTGTTGCATAATGACAAATTTGCAATCGGTTTCAAAAATCCAATTGACTATGCCTCGTCAATTGTGATTAAATAATAATATGAAATCGGTTGCAAAAAGTAATAATGCACAATATGGGGACTGTGTTTACTACACAACTGATAGCAAGTAGGAGGAAATTATGAGTAAAAGTAACAAAACACCCTCTACTACAGGAAAAAAGCGTACAGTTTGGGAGACACTCTGGAGATACAGAGTACTTGAACTTATGTGCTTACCTGCGGTAGTATTCTTCTTTTTATTTAGTTATATGCCAATGCCAGGTATTTGGGTGGCATTTGTAAAGTATAACTATCGTGACGGTATCTTCGGAAGTAAGTTTGTCGGAATCGACAATTTCAGATTCCTTGCTGAGTCTGGTAAATTATTTGAACTTACCAAGAATACTATCCTTTATAATATCGCATTTATTATCTTGGGTAACTTCCTTGCTATCTTCGTAGCTATTCTTCTTAACGAGATGCAGGGCAAGCTCTTCAAAAAAGTATCACAGACAATGATGTTCCTTCCATATTTCATTTCACAGGTTCTTGTAGGAATTCTTGTTTATAACCTGTTAAACTATGACTACGGTTTTGTAAATGAGATCCTTACATCACTTGGAAGAGAAAAGTGGGGTCCATACTCAGATGCTTCTGTTTGGCCAGTGATCCTTGTTATTGTTCACTTATGGCAGCAGACAGGTTATAACTCAGTTGTTTACTTTGCAGCTATCTGCGGTATTGATGCAGAGATCATTGAGGCTGCTAAAGTTGATGGAGCTAATGCTTTCCAGAAGATCAGATACATCATTCTTCCAGGACTTAAGCCAACAATCGTAATTCTTCTTTTGTTTGCTCTTGGTGGAATCGTTAAAGGTAACTTCGGTCTGTTCTACAATATTATTGGAACTAACTCACTTCTTTATCCAACAACAGATATTATTGAGACATTCGTATACAGAGCAACTATTACAGACTTCAACTTCTCTACAGCATCAGCAGTTGGTCTTTATCAGTCCATTATCGGATTTGTAATGGTTATGGGTGTTAACTTCATTGTTAAGAAGATCGACCCAGATTATTCATTATTCTAAGAAAGGAGGAGGTCAGAAGAAATGTCTAAAAAGAATGAACAAATAGAAATGACTGGTGTAAAAGTTAAACTTGGAGCATCAGATATTATCATTAGAACTATAGGATATGTACTGATCACCTTGTACGCACTTGCTTGCGTATTCCCTTTCCTAATCATTATTGGTACATCTTTTACTAGTGAAACAGTTATCAGAGCTGAAGGTGTTAAGCTTATTCCTAAGGAATTCACACTTAAAGCTTATGAGATGGTTGTAAGAGGAGGTATGATCTGGAAGTCATATGGTCTTACAATTACTCTTACACTTTGCGGTACAGTATGCGGACTTCTTATTATCGCAATGACAGGTTATGCACTTCAGAGAAAGGACTTTCCTCTCAGAAATGTAATTTCCTTCTATATTTACTTTACATCACTGTTCTCAGCAGGTCTTGCACCATATTACCTTCTGATGACGCAGACATATAAGCTTAATGACAGTTATTTAGCAGTATTTTTCCCACTTCTTATGTCACCATGGCTTATCATTCTCATGAAGAACTTCGTTAAGGCTATTCCTCATGAGATTACAGAGTCAGGTAAGATTGATGGAGCTGGAGACCTTACGATCTTTGTAAAGCTCATCCTTCCAATGCTTAAGCCTGCACTTGCTACAATAGGTCTTTTCCTTGCACTTGGTTACTGGAATGAGTGGTATCAGTCATCACTTTTCCTTAGCTCAAGAGTTGCAGTTAAGCCTCTTCAGTTCCAGCTTTACAAGGTAGTAAATGAAACACAGGCGCTTAAGAACTCAATTGCAGGACAGTACATCACACTTACAGATGTTCCTACAGAGTCACTTAAGATGGCTACAGCGGTAATGGCTACAGGTCCTATCGTATTCCTTTACCCATTCGTTCAGAAATATTTTATTGGTGGTATTACTGTCGGAGCTGTAAAAGGCTAATCGGCACAAAAAGAACTATATAATGTATGTAACTCACAATGTGAGTTCAGATATTTTCTTACTAAAGGAGGAAAGAAATGAAGAAAAAGTTATTAGCAGCATTACTTAGCGTAAGCATGGTAATGGGAATCGCAGCTTGCGGCTCATCTAACACAGGTAATGAGACAGCAGGAAATCAGACAGCAACAGATGGTACTGCAACAACAGCAGATGCATCAGCAGCTGACATCGACACATCAGAGCATGTAGTTATCACATACATGACAACTGGTGGTGCTCCAGAGGGAAACCAGACAGATGCAATGCTTGAGCAGCTTAACAAGATCCTTACAGAGAAGGTTAACGCTGAGCTCGAAGTTTACTACATCGACTGGACAGATTATCTTTCAAACTACAACCTTACACTTGCACGTATGGACGGAACTGTAGACCTTGTTGGTACAGCTTCTGACTGGCTTGATGCATGGCCAAATGCAAAGAATGGTGCTTTCCTTGAGCTTTCAGAGGATATGCTTAAGACATATGCTCCTAAGACATGGGAATCAGTTTCACCTGAGCACTGGGATCTGTGCAAATACAACGGCAACATCTACCTTATGCCAGAAGATAACTATGCACAGTGGACTAACCATGGTTTCGCTTATCGTCTTGACTGGGCTAAAGAAGCTGGTCTTGCAGACGGTGTAAAGAGCTGGGAAGATCTTACAACATACTTCAAGTATGTAAAAGAGACATATCCAGACGTTATTCCTTGGGATTCAGACGGAACACAGTACGCTACAATGGTTGGTGGATGGATCACATCTCACTCTAACTATGTACCTATCGATGGTATCAACAGTGGCGCTATGTGGGGTGGTACAAAGGATGACCTTTACACAGTATATTCACCATATGTAACAGATACAGATTCACTTGTTGAGTTTGCTAAGATGATGAAGGAGTGGGATGAGATCGGCGTTTGGAAGACAGACGTACTTAACAACACAACTTCAGATAACAGAGAAGACTTCAAGATCGGTCGTGTAGCAGCTGAGCAGCACCACACACAGACTTGGACAGATCTTTGCTCACACAAAGATGGTTACACAATCTATGATGATCCTAATGCAGAGACAGGTTTCTTCTACTTTGGTGAAGAGTCTCAGAACCTTGTAGCTCTTTCAATCACACACGGTGCTATGGCTGTATCAGCAGCTTCTAAGAACCCTGAGAGAGCACTTATGGTTTATGACCTTATCAGAAATGATCCAGAGTGCTACAGACTTTTCAACTATGGTGTTGAAGGCGTATCATACGAGATCACAGAAGATGGCATGAGAAAGACTCCAGACGGATACAACTCAGCTACAGACGGAATCTCAGTTAACTACTGGTGGGGACGTAACGATGATCTCGAAGTTAAGGATGCATCTCTTAACTGGGATGCTATCGAGAAGCTCTATTCAGAGTATGACAAGATTAAGATCGACTATCCATATGGACAGTTCGTTCCTGATGTAGATGACATTCAGTCAAAGATTGATAACATCAATGATATCCACACAACTTACATGAAGCAGATCGCATTCGGTAAGTACACAGGAACAGCAGAAGAGATCGTTGCTGAATATCAGGACGCTCTTAAGAAGGCTGGTATTGATGATGTAACTGCAGCTCTTCAGGCACAGTTTGATGCACTTTATAAGTAATCACCTGGCGAGCGTAGCGAGATCAGAACTTCCTTAAAAAGGAAAATAAAAAGGTAAAAAGGGAATACTGTTTCAATTGGAGCAGTATTCCCTTTATTAATAAATAGGAAACTTTAAAGGCAATTTTAGTTTACATATATTTTGTCTTTACCTATTTGTTTCAGTGTCCTATTGGAGCAATTAGCTAAGGACAAAGTATTAAAGAGGATATATAAAGGGGAAATCTATTATGAGCAGATTTGAAATCAAAGACACTTTTTATTTAGATGGCAAGCCATTTAAGGTAATCTCAGGCTCTTTTCACTACTTCAGAACAGTGCCTGAATATTGGGTAGACAGACTTGAGAAATTAAAGGCTCTTGGCTGCAACACAGTAGAGACTTATATTCCATGGAATCTCTGCGAGCCAAAGAGAGGAACGTTCGTATTTGACGGAATGCTTGATGTTGAGAAGTTCATTCAGACAGCTACAGAGCTTGGACTTTATATCATCATCAGACCATCTCCATACATCTGCGCAGAGTGGGAGTTTGGTGGACTTCCAGCATGGCTCTTAAAAGACAGAAATATGAGACTTCGTGTAAGCTACAAGCCATTCCTTGACGCAGTGGAAGAGTATTACAACGTTCTCATGCCAAAGCTTACCAAGTATCAGGTAGATAACGGCGGAAACATCATCCTCATGCAGGTTGAAAATGAATATGGCTACTATGCAAATGACCATGAATACATGAAGTTCATGAGAGACCTTATGAAGAAAAATGGTGTAACTGTGCCTCTTATTTCTTCAGACGGCCCATATCATGAGAGCTTCCGTGGCGGTTCTGTAGGAGACGTACATCCAACAGGAAACTTCGGCTCCAAGACAGAAGAGAGATTTGATGTTATCAAGGATTACGCAAATGGCGGACCACTTATGTGTGCTGAGTTCTGGGTTGGCTGGTTTGATCACTGGGGCAATGGCGGACATATGAAGGGTAATCTTGTACAGAGTACAGAAGACCTTGATAAGATGCTTGAACTTGGAAATGTTAGCATTTATATGTTCCAGGGCGGCACAAATTTCGGGTTCACTAATGGTTCAAACTATTACAATGAGCTTACTCCAGACGTTACAAGCTACGACTATGACGGTATTCTCACAGAGGATGGACAGATCACTGAAAAGTATCTAAAATACAAAGAGGTTATCTCTAAGTATGCTCCTATACCTGAGGTTAAGTTCAGTACACAGATCAAGAGAAAGAGCTACGGTAAGCTATCATGCACAGACAAAGTAAGCTTATTCTCAGTGATCGATGATCTTAGCACTCCTGTACATCTTCCATATACAGTTAACATGGAAGAGCTTGACCAGAGCTATGGATATATCCTTTATAGAAGCAGACTTCATTCGGAAGCTGGAATTGCCAAACTTCGTCTTTGGGAGACAGCAGATAGAGCAAATGTATTTGTGGATGAGAATCCACTTATCACACTCTACGATCGTGAGCTTGAGGAAGAACACAAGATTCCTATGGAAAAATACCTTGCATGCAGTGAGCCAGCACGTAATCTTGCAGGTAAGTTCATGATGGAAAAGGGCGTAACTCCTGAAAACGCTGCAGAAGCTATAGGTGAAGCAGGTCTTTCCACAGGCTCTTTTGCTGGACTTAATGAGAAGTTTGACGTTCTCGTTGAGAATATGGGAAGAGTTAACTTCGGACCTAGAATGGAGACTCAGAGAAAGGGCATTGGCAGATGTGTGCAGATCAACGGCCACATTCATAACGATTGGGACATCTATACACTGCCACTTGACAATACTGATAAAATAGATTTCGCGAAGGAATACAAAGAGAATACTCCTGCCTTCTACAAATTCACATTTGAAGCAGATGAAAAATGTGATACTTTCCTTGATTTTGAAGGATGGGGCAAGGGTGTGATCTTCATTAACGGCTTTAATCTTGGTAGATTCTGGGAAATCGGACCTCAGAAGAGACTTTACATCCCTGGACCACTTCTCAAAGAGGGTACAAACGAGATCATCGTATTTGAGACAGATGGTAAGGTTCGTGACACTATCGAATTAAAAGATACTCATGATATAGGCTGAGAGCACTTGCTGACGTATTCCATAAAAAATTACTTTTATGAGGGAACATGGATACTAAACGAATTACACTCACTAATAACTGGAAATTCCACTATGGGGAATGCGAGGATGCTTGGTACAAGGGCTATGATGATAGCAGTTGGGAGGATGTTACTATTCCTCATGACTTTTCAGTGTCAGCACCATTTTCTAAGGAATACTCCAGTGGTACGGGATACCTGCGCGGGGGAATAGCCTGGTATAGACTATTTGTACGTATTCCAGAAGAGTACCGTGACAAGAGACTTACTCTTGTTTTTGATGGAATTTACAAGAATAGCATGGTGTGGGTCAACAGCTATTACATGGGCAAAAGACCTTACGGCTATTCAGAGATATCCTATGACATTTCTCAGCAGGCAAGTTTTGGCGATGAGCTTACTGAGATTAGTGTCAAGGTTATCCACACAGATATAGCAGACTCCAGATGGTTTACAGGAAGTGGAATTACCAGAAAGGTATCACTTGTTGTGTCCGAGAAGGTTGCACCTGTTAATAATGGCATTTTCTTTTCCTGCAAAGCTGTTGAGAAACAGGGCAAAAAGAATGTTGCCAAAGTAATGGTGAAAAATGAGATCTTCTGCGGAATTCCTGGAGCAGGCAAGAAAAAGAAGACAAAGATCATTTCTCAGAGCACCCTTCTTGATAACAATGGCAAAAATGTCCTTGTTATGCAGGGAGAATTAAATGCTCTTGAGGGAAGCACAGAGACAGTAACTTTGGAGGGCAATCTTAATTCACCAAAGTTATGGTCTCCTGATTCACCATATCTTTATACATTAGAGACCAGACTTTCTGTTGATGGCAAGAGCTATCTTGTTGATACCAGAAAAGTCGGCGTTCGCACCTTCTCTTTTGATCCAAATAAGGGGTTCTTTCTCAATGAGAAGAGCACTAAATTCAAGGGCGTGTGCGTACATCATGACGGCGGATGCCTTGGTGCTGCCATGAAAAAAGAGGTATGGAGAAGGAGACTTGAGCTTCTCAAAAAGTCAGGTTGTAATGCTATCAGATGTAGCCACAATCCTCATATGCCAGAGCTCTATGACCTGTGCGATGAGATGGGCTTTATGATGATGGATGAAGCCTTTGATGAGTGGGAGAATCCAAAGAATAAGTGGTCAACAGGACACAATGTTTACCCACCAAAGCATCAGGGCTACTACGAAGATTTCCCAATGTGGCATGAGATCGACCTTCGTACAATGGTCAGAAGAGACAGAAATCATCCTTCTGTTATCATCTACAGCGTAGGTAACGAGATAGATTATCCAAATGATCCTTATTGCCATCCAATGTTTACTGAGATGACAGGCAATAATGACAATAACAAGCCAGCCAAGGAGAGGCAGTACGATCCTAACAAGCCAAATATGGAGAGACTTGCTGTCCTTGTTAAAGAGCTTGCAAATATAGTCAAGGATGAAGACAGCACAAGACCAGTTACTGTGGCAGCTGCTTTCCCTGAGCTTTCAACCAAGATTGGATTTATCGATGAGCTTGATGTTGTAGGTTACAACTACAAAGAGCACCTTTATGAGCAGGACCACAAGCGCTTCCCTAAAAAAACTTTCCTTGGAAGTGAGAATAGCCATAGCTTGGAAGCTTGGAATGCTGTAAAGAATAATGATTATATCTGCGGACAGTTCCTTTGGACCGGAATAGATTATCTTGGTGAAGCGCTTGGATGGCCTGTAAGAGGAGCATCTTCAGGATTTATCACAACAGCAGGTTTTCCTAAGGCAGAGTTCAATGAAAGAGCTGAGCTTTGGGGTGGAACTAAGTTAAAGAATAAGAAGATCGATGAAGTTAAGGTAGAACTCTGGAAGCCAGAAATGTGCCTTGATATGAACTTAAAGGATGAATTTATCGAAAATCACAAGGAGATTGGATATCTTTTCCAGGTGATCGTAAAAGTTCCTGAAGGTATGGAAGACAAGGACATCATGGTTCAGGTTACTGGTGCCGGAGAGCTTGCTGGAATCGATAACGGAGATCTTTCGGATCTTACACCTTATACAGCCAATTACCGCAAGACACTTGACGGCCAGCTTGTAGTCTACATCAGAAGACTTGCTACAGGCAAGATCAACGTTGTAGTCAGAGAAGTAAATGGCGAAAAATCCAGTATCATCTCAAAGGTAAATATTTAATATTGTTGAATCAGTGCGCAGGTGATATTATTATCATCTGCGTTTCTTTTACAACTGTGAATGGTAACGTTTAACACATTGAAAGAATTTTATTACTACGCTATAATTTATTATTGAAGCAGGTTTTTCTGCTGGAAAAAAAGTTTTGTGAGGTTTTTATGTCATCAATTATCCAGAATAGTCAGGTTTTTAATAATGAGGTTCCTTTTTGCAGAGTATACAGTGTTGAGAGCAAAAAGCAATTAGAAGAGCGTTTCCTTGCTCATCGTATTTCATACTTTATTGAGTGGCAGGACAGATCTTTTTTGCAGAGATTATTTGATAGAAGCGGTAGCAAGATCGTATGCACCTTCAAGATCAACAAGGGTGAGCTTGCAAGAGCCAAGGCACTTGCTCAGGGAATCGAAGGTATCAAGTTTAAGGACTACGGTGAAGAGGTCAAGACTGAGCGCATCCGCAAGAGAAGCGATTCAGTAATCAAGGAAAATGAAGACATGGAGATGCCTTCACTTAAGTTCGAGAACAGCACTGATGATTACGAGGAAGAAAAGAAGTAAGATTTCACTAGGGGATTTAAATAAATCCCCTATTTTTGCGTTTTATTTGAGGTAGGAATTATGGCAGAGAAAAGAAATTACGGTCCAAAGAAGGATGTGAAGAAAGGACCTAAGAAAGAAAATAAGTTTGTATCTAAAGCAGGTACAAAGGGTAACTCAAGATATGTAAAGAAGCAGGAAACAGCTGCTGATATTAAGAAGAGCCGCTGTCCTTACTTTAAGAAGTGCGGCGCTTGCCAGATGATCGATACTCCTTATGACAAGCAACTTCGTCAGAAGCATGCTCATGTTCAGGAGCTTCTTGAACCATATACAAGAGTTGCTTCATTTGTAGGAATGGAAGAACCAGAGCATTACAGATGCAAGGTTCATGCAGTATTTACCCATGACAAGAAGGGCAATCCTTTATCAGGAATATACAGAGAGGGCACACATGAAGTAGTGCCTATTAATTCATGTCTTTTAGAAGATCAGAAGGCAGATGCCATCATTGCTTCTATCAGAGGTATGCTCAAGTCCTTCAAGATCAAGACCTACGATGAAGACAATGGCTTTGGACTCCTTCGCCATGTTCTTATCAGAATTGGTAAGCATACAGGGGAGATCATGGTTGTTCTGGTTACAGTTTCACCTATTTTCCCATCCAAGAACAATTTTGTTAAGGCTCTTAGAAAAGAGCATCCTGAGATCACAACGATTGTTCAGAATATCAATGACAAGCAGACCAGCATGGTTCTTGGAGATAGAGAAAAGCCTATGTATGGACCAGGTTTTATCTATGATATCTGCTGCGGCATGAAGTTCAAGATCAGTCCTAAGTCTTTTTATCAGGTAAACCCTATACAGACTGAGATTCTCTACAATACAGCAATTGAGATGGCAGATTTAAAGGGAGATGAAGTAGCTCTTGACTGCTATAGCGGTGTTGGTACCATCGGTATCATCGCAAGTCCCCATGTAAAAGAGGTTATTTCTGTTGAGCTCAACAAGGATGCCGTTAAGGATGCCAAACTCAACGCCAAGATAAATGAAGTAAAAAACATTACCTTCTATGAGAATGATGCCACAAGATTCATGCAGCAGATGGCTGAGTCAGGCGATAAGGTAGATCTCGTATTTATGGATCCTCCAAGATCAGGCTCTACACCAGAGTTTATCGAATCTCTCAAGATCCTTGGACCAAAGAAGGTAGTATATATCTCCTGTAGTCCAGACTCTCTTGCAAGAGATCTTGGTATCATGACCAAGAAAGGATTTAAGGTTGAGAAGGCAATACCGGTCGATATGTTCCCATTTACTAGGTCGATTGAAACAGTATGTCTGTTAACGAAATCAAGCTGAAAGCGCAGATTGAGTTTACAGCATACTGTTGTTCTGGCTCGTACGAAGTACGAGAGCAGAACTTCCTTGTGAAAAACTGTAGGGAGAATGCAGCGCAACGATATGGAGCGCTGCATTTTTTGTTGTGGAGCTTGTAATATTTGGAGCAGCGCATAATACTAATTTTTGAAGGATATAAGTATTGTATGGAAAAAGGGTGGGATGAAGTTGCAAGGGTATGTATGACACATTTTTATTTACTTATGCAGGATGAATTTAATTATGATCCCAGTATTGAACATGAAAAAGCAATCAAGACATATATTTTGAACTGTCATGTTGATGACTATGATAGGCTTATTCAGATATGTGATTCACTTGCTGTTGATTATGGCTTTGTGATTTTGGAAAAAAGGTTTGTTGATGTGACAAGAAGATATGGAATCATGGAAGGATATATTAAGGGATGGGAAGAGGCTTTTTCGATAAAAGAGTATTTCGAAAGTAAGATGGGATGTTCTATTTATGATGTTCTTCCGGATATAGGCAAAACAACTCTTTTAACGCCAAAACCATGGAAACCACCTGTGGCATAATAGGTGGTTTGTATTGAATATTATCCAGCCATCTGCAATTGCAGATGGCTGTTTTTACGTATTTAAACCGAATTATTAGCAGAAGAACTTTTTATCTTGGTGCAGTATGCCATTAAACGTTTTAAAGTATCGTAGTCAGAGTTATAGACATTTTGAACTAAGTCGAAAAGGTAAGGGTTTTCTTTTTTGTTAATAAGAATATAGTCCGGTGACATATCATCTGCTTTGCCTGTGAGATAATCGACAGAGGTATTAAAATTACTTGACTATGCAAAAATATCGATGATATACTTCAGGCATAAGAACATTTGACGAGCAGGAAAGGCACCCTGCACTCCCTTAGTGGAACCTGATATGATGGATACGCCGCCCATCCAAATGTTTTTTATAAAACACAGCTATGTGTTTATACAGCGGATAATGTCAAGATTCTGATAGATGCTGCTGAATAAGAATAGATTCTTTGGGAACGGGTTTTTACCGCGGATCATGTTACAGTATGCGGCTTGCTCGTTCTTTTTCTTTATCATTTTAGAAGGGATGAACCGTTTGGTTTAGCCATCTGCAATTGAGAAGTGCCTCAAAGGCTTGACTATGGTAAGATATAGACATGTGTTTCGTAATGAAGCGCATGTCTTTTTATTTTGTTGAAAATGGGGAGAATACTAGCATGGAAAGACTATTACAAGAATTCATAATAAAATCCCAAGAAATATTAAAAGATAATCTGACAGGTATTTACCTGCACGGTTCAGCCGTTATGGGTTGCTTTAATCCAGAAAAAAGCGACCTAGACCTGATAGTTGTAGTAAATGAGCCAATGACTGATGGTACTAAGCGCAGTTTTATGGATATGGTAGTGGAGCTTAATAAGATGGCTTCAGCAAAGGGTATTGAAATGAGCATTGTTACAAAAGCTATTTGCAAACCTTTTGTATATCCAACGCCATTTGAACTACACTTCTCAGTAGCACATCTTGGCTGGTACAATGATAATCCAGAGGATTACATTCAGAAGATGAAGGGCGAAGACACAGATATTGCGGCACATTTTACAATAATAACTAAAAGAGGTAAGTGCCTTTGGGGACTTCCAATTGAGGAAGTTTTTGCTGAAGTTCCAAAAGCCGATTATATGGCTTCAATATGGGACGATATAGCAGAAGCTGAGGAAGATATTGTGGATAACACCATGTACATCACGCTCAATCTAGCCAGGGTACTAGCTTATAAGAAAGAAGAACTGATCCTTTCCAAGAAGGAAGGCGGAGAGTGGGCTTTGGATAATGTTCCCACAGAGTATCATACACTGGTTAAATCTGCGCTGAGTGAGTATGCAGAGAATAGCAAAGAAAACTACGACTTTGAACTAGCTAAGAGCTACGCAGAATATATGCTTAATGAAATAAAATGAGCCACCAACCCCGTCCCTATGGCTCATTTTGGAGGAAAATATGAATATAGGAAAATTACAAAACACCAAGAAAAACAACAACCGAGTTGAACTTACCTTTGAAAAGAGCAAGATCTATCTTGAAGTCATAACAGAGAATATTGTAAGAGTTTTGAATCCATGCTGGAAAGAGGACTATGAGTCTATCGCCATAGAAAAAGACAAAAGTGTGGATACAGACTTTAATTTTGAATTCAAAAGTGGAAAAGTCTGCCTAACTACAAGCAGTTTAAAGCTTGAAATTGGGGATAACTTTACATTTACATTTATTGACAAGAATGGAATAGAACTTCTGACAACATACAGCGGCGAGAGAAAGCTTAGGCAGACTCTTTCCGAAAAGTCCAAAAAGCTCCTTGAGGCAGAAGGACACGACGTTGCAGATGAAAACAAGGACTACAAGGTTCAGGTTTTGTTCAAGAGATTTGGAGACGAGTACTTTTACGGAATGGGCGACAAGACAGGATTTCTTAACAAGAACGGCTACAAGTACGAGAACTGGAACTCAGACATTCCACAGCTCCATCACGAGAACATGCCTGCTCTGTACAAGTCCATACCTTATGTGATGGTTAAAAAGAGATCTGGTCAGCCTTTTGGTCTTTTCTTTGACAACACCTTCCACAGCTACATGGACTTTTCTAAGGAAAGTAGCGACTATTACTACTACGGCGCAGACAACGGCAATCTTGATTTCTACTTCATGATCGGTGACAAGCTTCCTGACATCGTAGAGGAGTACTCTTATCTCACAGGAAGAGCACCTATGCCACAGCTTTGGACTCTTGGTTATCATCAGTGCAGATGGGGATATGAGAGCGCAGAGGATATCCGCAGGATTGCCCACAAGATGCGTGAGAACAAGATTCCATGCGAGAGCGTTCAGTACGACATTGATTACATGGAGGGCTACAGAGTCTTCACATGGGATGAAGAGAATTACGAGCCTAAGGGCGAGCTGATAAAAGAACTGTCAAAGGACGGATTTAAGGCTGTTTGCATCATAGATCCTGGCGTAAAGAAGGATGAAGGATATTTTTGCTACGATGAGGGTGTAGAAAAAGACTTTTTTGCAAAAGACACTGATGGCGAAATTTACGTCAACGAAGTATGGCCTGGAGACGCAGTATATCCAGACTTTGGAAGAAAAGAAGTACGTGACTGGTGGGGAGAAAATCACAAGCGCCTTGCAAACATGGGAATGCAGGGTATTTGGAACGACATGAACGAGCCAGCAAGCTTTAGAGGCCCACTTCCACTTGATGTGCAGTTCCACATTGGAGACAGACTTACTGACCACAGCGAGGTCCACAACGTTTATGGCCACTTCATGAGCAAGGCTACTTTTGAAGGTATGAAGAAGATAACTGGCAAAAGACCTCTCGTCATAACCAGAGCTTGCTATGCAGGAACTCAGAAATATTCTGCAGTTTGGACCGGTGATAACCAAAGCGTGTGGTCACACCTTAGAATGTTGATTCCACAGCTATGTAACCTTGGTATGAGCGGCTTTACGATTGCAGGAACTGATATTGGCGGTTTTGGCGGAGATTCTAATCCTGAGCTTTTATCAAGATGGATAGAGGCAGCAGCTTTCTGCACCTTCTTTAGAAACCACTGTGCTAAGGGCCAGATCATGCAGGAACCATGGGAGTTTGGCAACAAGACAGTTGATATCTACAGAAAATACGTAGAGCTTCACTATAGATTTTTACCATATATCTATGATCTTCTCAGAATTAGTCAGGAGACGGGCGCGCCAGTTATGAGACCACTTGTCTATAGCTATGAGAACGATCCTAACACCTATGAACTTAATGATGAATTTCTTGTAGGCGACAATATCCTTGTAGCTCCTGTAGTAGAGCAGGGGGCCACCAAGAGAATGGTTTACCTTCCAGAAGGAACCTGGGTAGATTACTGGACAAAAGAGAGAATCTCAGGCGGTCAGTACATCATAGCCGATGCGCCATTAGATGTTCTGCCAATGTATATCAGAGAAGGCAGCATCACTCCTATGTATGCGCCTGTTCAGTACGTTGGGGAAAAGAAATATGACACTTTGGAGCTCCTTATAGCTGGCGATACTGCTTATGGCACACACTATCAGGATAACGGCGAAGACTATAAGTATCTTGATGGGGAGTACAATATGTATAGCTTTAAGTATGCTGATGGCAAACTTGAGACTACTATGGAGCATGAAGGCTATGAGAGATATGATGATATAAAGGTTGTGAGAATTTAAAAGAGGAATAGTATGTCAGACTATGATGAAAAGATAATCCGAAAAGCCATAACTGTATATGGATTCGTTCAAGGAGTTGGCTTCCGGTACAGAACAGTCCACGCCGCAGAACTTGTTGGTGCAACAGGCTGGGTACGTAATAACCCCGACGGTTCAGTGTCTATGGAGATTCAAGGAACAGAAGAGCAGATAGATAAAGTGTTCCAAATGATCGAGCAAGGAACTTACGTCAATATCGAGCGCATGGATGTTAAGTCGATTCCGGTAATCGAGGACGAGAGAGGATTTAAGGACTAAAAGGCTTATGAAAAAGACACCTTGGGGCAAGATAATACTTGCATTATCTATAGTTTTATTTGGTTTATTCATGGTATTTGGAGTTCCATATCTAAGGGACTACATGAAGCTTAGGAAATATGTATACATAACAGACACTACATATCCAGAGAAGTTTCAGAGACTAGCTACATGGGAAAAGAAGTCTTGTGCAATCAACAAGCTTGGATATACTAAGATTCCTACCATTGAAGAAAATGGATATCAGGATCTATCTTACTATTGCGAAAACATCTGCGATTGGATAGAGGAGTGCTTGGAAGAAGTTCCATACAATGAAGCACCATGGCTATATCAGGTGTTCAAAGTGGAGATGCCATCACTCACAGAGGAATTCCCGCTGGTTTCCTACGTTAGCGCTGATTATGACAGAAACACCCTTTATGAAGCTCTTTATACATTTATTGATGAGAGACTATCAACAGCAGATTATAACCAGAATTATGATGAGTATGGTTCTATGCAGTATGTTGAAGAGCCTACAGAAGACGAGATTCTTACATTTGATAGTGAACCAGATTGCACTTATAAGGCAAAAGATGGCACCATTTATTGTATGATGCCAATTGACAGGGCAGCAGGCAGTAGCTATTACATGCTGGTCAAGACTACAGATGGCGGTGAAACATACACACTTGTTAATGCAGATCCATATCGCGGATCAGGCGGACAGGCTGCGTGGATAGAGTTTATTGATGATTCAGATCTGGGATTTGCCTGCCTTACCTATAGCGGTGGTGACGAGGGAATGCTTTATAGAACTGATGATAGAGGCAAGACCTTTACAATAATAAACTACCCATCAGCCCAGATAAAGCTTTCAGATGGAACAATCTATAATCCTTTTGTAATACCAGAGAAAGTATGGAAAGAGGACGGAAAGCTGTATCTACTCGCTGGTCAAAGCCCATGGTCAGGAGATTATTACAACGAGGAGCTAGATAAACATCCATCAGGATTATATGTGTCACAGGATGACGGAATAAGCTTTGAATACATAGGAGAACAGTAACATGGCACTTCAGATGGTACACATGGAAATAGCCTATAGGCTAATAGACAAACTCGGAATTACTGAAGGCAAAGAGCAGTTTATTTTGGGCTCAGTAGCCCCAGACTCGGTGCATTTTAGAGATCCTTACCTTGTAGAAGAGAAGATCCATACTCATCTCTTTGAAGGCTGCGGAACCTGGAGTGATACTGATGACTACGACAGATGGAAGAGTAATATTGCAGAGTTTCGTGATAAATTCGCCATAAATGAACCTGATCCTGTGAAAAGAGCTTTTTTACTAGGAATCTGTGTGCACTGCTGGACAGACTACTGCAATGATGTTCTGGTGTGGAGAGCACTTCAAAAGAAGTACATTCCTCCAATGACAATTGAAGAGTTCAGAGAAAACTACTATCCGGAGGCAAGACTCCTTGATCAGTGGCTTCATCAAAACAGCGAAAATACTAAAGAGATAATGAGCCTTCTAGAGCAGTCAAAACCTGTAGACTTTGAAGACTACCTAAGGGCAGAAGATATAGAAAAGACCAAGCAGCATCTTTTACATGTTCAGTATGATGTTCCAAAGGCTGATATATCAGGCAATAAGTTCTATCCAAAAGAAATGATGACAGAGCTTATAGATGCAGTTGTTACAGACCCTATGGTATGATATTTACTAGGACTTAAGATAAAAGACACGAGACAAAAGTTGGAGGGAAATGGTATGGCAAAAGTATTACTTAATCAGGTGGGATTTACTAAGAATTCAGCAAAGAAGGCAGTTCTTGACTTTGAGGCTTCTGACTTTCAGATCAAAAACGATAAAGGCGAGAGTGTCTATTCAGGCAAGGTTCAGCACTTTGGCACAGATGAGATCTCTGGAGAAGACGTATCAGTAGCAGATTTTAGTGACTTTAACACAGATGGCACCTACAAGCTCTTTTCAGAAAATGCTGAGTCTGTGACATTCTCTATTGGTGATAAAGTTTACGACAAGCTTATGAAGGATATCTGCAAATGTTTTTATTTCCTTCGCTGCGGCGATGCCCTTACCAAGGAATATGCTGGTGACTATTATCACAAGCCATGCCATATGACCAAGGCAACAGTTTACGGCGAGGATGTAGAGCCTGTTGATGTAACAGGCGGTTGGCATGATGCTGGTGACTACGGCAGATATTCAACTGCAGGTGCTGTGGCTGTAGCTCACATCCTTTACGGTGTTAGATTTTACAAGAACCTTTTAGATGTTAAGTTTGATATTCCAGAAGTTAAGTGTGATAACGGCATACTTCCTGACATCCTTGCAGAAGTTAAGGTAGAGCTTGATTTCCTTAAGAAGATGCAAAGGGAAAACGGCTCAGTTTGGCACAAAGTAACTACATTTTGTCATGCACCATTTTTAATGCCAGAAGATGACAAGGGCGAGCTTTTCTTATTCCCTGTTTCATCCATGGCTACAGCTGATATAGCAGCTGTATTTGCCCTTGCTAGCAGTATCTACAAGGACTACGACAAGGCTTATGCAGATACTCTTTTAGCAGATGCCAAAAGAGCTTATAAATGGTTAAAAGAAAACCCAGGAGAAATGCTCTTTAAGAACGCTGAAGGCTCAAACACTGGTGAATACGGCGAAGCAGAGGATATCTCAAATAGATTCTGGGCAGCTGCTTCTCTTTATGAAGTGACTGGTGAAAAAGATTATTACGAAGACGCACTTACTCAGAAGGAAAGGCTTGAAGCCTTTGACAAGAATGCTACATCCAAGGGCTATCAGGGCGATGTATTTACATGCCTTGGCTGGGCAGAGGTAGCAGGTCTTGGCTCATTATCAGTTCTTTTAAAGAATGAAGATAATGCCCTTACAGATGAGATCAAAAAGAGATTTGTAGGCGAAGCTGACAGGCTCGTAGCAAATGGCAAAAAGAATGGCTTTGGCCTTTGCATGGAAGCTAAGGACTTTATCTGGGGCAGTAACATGGAGCTACTTAAGTACCTCATGATCCTTACTGTTACTGATACAGAGATTGCTTCAAAAGATGAATATAAAAATGCTGTTACAGCAGGTATTGACTACCTTCTTGGCTGCAACAGCATGGATGTTAGTTATGTAACTGGAAATGGTGAGAAAGCCTTTAGGAACCCTCACCTTCGTCCTACAGCAGTAGATGATATTGAAGAGCCTTGGCCAGGTCTTGTTTCTGGTGGCCCTAACGTTGGCCTTCAGGATGAGAGAGCCAAAGAAGTTCCAACTGGCTCAGCACCTATGAAATGTTACCTTGATCACATTGACTGCTATTCACTTAATGAGATCACTATCTACTGGAATTCACCACTTGTATTTGTAATGGCTGGCTTACTTAAATAATTTCTTTTCAAATCTAAAAAGATAAGGATAAGCACCAACACATACAAATGTAACGATACCATACCTGACAAGCCTTACCATTCCTGCAAGGAAAGTACCTGAGGTGAGGAAGTCAGGGTTAAATGGTAGCTTTAAAAGGCTGTTAAGAACAATATAGATTAGTCCGCCGCCAAATACTCTTGTGATGCAAAGGAATGGATTTCTTGTTTCTTCAAACTTTACGAATTTATTTTCGTATTCTACGGCAACAAAGAATCCTCCTAGGAGACCGAGGCCAGCATAGTAATCAGAGGTTTTACAATACAAAAGTCCGATGCTGCAGAAAAGGAAAATGAAAAGGAATACGATCCATCTGTTCTTTTCACCAGCTTTTTTGATGATCTTTGGAACTATGAAAATGATGGCAAGACCAAGGAGCCATCCGCAGAGGACGTCAGTTGGATAGTGAACACCTACAACTATTCTTGAAAAGCCTACAAGAAGAGGTAGGACATATGCCAGAACATGAATGACCTTGTTCTTTTTGTATCTTGCAAGAGAACCGTAGGAAGTTACTGAGTTTGTGGAATGTCCACTTGGGAAAGAAAAGCCCTGACCTGCGATATCATAGATATCAGATTCAGTATCAACTGGTCTTAGGCATTTGATCCCAGGGTTATCAAAATATGGTCTGCGTCTCCAAAAGATATTTTTGATCATAGGATTTAAAACTATACCGATCATGACGTTGGTGCCAACATAGGTTCCGTACTTTTTGTCATAACACCAGTACACAAAGCCAAGGATCATGATCATGAGAAGTTCTTCGCCAAAGGCTGAGAAAAAGGATATGAAGGAAATGAGTTTTTCTCCAAGAGCATTTTGCAAGAACTCCATAAGTCGTACTTCGAAATCAAAATAAAAAGAATTACCACTTAATGCTTCCATTTTGCCCCCTCCTAAAACTGTTTTATTCATAATATAATTTTACTATAATATGATTGGAGTGGGAACCGAAATTCGAAATTTAGTTTACTTATATGGGGAGAGGTGTATGAATGTTAGAGAAAAATACAATCAGATAACCCTTAAGCTGATTGAGAGAGGGCTGACTATCACTACTATGGAAAGCTGTACTTCCGGTCAGATAGCTTCCCTACTTACTGACACAGAAGGATCCTCTGCCATTATAAAGGGAGCCTTTGTTACATATAGTAACGAAGCCAAGATAAAGCAAGGCGTTCCAAAAGAGACAATAGATAAATACGGCGTATATTCTGAGGAAACTGCAGCCTCCATGGCAAAAGAGGCACGAAAGGCCTATGATGCTGATATAGCCATAGGAGTTACAGGAACTATGGGAAACGTAGATCCTGCCAATAATGACAGCGTTCCCGGAACAGTATTTTTTGCTATCAGTACTGCAAAAGACATATACATAAAGCGCTTTGAAGTTGCACCTAAAGAAAGCAGGTTGGAGTATAAATTGGCTGTTTGTGATGTCATCGCGGATTGCTTGTTAAATCTGTTAAAAGACATTTGAAAAAGAGGTGAATGAATTATGAATATGACAGTTTTACAGGGATTACTTATTCCTTTCCTAGGCACAACGCTTGGAGCTTCCGGCGTGTTCTTTATGAAAAAAGAGATGGATAAGCAGCTTGAAAGAGCCCTTACTGGCTTTGCAAGTGGTGTCATGGTGGCAGCTTCTATCTGGAGCCTTATTATTCCTGCAATGGAAGAGAGTTCCCACATGGGAAGACTTGCCTTTCTTCCATCCTTTATAGGTTTCTGGATAGGTATACTATTTCTCTTGTGCCTTGATTGCCTGATCCCTCACCTTCATATGCATGCTGAGAAGGCTGAAGGTGTTCACAGCAAATTTAAAAGGCTCACAATGATGGTCCTTGCAGTTACACTTCACAATATTCCAGAGGGAATGGCAGTTGGCGTTGTATATGCAGGATTTATCACGGGTAAAGCTGAGATCACAGCAGGTGGAGCTCTTGCCCTTGCTATTGGTATAGCAATTCAGAACTTCCCTGAAGGCGCTATTATCTCAATGCCACTTAGAGCAGAAGGCGCCAGCAAAGGAAAGGCTTTTTTATATGGCATGTTATCAGGTGCAGTTGAGCCTGTTGGAGCTCTTTTAACAATAGTTGCAGCGCCGCTCCTTGTGCCATATATGCCATATTTCCTGAGCTTTGCTGCTGGAGCTATGATGTATGTGGTTGTTGAGGAACTTATTCCAGAAATGTCAGAAGGCGAACATTCTAACATTGGAGTTATCATGTTCGCCCTTGGATTTACAGTTATGATGGCCCTTGACGTGGCCCTTGGATAAATGATTATAATGTCTGTCTGAAAATAGCGTATTTTCTAGGCTCTAAAGCAAAGAGAAGGATCATTCCAAGTACAAAGCATGAGAAAACTTCTCCAGCTCCAACTGTAAGAGTGAAATAAAGAAGTGTTCCTGGGAATTCATATACATGAATGAGAACCTGAGGAACAACGATCATATTTGCTACGATAGGTGGAATAGTAGTGAGCCATTTGATGGCACGGTTTCCTTTGTAGAAACCTACATCGGATGGCTTTTTAAGTCCGTGAGCAATAAGGTAAGTAACAAGTGCTCCGATCAAAGTAGCAAGCGAACCAAATACAGTATCTAAAAGCATGCATCCAGTAAGTGTGTTACTGATGATGCAGCCAAGGAAAAGTCCTGGGATAGCTGCTGGTGTGAAATAAGGCAGGACAGTAAGTGCCTCTGAGAAACGCACCTGAATAGCATAGTTTGCAAGTCCAAGTGAGTTTGCAAGTAATGTCAATACGACATAAAGAGCTGCTATTACTGCAGCCTGAGTGATGAAAATAACCTTTGTATTACGCATAATATCTCCTTTAGTTTTGTTTAGCGTCAGGAAGGTTTCGAACTGACGTTATTACTTTTGAACAACGTGTCATAGTTTATCATCAGAATAAATATTTGTCTACCCTAATGCCGTTAAATATGTTATATATATAGCTAGCGTCATTACGATGTTCTCGAAAGGAAATCCATGAAACGAAATTACAAATTGCAGATAAGTTATGACGGAACCAGATTCTATGGCTGGGAGCGTCAACCTAATAAAGATATGACTATTCAGGGAAAAATCGAGAGTGTGCTCACTAAGATGACTGGAGCCACAGAAGATGATCCTGTAAATCTTAACGCTTCTGGAAGAACAGACGCAGGTGTTCATGCAAGAGGACAGGTTGCCAGTGTTGTGCTAAATACTGACATGTCGGAAGAAGAGATTCAAAGCTATATGAACAAATACCTTCCTGAAGATATCAGTATTAATGAGGTCAGAGCCTGTTCAGAAAGGTTCCATGCCAGATATAATGCCCTTGGCAAAACCTACCGATATACATGCTGGTATGGTTCTTCCAAGCCTGTGTTTGACAGGAAATATGTTCTTGTTCTAGAAGAAAAGCCTGATGTAGACAAGATGCGTGAGGCAGCCCTTCAGCTCATCGGAACTCATGACTTTAAGAGTTTTTGCGGCAACAAGAAGATGAAGAAGTCGACTGTAAGATGCGTTGATTCCATAAATATCGAAGAGAGTGGTAACTATATCAGATTCTATTTCCATGGAAACGGCTTTTTGCAGAACATGGTCAGGATACTGACAGGGACACTTCTTGAAGTTGGCTATGGCAATATTCCTGTTTCAGATATTAAGGGCATCTTAGAAGCCTGTGACAGGCAGAAAGCAGGACCAACAGCACCACCAGAAGGCCTTTGTTTAATGAAGGTTGACTACTGATTTTGTAGCAGATATTATTAATATTACTATCAAATTTTTGATAAATTTTTATATGCGGGGTTACGTATGACAAAGAAGAGCTTTTCAGCACTTTCTTATGCACTTATTGGTGCAATCGTAGTTCTAAGTGTCTTTTCTCTAACAGGTACTACAAGCTACGCGGCAGGAACAGGAGCTGTTTCTATTGGCTCGGTTTCAATTGCAGGCGAGAACGTAGTAGTTACAGTATCTGCGTCTGATATTCCAGCCAGTGACGATGGCAAGTATTATCTTTTTGCAGAAAAAGTCTATCAGGGAACAGTTGCCGGTGCACCAGTAGCATCAGTGCCACTTGGAGCCAATGCTACATTCTCAATTCCTCTTGGACACAAGACAACTTCATGTCATCTTTATGACAAGTTTCAGGTGGCTGTCCTTCAGGGCGGAGCTTATGTTCCAGTAACAGGAGCTCGTTATATTACCAATCCTGAGGCTCTTGCTTCTAATTCACCAGCTCGTAAGAACAATGGTAAAAAAGGCCTTATCCTTGACGGTGCCAAGATCGGTAACGGCAATACAGAGGCTTCACAGCTTGGTGTTCAGCAGGCAGCCTACAACATCAACTTAGAAGATGTTATTGGTGGTAACGGACAGGTTATCTATGAATACAATGGTAAGACCTACTATTTTGATTCATCTTACCTTAGCCAGTATGACCACTGCGTTAGAACATGCACACAGCAGGGGATGGGCGTTACTATGGTTCTTTTAAACCCTAGAGCAGCAGGAGAAGAGTTCATGATCTCTCCTAGTTCAAGAGGCGGAAGAGCTACATATTACATGATGAACACTTCTGAGGATAAGGGACTTGAGTACTTAGAGGCTGTAGTTTCTTATCTTGCCTTTAGATATAACGGAGCCAATGGCCAGGGACAGGTTGATAACTGGGTAATTGGTAATGAGGTTAATGCCAAGAACATCTGGAATTATTCAGGTGTTTCAGATCTTATGACTTATGCTCAGCTCTACGCAGATGAGCTCAGGGTATGCTACAATGCTATAAAGAGCAGAAATGCCAATGCCTATGTATGTGTAAGTCTTGATCAGAATTGGACACACATCCACAATCCAGGAAGCTATTATTCAGCAAGAGCTACCCTTGAAGCTATCAACTCATGCATCACAGCTCAGGGTAACATTGACTGGGCCCTTGCAGAGCATCCATACAACTATCCAATGACATGGACAAGCTTCTGGACACCAAAGAATGCAACAACAGCGGCTATGACCACTCATAGTATTGACACTCCATATCTTTCAATGGAAAATATAGAGCAGCTGACAGATTACATGTGTCAGCCAGCTATGAGAAATTCTAAGGGTGCTGTTAGACCTATTCTCTTAACAGAAGTTGGTTATTCATCAACTCAGGGAGAAGAGGCTCAGGCAGCAGCAATCGTATATGCTTACCAGAGAGTTGCAACCAACCAGTACATCAAGCTCATAGCATTTAACAGACAGACTGATTATCCTTTGGAAGTATCTCAGGGACTTGCAGTAGGTCTTACAAGGCAGGATGGTTCAAGAAAGCTTGCCTTTGAATATTACCAGCAGATGAATGGATCAAACGCAGGTGCTTATATTCAGAAATCTGCTGCATTTATGGGAATTGCTGATTGGAACGCAGCAATGAATGCGAGATAAAACATGAGAATAATTGATTATTACAATTATATAGCTACAGCTGCATGCATCATTATTGGTGCAGCAGCTGTAATTATTTGCAAAAAGAAAAATAGAACAACTATAGATGTGTCAAAGGATCTATCTTCAAAGATAACCAATGTTCTCTTTGTGGCTATAATGATGGTTACTACATTTCTGAGACTTTTTTGGCTGGGAAGTGTTCCAAATGGCCTTCAGCAGGACGAGGCTTCAATTGGCTATGAGGCATACGCGCTTGCTAAATATGGAGTAGACAGGAATGGATACGCTTATCCTGTTCATCCCCTTGCTTTTGGAAGTGGTGGAAACAGTGAACTCATGATATATCTTAATATGATTTCCATTAAGCTTTTTGGGACAGGCGTAGTCAAGTTAAGGCTTCTTCCTGCTATTCTAGGAATTGCTACTGTTTTTTTCTTCTTTTTTGTGTTAAAAGAGCTCTTTTCCTCGCCTGAATATGATGGAAAAAGAAATCGTCTATCCATTATAGGAACGGCATTTTTGGCAATCTGTCCATGGCATGTTATTCTCAGCAGGTGGAGCCTTGATAGCAATATAATGCCATTTCTACAGATCATTGCATTATATGCTTTTTTGGTGGCACTTAGAAAAAAAACGACAGCCTCGTATGTACTTAGCGCCGGACTTTTTGCGGTAGGAATGTATGGATATGGCGCAGGAACTATGGTAATCCCAATGTTTATAGTTATTGCTTGTACTTATGCTCTGGTAAAACAGACAATTTCTATAAAACAGCTTATCCTTTCTGCGTTGACATTTATGGTGATCTTTTTTCCACTATTTATGTTCTATGCAGTTAATTTCTTGGGCTTACCAGAAATCATCACAGACTATTTTTGCATAAACAAGCTCACAGCAACAAGAAGCGGAGAAGTTTTTCTGACACTGGATTCATCTCTTCCCCATAGACTTCTTAATAATATCAGGATCTTAGGTCTTGTTCTTACTGTGGGCAATGATGAAGATATGCTGTGTCATTTTTATCCAGGATATTCGACTTTATTTGAGTTTACTTTTCCAATCATTTTTATTGGGCTTTTTCTGGTATTTAGGGACTTTGTCAGTGGACTCAAAAAAACAGAAGACCAGGTTAAAGATGAGTATTACTGCAAAAACGCAGCGTTAACAGCTTTTTTGATTGCAAACTTTATTCTTTCAATAGCAGTTGAAACTGATATAGGTAGAATGGTGACAATGTTCATTCCATTGATCTATGCTTTTGTAAGAGGTTTTGATTTTGTTTTGGCTCAGAGTCATAAACTTGCAATGATCATAGTGTTTATTGTTTTGCTTGCAGATTTTTCTTTTGCGAAGGACTATTTCACAGATTTTAATAAGCAGGCAATAAGCATATTTATGCCAGATTATGGAGAAGCGATTGCAAGAGCCTATGAAGTGGCTGGAGATGACAGGCCTATCTACTCAACTTATGATGGTCTTTCTGCTCCATTTGTACTTGCCCTTTATTATACAGACTATGATCCTGTGCGATTCAATGATACCGCTGTTTATGAGGATGAAGGGGCAATGTTCAGGACAGCAAAGAGTTTTGGCAATTTTATTTTTGATGATCTTCCTGAGAATATAACGGCTTTAGAATATGCAGATACTGTGTTTGTGGTATCAAGTACTGAGCTGTCTCTTTTTGATGGTGAGAACAATTATATTGTGGAAGATCTAGGAGCATATTCTGTAGTATACCGAAATTGATTTACTAGATGTAGTTCGCATAAAATGGCGGTTTATAGATAATTTAGATAGTTAAAAAAAGGATTAAATCTACTCCAAACCTATCGAAAAAAATTGTTTTTTCTAAGATAATATTCTTACACACTAAAAATCTTTTGTTGGTGGAGGGATATCTATGAGAAAACAATTTCTTTCTTTAATTGTCACATTGGGAATGTCTGTAGTTTTTCTTTTAAATGTGAATCATTGTGTGGCTCCATCTACAGTTGTATATGCTGCCGAAGAAAAGGCAGAAGGAATAAGAATTGATGAAGAGTACATTGTACCAGATATTTACGGCTGGTGCACATACTATATACTAGTTGCTACTAACGAAACTGGTGAAGATATTGCTATTTCCTCGAACTTCATAGCAACTGATGGAAATGGAAATGTACTTTCCAAGGTTCATGATTATTTGGATGCAGTTAGAAATGGTCAGCAGTTTATATTATATGGTCAGTTCCTCAATGAAGATCTAAACGGAGTTGCAGACTATGATTATTCGTTTGACATAAGAACAACTGACAAATGCTCATATTCCATGATATCTGTTGATGCCAGCCATAATGACAAGTACCTAGAAGTCAGTGCTACAAACTATTCTGAGAGTGATATTCAGGGAGTTGGAGTTAGGACTGTTTTCATGAAGAACGGAAGGGCAGTTGGATTCGACGCAGTAAACATCGCTGATTACGGATATACCTTTTACGGAGGTAGCACTAATTCTCAGATTCTTGGATACAATACCAAGGACTATGATAGTTACATTTTAACGTATGCTTCAGCTAGAAAATGATCAAAGCCAATCCTTTTGGATTGGCTTTTATAATGAGAAAAACTATGCTATACTATACACTGGTTATACACTATTTTTGAAAGAGATTTGTAGTAATGGCGTCAGGAACTGGAGAGAGAAAGCAAAAGAAAGTTTACAGTAAAAAGATACAAAAGTTACGAAGAGCGATTGTTTTTACTGTAGTTGCTGCTTGCCTGATTCCTACGTGCATATGTTTGATATTAGCTGTCAGATATGACAGACTTAGGACCAAATACGAGAAAAGTGAAGCTGACCTTAATTGGTACAGAGACAGATATGGCGATGAGAAGTCCATTTTAGCGGCTTCGGATTCGGGAGATAGTGGAGGAGATACAAGCGCTGATAATGGTGAGATCCAGTGGGATTATGGTGTTGCCAATGCCAGCGCAGCTCAGAACCCTGAGGATATTGAGGGGACGAGGTATGTCTATCTTACCTTTGATGATGGCCCTAGCTCTTCAACTGGAGAGATACTTGATATATTAGATCAGTATGGTGTCCAAGCTACCTTCTTTGTTTGCGGCAAGCCAGATTCCAAGTATACAGATTTATATAAGAGAATTGTGGATGAGGGACATACTCTTGGTATGCACTCCTATAGTCACAGTTACAAAGATATATATGCGTCACTTGATTCTTTCAAAGATGATTTCAAGAAGATCAAGATCTTTTTGTATGATACTACGGATGTTGATTCCGTATTTTACAGATTCCCAGGTGGAAGCTCCAATAAGGTCATCAAGGATGATGTAGCAGAGTATGAGAAATTTCTTGATGAACAGGGCGTAACATATTTCGACTGGAATGTATCTGCCAATGATGACAAGGCAGGGGCTACAAAGGAAACAGTCTATAACAACATCGTAAGTAATATACCTAAGTACAAGCATTGCGTAGTGCTCATGCACGACGCGGCTGACAAGAAGTACACAGTTGAGGCATTACCTGAGATCATAGAAGCAATACAGGCAATGGATAACACAGTGATAGTACCGATAACTGAGGATACGTTACCGGTTCAACATATCAAAAAATAATCTAGAAAGTATGAATGGAGGATGTCAGGATGGGATTTTTTTCTGAGTTAAAGAGCGATCTATCTCAGGCTGTGAATACACTCATGCCAGAAGATAAGCTTGCAGAAGCAGACAATCTTGATAAAGAAAATCAGAAAGAAGATTCTACAAAAGAGTTAAGACCTGAGAAGGTTGATATCGACAGCATGTTAAATCGTCTTGATGATATTAAACTTGATGATATCGGAACTGCCGAAGATGCAGAAAAGGTATCAGAGGAAGTAGAAAAAGTAGAAGAGATAGTTGATGAGTCAGTTGCAGATGCTCCTGAGACAGTTGAGCCTGAGGAGACTCCAGCTGAAGAGACTGTTGAGGAAGTCGTAGAGGAACCTGCTAAGGAGCCTACAGACGAGGCTTCAGAGATCGAAGAGCTTGAGCACAAGATCGAAGAGCAGACAGCTGCTGAGACAGCATATGAGGAGCCTAAGAGTGCAATAGAGGCTATCAATTCAGAACACATTGATGAATATATTGCAGAGAGCAATGTATCAGATACAACAACTAATTACGGGGGGGAAGAGAATATGGAATTCGAACAGCAGACACCAACAGATGAAACAGCTAGCATTACTGAAGGAATGGTCATTAACGGTGACATTCAGACAACAGGATCACTTGATCTTGTAGGAAGGGTTACAGGTAACATCCAGTGCCTTGGTAAACTTAATGTAACAGGTGAGATCACAGGTGATTCAGAAGCAGCAGAGATCTATGCTGAGGCAGCAAGAATCACAGGTGAAGTTAAGAGTAAGGGCAGCGTAAAGGTTGGCCAGAGCACAGTTATCGTTGGTAACATCTTTGGATCAAGCGCAGTTATCGCAGGCGCTGTAAAGGGCGACATCGACGTTCACGGACCAGTTGTTCTTGATACAACAGCTATCGTAATGGGTAACATCAAGTCTCAGTCAGTACAGATCAACAATGGTGCTGTTATCGAAGGTATGTGCTCACAGGCATATGCTGATGTTAATCCATCAGAGTTCTTTGAAGGACTTAAGAACAAGTAATTTTATCAGGTAAAATGGAGATATTATGAGAGTATTATTAAAACTCAGCGGAGAAGCGCTTGCTGGTGATAAAAAGACAGGCTTCGATGAAGAGACTGTCAGAAAGGTAGCACTTCAGGTCAAGCAGCTTACTGATAAGGGAACTCAGGTAGGTATCGTTATCGGTGGCGGTAATTTCTGGAGAGGCAGAACCAGCGAGAACATTGATCGCGTTAAGGCTGATCAGATTGGCATGCTTGCTACAATCATGAATTGTATCTATGTATCAGAGATATTCAGAAGTGAAGGGATGATGACTAACATTCTTACTCCTTTTGAATGTGGATCATTTACAAAGCTCTTTTCAAAGGATCGAGCAAACAAGTATTTCGAAAAGGGTATGGTTGTGTTCTTTGCAGGCGGTACAGGTCATCCATATTTCTCAACTGATACAGGAGTTGTTTTAAGGGCTATTGAGGTAGAGGCTGATTACCTCCTTCTTGCTAAGGCAATCGACGGAGTATATGACAGTGATCCTGCCAAGAACCCTAATGCTAAGAGATATGACACTATTTCAATCGATGATGTGGTAGCTCAGAATCTTCAGGTAGTAGATATGACAGCTTCTATCCTTGCAAGAGACAATAAGGTTCCTATGAGAGTATTCTCTCTTCAGGAAGAGAACAGCATTGTAAAGGCAGCAGACGGAAATTTCAATGGAACAACAGTTACTGTTGACTGATTATTGGAATTTTAAGGAGGAATAGGTATGAACGAGAAATTAAAAGAATATAGCGACAAAATGCAAAAATCCTTCGACTTTCTTAAGGAGGATCTTGCTTCTATCCGTGCTGGAAGAGCTAATCCACACGTACTTGATAAGATTAAGGTAGATTATTATGGAACACCAACGCCACTTAACCAGGTTGGTAATATTTCCGTTCCAGAGGCTAGAATCATCCAGATCGCACCTTGGGACAAGGCTCTTATCAAGGATATTGAGAAAGCACTTATGACATCAGAGCTCGGTATCACTCCAAGTAATGATGGTGCTATCATCAGACTTGTTTTCCCAGAGCTTACTGAGGAACGCAGAAAACAGCTTACTAAGGATATCCGTAAGAAGGGTGAGGATGCTAAGGTTGCAGTTAGAAATGTAAGACGTGACGGCAACGATGCACTCAAGAAGCTTAAGGGATCAGATGTTTCTGAGGATGAGATCAATGATCTTAACGATGAGCTTCAGAAGATCACTGACAAGTTCATCAAGGATATTGATACAGTTATCGAAGACAAGAATAAAGAGATCATGACGGTATAAGCTATGGAAGAAGTTATGAATGTACCTGAGCATGTAGCCATAATCTTAGATGGAAATGGAAGGTGGGCCAAGGAAAAGGGCATGCCTAGAAATTATGGACACATGCAGGGGGCTAAAGCTGTTGAGGATATTTTGGTAGATGCCAGAGACATCGGTATCAAGTACCTTACAGTTTATGCATTTTCAACAGAGAACTGGACTCGTCCTGAGGCAGAGGTTTCTGCCCTCATGACGATCTTGCGTAATTACTTAAAGACCAGTATCAAGAAGTCTATGAAGAACAATGTGCGTTGCCGAGTTATCGGTGAACGCAGTGCTCTTTCAGAAGATATCCAGAAAGCTATCGGTGAGCTTGAAGAGGCAACCGCTGGCAATACAGGTCTTACATTTACTATTGCCATCAACTATGGCAGTAGAGACGAGATTACACGTTCAGTTAGAAAGATTGCAGATAAGGTCAAGGCAGGAGAGGTTCTCCCAGAAGATATATCTGAGAAGATGATCGCTGAGAACCTTGATACAAACTTCCTTCCTGATCCAGATCTTCTTATCAGAACATGTAATGAGCAGAGAATTTCCAATTATCTGCTATGGCAGTGTGCTTATACGGAGTTTTATTTCACTCCTGTGGCATGGCCAGATTTTAATAAGGCTGAGCTGCTCAAAGCTGTAGAAGCTTACAGCAAGAGAAATCGCAAATTTGGCGGTCTCAAGACAGATCAGATCTAAAAAAATAAGGCTAGGACTAAATATTGAAGACAAGAGTTATTAGTGGAATCGTTATTGCCCTGGTACTTGCCGGAGTGCTTATTCCTGGTGGATATCTTTTGGCGGCGGTTCTAACAATAGTTTCATTTATCAGCTACTATGAACTCGTAAGAGCACTTGGGGTTCATAAGGAAGGACAAAAAGTCAATGCATTGGAGATTTGCGGCTATGCATCTATCATCGTGCATTATGTTCAGATGATCCTGGTCAAGAGCCACAAATACTTTGTATTTTCTATTTTGTTCGCATTCTTTTTGATAATGGTGTGCTACGTACTTAGTTTTCCTAAGTACAAGTCAATGCAGGCTGTAGCAGCGTTTTTTAGCTTTGTGTATGCACCTGTTAGCATGTCATTTGTTTATCTTCTTAGAATGCGTCCCTATGGACAATATTTTGCTTGGATTCCTTTTATTGCCTGGGTATGTGATACATGTGCGTATTTCGCAGGCAGAGCATTTGGTAAACACAAGCTTGCACCGATTCTTTCCCCAAAGAAGACTATTGAAGGCTCAATTGGAGGAATTCTGGGATCAGTACTTGTTGGAGCTATATTTGGCTATGTACTGTACGTAAAAGAAACCCATGATGTAGGCGTGATAATTGTTCTTGTAGTTATAACTTTTGTGGGCAGTATAATCGCTCAGCTTGGCGATCTCCTTGCCTCAGGTATCAAACGTGATCACGATATCAAGGACTATGGAAATGTAATTCCTGGCCACGGCGGTATAATTGATAGATTTGATAGTGTTATCTTTGTTATCCCTTGTATATACTTCCTGGCAGCGGTATTGTTTCCGCTTATGACTTGAAAAGGGCTTAGCAATGGGACAATCAAAGGTAAAACATATTATATTTATAATAGCGACTATCATTTTTATAGTGTCCCTTTTATTTTGGGTCATTATTATTAGAGGACTTGTTGATGCGTATATAAATGGAACCAATAGAGAATTTATAGAATCACTTGGCTCCCATGAGTGGTACTATGGATGGGAGGCTGTAGAGCATCTTTGGGAAATATATTTACTTGAAATATTTTTGATATATTTTCCGATTCCTTTGTATCAGATCATATATATCATCACTATGATAATAAGATTTCTAATAAAATTGTTTACTCATTAAAATGTAAAAAAGAAGTAATCAGAGTTTCCTGATTACTTCTTTTTTGTGTCAGTATTTATGTTCGGATTCTTGATTCTTAGGCTGCTGGCTCATTACTACTGATCTGATTAAGTTTATTGATTTCATCAAGACCTCGAGTGATCATGATGATAAGTACTATCCAGGATGCAGCAATAAGAACGATGTACTTTAAGTAGAATGGAAGCTGGAAAGGCATATCCCAGATACCATGCATGAGAATGCAGATACCGGACAATGAAAGGAAGGTCTTATTTAAAAGAACGCTTGATCTAAATTCCTTGTGATCCAATGCAATCATCATTGCAGCCCCTTCGATCGCTGCCCAAAGAACATGTCCACCTGGTGCTAATACAGCACGAAGAAGGATAGTATGTGTAGCATTATCAATACTTAACCCCTGACCGATAAACAAACTTGTAAATGCATATCCTGAAGATTCGAAAGCAGCAAATCCTGCTCCGATAGCAGCGCCAATGAGAAGACCATTAAGGATGTAAGTACATTTCTTGGTTCTCTTTACATAAAAAGCTGTTACCAGAAATTTACCGGTTTCTTCAACTACACCAATAAGTATAGCGCCCAGGTATGAAATTTCTCCTGCTCCGGTGAATCTAAAGAGAATAAGCGTTACTAATAAAGATAGACATCCTCCAACAAAGAAATATTTCAAAACTTCATAAAAACTTATATTTCTTGGTGCGTTTACTTCAAAAATGAAAACCAGAACTGAAAATGGAACCAGGAAAGATCCCATGGTCATGTACCCTGGAACGCAATTTACATTTCCGAAATAAACTATAAGTGAATAAAGAACAATAGTTGCAACAAATAAAGCAAGGAAGATTCTAGCAAAGAGCCATGGCTTTGGCCATTCTGTAGAGATTCTATCCTGAGTAGGGGTTGTCTTGCTTGTTCCACAGATGAATAGATCTTCGGCATCCTCCTTAGAGTGCTTTGCAAATACACCAGAAAAAAGATCACGGAATTTAAGCTCTACAACGCCTTCGCCACCGGCAAGTTCGTTAACCTTTTTGTTAAAAGACTTAACTGGATGAGCTGCGATTTCCTTAAGGTTGGGATCAGCAAACTTGTTACCGATACTCTGTGTGATATTTGATACTGTAGCGCCGGCATTTGCTACAGCACTCTGTGCTGTCTCCTGTGCGCTTTTCTGTTCAGGCTCATTAGCTGTCTCCTGAACTGGTGCAGAAGCAGGTGCTTCTACCTTAACTTCTTTTGGCGCAGCAGTGTTTTCTACTGGTGCTCCGCAAGCCTGGCAGAATGCAGATCCGTCTTCAATCTTTGTTCCGCATTTACTACAAAACATTACTCTTTCCTCCAACAATTTTTTATATTAATTTTTTAAAATTAAATTAATAGCAGAATGTAAAATCATAAACCTCTTCAGGCTTGAAAGACGCGTTATCAGACTCTGTTACATAAAATGTTGCCCCAAGAACAAAGTAGCTGACTGATCCAGAGATTGTACCGTCTTCACTAGTAAAAGCAAGAGAGTAATCATCTGCATCAGGGTTAATTGTAGCGTATCCTCTTAATTCATCTTTTCCTTCAACATGAATAAGTATGCTGTAGGAACCACTTTCCATTCCCTCATTGATAATGAGATAGTCTTCGCCATCATAGTTGCCATAATAACCATCAGCTTCATGGTCAGGTAAGGAGAATGTAACCTCTCCCTTTAGTTCAGCAAGAGTGCTTGCAAGTGAATATGCATCATTCTTGTATCTCATAGCTTTGTTGTACATGATGATCATTGGCTGAATAGAACCACCTTCATATTCATAGGCCATTCTTTCGCTCATGGTGTCGACGTATTTTTCCCAGTTCTGATGCTCAGGAAGGAGATTACTTTCATAATTAGAAGGATCAGCTTCCTTTAAACGAGAAAGGAGGCTGTTAACTTCTGCCTGCCATACCTGTAAGCCATATACACTTTTCTCGTTCATTTCTGTCTGAGTAGATGCATTTATACGATAACTATCGTATTTATCATAGATCTCACCGATCTTTACAAGCTCATCAGATAGACTATCACATGAAGAAACTGCTTCATTTACTTCATTCTCTATCTGAATAGATAACTCGTCTGAGCTTTCATTTGTTGCACTAACTTCTTCACTTGCTTCTATTGTACTAATATCTGCACTCTCAAAAAGAGAACTACTTTCTTCAGCAGATTCATTATTAGCGGATGTACATCCACCAAGCACCACCGCAGAGAAAAGTGCAAAAAATATTATTTTTTTGTTCATATTTAATCCTCCATATTACTAAATGTGCATATGCACACAGGACAAAATTATAGCATATAACCATCAAATATTACAATGATTGAAACAAATCTTCCTTTTAGGTAACAGAAAAAACTGCGGATGGTAAGGGGGAAGTTCTTTGTATAGGAAAAAAAGCTCGTAAGTGGTATAGTAAGAGGTAGTTTATTTATTAAAAGGATAGGTTTTGTATGAAGAGAAAAATAGTGCTTCTGGGCTCTACAGGTTCAATTGGAACCCAGACTTTAGATGTAGTTAGAAATAATAATACTGAACTTGAAGTAGTAGGACTTGCTGCTAATAGAAGCGTAGATGCTGTTGAGAAGCAGGTCAGAGAATTTAAACCAAAGTATGTCTGCATGTTTGATGAAAATGCTGCAAAGGACATGAAGGACAGACTGAAAGACCTTGATGTTAAGGTTTACGGCGGGATGGAAGGCCTTTTAGAGATCGTATCTGTTCCAGAAGCTGATACAGTACTTACAGCTGTTGTAGGTATGATCGGCATCCAGCCTACGATCAGAGCTATTGAGAGCGGCAAAGATATCGCTCTTGCTAATAAAGAGACACTAGTGTGCGCAGGTCACATCATCATGCCACTTGCTGCCAAGATGGGAGTTAAGATCCTTCCTGTAGATAGTGAGCATAGCGCAATCTTCCAGTCAATGAATGGTGAGCCCAAAGATAAGGTAGAGAAGATTCTTTTAACAGCCAGCGGCGGACCATTTAGAGGCAAAAAGAGAAGTGAACTTGAGAACATGACAGCTGCGGATGCGCTCAAGCACCCTAACTGGGACATGGGACCAAAGGTTACTATTGATTCTTCATCTCTTGTTAATAAGGGACTTGAAGTAATGGAGGCTAGATGGCTCTTTGACGTATCACTTGATAACATTCAGGTTCTGATACATCCTCAGAGCATTATTCATAGTGCAGTTCAGTACTGCGATGGAGCTGTTATGGCGCAGCTTGGTGTGCCTGATATGAAGCTTCCTATTCAGTACGCACTCTTTTACCCAGACAGAAGACCTATGGCTGAAAAGAGGCTTGATCTCTTTGAACTTGGAAGCCTTACTTTTGAAAAGCCTGACACTGATACCTTTAGAGGACTTAAGCTTGCTTTTGATGCTGCTTACGCTGGCGGTAGTATGCCTACAGTATTTAATGCAGCAAATGAGATGGCAGTACGCAGATTCCTTAAGGGTGACATCAGATATCTTCAGATCTATGACATGATCGAGGAAGCTATGAGACATCACAAGAGAATTGATAACCCTGATGTAGCAGCTATCCTTGCTGCAGAAAAAGAGACTTACGACTTCTTGGAGGCATAAATCTTATATGGCAATTAGCGTGATTATATTTTTTGTAATATTTGGAATACTAGTTACATCCCATGAATTTGGACACTTTATCATCGCTAAATCTGGCGGTATCAGAGTTAACGAATTTTTTGTAGGAATGGGACCAACTCTTTGGAAGAAAAAGAAGGGTGATACCTTATACAGCATCAAGCTCCTTCCTATTGGCGGTGCTTGTGTATTTGATGGAATGGACCCAGTAGAAGAGGAAAAAGAAAGCTATGATGAGCACTCATTTTTGAATGCCTCAGTTTGGCGCAGGATCGCAACTCTTTTTGCAGGACCATTTGCAAACTTCATCATTGCTTACATTCTTGCTGTCGTGCTTGTAAGCTTTTCAGCTTGGAATTTCCCTGTTATCAACGAGCTTACAGAGGATTCTGCAGCTCAGGAAGCTGGAATGCAGCCTGGTGACAAGATCATCAGTGTTGACGGTGAAAAGGTTTACATGGCTGGCGAGGTTACACTTATCTCCCAATTTGCTGAAGGCTCTCCAATGGATATTATCTACGAAAGAGACGGCAAGACTTACGAGACAACACTTACTCCAAAGTACAGCGAAGAAGCAGGAAGATATTACATGGGTGTTTACCTTGGAGAGTTTGGTGAGATCAAAGGGCCACAGGCTCTTAAGTATGCCTGGTATGAAGTAAGATATTATTTCAAGACCACATACAGAAGCCTTGCTCTTTTATTTAAGGGTAAGCTTTCAAAGGATGATGTTTCTGGACCTGTAGGAATGGTCAAGATCGTAGATGATGCTTATCAGGAGACCAAGCCTTATGGCATATCTTCAGTGATACTTACCATGCTTTCTCTTACAGTTCTTTTATCAGTTAACCTTGGAGTAATGAACCTTCTGCCACTCCCTGCCCTTGATGGAGGAAGACTGGTGTTCCAGTTCATTGAGGTTATATTTGGTAAAAAAGTACCACCAGAAAAAGAAGGTTTCGTACATATGATAGGTATGATCGCACTTCTTGGTCTTATGGTGTTTGTACTGTTTAATGATATTACAAAGTTTACAAGATGAGGTTTTGACTATGGCATATAGAGATAATACAAAGGTTATAAAGATTGGTGACAGAGTGATCGGTGGAGGAAACCCCATTCTTATACAGTCTATGACCAATACAAGAACTGAAGACGTGAAGGCTACAGTTGCTCAGATAAAGAGATTAGAGGACGCTGGATGTGAGATCATCAGATGCACAGTTCCTAATGAGGAGGCGGCTCTTGCTCTTAAGGAGATCAAGAAGGAGATTCATATTCCGCTTGTAGCTGATATCCACTTTGATTACATGATGGCTATTGCAGCTATAGAAAATGGTGCTGACAAGATCAGGATCAATCCTGGTAATATCGGCTCAAAGGATAGAATTGCTGCAGTTGTAAGCTGTGCCAAGGAGAGAAATATTCCAATCAGAGTAGGCGTTAACAGCGGCTCTTTGGAAAAGAATCTAGTTGAGAAGTACGGCGGAGTGACAGCTGAAGGCCTTGTAGAGAGTGCACTTGATAAGATTGGTATTATTGAGGATCTTGGCTATGACAACATGGTTGTTAGTATCAAGTCTTCAAATGTTATGCTCTGCGTCAAGGCCCACGAGCTTCTTGCTCAGAAATGCCAGTATCCACTTCACGTAGGAATCACAGAGGCTGGAACAGTTTATGGCGGCAACATCAAGTCATCAGTTGGTCTTGGAATCATCTTAAATGAAGGCATTGGCGATACCATCAGAGTATCTTTATCCGGGGACCCTGTAGAAGAGATCAAGACAGCCAAGACAATCCTCAGAACCCTCGATATCAGAAAGGGCGGAATAGAAGTTGTATCTTGTCCAACTTGTGGCAGAACCAAGATCGACCTTATTGGACTTGCAAATCAGGTTGAGACCATGGTTCAAAGCTATGACCTTAATATCAAGGTTGCAGTTATGGGATGTGCTGTAAATGGCCCTGGAGAAGCCAAAGAGGCTGATCTAGGAATTGCCGGAGGCATCGGGGAAGGACTTCTTATCAAGAACGGAGAAGTTGTGAAAAAAGTGCCTGAGGATCAGCTCCTTGCAGTACTTAAGGATGAACTTGATCACTGGAAGTGATCGCTTAACGAGATTTTTGTTAGGGGAAGAGAAACGTGTCAAAATCTTTTTTTGAGGTATTTCCTGCTCTTAAGCTAGATGCCCATACCAAAGAGATCATGGAACAGACCATGGTTGAAAAGGTGTCTACCACAAGAAAACAGGATTTTATCAGAGTATATATATCAAGTAACAAGTTAATAGAAAAAGAAGATATCTATAAGACTGAGACAGGTATCAAAAAGCAGCTTTTCGGCAATCAAGATCTTACGGTCAAGATCTACGAGAAGTTTTCCCTTTCTGCTCAGTACACTCCAGAGAATCTTATTGATATTTATAAAGACAGCATTGAGATGGAACTTAAAGACTATGACCATATGGAATATAGTCTTTTTCGTTCTGCTTCTTTTGTATACCCAAATGATAAGAGCGTTGTCATAAAGCTTGAAGACAGCGTAGTAGGCAAAAAGAAGGCACCAGATCTTGTACGAGTACTTGATAAGATCATCAATGAAAGATGCGGCCTTTCTGTTGATATTACCCCTGAATTTGTTGAGGTAGAAAAAGAAACTAAGGAACCTGACTATTCTTCAGAGTCAGCCAAGATGGCTAAAAAGCTCGAGGCTGCTGAGGCAGAGTCAGAGGAAAAGAAAAAGCAGAAGGAAGAAAAGGAAGCAAAAGAAGCCGCAGCAAAGGCAGAAGCTGAGAAAAAGCCAGAGCCTCAAAAGAGCTCAAACGGCGCTGCAACTCCTTCCTTTACCAAGGGTAAATGGGCAGGCAAAAAAGGCGATTTCGGCGGAAGCTACAAGAAGTCAGATAACCCTGACGTTATATTTGGACGTGACTTTGACGATGAGACCATGAAGCTTTCTGAACTTATTGGAGAGCTTGGCGAAGTTACTATCCATGGTCAGGTTATAGCCTTTGATAAAAGAGATATCAGAAACGAAAAGAGTATCCTTATCTTTGATATTACTGACTTTACAGATTCCATCACAGTCAAGATGTTCGTTAAGACAGAAGATGTACCTGATATCACCAAGGATATTAAACCTGGTGCATTTCTTAAGCTCAAAGGTATAGCAGCTGTGGATAAGTTTGACCACGAGCTGTCTATTCAGTCTGTTGTGGGAGTCAAGAAGATTCCTGACTTTACATCTAAGAGAGTAGATAGAGCTGATGTTAAGCGTGTCGAGCTTCACTGCCATACCAAGATGAGCGATATGGATGGTGTTTCTGAGGTAAAAGACATAGTTAAGCAGGCCTACAAATGGGGTATGCCAGGTATCGCTATCACTGACCACGGCGTTGTTCAGTCCCTTACTATTGCTAACCACGTGTGGGAAGACCTTTTTAGTGATGAAAAGAAACGAAGAAAAGAAGCTGGAGAACCTCCTATCGAGAGACAGGATTTCTTTAAGCTTGTTCTTGGTGTAGAAGCATATCTTGTAGACGACCTCAAAGAGATTGTAGTAAATGACAAGGGACAGCCCCTTGATGACACTACCTTTGTAGTATTTGATATTGAGACAACAGGTTTTTCACCTATTAAGAATAAGATCATTGAGATTGGTGCTGTTAAGATCAGAAACGGTGAGATCATAGATAGATTCTCAGAGTTTATTAATCCACAGGTCCCAATTCCTTACAGAATCGAGAAACTCACAAGTATTACAGATGAGATGGTAATGGATGCTCCAACAAGGGAAGTTATCATTCCTAAGTTTGTGGAGTTCTGTAAAGATGCAGTACTTGTAGGACATAACGTAGGCTTTGATATCAGCTTTATCAATCAGAACTGTAAAGAACTTGGAATTGATGTGGACTACACAACAGTAGATACCCTCTGGCTTTCAAGGTATTTCTTCCCACTTCAGGCCAAGCATACTCTTGATGCAGTAGCCAAGACTCTTAATGTAGTTCTTGACCACCATCACAGAGCTGTTGATGATGCTGAGTGTACAGCCCTTATCTTTAACAAGTTTATTCCTATGTTAAAAGAGCAGAAGGCTAAGAATCTTACTGATGTAAATATCTTGGGTAAACCAACCAAGGAGATGATAAGACATCTTCGTCCAAACCACTGCATCATCCTTGCCAAGAACACTCTTGGAAGAGTTAATCTTTATACTCTTGTCAGTGAATCACACATTGACTACTTTAGAAGATTTCCTCTTATTCCTAAGAGTGAGCTGATAAAGCATAGAGAAGGACTCATTGTTGGTAGTGCCTGCTGCGCTGGTGAGCTTTACGGCGCTGTAGTAGAAGGAAGACCACCAGAAGAGATTGCAAGACTTGTGGACTTCTATGACTACCTTGAGATCCAGCCTGTTGGTAATAACCACTTCATGGTTGATTCTGAGAGATACGAAGATATTAATAGTGATGACGATATCAGAGACATCAACAAAGAGATCGTAAGACTTGGCGAGCAGTTCAATAAGCCTGTTGTGGCTACTTGCGACGCCCATTTCTTAAATCCAGAAGATGAAATATACAGGACTATCATCATGGCCGGTAAAGGTATGAATGATGAGGAGCCTGCACCTCTTTTCCTAAGAACCACAGATGAGATGATGGAAGAGTTCGATTATCTTGGCGGCGACAAGGCGAGAGAGATAGTAATAGACAATACCAGAAAGATCCTTGATATGTGTGATAGTATCTCGCCGGTTCGACCTGATAAGTGCGCGCCTGTAATCGAGAATTCTGATGAGATCCTGACCAAGATCTGTTATGACAAGGCTCATGAGATCTACGGCGAGAATCTTCCTGAGATAGTTCAGGAACGACTTGAAAGAGAGCTTAACTCTATTATCAAGAACGGTTTCGCGGTTATGTATATCATTGCTCAGAAGCTGGTTTGGAAGTCCAATGAGGACGGATATCTGGTAGGTTCCCGTGGTTCCGTAGGATCTTCCTTTGTTGCCTTTACGTCAGGTATCACAGAGGTTAACTCCCTTAGTCCGCACTATGTGTGCCCTAAGTGTAAATATTCTGACTTTGATTCTGAGGACGTACTTAAATACGGCGGTAATTCAGGCTGCGATATGCCTGATAAGAGATGCCCTAAGTGCGGCGCCATGATGAACAAGGACGGCTTTGATATCCCATTCGAGACCTTCCTTGGATTCAAGGGTGATAAAGAGCCTGATATCGACCTTAACTTTTCTGGAGAGTATCAGTCCAAGGCCCACAAGTATACGGAAGTTATCTTCGGCTATGGACAGACCTTCAGAGCTGGAACAATTGCGGCTCTTGCGGACAAGACTGCATATGGATTCGTCAAAAAATACTACGACGGAATCGGAGCCAGCAAGAGAAAATGTGAGATCAACAGAATAGTTCAGGGCTGTACTGGTATCAGACGTGGTACAGGTCAGCACCCTGGTGGAATCATAGTACTTCCTGTTGGAGAGGATATTAACTCATTCTGTCCTGTTCAGCATCCTGCCAACGATATGACAACGGCTACTATTACAACACACTACGATTACCATTCAATCGACCACAACCTGTTAAAGCTTGATATTCTCGGACACGATGATCCCACCATGATCAGATTCCTTCAGGATTGTACAGGTCTTGATCCTAAGACTGTACCTCTTGATGACAAGAATGTAATGAGTTTGTTTATGAATACAACTGCTCTTGGAGTAACTCCTGAGCAGCTTGGCGGCACCAAGCTTGGATGTCTTGGACTTCCTGAGTTTGGTACTGACTTCGCTATGCAGATGGTTATCGATGCCCAGCCTACATCATTGTCCCACCTTATCCGTATCTCAGGTCTTTCACATGGTACGGACGTTTGGCTTGGCAATGCCCAGACCCTCATTCAGGAAGGCAAGGCTACTATCGATACCTGCATCTGTTGTCGAGACGATATCATGATCTACCTGATCCAGAAGGGAATGGACAAGTCACTTTCCTTCAAGACCATGGAGTCAGTTCGTAAAGGTAAGGGACTTAAGCCAGAAATGGAAGAGGCTATGATCGCGGCTGGCGTTCCTGACTGGTATATCTGGTCCTGTAAAAAAATCAAGTACATGTTCCCTAAGGCTCATGCGGCTGCGTACGTTATGATGGCTTGGAGAATTGCTTACTTTAAGGTATATGTACCACAGGCTTTCTATGCTGCATGGTTTAGTATCAGAGCTAAGGCCTTCAACTACGAGCACATGTGTCAGGGTGAGAATCACCTTCACGCTATCATGCGCGAGTACAACAACAAGAAGGACGAGCTTACAAATGCTCAGCAGGCTGAGTACGGCGATATGAGACTTGTTGAGGAAATGTATGAGAGGGGAATCGAATTCCTTCCTATCGATATCTTCAAGGTTAAGTCTCGTGAGTTCCAGGTAATTGGAGACAAGATCATGCCATCTCTTACCAGTATCGATGGTATGGGTGAAAAAGCTGCAGACCAGATTGTGGAGGCAGCCAAGGACGGACCATTCCTTTCAAAGGATGATTTCAAGCAAAGAACCAAGTGTCCACAGACAGTAATGGAGAAGATGGCTGACATGGGACTTCTCGGAGACATCCCAGACTCCAACCAGATCAGTATCTTTGACTTTATGAAGTAAGGGGCTTTTTGGAGTTAAAAGGTGGTTATGTTGTGGATGGGCTTTTTGGAGCTTTGTAATCATTTTGCTGACGCTCTCGCTTCGTAAAAAACGTAGCAGTACTAGGCTTATAAAGGACATAAGCCAAGTACTGACGTTTTTCAAGACAGCAAAATTGCTTACAAAGTCTCCAAAAAGCCCGTCTACTGCATGAACTTTTAACTTCTAAAAGCCGTTTTACTGCCTCTTTTGTTAAATATGTAATATAGGCAGAAGGACAAGCTGAAAAAGCACTGCCTATATCTATAGAATGGAAATAGAGGCAGAAGAAAAGAAATAATTAGTTATATTCCAGTTTTATAGACGATGACAAATCGGAGTTTGTAGGGCTCTTTCTATGAGAAAGGACATCGATAACTTCAAATTTGTCGCCCTAATCGAATGGTGAACGTTACATAGAGCAGTTATCGAAAGATAAACTGCTCTTTATTGTTTCCATATTTTAATTGTAGCCAAGAGCTTTTCTTTTTGATTATCATTAAGTGTTTTTATTGCATTCCAAAGAGCGTTGTCGGTTGCCGACTTTTGATAGGCTGGTTCTAATTTTCCAACAAGCTCATCTAAAGTAATTCCCATAAGTTTAGAATAGTAAATAAGAAGTCTAAGGGACATGGCAGTACGCCCATTTTCAACATTGCTGATGTATCCTGGAGTTACATCAAGTTCTTTTGCTACCTGGTTTTGTGTCATTCCTAAATTTATGCGATAGGTTTTTATTTGCTCCCCATAATTTTCGTTCATGTTTTTTAACCTCGTTTATTAATAATATAGATAATTATACTATTGGTATTGACCAGATCATACTATTCTATTAGTATAGTTAATATCATAGAAATATACAAATGAGGAATAATATGATAAAACAAGACTGTGTGATAATTTGGATTCAACAGAAAATGATGGTAATAATTAAAAACTGCATCAAATGTCTTAAATGTGGAGATATTATAGAGTCAGTGTCTAGACATGATTTTAAATCATGTTCTTGTGGAGCAGTATGTGTTGATGGCGGTAAAGACTATCTGCGACGTTGCGGATATCCAGAAGATTACGTGGATTTAAGTGTAGTTGAGAAAGACAATTCGAAGTAGAGTTTCTAGATGTAAAACGATAGAATAAAAGATAGATATAAGAGGAGCCGATGTTATGAAAACTGAAATTGTTTTATTTACAGATGGTGAAAAGAATATTGAAGTTCAAGTAAGTCCAGATAAGGAAACAGTGTGGCTTACACAGAAGCAAATGGAAGAATTGTTTGATGTAAAGCATGCAACAATAAGTGAACATATTAACAATATTCTTTCTGAAGGAGAGCTTGATGAGACTTCTGTCGGTTTTTCCGACAAAAGTTCTGGAGGTAGAAAACCGAAGATTTATAATTTGGACATGATACTATCTGTTGGATATAGAGTTAATTCAAAGAGAGGTATTGCTTTTAGACGATGGGCGAATAATGTTCTAAAGCAATATATCATGAAGGGCTATGCAGTCAATGAAAAGGGACTGGCAGCCTTAAATAAGACAGTTGAGATTCAATCAAAGATTATTGCAAACACTTTGGAGATTGAAGAAGCAGAGGTCCTTCGAGCAGTAAAACTTTATACAGACGCGCTTGTTCTCTTGGATCAGTATGATCATCAGTCACTGAGTAAACCAAGAGGCAAAAAGCCTGTTTATCGAATCACATATGAAGATTGTAGAAATATGATTAATCATATGGAAGACAGTTTTAGTTCAGATGTATTTGGCGTAGAAAAAGAAGCTGAAAAAGTAGAAGGAATTCTTGCAGCAGTATATCAAGATGTATTTGGCGGTGAGGTATATCCATCATTAGAAGAAAAGGCTGCAAATCTTTTGTACTTTATGATAAAGGATCATCCATTTGCTGATGGTTGTAAGAGAATAGCAGCATCGCTTTTTCTAGAGTTCTTAGACAAAAATGATGCGTTAATACGAGATGGTCAAAAAGTCATTAGCGATGGAGCTCTCGTTGCTATTACACTTATGATTGCAGAATCAAATCCAGAAGAAAAAGATATCATGACAACATTGGTCATGAATTTATTGAAGATGTAGGCAACTTCAAATTTGTAGAGCGATTAACTTCCAGTAGAACTAAGTCGCTGCGCGACGGCCTGCCAAGGCTGTGGCGCGGCGTTTTTACTTTTAAGAAAGGCGGTAGATAGTGTCTCCTAAAAGGAGTATTGTTTAAGTTACCACACCAAAACAAAACCACTACTTCCGCCTATGAAAAGATTAACATTTTCTGTATTTCTTCACAACTCTTTACTGCTGAGAGTTCGCCCTCCTCCGGAAGAATGTTTTTTATTACTGAAAATATTTAATTCTGGAG
>NZ_FMXK01000008.1 GCF_900103635.1 Butyrivibrio sp. INlla18
GTCCCAAGGGTTGGGCTGTTCGCCCATTAAAGCGGTACGCGAGCTGGGTTCAGAACGTCGTGAGACAGTTCGGTCCCTATCCGGCGCGGGCGTAGGATATCTGAGAGGAGCTGTCCTTAGTACGAGAGGACCGGGATGGACGGACCGCTGGTGTATCAGCTGCATCGCCAGATGCATAAGGCTGGGTAGCCACGTCCGGAAGGGATAAACGCTGAAGGCATCTAAGCGTGAAGCCCCCCTCAAGATGAGATATCCCTGCTTCGGCAGTAAGACCCCTTGGAGAGTACGAGGTTAGATAGGCACAAGGTGTAAGCACGGTAACGTGTTCAGCTGATGTGTACTAATAGGTCGAGGGCTTATCCATACGCAGTATAGGAAATGGATTTAGATATCAGTGTTCGGTTTTGAAGGTACAAAAACTTCAACAATGGCCCGGTGGCTCAGCTGGTTAGAGCGCCGCCCTGTCACGGCGGAGGTCAGGGGTTCGAACCCCCTTCGGGTCGCTCAACTTCATATTGTTTGGTTTACTTAGAACGGGATCTTAGCTCAGCTGGGAGAGCATCTGCCTTACAAGCAGAGGGTCACAGGTTCGAGCCCTGTAGGTCCCATTTTTCTACTAAACACAATTCGTGTGTAAGCCGATGTGGCTCAATTGGCAGAGCAGCTGATTTGTAATCAGCAGGTTAACGGTTCGAGTCCGCTCATCGGCTCTATATGGATGGCTTCCCGAGTGGCCAAAGGGGACAGACTGTAAATCTGCTGCAAATTGCTTCGGTGGTTCGAATCCACCGCCATCCATTTTTTTATTGCAAAGATGCAATAATCAAATAAGATTCGTACGGTGGTGCGGATTTATAATGACGCGGGGTGGAGCAGTCTGGAAGCTCGTCGGGCTCATAACCCGAAGGTCATAGGTTCAAATCCTGTCCCCGCTACTCTATGCCTAGATAGCTCAGTTGGTAGAGCAGAGGACTGAAAATCCTCGTGTCGTTGGTTCGATTCCGACTCTAGGCATCTTTTTTTATTAATTCTTTACTCAGTAGGCGGAATTGTTTACTGAGTTTTTTTATGTTTTTTATACATTTTCCCTTGTTCTATGGTAATATTATAAAAATTGGTACGTGTGGTGTTTAATACCATAAAAGAAAAGGTAAAGAGTAGAGATGCATTTAACAGAAGATGATAAGAAGATTATTAAGCAGGTCTTAGATATTAAAGACTATGATCCTGATACATTCGATCCAAAAATCTTAGATGAACTTGAGACAGATGAAGAGTATCGCGGAATCCTTCATAAGCATGGAGCAGAAGTTCTAGGCTCCAAACGATATCAGAGATTAAAGACTTACATTCAGCATGGTGATGTAACAGTATTCGAGCATAGCGTTCACGTTGCACTTTGTGCAATCAAATTAAATAGAAAGCTTAAAGTAGGCTGTAAAGAAAGAGCACTGATAAGAGGAGCTCTTTTACATGACTATTTTTTGTACGATTGGCATGATAGTGATGCGCCTGGAAATATACATCCAAAACTTCATGGATTTTACCATCCTGGTATAGCACTTAGAAATGCTTGCAGAGACTTTAAGTTATCACCAAGAGAAAAAGATATTATTGAGAAGCATATGTGGCCACTTACAATAAGACCACCTCGTTGCAGAGAGGCTTGGATAGTGTGTTTAGCAGATAAATATGCATCTACCCTTGAAACATTGAAGCTTAAGAAAGGAAAGATAAAAGTTAACTATGCCTGATCTTTACCAGGAGTTAATTAGTTTGGCAGAAAGTGATATGTATCCCTTTCATATGCCAGGTCATAAAAGAAATTGCTTAAGCACCCCATTAGAGGGTGCTTTTCGTTGTGATATAACAGAAATAGATGGCTTTGATAATCTGCACGATGAGGCTGGTATTATTCTTCAGGCAGAGGAAAGGGCCAACAGTCTTTATGGTGCTGATAAGACGTATTTCCTTGTAAACGGTAGCACAAGTGGTGTTCTTGCAGCTGTTTCTACAGCTGTACATAAGGGTGGTACTGTTTTAGCTGCAAGGGCAAGCCATAAGTCTTTTTATCATGCAGCATATCTCAGAGATCTAGATATTCGTTACTTACCTGATAATACAGAAAAAGAATTGAATATACCAGGAAGATACAGCGCTAAGGATGTTGAAAACTGCTTAACAGATGACGTAGAAGCTGTATTTATAACCTCTCCAACGTATGAAGGCAAATGTTCAGATATTAGAGGAATTGCTGAGGTATGTCATAAACGCGGAATAGCGCTTATTGTTGATGAAGCACATGGAGCGCACTTTGGCTTTGGAAAAGAGTATTCTGATGCAAAGGGAGGATTTGAGGCTTTGCCTAAGAGTGCTGTTTCAGAGGGAGCTGATCTGGTAATCCATAGCACTCATAAGACGCTTCCTTCAATGACTCAAACAGCGCTTATCCATGTTCAGGGAAATATTGTTGATAAGGGATTACTGAAGAGATTTTTAAGGATATATCAGTCTAGTAGCCCTTCATATGTACTTATGTCTTCAATTGACCTGTGCATGAAGGAAATGGAAGAAAAGGGAGATGAGTTTGTAAGAAATCTTCTTAAATATAGAAATAAGATTCAGGAAGAAACTGCTTCAAATCAGCTGGTAAAAGTGCTAGGGCATGATGATAATGAGGATGCCGCAAAAGTACTGATTTCTGTAAAAGATGCCACAATGACAGGACAGCAGTTATATGATATACTTCGTGAGGAATATGCTTTGCAGCTTGAAATGGCAGGCGAAAAGTTCGCACTTGCTATTATTTCAGGCTGGGATACAGAAGAAGGTATTGATAGATTAATTAGAGCTATTAATGATTTAGAAAAAAAGGCTATTAAGGGAGGACAAAGTTCTAAACATACAGAACTTGTGGTGCCTTCCAAGGCCATGAAACTCAGTAGCGCCTGGGATAGTGAGAAAGAAGTAATCTCTTTAAATGAAGCCACAGGACAGATAGCGGGAGAGTTTATCAATCTGTATCCACCGGGAACGCCGATAATTGCGCCTGGTGAAGTTTTTTCAAAAGAAATATTAGATACCATTAAGACTTATTTGGGTGAAGGCCTTAATGTTCAGGGGATTGTAGAGGATAATAAAGGAAATAAGGAAGGAATTACATGCGTAAGACAAAAATAATTTGTACTATTGGACCAGCAAGTGAGAGCGAGGAAAAGCTTCGCGAGATAATGCTTGCAGGTATGAACGTAGCTCGCTTTAACTTTTCACATGGATCCCATGAGGAACATAAGAGAAAATATGACAGGATCAAGAAGCTTCGTGATGAGCTTGATCTTCCTGTAGCAGTTATGCTTGATACAAAGGGACCAGAGATTCGTTTAAAGGATTTTGAAGCTGGCAAGATCGAGCTTCAGGCAGGACAGAAGTTTACACTTACTTCTAGAGATGTTTTGGGGACACAGTCAGAAGTAGCTATTACATATAAGGAACTTACAAACGATTGCAAGAAGGGAATGACTATCCTTATCGATGATGGCCTTATTGAACTTGTAGTTGATGAAGTAACAGATACAGATATTGTCTGCACAGTAGTAAATGGTGGACCAGTTTCAGACAAAAAAGGAGTTAATGTTCCTGGAGCAGAGCTCACAATGCCATATTTAAGTGAGCAGGATAAGAGCGATATTATTTTCGGTTGTGAGCAGGGATTTGATTTTGTAGCAGCATCTTTTGTCAGAAACAAGGAAGATGTTGAGGCTATTCGCGAACTCTTAAAAGAAAAGAATAGCCAGATGAAGATAATTGCTAAGATCGAGAGCACACAGGGTATCAATAACCTTGAAGAGATCTTAGATACAGCAGATGGAATCATGGTTGCAAGAGGTGATCTTGGTGTAGAGGTTCCATTTGAAGATGTTCCAGTAGTTCAGAAAGAAATGATCAAGCTTGCAGAAGCAAAGGGTAAGTATGTTATTACAGCAACTCAGATGCTTGATTCTATGATCCATCATCCACGTCCAACACGTGCGGAAGTAACAGACGTAGCAAACGCTATATATGATGGAACAACAGCTATCATGCTTTCAGGAGAGACAGCATCTGGTGATTATCCAGTTGAGGCTGTTAAGACAATGGCCCGAATTGCAGAGCGTACCGAGGCTGATATCGACTATGTTGGAAGACTTCGCAAGAGAGATTATGTTCCAACTGATATCACAACAGCTATTTCACATGCTACTTGTAATATCGCTGCAGAAGTTAATGCTGATGCGATCCTTACAGTTACAATGTCAGGATTTACAGCAAGCATGGTGTCTAGATACAAACCAAATTGTCAGATCATTGCATGTACTATCAATCCAACAGTATGCAGACAGTCAAATCTTATGTGGGGCGTAACACCACTTCATATCAGACAGGAAGATACTGCTGATGAGCTTTTCAGAGAAGCTATCAATGCAGCTAAGAATGCTGGCTATCTCAAGGCTGGAGATAAAGTTGTATTAACAGCTGGAGTTCCACTTGGAATACCAGGTAGAACAAACATGATCAGAGTAGAGGAACTGTAAGGGGTAAAATGGGAAGAATATTTCTTTTGATGGGAAAGAGTACCTCTGGTAAAGATACGATTTACCGAGAACTTATAAAGAACGAGGAACTCAAGCTAAATAAGGTAATTCCATATACAACACGTCCTATGAGAGATGGGGAGACTGACGGAGTTCAGTATTTCTTCAAGGATGAGCAGGGATACCAGAATCTCAAAGCAGATGGCAAGATAATAGAAGAAAGAACCTATCACACAAATTATGGCGAATGGAGATATTTTACTGTAGATGACGGTCAGATCGATCTATCTGCAGGAAATTATCTGGTGATAGGAACTCTTGAATCATATTGCTATATTAGAGATTACTTTGGAAAAGAAAATGTGGTTCCACTTCTGATCGACGTAGATGCCAAGATAAGGCTTCAAAGAGCTATGCACAGAGAGGACAAGCAGGAACATCCAAAATATGACGAAATGTGCAGACGCTTTTTGGCTGATGAAGAAGACTTTAGTGAAGACAAGATTGCTCAGGCAATGGTGCAAGATAGATTCAAGAATAATGACAAAATAGACGATTGTATTAATGAAATAACTAGGTACATTATTCAGAAAATAGGATAAAATAAGTATAGGCGTCAAGTGACATAACGACATGGTTTGAGGGGTCAAATTATGGATATAAAGATCAATAATGTCGTACAGCCGACACAAACTGCAGCACCTGAGCAGGTCCAAGAGGCGAATGGAGATTTTAAGTTTGTTCTTACCAGTAAGTTGGAAGACACAAATCTTGCAGAGCGTCTCAATTTGATGATGCAGGATATTGTCCAGCAGGGCGAGAGAATATCCAAGAGAAATGACATCAAGGATATGCAGCGCTACAGAGTGCTCATAAAAGATTTTTTAAATGAGGTTGTCACAAGGTCTCATGCCTTTTCAAGAGAGAACTTCCTTGATAGAAAAGGAAGGCACAGAGTTTATGGAATCATCAGACAAGTTGATGATGAGCTAGATGCCCTTGCTAAGGAGCTTGTTAAGGACGAGAAGGACAATATTGGAATTCTGGCCAAGATAGGTCAGATTGAAGGACTTTTGTTGGATATATTTACTTAAGGGGAACGAAATGGCGGATTTTTCCGATATCATAGATCAAGTTCAGATGAAAGAGCACATGCAGAATGCGCTCAAGACAGATAAGGTGTCACATGCTTACATCATATCTGGTGAAACTGGTTCGGGAAAAGAGTTTATCGCGCGTATATTTGCAAAAGCACTTCAATGTGAGAACAGACAGGACAAAAAAGGCTATGTTGATGGATGTGATGAGTGTCCATCCTGCGTAAAAGCCTTAAGTGGAAGCCATCCAGATATCATTACTATCGGACATGAGAAACCAGGAAGTATTGGTGTCGATGATATAAGACATGGTCTTAGAGATGATGTAGTCATCAAGCCATATGAGAGCAAGTACAAGGTCTATATTATCCCAGAGGGCGAGAAAATGACTCCGGCGGCACAAAATGCGCTGCTTAAGACATTAGAGGAGCCACCTTCATACATTGTTATCATAATTCTTACTAATAATATCAATGCATTTCTCCCAACAATCATAAGTAGATGTATTGTTCTTCCTATGAAGCCAGCGCAGGACGATTCTATCAAGAAATATCTGATGGAAGAATGTCATGTAGTGGACTACAAGGCTATGCTCTGCGCTTCTTTTGCAAGGGGAAATGTAGGTAAGGCTATCGATCTTGCTTCTAATGAGAAGTTTGAAAATCTAAAAGATAGTACAATTGAGCTCTTTGCAAAGCTTAAAAACCTTGAGATCCATGATATGATGGACCGGGTTCATGAAATACTTGCACCTTCTGATGAAGAAGATAAAGCAAGCAAAAAGAATATTGATCCCAAAAGTCTTGAAGACTTTATGGATGTTTTTATATTCTTATTTAGAGATATGCTGGTTTACAAAGCCACAGAGAACGAGGATCACTTGATTTTCTCTGATAAGTTATCGTATATTAGAAGTGTTACAGAAAAATGTGATTATGAACAGATCGATCAGATGCTAAAGGATCTAGAGATAGCGAAAAATCGTATAGGTTCAAATGTTAATATAGATCTTGCATTGGAGCTTATGCTCCTTGCGATTAAGGAGAATTTATGACAAAAGTAATCGGCGTCAGGTTTAGAACTGCCGGAAAGATATATTTCTTTTCACCAGGTAAGTATGTGATCAAAAAAGGTGATCACGTAATTGTAGAGACAGCTAGAGGTGTTGAGTACGGAACAGTAGTAGGCGAGCCAAAAGAGGTTGAGGATGACGAGGTGGTTAAGCCACTTAAGCCGGTTCTCAGAACAGCCAGCACCAAAGATGATGAGCAGGAAAAGGCTAACAGAGAAAAAGAGAAAGAAGCTTTCAGAGTTTGCCTTGAGAAGATCAAGAAGCATAATCTTGATATGAAGCTCATAGATGCAGAGTACACATTCGATAATAATAAGATTCTTTTCTACTTTACAGCTGATGGACGAATCGACTTTAGAGAGTTGGTAAAAGACCTTGCGGCAGTATTTAAGACAAGAATCGAGCTTAGACAGATCGGTGTCAGAGATGAGACCAAGATCATTGGTGGTTACGGAATCTGTGGTAGACCACTTTGCTGTCACTCATATCTTTCAGATTTTGTGCCAGTATCTATCAAGATGGCCAAGGAACAGAGCCTTTCACTTAATCCAACCAAGATTTCAGGTGTTTGTGGAAGACTTATGTGCTGCCTCAAGAACGAAGAAGATGTTTATGAAGAACTCAACCGCAAGATGCCTAGCGTTGGTGATATCTGTAAGGCCAATGACGGACTTGAGGGAGAGGTTTCAAGCGTAAATATCTTGAGACAGACTCTCAGAATCCTTGTGGATGTTGATGATGAGAAGGAAGTTCACGAGTACAAGCTCGAAGAGATAGAACAGATTAAAAAGAAACCAAAGAAAAAGAACCAAAACGGTGGTAAGAAAAATTCTCAAGAAGACGCTGAGATCAAAGAGCTTGAAAAACTTGAGAAGATCGAGAAACAGGAAGGAAAGTCAAAGCTTGGGGACAATTGATCTTAAAAGCGGAGAAAGACTGGATGATCTGCAGAGAAACGGATATAGGATCATACAGGATCCAGAAAAGTTCTGTTTTGGTATGGATGCAGTTCTTTTGTCAGGCTTTGCAAGCGTTCCAGACGGCGGCAGTATGCTGGATCTGGGAACAGGAACAGGAATAATACCTATACTTATGGCAGCCAAGACCAAGGCGGATAGGATTGTAGGTCTTGAGATACAGGAAGAATGCGCCGAGATGGCTGGTAGAAGTGTGATTCTAAATGACCTGCAGAGCAGAGTAGAGATCGTTCAAGGAGATATTAAGGAGGCAGGCGAGTTATTCGAGGCTGCCTCTTTTGATGTAGTAACATGCAATCCGCCATACATGATAGGTGGACATGGCCTTAAAAATCCTGACGGACCAAAGGCTATAGCAAGACATGAGATTCTGTGCGACTTAGAAGACGTGGTGAAGGCAGCAGCAAGGTGCCTTAAGCCTGGCGGCAAGTTCTATATGGTACACAGACCATTTAGACTGTCAGAGATCATTGTCATGATGCATGATCACAAGGTAGAGCCTAAAAGGATGAGATTGGTACATCCTTTTGCAGATAAAGAGCCAAACATGGTCCTGATAGAAGGCGTTAGAGGCGGCAAGTCCAGAATGACAGTGGAAGCACCCCTTGTAGTCTATGAGAGTCAGGGCAAGTACACACAGGAAATATACGAGATATACGGGTATCAATAATGCAGGGAAAGTTATATTTGTGCGCAACTCCCATCGGAAATCTTGATGATATGACTTTTAGAGTATTAGAGACTCTAAGAAGCGTTGATCTGATCGCCGCTGAGGACACGAGAAACAGCATAAAACTGCTTAATCATTTCGATATTCATACCGAAATGACTAGCTATCATGAATACAATAAATACGATAAGGCCAAGTGGCTTATCGAGAAAATGCTTGAGGGAACTAATGTTGCCCTCATTACTGATGCTGGAACACCAGCTATTTCAGATCCAGGAGAGGTTCTCGTTGCGGAATGTTACAAAAGCGGCATTACTGTTACATCACTTCCAGGTCCAGCTGCTTGTATTACAGCACTTACGCTTTCTGGCCTTCCAACCAGAAGATTTTGTTTTGAAGGTTTTTTACCATCTCTTGAAGACAAAAAAGATAGGAAAAGAATTCTTGAAGACTTAAAAGATGAGAGCAGAACTATGATCGTGTATGAGGCTCCTCATCACTTAAAGCAGGCTCTAAATGACCTGTATGAAACACTTGGAAATAGGAGAATATCCATATGTAGGGAACTTACCAAGAAATTTGAAGAGGTAAATCCTACGACTTTGGAAGATGCCATCTCTTTTTATAAAGATAATGAGCCAAGAGGCGAGTATGTATTAGTGATCGAGGGGAAGAGCCTTAAGGAGCAGGACGAGGAAAAGAGATTATCCTGGCAGGAAATGAGTATTGAAGAGCATATGAAGTTTTATGAGGATGCGGGGGTTCCTCATAAAGACGCCATGAAGAAGGTTGCAGCCGACAGAGGAGTCGGAAAAAGAGATATATACAAGGCATTATTAGAGAATGACTGAAATTGGAGGTTTTATGGGAGACAGGTATTATGTAGCAAAAAGGCCACCTATGGGGTGGAACAGTTGGGATTGTTACGGAGCAAGTGTTACAGAAGAGATTCTTCTTGGAAATGCGCAGTACATGGCAGAAAATCTGGAAAGATTTGGATGGGAGTACATCATCTGTGATATTCAGTGGTATGAACCACTGGCAGATAGCCATGAGTATCACAAATTTACTGAGCTGGAGATGGATGAGCATTCAAGACTTATTCCAGCAGTTAACAGATTCCCTTCATCAGCTGGAGGAAAAGGCTTTAGACCAATAGCTGACAAGATCCATGATATGGGACTTAAGTTTGGTATTCATATCATGAGAGGTATTCCAAGACAGGCAGTTCACAGAAATACACCAATTATGGGAACTGATGCAACAGCAAGGCAGATCGCACATCCAGCATCTATCTGCTTGTGGAATACCGATATGTACGGTGTTGACGCCAAAGCAAAGGGCGCACAGGAATATTACAACTCACTGTTTGAAATGTATGCAGAGTGGGGCGTAGATTACGTAAAGGTAGATGATATTGCAAGAGTAGATTGCGGCCCAGATGCACCAGGAGCAGGCTTTAGCGAGATTGAACTTATCAAGAACGCGATTGAGAACTGTGGAAGAGAGATGGTTCTGAGCCTTTCACCAGGACCAGCAAGGGTTGAGCAGAAAGACTTCCTTCTTAACAATGCAAACATGTGGAGAATGACAGACGATTTCTGGGATAAGTGGGAACACTTATATGGAATGTTTGAAAGATGTCATGCTTGGCAAGGTATCGGATGCAAGGACCATTGGCCAGATTGCGACATGCTTCCACTTGGACATCTCTGCGTTTGCAATGATGAAAATGGTCAAAGAGGTCATTACACACATTTCACTCATGATGAACAGAAGATTCTTATGACACTTTGGTGTATTTTCAGGTCTCCACTTATGTTTGGTGGTGAGATGAGGGATAATGACGAGTTTACAAAGAGTCTTTTGACCAATGAAAAGCTTCTGAACATGCACAAAAATGGCAGAAAAGCCAGACAGGTCGACAGAAAAGACGACGTTGTAGCATGGAAGAGCTTCTCAAAAGATGAAAAGATCTACATCGCAATCTTTAATATCAGCGATTCAAAAAGAAAGTACAAGCTAAAATTAAAAGACTTTGGACTTCCTAAGAGCAAAAAGTATGACGCTATAGAAATTTGGACCAACGTTTCCGAAACTTTGGAAAATGGAAAGAAGTTTGAACTAGCGCCACACACAGTTGTTTGCTATGAAATCGAAGCGTCAGAAATGTTAAAATAATGCTAGGTTTTTACAGGAATTTTATAGATATTTTCTGTCAAAAATCTTGTTAAAAGTTTGACTTTGTAGTATAAAAGAAGTATCGGGCGCAGAATTCCCGTTTGATAATAGTGAAACTGCGAATCATGTATTCGTAACAAAAAAATATTAAAGAAAAGAGGATAGCAAAATGGCAAACATCGATTTAAGCCAGTATGGCATCACAGGAGTTAAGGAAGTTGTTTATAATCCTTCATACGAGCAGCTTTTCAAAGATGAGATCGATCCAAGTCTTACAGGTTATGACAAGGGCGTAGAGACAGAGCTTGGTGCAGTTAACGTTATGACAGGTATTTATACAGGTCGTTCACCTAAAGATAAGTTCATCGTTGAGGATGAGAAGTCAAAGGATACAGTATGGTGGACATCTGAGGAATATCCTAACGATAACCACAGAGCATCACAGGCAGCTTGGGATGCTTGTAAGAAGCTTGCTGTTGAAGAGCTTTCAAACAAGAAACTTTATGTAATCGATGGTTTCTGCGGAGCAAATGCAGATACACGTCTTGCAGTTAGATTCATCATGGAAGTAGCTTGGCAGGCACACTTCGTAAAGAACATGTTCATCCGTCCTACAGAAGAAGAGCAGGCTAACTTCAAGCCAGATTTCGTTGTTTACAACGCATCAAAGGCTAAGGTTGAGAACTACAAGGAACTCGGTCTTAACTCAGAGACAGCAGTTCTTTTCAACGTAACAAGCAAGGAGCAGGTAATCCTTAACACTTGGTACGGCGGAGAGATGAAGAAGGGTCTCTTCTCAATGCAGAACTACTTCCTTCCACTTCAGGGCATGGCATCAATGCACTGCTCAGCTAACACAGATATGGAAGGTAAGCACACAGCAATCTTCTTCGGTCTTTCAGGAACAGGTAAGACAACACTTTCAACAGATCCTAAGAGACTCCTCATCGGTGATGACGAGCACGGTTGGGACGACAACGGTGTATTCAACCTTGAAGGTGGTTGCTATGCTAAGGTTATCGGACTTGATAAAGAGTCTGAGCCAGATATCTACAATGCGATCAAGAGAAATGCTCTTCTTGAGAACGTAACAGTAGATGCTAACGGAAAGATTGATTTCAACGATAAGAGCGTTACAGAGAATACTCGTGTATCATATCCTATCGAGTTCATCGACAAGATCGCTCAGAAGGTAAATAAGGTTTCTGCTGGTCCTGACGCTGATAATGTAATCTTCCTTTCAGCTGATGCATTCGGAGTACTTCCTCCAGTATCAATCCTTACACCAGAGCAGACTCAGTACTACTTCCTTTCTGGATTCACAGCTAAGCTTGCTGGAACAGAGAGAGGAATCACAGAGCCTACACCTACATTCTCAGCTTGCTTCGGTCAGGCATTCCTTGAGCTTCATCCTACAAAGTACGCTCAGGAGCTTGTTAAGAAGATGCAGAAGTCAGGAGCTAAGGCTTACCTTGTAAACACAGGTTGGAACGGAACAGGTAAGAGAATCTCTATCAAGGATACACGTGGTATCATCGATGCTATCCTTAATGGTGATGTTCTTAAGGCAGAGACCAAGAAGATCCCTTACTTCGATTTCGAAGTTCCTACATCACTTCCAGGAGTTGATCCTGCAATTCTTGATCCTAGAGATACATATGCAAATGCATCTGAGTGGGAAGAGAAGGCAAAAGACCTTGCAGCTAGATTCCAGAAGAACTTTGTTAAGTACACAGGAAACGAAGCAGGTAAGGCACTTGTATCAGCTGGTCCTCAGCTCTAATAAATTAAACATTCAAGGGCTGTCACGAAAGTGGCAGCTCTTTTTTGTAAAAGGAACTTGCTATGGAAAACATATTTGAGTACGCCCCAATAATCTATATGGATAAAAAAGAGCCAATTAAGATAAAAAAAGTTGGCTATAGATTTTATGAAAAAGACGGAGAAAAAAGCGACTCTTTTAATCGAAGCTTTGATTTTCAGAATCACAAAGGAACTGTAAAAGTCATAGAATATGCGTATTATCTGGACTACGACATTCAGCACTTATATGACCTTGAGCACATCTGGATCTATCTTGATAAAGAGGGAAAAGTCGTAGGAGCAGAAGGAAGCTATCACGGAAGATTCTTAAATGCGATCCTCTTTGATGTCACAGGTTTTGCAGAAAAGGGCAAGAGAATAAAAATGTACTCTCAGCCAGGAAAACACGCAATGCTAGCAGCCCCTAGACTGATGTTTTTGTATCCTGAACTATTTGAAAGCTGTCAGAGACTTGCTGGAATCAGTGGTCTGGATGCCCCAGAGAGATACCTAACAGATATCCACATCACAGAAGAAGAAAACCAAAAGGTTATTAAGTACATAAGAGACAACTTCTCTTTTGAGCCTTCAATGGAATTCGAGGAATATGTAATTTCAGAAGATGACTATATGCCATGGAATGAGCTTGCAGAGAAGATTCCAGAATTTATTCAGAATCAATTAGATATAATTCTTTGAATTAAAAAGCCTACTCACAAAAGTGAGTAGGTTTTTTGGTTCAACACTTATTAAAATTCATCAGAACCCTTAAGTTCTTTTATCTTAGAAAGGATCATCTTTTCGTTATAGGCAAAGAATATGCAGGCGCCGATAAAACAACAGATAAAGGCAACAACTGCAGTTGTGCGGTAGCTTTGCTTGGTCTCGGCAACAGTAACAGAAGTGAAAGTTACAAGGGCAAGAGCCTGGCCAAGTTTAAAGGCAAAGGTTCTGGCAGCAAAGAACATACCGCTTCTATCTTCGCCTGTCTCTAATCTTGTAAGCTCAGCAACATCTGCAACACAGGCCTGAGGAAGGATTCCCAGAATTGCCATTGGAATGGCAGCAGTTACTGCAATGATAAATCCCCAGTGAAGTCCTTTTCCGCAGAAAGAAGTAATTGCAAATACGCAGCAATATGAAAAGAATCCAAAGATGATAAGGCTTTTTTTGCCAATCTTTTTTGCAAGGATGTTAACCACAGGATACAGAAGAACACTGATAAATGTCATGGTCGCTGTCAAAAGGAATGTCCAAGTATCCTCAATCTCCATAAGCTTGGTCTCGTAGAAGGCAAGGCCAGTCTGGAAAAGAGTAAGTGCAAAGAAATAGATAACATCGCTGTAGACAAATCGTCTAAATTGTCCATTTGAAAAAGTCTCTGCCAGGGACTTGAAAGGCTTGGTTTCACTAGGTTTGCTGTCGATGTAATCGCGCTCCTTGATGTAGAAAGCAGGAATCAGCATTGAGATGCAAGCGATGGCAGCCATGATAGCTACTGCAAGTCTGATACCGCCCTTTTGTCCTGCCAAAGAAGTAAGAGCTCCAGCAAGGTTTGGTAAGAGGAATGAAATACTCTGACCAACGATAAATGTAAATGAGATATAAGTTGAAACATTTATCCTATGCTGCTGTGTATCTCCAAGCTCCGCGATCAGCGCATTGTATGGAGTGCAGAACATAGTCATAAACAAATAGAAAACAAGTAAAAGTATAAAAAGAACAAGATCATTAACTACGATATTCCCAGTTTGTGGAAGAACGAAGAGACCTATTGTACAGAGGGCAAAAGGAATTGCCATTGCACGAAGAAAAGGAATTCGTCTTCCTTTTTTGTTGGTACATCTGTCAGACCAGCCAGCAACAAGAGGATCAGTGATTGCGTCAAAGATTCTGCCGGCTGCAAGAACAAGACCAAATAAAGTAAGTTTAAAAATGATAGGATTTTGCGTAATTCCCGAAGCAAAAATTCCTGTGTTTGGATTTTGTGCATCAGGGCTACCCGTGTAGTAATAGACCATCCAGTTAGATACGACACCAGATAAAAGGCTCCATCCAAACTGTCCTAAAGCAAAGATCCAGAGTAATTTGTTAGTGATAGGCTTTAACTGTTTCATGTCAAAAAATCCTTTCTATTTTATAAAAACTATTATACACCAAACTAGTTTCCAATAATATTTCTATTTCTTTTTTGAAGAAAAAGGTTATTATGTTTTTATGTAAAAAATTAAGGCAGGAAACTTTTAATGGGAAATTTGGAGAAGTACAACAAGATCAAAGCTACGCTTGAGAAACTGGAAAAAGACCTTTTTTCAAACGTAACACCAATTGGAGAAGTAATGACAGATGAGGGGCTCAAGATATTGCCTGTTCCTTATGGCAAAAGAGAGTCACTCTTTGATGATTCATTAGATTGGAAAACATTTGAACCAGGCGGAGTGTGGGGAGAACCAGATAAACACTATTGCTTCAAGGTGACAGTAAACATTCCAGACTCTTTTGAGGGAAAAGAAGTATTATTTTTCATGTCTACAGGAGCAGAAGATATCTGGAACACCAACAATCCACAGATGCTTGTTTATATAAATGGGGTAAGACGCTGTGGTATGGACATGAACCACAACAGTCTCACAATATATGACAAAGAAGACTGGAAAAATAAGAAAGACAGAACTGTAGAGATCAGAATATATGCATATTCCAATCTTGATAAAAACGAAAACTATCTAAGCCTTACACTTGCAACCAGAAACGAAGAAGTGCAGAAATTATACTTCGATATGAAAGTTCCATTCGAGGCAATGCAGGCCATGCTTGGAATTCCATCATCCAAACGTGAATCGGTCCTTGATACAACTGCAGGTGCGTTTGAGGAACAGAACAAAAACGTGGCGGTTACTGAGGAAACATTCACTGGGTTATCCACAAAGCTATCCACAACTGGGGAAAACTCGGTGGAAATAATTCTGGATCAGCTGTTCAATGCCAGTAATTTACTGGGTGTGGACTATGTGGAAAATGAAGACACAGCAATCAACAATTGTGGAAAACTCACTGAAAGCTCCGATTATCTCAGGGCTAACCTATATGGCATTGTGGATAACTCAGTAACAGTAAAGAGTGTAGGACATACCCACATCGATGTTGCTTGGAAATGGCAGATCAGACAGACTAGAGAGAAGGTAATCCGCAGCTACTCTACTGTTATGGAACTCATGAAAAAATATCCCGAGTACAAGTTCATGGCTAGTACTCCACAGATGTTTGAGTTTGTAAAAGAGGAAGAGCCAGAGCTTTTCGAAGAGATAAAAGAAAAGATAAAAGAAGGCCGCTTTGAGCCAGAAGGAGCAATGTGGCTTGAGGCTGATTGTAACCTCACTTCAGGAGAATCTTTAGTAAGACAGATCCTTTACGGAAAAGAATATTTCAAGAACGAATTTGGTGTGGATAGTAAGATCCTGTGGCTTCCAGACGTATTTGGTTATAGCGGAGCCCTACCACAGATCCTCAAAAAGAGTGGCGTTAAGGCCTTCATGACAACAAAGCTTGCTTGGAATGACACCAACAGGATGCCAAATGATCTTTTCATCTGGGAAGGAATCGATGGCAGCAGCATTCCAACCTACATCATCACAGCATGCGATTATGATAAGGCAGTAGAGGCAAATGAAACAGGCAAGATCCTGAATTACACATACAATGGCAGACAGAATGCATCTCAGGTAATGGGAACATGGGAAGCCTTCAGGGAAAAAGACATAACAGATACAGTTCTCGAAGTCTATGGTTATGGTGATGGAGGCGGCGGCCCAACATGGGAAATGCTCGAGATGGACAGACGTCTTCACATGGGAATTCCAGGAATTCCAAAAACTGAGCAGGGCCTTGTGGCTGAGTTTTTCGAAGATCTTTTAGACAGGATCAAGGATAACAGCGACGTTCCTACATGGAAAGACGAGCTCTACCTTGAGTACCACAGAGGAACCTATACTTCAATTGGCAAGAACAAAAAGAACAACAGAAGATCAGAGTACCTCCTTTCAGAAGCAGAGCTTCTCTCAGTTTATGCGTACTTAAAGGGCCAGGATTATCCAGCTGATCAGATAAAAGACCTGTGGAAAAAGGTAATGCTCAACCAGTTCCATGATATACTTCCAGGATCTTCAATTGAGGAAGTATACATTGATTCTGATAAAGACTACGCTGAGATCAAGTCATCCGCTGAGAAGATCGTAGCTGACGCAGTAGAAAAAAGCGGATTAAAAGATAACAAAAAGTGGATAAGTTCTTCAGAAAAAGACTCATCTGAGGACAAGAAGCTTTCACTTACAGAAACTGGCGATGAAACAGTAGTAGAAAACCAGTATTACATTATCTCTTTTGACAAAAATGGTGAGATATACAGCCTCTTTGACAAAGAGATAGGTAAAGAGCTGAGGCATAGTGGAAAAGAGCCGCTTAACAGACTCATAGCTTTTGAAGATAAGCCAAAAGAGTACGATTGCTGGAATATTGATGACAACTTTGAAGATGTTTCATGGTGTATAACTAGCCTTGATAGCATCACAGCAAAAAAAGAAAGTGGAAAAGTAGTAATCTCTATTTCAAGAACCTTCAGAAATTCTAAGATAAACCAGGATATCGTAGTTTATGCTAACAGTAGGAGAATCGACTTTGTGACTAAGGCTGACTGGCATGAGCATCAGACTCTTTTAAAGGCTGCATTCCCTGTGGATGTTCAGACAGACAAGATTACCTGCGAGATCCAGTACGGTAACATTGAGAGAAACTTAAAGAAAGAAACAAGCTGGGATAAAGCTAAGTTTGAGTGCTGCGCCCATAAGTGGATTGATATGTCAACTAAGGCTGATGCAGGCTACGGCGTTGCAATACTAAATGACAGTAAGTACGGCTATGATTCCAAAGAAAACCTCATGCGCCTCACTCTCATTAAGTCAGGAATATTCCCTAACCCTAATGCAGATCAGGGACAGCACGAGTTTACCTATTCTCTTTTCCCACACCTTGGTGATTACAGAAAGGGACGAGTAGTAGAAGAGGCTAGAGCGCTCAACGAGGAGAGTCACTATTCTCAGGCAAAAGAGCTTGTGGAAGCAGTTAGAGACAGTATTTTTGAGCTTAAGGACACAGAAGGCGTCTACGTTGAAGCTGTTAAACTTGCAGAAAACAAGGATGGAATTGTGGTTAGACTCTATGAAGGACATGGAAAGAGCACAGAAGTGACTGCGGCTATATTAAAAGATTTTGATGTAGTACCTAAGGATATTTACGAGTGCGATCTCCTTGAAAACCGCATAGGCACAGGCGTACAATATGATGCCACATCCAAAGAAATGAAATTTGGATTAGAAAAGCTTGAAATTAAGACAATAAAAATTTTGCTTTAATTGTAAAATACGCTATAATGTATTAAGAAAAAGTTAACCTGGGTGAATTATTGGGGGTTTACCATGGCACTAAATATTTCAGACGTAGTAAGTGCAGTTAATAATTATCTGTATTCAATCTCTGATGTAGCTAATGCTACATCAGATTCTTCAAAGACCGCAAAAGCCGGTGGAGAATCCATATTTCAAAAATACTTAAATAAAGCAACGGAAGATGCGGTAGCTTCTGATGATACACAGGCAGCAGAGGTTGTCGCAGCAGTAGCTGCTAATCCAAAGACAGATGCAGTTGCGACACCTACAGTACAGACTGATGACCTCAGTCAGAAGATAAACAGTGTTTTTGATAATATGGATCTTGAATCCAAAATACTTAGTAACATTGAATCCAAATCTGTTGATATTAAGTCAGAGATCACCAAAAACATTGCATCTCATACAGTAGATGTAAAGGCAGAACTTGTTGATAATATGGCAACGCACAACAGACTTAATGAGATTCAGGAAGAAGCAGTCAAAGAAGTATCACCATCGACCACATCAACTGAGGGAGATGCTTCATCAAACTTCAACGCTTATAACGGACTTCTTGGTTCAGGAGCATTAAAGGAACTTGCAGATTCATCATACTTCACATCCAATCTGGTTCAGAGTTCCATAACAAATGCAGAAGACTTAACAAGCAAAAAGCAGGATGCCAGCAACATGACAATAGCGGATCTAAATACTAATTCACTTATGTCAAATACTCTTGGCAATTCCTTTTCAGCACTGGATTCAAACGACTATACATCGGCCCTTATAAACTCTTATAAAAACAATAGTTCATCTAATGCACTGTTTGACTTTACTGTTTGAGGGCATCACAAAAAATGCAATATTTTTTGTTATAAAACATAAAAATCGCGTAGATAATGCACACAATTGACACTAAAATGTATGATATGGAGATATGGTAGGACTCTATGTCATACATTTTCTTTTTATAACACCTTGGCAGTTTTAATTGTCAGGAGGAATAGATGCATTATGAGTAAAGAAACAAAGTTTTTATCAATTGCAATAGGTCTTTTACAGGGGAAACTCGCTGAAGAAGGCAAGGATGACCCAGTAGTAAAAGAGATGAATGCAGACAGACTCTATGAGTTCACCAAGTTTGCTGTTACAAACTTTGGAAGTAAGATCTCAAAGAGAACCAATAATGTTGACTACGATGCCAAGAATGACAGAAACAGATTTCACAGAAATGGAATTCTTGAAGGCGCCACAAACCTTGGTAGCCTCATCGTAGAGACAAGATGCGATGGAGTAGGTACACCTGCTCAGGTCAAGCTCTTCAAACTTCTTGAGGGCGAGACACCAGAAAACTTTAATAGAGTTAACGGCAAGATCACAATGATCCGTGACATTACAGGATTTGATGGAGTTCTTTCCAGAAAACTCTCAGAAGGTACATATGTAGTTGAGATCTCAAAGGGTAGCGAATATGAGATCATCACAGACAGCCTTGAGATCAAGACTGGTGAATATACCAAGAAACTTTATGACCTCAACAGATTCTACAACCTTTCAAAAGAAGGCTGGATCGCAGGAGACCTTCATCATCACAGCGTTTATTCAAGCCCTGTTTACGCAGGAGATGACGATGTGGTTGAGACTCCTCAGGAAATAGCCAATTCCATGATGGCCATGGGACTTGAGTACGGAGCGCTTAGTGATCACCACAACGTTCTCAACCACGAAGCATGGAAGGCTGGTAAAAGAGATAACTTCACACCTATAGTATCCAAGGAAATTTCAACTTCCAACGGACATGTAATGGCTATGGGCGTTGATAAAGACGTAATATACGACATTCCAAAGGGTGATCGCAGAACAGATGAGTTCCTGAGAAATGAATTCAGACGTGTCACAACAGAGATCAAGGAACTTGGCGGACTTCCACAGATCAATCATCCAAGAGATCTTTCAGTTTCAATATCATGGAATCCTAATTTCTATGATATGATCGATATCTTTGAAACCATGGAGATCTGGAACGGCTCTAATCCTATGATGGCCGGAAGCACCAATGATCTTGCTTACAAACTGTGGCTTTCACTTATGCAAAGAGGATTACTTCTTCCAGCAACAACGGGAAGTGATACACATAATATAGCTGCTGATGATTATCACATTTTATTTGACCAGATCATGGATACAGTTGATATCATCAAGGCTTCAGAAAAAGAGCTCGAAGAAAAATATAAAGATGAGCTCTACGTATTTAAGCTTATTACAGAGAGTCTTTTACCTATCCTTGAGAAGTGGGCTGAGACAAACCTTACAAGTGGCGGTGTCAGAACCTACATCAACATTGAGGGTGAAAGAAATCAGGAAAATGTCTTAAAGACATTAAAGAGTGGTCACAGCTTTTTGACCAACGGACCAATCCTGATCCCAACTGTAAATGGCAAAAAGCCTGGCGAAAAGCTCGAAAAGTCAGGAAAACTTGATATTGATATTAAGCTCCTTGCTAACACAGAGCTTAAGAAACTCCTTATCTGTACTGAGAATGGAACATTTAAGGAGATAGAATTAGAAGCAAACAAAGAAAATGGCTTCTATGACTACAGCATGCACATAAGTGAAGATGTAGCAGAAGCCAAGTATGTATTCTTTATTGCTAAGAGCGATTGCACAAACCTTGCGATCAGCAATCCTGTTATTTGTTGTTAGTGATTGCGGTCTGTCTGTACTGTCTAGGACTTGTTCCCGCAACCTTATTAAAGATTCGGTTGAACTGTGAGAAAGATGCAAAACCGCATTCCTCTGAAATAACAGAGATCTTCTCATTGGATGAGACAAGTCTGTACTGCGCATTCTTGATCCTGGTAAGCTGAATGTAGTTGGAGAGATTAAAGCCTGTAACCTGCTTGAACTCTCGTGACAAATAGCTAGGACTTACAAAGAACTGGTCAGACAGCGAATTAAGTGAAATATCTTCACTGAAATGGTTATGAATGTAGGATGAGATCTCATACATCTTTTGCTCAATGGAGCTATAGCTCTGATCATTGGTGTAGAGATTCTTATCCTTTAGATCATAAAGAGTATAAAGAAATTCCTGAAACTTAGTATGAATATAAAATTCATCTGCAGGATTTCCGTAATACTGATGCTCTTTAGAAAATACAAAGAGCGAATTCAAGATGCTTATAAGTTTCTGTCTGTCTTCAAGACTAAATCTGAAGATTGGCACTTCATTGTTGAAGGGACTGAGAATTTTCTCATAAGCTTCGGCAGTATCTGGATTGTGAAGCTCATACATAAAGTCAATAATGATTCTCTTGCTGGGCTCGCCCTTGTAATACACAGATTTGTGCATGACAGAAGGCGCCAGTAACACAATGTCTCCCATGTGGATATTGTAAGGAGTTCCCTCGATAAGGTGGGTTGCGTTAGGCGCAAGCAGTATCATCATCTCGTAATATGGATGCAGATGCTGGAATTCCATATTGATAGAGGCATCCCTCTTATCATAATCAATGTAATAAAAGATATTGTTAGGGATGTTGTTGATGATTATATAGTGGTTGTCTTCATAAAAAATACTGTCATCTATAAGCATGTGATTAGTATATATGAAAAAAAGAGAGGTAGCAAATGAAAGTCGATAATGAATTAATAACAAATACTCTGAAGGTTCTGGCAGATAGTTTCCAGAAATTCCTCTATGAGGATGATGAGTTCTTTTTGGAAAATATGAAATCCAAGAATCTTGCTGGAGATGATGTATCAAGATACCAGCACTGGGAGTGGACTCAGGGAGTAGGACTTTACGGACTTTTGCAGCTCTTTGAAGAGACAGGAAATAAGGATTACTACGATTTCCTTGATAAGTTCTATGACAAGGAGATCTCACTTGGACTTCCTGCCAAGAACATAAATACAACAGCTCCACTTTTAACACTTTCATTTTTGTTAAAAGAAAAAGAAAATCCAAAATACAGAGAAGTTTGCCATGAGTGGGCAGAAGCCATCATGAAAGATTTCGTAAGAACAAAAGAGGGAGGCTTTACTCACAGAACATCAGATAGTGAAAACAACGAAGAGCTTTGGGATGATACACTGTTTATGACAGTAATGTTCCTTGCAAGCATGGGTGAGATCGAAGATAACGATGAGTACAGAGAAGAGGCAAGATATCAGTTCCTTCTTCACATCAAGTATCTTACAGATCGCAAGACAGGACTTCTTTTCCACGGATGGACCTTTAACGGAAACCACAACTTTGCAGAAGCTCTTTGGGGCAGAGGAAATTGCTGGTTCACAATGGCAATCCCTGAGTACCTTTCAATTGCTGATGTAAATGGCGCAGACAGAAGATTTCTTATTGGTGCTTTGGAGCGTCAGGTAGAAGCTCTTGAGAAATATCAGGATGAGAGCGGAATGTGGCACACACTTGTAGATGATCCAACATCATATGTTGAGACAAGTGCTACATGCGGATTTGCATACGGAATTCTTAAGTCAGTTAGAATGGGACTTATTGATCCTAAGTATAAAGAGGTTGGACTTAAGGCACTTGATGCAGTACTTGCAAACATCGCAGAAGATGGAACAGTCAACCAGGTATCATACGGAACACCAATGGGTAGAGAGTCAAAAGACTTCTATAAGACCATCGAAATTAAGCCAATGCCATATGGTCAGGCTCTCGCAATGTTATTCCTTCTTGAAGCATTGAAGGCGTGAATTATAGAGGTGTGGAATGTATAGAATTGGAGTGGATGTAGGTGGAACCAATATTGCCATAGGAATCGTGGATGAAACCTACAAGATCGTGGACAAGACTGGTGTTAAGACATCAGAAGCTAGTAGTCCAGAAGGGATGATCAAAGCCATAGCAACAACTGTAAAGGAGTTGATTGCTAGGAATGGTTTAAATGAATCAGAAATCGAATCCATCGGTGTTGGGGTGCCGGGAACGGCGGAGCTTGATACAGGAAAGATCATGTATGCCAACAATCTTGGATTTGAGGATGTGCCATTTTTACCAGAGCTTCAGAAGGCACTTGGCAAGGAACTTGGAAGTGTTACATGCTTTGACAATGATGCTAATGCTGCGGCAATTGGTGAGTATATTACAGGTGATTATGATGCCAAGAATTTTGTGATGGTAACTCTTGGAACTGGAATCGGTGGTGGGATCATCATAGATGGCAAGGTTGTAAGAGGAATCAACTACGCGGCAGCAGAGATCGGACACATGACAATAAATGTGGAAGGCGTAGATTGTAACTGCGGAAGAAGAGGATGCTTTGAAAACTACGCATCAGCTACAGCTCTTATGCAGCAGGCAAAAGAAGCTATGAATGTTGATGATATGGACGGCGAGAAATTCTTTGGCCTTGTAAGGGAAAAGAATGAGGCAGCGCTCAAGGTCCTTGATCAGTTTACAACATATCTTGCAGAGGGACTTATAGACATAATAAATATCCTTCAGCCGGAAGTATTAGTTTTAAGCGGCGGAATTACGAGGGCAGCAGATCTTTTCATAGATCAGCTTAGAGAAAAAGTTAGTAAAGGAGTTTACTCCAGAACCAGCAAAAAGAATACACTCATCACTGTGGCTAAGGGAATCGCAGACGCAGGAGATGTAGGAATAGTAGGAGCAGCACTAATTAGCAAAGGTTAATTAAAAGAGGTGTATTATGGAAAAACATTATCAGATAATTTTAAAGGACACAGAAGAAAGAGTTTACGAGTCCATGCGTCAGCAGATCATGGATGAGAACAATCCTAATCAGGGAGCATTTCTTGATGATGATCACATCCTAGATGCAAAGTTCACCATCTATAGAACAGCTTCAATGATAGCTCTTTATTGCAATAGTGACAGTGAGCTTTATAGAAGTGAGGAACTTTTGAAGAGGATCAGACTTGGTTTTAAGTTTGCCAAGATGATGCAGCATGAAAGCGGACTTTACGACTATGTAACATGTAACTTCAATTCCGCTCCAGATACAGCTTTTTCAATCAAGAAGCTCATGCCATTTTTCTTTTACCTTAGAGATATCGTAGGAGATAAAAGAACTGCTGAGGAGAATGAGATCTTCGAGACAATGAACGAGATCATCGAGAAGGCGGCTCACGGTATCATGACTGGTGGCTTCCATACTCCAAACCATAGATGGGCAATCGCTTCAACTCTTATGGAATGTGCCAAGATCTATGACAATGATGATATGAGAGCCTGCGCAAACAGATATCTTGCAGAGGGAATCGACTGCAATGAAGATGGAGAGTTTGCAGAGAAGTCAGCTGGTAACTATAACAGAGTAAATAACGATGCTATGATCACACTTGCTGAGGCAACAGGTGATGCTTCTTACGAAGACTACGCAGTTAGAAATCTTCACATGATGCTTCATTACTGGGAGCCAGACGGATCAGTTTATACAGCTAACTCAACTAGATTTGATAAGGACCGTCTCTCATATCCTACAGATTATTACACAGAGTATATGCTCATGGGCCAGCGTCACAACGTGCCTGAGTTCTACGAGATGTGCAACAGCATTATAGATATTTGTCAGTCCAAGAATCTCTTAGCTCCTGACTGCCTCATTTATTTCATGTGGTATCCAGAGTGGAGAACAATAGAGCACGAGGGACTTTACAGCAATCCTGATTACCACGTATTTTATAAAAACTCAGGTATCGCCAGAAACAAATCTGGAAGATATACATATACAACCATGAGTGGCAAGTCAAACTTCCTTTATTTCCACAACGGAAGCATCAAGCTTGAGATGAAGGTTGCAGGAAGCTTCTGTGAACACAGAGCTTTCAAGGCTGACACCATCGAGGAGATTCCTGGAGGAGTACACCTGCACCAGACAATGCATGGCTGGTACTACCTGCCATGGAGTGCAGACAAGATTCCAGAGACCAACGACTGGTGGCAGATGGACAATGCAAACAGAGACAAGAAGATGGGACCTGACATGGATATTGATGTTTGGGTAACAGAGTCTTCTGAAAAAGATGGAATCGATGTAAGGGTTAAGACAAGCGGTGTTGATGGAGATCCATGGAGAATCGAGCTTGCATTTACTGGAGCAACATTCATTGAAAATGATCACCTTGCTATGCACCTTTCAGGCAATGAAGCTCTCACAGTAAAAGATGGAAATGTAGAGCTTTCAAACAGCAAGGATACACTTGTTATTGGACCAGCCTTTGGAACTCACAGATTTATGGAGGGTAAAGAGGATTCAGAGCTGAGAAATGCAGGTGCATCAACAGTTTACTTTACTGATTACACAGGATTTGATCACACGATCACAATTAGAAATAAGAGAAGTCAGTTCTAAATTATCTATATAAAATGTATTGGGGAATACAAAGGGGATAGCAACATGAAGTATTTAGAATTTGATAGCACAAGAAAGATGGACATAGTTTTTCTTGGAAGGATCGCAATTGATTTCAATCCAGTAGACTATTTTCATCCACTAGAAGAATGCACAACATTCAAGAAGTACGTTGGTGGCTCACCAGCAAACACTTCGATTGGTGTCACAAGACACGGCCTTAAGGCAGGCTTTTTTGCCAAGGTATCTGATGACCAGTTTGGAAATTTCGTAGTGAATTTCATGAACAAAGAAGGCGTAGATACATCCCACATCACAAGATGTACAAATGGCGAGAAGCTTGGTCTTACATTTACAGAGATACTCTCGCCAACAGAGAGCAGTATCCTGATGTACAGAAATGACATCGCTGATCTTCAGCTTTCAGTTGAGGATATAGATGAAGACTATATCAAAAATAGTAAGGCCCTCCTGATCTCAGGAACATCTCTTGCTGAGAGTCCTTCAAGAGAAGCGGCTTTGAAGGCAGTTATGCTGGCCAAGAAAAATGGCACAAGAGTCATTTTTGATGTAGACTACAGAGCTTACAACTGGAAAAACGACGATGAGATCTCAATCTACTACGCAGCAGTTGCCAAAGAAGCAGATATCATCATGGGTTCAAGAGAAGAGTTTGACCTTACTCAAAAGCTCATTATGCCAGGGTTAAATGACGAGGAGACAGCAAAGTATTGGTTCTCTCAAAACGCCAAGATCGTCCTGATCAAGCATGGTAAAGAAGGCTCAACGGCCTACACCAAGGATGGTGAGAAATATTCAATAAAGCCATTCCCTGTAAAAGCGCTTAAGGGCTTTGGCGGCGGAGATGGATACGCATCAGCCTTCCTTTATGGAATATTCTCAGGTTGGGATATGATCGATTGTCTTGAGTTTGGTAGTGCAGAGGCATCTATGATGGTTAAGAGCCACTCTTGTTCAGAGGAACTTCCAGCTACAGAAGAAGTTAGGAAATTTATAGAAGAAGAGAAAAAAGAATATGGTGAAATGATCGCAAGAGTTTGATGACAAAAAATGCAATCTTTTTATGAAGTCATCACAAAAAGCGCGTAGAATATGCGCAATAATAAAAATAAAATGTATGGTATAGGGTAACAATTACGCTCTATACCGTACATTTTTTATTTTGGGAAAAGACAAAGAGCGTAGTTAAGGGGTATAGCAAATTTAATATAGGAGAAGGTCATGGAGAAAACTATAAAGCTTACAACAGCTCAAGCGCTGGTTAAGTTTCTTGACCAGCAGTATGTTTCCTTTGATGGTAAGGAGACAAAGTTTGTAGAGGGGATATTTACAATCTTTGGCCATGGTATCGCTGTAGGACTTGGGGAAGCCCTAGACAGTGATCCAGGAAAGCTCAAGGTCTTTCAGGGTAGAAATGAGCAGGGTATGTGTCACACCGCCTGTGCATTTGCCAAGCAACATAACCGCAGAAAGATCATCGCTTGTTCATCTAGTGTAGGTCCAGGCGCCGCCAATATGGTAACAGCCTGCGCAGATGCCACAGTCAATCATATTCCACTTTTAGTATTTCCAGCAGACACATTTGCATCAAGACAGCCAGATCCTGTTCTTCAGCAGCTCGAAGTAGAGGGCTCGCTGGCAGTTACAACAAATGATGCTTTTAAACCAGTCTGCAAATATTGGGACAGAATAAACAGACCTGAGCAGCTCATGACAGCAATGATAAGCGCAATGAGAGTTTTGACGGATCCAGCAGAAACAGGTGCAGTCTGCATTTCTCTTCCACAGGATATCGAAGGCGAGGCCTATGACTATCCAGAGTACTTCTTTAAAAAGAGAGTTCACAAGATCGTTCGTCAGGCAGCTGCTTCAGAAGAAATTGCAGATATTGTCTTAAAGATCTCAAAGGCCAAAAAGCCACTTGTTATAGTTGGCGGAGGAGCTAAATACTCAGAGGCAGGCGAGACAATAGAGAAGTTCTGCAGCTCTTTTAACATCCCGTTTGGTGAGACTCAGTCAGGAAAGAGTGCTTGCAAGTCATCAGATCCAATGTGCCTAGGAGGAATCGGTGTAACAGGAACATCTGCAGCAAATCAGATTGCCAAAAAAGCAGACCTTATCATTGCCCTTGGCACAAGGCTTTCTGACTTTACGACAGGTTCAAAGAGGCAGTTTAAGCCAGGTGTTTCAGTAGTGACAATAAATGCAAACCGCTTTGATGCATACAAGATGGACGCTACAAAGGCAGTAGGTGACTTGAAAGAGACACTGACACTTGTAACAGCAGAGCTTAAGAAAAAGAAATATAAGAGTGCCTATAAGGATGAGATAAAGACCGCAAAGCAGAAGTGGTCAAAGGAGATGGATAAGCTTGCAGGCATCGTTTACACAGGCGATAAGTTTAAGCCAATGATCGAAGCCAGAGATCCTAGAACTCTTCCTGAGTTCCACAAATTGACCGGTGCCACATTGACGCAGACAGCTGCAATAGCGACAGTTAGAAGAAACATCGATGCAAACGCAAACATTGTAACAGCTGGCGGATCACTTCCAAGCGACCTTCAGAGAATGTGGACTACTGATGAAAGATACGCTTACCACGCAGAGTATGGCTACTCATGTATGGGATACGAGGTTGCAGGAGCTCTTGGAGTCAAGATGGCTGAGCCAAAGAAGGAAGTCTATACATTCCTTGGGGATGGAAGTTTCCTAATGCTCCACAGCGAGATAGCTACAGCAATGCAGGAAAAAGCCAAGATCAATATCTTAGTATTTGATAACTGCGGTTTTGGATGTATCAATAATCTTGAGATGACCCATGGCATAGGCTCAATGGCAACTGAGTTTAGATACAGAGACAAAAACGGAAAGCTCTCAGGAGACCTTATTCCTATCGATTATGCAATGATCGGCAATGGCTATGGACTTAAGACCTACACAGTCAGAACTGTAGAAGAGCTTGAAGCAGCCCTTAAGGATTCCAAGAAGCAGAAGGTTTCAACGCTTATCGACCTCAAGGTAATGCCAAAGACCATGACAGATGGTTATGATTCATGGTGGGATGTTGGCCTTGCAGCAGTATCAACTAGTAAGAGCGTAAGGGCTTGCCGCAAAGAAGTTGAAGAAGGCAGATCAGAAGCTCGTAAGTACTAATAAATCTTTTTTAGAGAAGGGGACAGATATGGGAAAGGTTTTTGGTTATCCAGAGTTTGATGATAAGGGCGAAAAGATCCTAACAACTTATGATAACGACTATAAAGACATGATGATGGACATCAGAGTATTTCGTATGTCTAAGGGCCAGGTAAAAGAATTTGTGAAACCTAAAGAGGAGATGGCAGTTCTTTTGCTAAAAGGAAAACTTAAATATTCCTGGAATGGTCAGGAAAAGGAAGTGTACAGAAAGGACGTCTTCACAGATGGCCTCTATGCACTTCATGTTTGCAAAAACACTAGGGTTACGGTTACAGCAGAGAGCGACGCAGAGATTCTTGTTCAGTGCACTGACAATGAAAGAGAATTTGATGCTAAGTTTTATGATCCTGAGAACACACCATGGATCTACTCTTGCAAGGACAAGTTCGGGGGAACTGCAAAAAGAAGAGTAAGCACAGCCTTTGACTATGAGACAGCGCCTTACTCAAACATGGTCCTTGGAGAAGTGTTAAATGATCCAGGAAACTGGTCAGGATACATACCACACACTCATCCACAGCCAGAGACTTATTATTTCCTATTTGATAGACCGGAGGGGTTCGGGGCAAGCTTTGTAGGAGATGAGGTCTTCAAGAGCGTTGATGGTAGCTTTTCAGCAATTCCAGGTGGAAAGATGCATCCACAGTCCTGTGCACCAGGATTTCAGATGTATACCTGTTGGATGATCAGGCATCTGCCAGGCAATCCATGGACCGACAGAATTGATGATGAGCGTTATACATGGCTGTACGACTACAAGGGGTAAGACTATATTGACAACAAAGGGGAGAAGGTAATGTTAGATAGTAAGAAGGTATCACTTGGCATTGCGCCTATTGGTTGGACCAATGACGACATGCCAGATCTGGGAAAAGAAAACACATTTCAGCAGTGCATCAGCGAGATGGCACTTGCAGGCTTTAAGGGCTGCGAAGTAGGAAGCAAGTATCCAAAGGATGCAGAAGAACTGAAGAAGGCGCTTGATCTTAGGGGGATTCAGGTGTGCAATCAATGGTTCTCCTCATTTCTTTTAACAAAGCCATATGAAGAGGTGAAAAAAGAGTTCGTGGCTCAGCTTAATTTCCTGAAGGCTCTCGGAGCTAAGGTAATAGGTGCTTCAGAGCAGAGCTATTCTACTCAGGGCAAATTAGACCAGCCAATATTTGAAGGCAAATATGTCATGAATGATGAAGAGTGGGACAGACTTGTAGATGGACTCAACCGTCTCGGCAAGGTTGCCAAGGATAACGGCATGATCCTCACATATCATCACCACATGGGTACTGTAGTGCAGACAGAAGAAGAGATTGATAGATTCATGGACATGGTAGATCCAGACCTTGTCTATCTCTTGTTCGATTCAGGACATCTGTCATTTGCAGGAATCGACCCAGAGCCAATTCTTGCCAAGTTCGCAAAGCGTGTGAAACATGTGCACTTAAAAGACATTAGAACAGCCAAAGTTAATGAGGCAAGAGAGAATAAGTGGAGTTTTCTAAAAGGTGTACGAGAGGGAGTATTTACCGTACCTGGAGATGGTGACGTGAATTTTGCTCCACTATTCAGAATATTGGAAGCAACGAATTACGAAGGTTGGGTAGTTGTTGAGGCAGAGCAAGACCCAGCTAAAGCAAACCCATTTGAATACGCATTGAAAGCAAGAAAATATATTAGTGAAAAAACAGGACTATAAATTGTAGGGGATTTAGTAGAAAACGTAGGGTTAGATATTTAGAAATAGTAAGAAATATTTACATTTTATGAAATTTAATAATGACAGAAGTATGAGGTGAGGATAGGAACTGCCAAAAGTAATAAGCAACTTTGAGAGCCTTTGTGCTCGTCGGTACTTATGCCGTGTTTTTTGCGGCATTAGTACCGCTACGAAGCACAACGGAGCGGAAGCGTCCTCAAAGTGATTATTATTTTTGCAGTTAATATCCTCCCCATACTTCGTCAGGTATCAAAAACGTAAAGGGGAAAATATATGGTTACAGTAGGAATAATTGGGGCAGGTAGAATTGGAAAGGTACATGTACAGAGTATTACTAATAATGTACCTGGTGCAAAGATCAAGACACTGGCAGATCCATTTATGAATGATGAAACTGCTAAGTGGGCAGAAGGCATGGGAATAGAGAAGATAACAAAAGATTATAAGGACATCATTAATGACCCTGAGATCCATGCGGTACTCATCTGCTCATCAACAGATACTCATGCACCTATTTCTATAGAAGCAATAAACGCTGGAAAGCATGTCTTTTGCGAAAAGCCAATTGATCATGACGTAAGCAAGATTCATGAAGTCATTGATGCATTAAAGGGCAAGAACCTCAAATATCAGGTAGGCTTCAACAGAAGATTTGACCACAATTTCAGGGCTGTGCAGGCAGCAGTTGCAGCTGGCAAAGTCGGAGATCCTCAGATCATCAAGATCACATCAAGAGATCCAGAGCCACCTTCACCAGCATATGTTGCAGTATCTGGCGGAATGTTCATGGATATGACAATTCATGATTTTGACATGGCTAGATTCCTTGCTGGTTGCGATGCAGAAGAAGTTTATGTTCAGTCAGCAGTTTTGGTGGATCCAGAGATTGGCAAGGCTGGAGATGTGGACACTGCGGTGATCACTATCAAGATGAAAAACGGTGCGCTTGTAGTGATCGATAACTGCAGAAAGTCAGTATACGGCTATGATCAGAGAGCAGAAGTGTTCGGTTCAAAGGGAATGGCAGCTATCACTAATGATGCCCAGTCAAATGTGACTGTATCAAATCAGGATGGAGTAACAGGAGAGAAGCCTCTTTTCTTCTTCCTTGAGAGGTACATGCAGGCATATTCAGATGAGATCAAGTCCTTTATCGAGGCAGTTGAGAATGACACAGATACAGCGGTTGGCATTGAAGATGGTCTTAAGCCAGTACTCATGGCAATGGCAGCAAATCTTTCTGTAAAAGAACATAGACCTGTAAAGCTTTCAGAGGTCGAGTAAGGGGGAAGTAACTAATGGCTAAAGAGTTTATTGTTCCGGGAAAGATAGTTACTGGAAAAGGAAGCATAAAGGAAGTCGGATCATACGTAGATGGTTTTGGTAAAAAAGCTCTCATAGTATGCGATCAGATAACAGAAAAACTTGGCAAAGTAAAGATCATCACAGATGCACTAAATAAAAAAGGTATTTCTTTTGCAATATATGATGATTTCTTGGGGGAGCCAACTAATGTGATGATAGAGGATGCTCTGTCGATCTACAGAAACGAGGCTTGCGATTTTCTTGTGGGAATAGGCGGTGGAAGCGCCCTTGATATAATGAAGGCAGTTGCGGCAATGGATGCCAACACCGGCAAGATATCAGATTATATGGGAAAAGAAATATCTGGCATAAGAGCCAAGATGGTAGCAATCCCAACAACAGCAGGAACAGGCTCAGAGGCTACACAGTTTACCATTATTTCTGATGTGGATACAGGTGTGAAGATGCTTTTAAAGGGTGCTCAGCTTATGCCAGATGTTGCAATTATTGACCCAGAGCTGACAATGACACTTCCTCCAAAGATGACAGCGTCAACAGGTCTTGATGCCCTTACTCATGCGGTTGAAGCGTATACATCGAGGAAGGCTCAGCCACTTACAGACACCTTGGCAATATCTGCAATAAGAAGGATATTCCATTATCTACCTCTTGCATATCATGACAATGGAAGCGATGTGGCTAGAACACAGATGTCTATAGCTGCTTTGGAGGCTGGAATGGCCTTTAACAATTCAAGTGTAACACTGGTTCATGGGATGAGCCGCCCTATCGGAGCTCTTTTCCACGTGCCACATGGAATCTCTAATGCAATGCTCCTTAGTGTGTGCCTTGAGTATGCCAAAGAGGGAGCCAAGGACAGATTTGCTGATATGGCAAGAGCAATAGGGGCAGCAACTGATGAAGATTCAGATGAACAGGCATCAGATAACTTTATGGTTGAGATCAAAAAAATCTGCAATGTTTGTCACATACCAACACTTGAGGGATATGGCATAAATCGTGATGAATTCTATGCTCAGATCGATAAAATGGCCGAAGATGCAATGGTAAGCGGAAGCCCATCTAACACAGTAAGAGAGCTAGACGTGGAAGTGTTAAAAGACCTGTATCGCAAATTATACAAGTGAAAATAATTAAAATGACAAAAAATGCAATGTTTTTTAAAAATAAGCAAAAAATTTAAGCTATTTTACCTTACTACGGTCTGATAATATGTTAATATCATAATGTATTGGTGAATTACCAAAGGAGGAACTTATGAGAAAGAAGAATTCTAGATTAATGTCTATGGTTCTTGTAGCAGCAACATCTATGACGATGTTAGCAGGTTGTGGCGGAGCAGCTACTCCTAATGAAACTGGGGTAGACAATAACACAACAACAGAACAGGCAGGAACAGAGGCTACAACAGAAGAAGTATCACAGGTAGAAGTTAACCTTGGGAGCTATTCAGAAGCTCCAATGCTTGCTGAGCAGGTATCAGCAGGAACACTTCCAGCAGTTGAGGAGAGAATTCCAGACGCTGATAACGTTTTTGTTGAAACTGTAGATGCAACTGGTGCACACCTTGAAATCGGTAATTATGGTGGGGTTATCAATCTTGCAGGTGCTGGCGGCGGATGGGGATTATCCAGACCAACACTTGAGTCTATTATCCGTTACAACACAGACGGATCTTATTATCCAAACGTAATCAAGGCTTTCGATCACAACGATGACTACACAGAGTGGACATTCCACTTAAGAGAAGGCATGAAGTGGTCAGATGGTGAGCCTTTCACAGCAGATGACATTACATTCTGGTACTATATGTGCCACCTTTCAAACTTTGATAGCAAGAAGAGCGGATGGCCAGCTCTCAAAGAAGAAGTTAATGGCGAAGATGCTTGGGCAAAGCTTACAAAGGTTGATGATTACACAGTAACATGGACATTTGTAAATCCTAAGTATCCAGCAGACTTCATCGAGAACGGTGATTTCAAATGGTGCTGGGCTCCAGCTCATTACTTAAGCGATCTTATTCCTGATTCAGAGGATTTCCCTTATGTAGAGAATGAGTATTGGCAGTCAACAGGTCTTTCTGAAGAGGAAGTACTTGCAAACGCTCAGAAAAAGGGCATCGATGCAGCAACAGTTAAGGATCTTGGTAAGGCAGTTTCTTACAACTTCTGGAACACATCAGGACTTCCAACACTTAACTCTTTCGTTCTTTCAACTGTTCCTGGCAACAGCTCAAAAGACGATACACTTTGCATCATGGATCGTAACCCATACTTCTGGAAAGTCGATGCAGCAGGCAATCAGCTTCCTTATGTTGATGCACTTCACTTCAACACAACTTCAGAAGAGGGACAGGATCTTCTTATGTTCCGTTCAGGCGAGATTGATATCATCACAATCGCTATGAAGGACATTTCAGCAACACTTGGTGATCTTGGCGATGCTGCTGAGCTTCGTGAGTGGGGCACAACAAACTGGGGTAGTTACCAGATCACATTTAACTACACAAACACAGATGAGAACTATGCAACACTTTTTGCTAACCCAGATTTCCGTGAGGCAATGTCAATCTGCGTAGATAGAAACCAGGTATCAGAACTTCTTTCAGACGGATTCCTTGAGCCAGGTCAGGCAGCTCCAGCTGAAGGCAACATCGGATACGATGAAGAGTGGGCAACAAAGTGGACAGAGTATGATGTAGACAAGGCTAAGAGCCTTCTTGAAGGATGTGGACTTGTAATGGGATCAGACGGATTCTACGATTTCGCAGATGGATCAGACCTCATGCTTACATTCCTTGCATATGACGGCGGTGCTGATGAATCATATCCAGTATTCGAGCAGTACTACAAAGCAGTTGGTATCAACTGTGCACTCAAGAACCTTGAAGTAGCAGCATTTGATGAGCAGATCGATAACAATGACTGGGTTGCAGTAATGGGACCTCACACAGCTATCGGTGGTGCTTCACTTAAGGATAGAGCAGCTCCATTCGTACCTATCGCTCAGTCATCAGAGTGGTATGGTGAGTATGGTACATACTACCAGACAAAGGGCGCTCAGGGTGTTGAGCCTACAGGCAACATGGCAAAGCTTGTTGAGATCTATGACAAGTGGCGTTCAACATCTGATGAAGCAGAAAGAGATGCTTATCAGGAACAGATCTACCAGATCCACAAGGATAACCTCTGGTCAATTGGTTATCTTAAGGCAGAAAACTCATATGAGCTCATTAACTCAAAGATCAAGAACTATGCAGATAACCTTGTATGGGCTGACTGCTATCAGTACGCTAACATGACTCACTATGAGGTACTTTTCAAAGCTGAGTAATATTATCAACACTAATTGAATTGGTAAATATTTCCGGGGGCGCGAAAGGTTTTTAAAAACGCCCTCGGATTTTTTGAGAAAGGGACAGTTCTGATGGAGGAAAAAATGGCTAAAAAGAGCTTTGTTGGTAATCTGAAGGCCTTTTTTGAGAAAGACCTTGTTCAGTACATCGTTAAGCGTGTACTCATGTTTATTCCTACATTGCTTCTTATTTCAATTCTTGTTTTCTTCGTTATACAGCTTCCTCCGGGAGACTATGTATCAGCACATATTGCGGCTCTGGCCACAGAAGGTGAGCTGGTTGACGCAGATTACGCAGCATCAATGAGAGAAGACTATGGTCTTGATCTGCCAGTATGGCAGCAGTATATCAAATGGGTAAAAGATATTATCTGGACACCATCTGATACACCTTATTACAGACTTTATCACTCACACCACAACTGGAAGTATTCATTTGCTTATGGTCGTGATGTTTGGAGCGTAGTAAACGACAGATTAGGATTAACTATTGGCGTAACTTTCATTATTATGTTGTTCCAGTATCTGGTATCAATACCTATAGCAGTATACGCCAGCACCCATCAGTATTCGGTGGGCGATTACATATCGGCCATCATAGGATTCTTGGGTACGGCTATTCCTAACTTTATTTTGGCTATTGTACTTATGTATTTATCTTATAGATGGACAGGCAACGCTAACGTAGGTCTGTTCACACAGGAAATGCTCAAGAACGGTGTTCACCTTTACAACTTCGGCGATTTCATGAAGAGAATGATCATTCCTATCGTCGTAATCGGTACAAGTGGAACTTGCGGTATAATCCGTTCAGTTAGAGCACAGATGCTTGATGAAGTTGCTAGACAGTACACACTTACAGCAAGAGCAAAGGGTGTACCAGAAGGCAAGATCATCATGAAGTACTGCTTCAGAGCAGCTATCAACCCAACTGTTTCAGGTCTTGGCGGAGTATTATCAAGTCTTTTCTCTGGTTCAACTGTAACAGCTATGGTATTAAACATGCAGATTCAGGGACCTGTACTTTACAAGGCACTTCAGTCTCAGGACATGTACCTTGCAGGTGCTATTGTTATGATCCAGGCAGTTCTGGTCGTAATCGGCGTACTTTTATCAGATATTGCACTTGCTTTCCTTGATCCAAGAATTCGTTATTCAGGAGGTAACAGATAATGGCAAAGCGCACAAAGTCAAAAGACGATTATTATCTTGCCTCCCAGTGGACCTTGATGGCAAGAAAGCTCAAGAAGCACAAACTGGCACAGGTTTCATTCTTTATCTTAGCAATACTTTATATTGCAGCACTTTTCGCTGATTTCCTTGCTCCATATTCACTTGATGAATTCGATGGACTTTACAGGAATTCAGCACCAACAGCAATCTATACAATCTACGACGGCCAGAATGTAGGACCTCACGTATACAAGCTTGCCAAGCAGATTGATAAAAAGACCTTTGAAGTAAGCCTTCAGCCTGATCTTTCAGAGTATTACAAGATTGAATGGTTTGTACATGGCTCAGAGTACAAGATCTTAGGATTATTCCCTTGTGACCTTCACCTCTTTGGTGTTGGCGAAGGATCAAATGGCGGAACAGGAGCTAAGTTATTCCTCTTCGGAGCGGATTCACTTGGACGAGATATTTTCTCAAGAGTACTTCTTGGAGCAAGAATCTCACTTTCAATCCCATTTGCCAGCGCGATCATCAGCTTCTTCCTTGGAATTGCGATCGGATCAATCTCTGGTTACTTTGGTGGAGCGATCGATATGGTAATACAGCGTATTATCGAGGTTATCGGTGCTGTGCCACAGATTCCTCTTTGGATGGCACTTTCAGCAGCTATTCCAGCCGGAATCTCAACAATTAAGATGTACTTCTACATGACAATTATTCTTTCATTCATTAACTGGACAGGAATGGCCCGTGTAGTTCGAGGCAAGTTCCTTTCTCTCAAGAATGAAGATTATGTAATGGCTGCCAGAATTTCTGGTGTATCAACTTGGAAGATTATCTGGAAGCACCTTGTTCCTGGATTCATGAGTTACCTCATCGTATCACTTACTCTTGGAATTCCTGGATCAATCGTAGGTGAGACTTCTATGTCATACCTTGGACTTGGTATTAAGTCCCCTGCAACCAGCTGGGGAGTACTTCTTCAGGAAGCAAGCTCAGTTACTGACGTAGCAGCTAACCCACACAAGCTTATTCCAATTATCTTTGTAACAATCACAGTTTTGGCATTCAACTTCCTCGGTGACGGAATGAGAGATGCAGCTGATCCATACAAATAATAAGGAGGAATTTATGGAAAAGGATAATATTATAGAAGTAAAAGACCTCCATGTTGATATAAAGATGATGGAAGGCACTCTTACACCTGTAAGAGGCGTAAACTTCGAAATTAAGCGCGGCGAGACACTTGGTCTTGTTGGAGAATCAGGTTGTGGTAAGTCAATTACCTGCAAATCTATTCTTGCTATCAACGACAAGAAGTGTATCCCAAGCGGTGAGATCATGTTCAAGAATGAGGATGGAACAGAAGTAGATATCCTCAAGATGAATCCTAAGGGAAAAGAGATCCGTAATATCAGAGGAAAGCAGATTTCCATGATCTTCCAGGAGCCAATGGTAGCTTTTTCTCCAATGTACACAATTGGTAACCAGATCACTGAAGCGACTCTTTTACATATTACAAAGGATAAGAAAAAGGCTAAAGAGATCTCTCTTGAAGTAATGAGAAAGGTTGGTATTGCCAACGTAGAAAAGAGATACAATCAGTATCCTCACGAGTTCTCAGGCGGTATGTTACAGAGAGCCCTTATTGCTATGGCTCTTGTATGTAACCCTAAGCTTCTCATTGCCGATGAGCCTACTACAGCTCTTGACGTTACAATTCAGGCTCAGATCCTTGAGCTTATGAAGGAACTTCAGAAAGAGTTCAACATGGCTATCCTCTTCATCACACATGACCTTGGTGTTGTTGCCAGAATGTGCGATAGAGTAGCTGTTATGTATCTTGGTAAAGTCGTTGAGACTGGTGATGCCAAGACAATATATGCAAACCCTCAGCATCCTTACACAAGAGGTCTTATGGGCTCTGTTCACAAGATTGGCGGTAATAAGGAAGAGAGACTTTTTTCTATCGAGGGTACTGTACCTCTTGCCATGAATCTTCCAAAGCAGTGTGGATTCTATGACAGATGTGATTGCAGGATCGAAGGTCTTTGCGATAAGGCTGAGCCTGAACTTGTAGAGACTGAGCCAGGACACAAGATTGCATGCTTTGCTTGCAACAATCCAGCTTGTCAGGCACACAGAAAAGAGGTTGAGGAGAGACTTGCTAAAGAAGCCTCAGAACCTGCACCAGAAGGAGGAAAGAAGCGTGGAAAAAGATAATATTTTAGAAGTAAAACATCTTCACAAGCGTTTTACCTCCAAGAACGTAACAGTTAAGGCTGTTACAGATGTTTCTTTTAGCGTAAAAGAAGGCGAGACAATCGGTATCGTTGGTGAGTCTGGTTGTGGTAAGACAACACTTGGTCGTTGCATCGTAAGAGCTTATGATGCATCTGAAGGTGAAGTAATGTACCGCACAGAGGCTGGCGAAGAGCTCGACTTCCTCAAAGTAGACAAAAAGAAGATGAAAGGAATCCGTAAGGAGATCCAGATGATCTTCCAGGATCCTTATTCATCACTTGATCCTAGAATGACTGTACTGGACATCATCAAGGAGCCACTTAAGGCTAACTTCCCTAAGATGCCAGAAAGCGAAATGGATCAGAAGGCTAAGGACATGGCTGAGAAGGTAGGTCTTAATCCTGCTTACCTCATGAGATACCCACATGCATTCTCTGGTGGACAGAGACAGCGTATCGGAATCGCAAGAGCTCTTGTTCTTAATCCTAAGATCATCGTATGTGACGAGGCTGTATCAGCCCTTGACGTTTCTATCCAGGCGCAGGTTATCAACCTGTTAAAAGACCTTCAGAAAGAAATGAAGCTTACATACATCTTCATTTCACATGACCTTTCTGTAGTAGAGCATATCTCTGACAGAGTAGGTGTTATGTATCTTGGTAAGATGGTAGAGTATGGCGAGACAGAGCAGATCTTCTCACATCCAAAGCATCCATATACAGAAGCTTTGATGTCAGCAGTTCCTGTTGCTGATCCTAACTTCCAGCAGGAGAGAATTCCTCTTAGAGGAGAGATTCCAAACCCTGCAAATCCACCAAGTGGATGCTACTTCCACACAAGATGCAGATTCTGTGATGAGAAGTGTAAAGAGATCACACCTGAGTACGATCAGTACGAGCCAGGACACTTTGCAGCATGTATCAAAGCAGGCGAATTAAAGCTTAGAGGCTTTGAATATTCTGAAAATAAATAATTGATCCTAAAGCGGATGTAGGTCGAAAAAATGACCATACATCCGCTTTTTGATTTATCAAAAGACAGAATATTTGACCAAAATGTAAAATGACAAAAAATGCAATGATTATTGAAGTATAGGGCAAAATAAATGTAGTTTCTTGTTGGTGACATGGGTAAAATAAGTATATATAATGATAAAGAGAACAGTGATTATCATTATGCCGTCTATTATGTGGGGGAAACACATTTTGAGATATTGGGAAGAGAGGGTTATATGGACAAGAAAAAGAGAGGGAAGGTCAGAGTATACCTGAGAAACAACTGGCAGTTGTACCTGATGCTCATAATTCCTGTAGTGTATATGGTCTTGTTTAAGTACAAGCCAATGCTCGGTGTAATTGTTGCTTTCAAGAAATTTAACGTATTTAAGGGTATTTGGGATAGCCCATGGATCGGACTTGCAAACTTCAAAGAAGCTTTTACTTCAAAAGACTTCTGGAGTGCCCTTAAGAACACTTTGATACTTAATATTGGTGACCTTATCATAGGTTTTCCATTTCCGATATTCCTTGCGATATTTTTAAATGAGCTTAGAAGTGAAAGGATCAGAAAGACTACACAGACTCTTTTGTACCTTCCAAACTTCCTTTCCTGGGTTATCATCTCAGGAATCGTTACACAGCTCTTTTCGAATTCAGGACTTGTTAATAACGTTATCACATCACTGGGGGGTGAGAGTGTATCGTTCCTAAGCAATTCCTTCCTGTGGAGATTTGTGTACTGGGTAATGGGTGTATGGCAGGGAGCTGGATATTCACTTATCGTTTATCTGGCAGCGCTTATGGCTGCTGATGCTTCCCTTGGCGAAGCTGCTTATATCGATGGAGCAACAAGACTTCAGAGAATATGGCATGTAACTATTCCACAGATTTCATCAACTATTACAGTTCTTTTGATCATGCAGATCGGAAAGCTTGTTAATATCAGCTTCGATAGACCATATATGATGGGTAACACCCTGGTCAGAGATGCATCAGACGTTATCAGCACTTACGTGTATTCCGTAGGTCTTGCAGCAGGAAGATTCGACTTTGCGACAGCAGTCGGTCTGTTCCAAACAGTAGTTGGAATCATCTTAGTATTTTCAGCTAATGCTGTTATCAAAAAAATGGGACAGGAGGGAATCATGTAATGAGCGCTATCAACAGTAAAAACGAACGACTTTTCCAGTTTTTCTGGACAGCATTCTTCATTCTTATAACATGTATCGCCATGATCCCTATCCTTCGAGTTCTGGCTGTTTCACTTAGTGGTAAGAATGCAATCCTTGCAGGAAAGGTATTTATCCTCCCTGTGGATATCAATATAGAAGCTTATACAAGAGCGCTTCAGAGCGGAAGCTTTGTAAATGCCTTCTGGTACTCGATCGTACTAATGCTTGCATCAACAGTAATAAACCTCGTAATGACAGTGCTTGCAGCGTATCCTCTTTCCAAGAAGGGACTTGTGGGCGGCAAGATCGTAATGACACTCTTTGTTCTTACAATGTATCTTCACCCAGGCGTTATTCCTGAGTACTTGAACGTAAGAGACTTCAAGATGATAGACACTGTTTGGGCACTTATTGTACCAGGAGCCCTTAGTGCATACAACATGATCATCATGTGCAACGCATTTAAAGGAATCGACTCAGCTATCTATGACGCGGCCAAGATTGATGGTTGCAGCGAGGCAAGATGTCTTTTAAGCGTAGTTCTTCCACTGGTATATCCAACAATGGCAACACTTGGACTTTTCTACGCAGTAGGAAGATGGAACGGAATCAGCGATGTTTTGTACTATATCAATTCCTCCAAGTATTTTACAGTACAGATGGTACTTAAGCAGTTCGTTGAATCCATCAATGTTTCAGTTGAGGAAGGTCTTCAGACTAACCTCGTGGCAGAAAATATCAAGGCGGCAAGTATCGTAATATCAATGCTTCCAATGCTGATCGTATATCCTTTCGTTCAGAAGTTCTTTACAAAAGGAATCATGGTTGGTGCAGTTAAAGGCTAACGAAGTGAATCTAACTCACATAGAGTTCAGATATTTTTTTCTTACAAAGGAGGATTACAATGAAAAAGAAACTATTGGCAACAGTGCTTAGTGCTTGCATGGTTATGGGCGTGCTTGCAGGCTGTGGCAACAGCAAAGCACCAGCTGACACAAACGGCACACAGACAGCTGATTCTACTTCTGATTCTGGCAAAACAGATGCTGCAGCAGAGGATCTTAAGGGCGACGAAGTAGATATCACAGTCATGGTTTGGGACAGAGGTAATGCTGCACCAAACACAACTACTGAGGACAATGCACTTACTCAGTGGATACAGAAACAGATGAAGGATCTGTACAACATTAACGTTACTTACGTTTCTGTTCCAAGATCTGAGTCAGATGACAAAGTTAATATCATGATGTCTGGTGGAACAGCACCTAACATCGTATTTACTTATTCACAGGATCTTTTCTACAACTACGCATCAAGCGGAGCATTAAAAGACCTTTCATCACTTTATCAGCAGTATGGTTCAAACATCGAGCAGTATTGCGGTGAAGCTCAGAACGGTATCGGTGATCTTGGTGATCAGAAGTTTGCCGTTATGAAGCAGAGAGGAACAGAGAATGCACGTCACACAGCTTATATCCGTAAGGATTGGCTTGACCAGCTTGGTATGGATGTTCCTAAGACAAAAGAAGAACTTGGCAAATATCTCTACGCTGTTAAGGATGCTGGACTTGGAACACCTTGGGCAATGAGCGGACGTTCAGATACAGAGAAGATGTACCTCAACTTCGTTGGTTCATATGTAACTCTTACAGATGACAAGATGGCATACACATATGCTGAGTCATACATGGCTGTAGCTCCTGGATCAAAAGATGGTCTCAAACAGCTCAATCAGTGGTACAACGATGGACTTATTACCCAGGACTTCCCAACAGATACAGATGAGAGCGTATTCCTCGCAGATGTAGCTAATGGTAAGGTTGGTTTCGTTCTTGACGATACAACACATATCTGGGATTCTACAGCAGTCCTCAACACAACCCTGGGCGCAGAAGATGCATCATTCATCCCAGTACAGTGCTTCGATCTTCCAGATGGATCATACAGAACACCATATGAGTATAGATATGCAATGTTCGTAATGATCCCAGAAGAGACAACAAACGATGAACAGGCAGCAGCTTGCATGAAGTACCTCAACTGGCTCGCAGATCCAGCTAACGCAGTTCAGGTTCGTTACACACCAGAGCTTACATATGATGAGCTTGGCGTAGCAAATGAGCCTTCAACAGCTGACAAGGAAGCTAAGGGATATCCTGGAACATGTGATGATCTTTGCATCATGAACCTCAACTTTGATTGGGTTAACGACTACGAGACAATGTCTAAGTCACAGTATGCTGCACAGGAGCAGGATTGGGCTTCAGTAGAGTGGTATGAGAACTACTACGACGTTTGCGCTAACGGAAAGTATCGCTTCCCTATCTACGGATACATTTCAGATGAGCAGGCAACCTACGGAACAGACATCAAGAACAAGATGCTCACATTCGTTTACAACTGTATCTGCGCACCATCAGACCAGTTTGAGACTGTATATCAGAAGGGCTATGATGAGCTTGTAAATTCTGGACTTCAGAAGATTCTTGATGCAAGAGCAGCATATTATGATTCAGTAAACTAAAATGACTTTTAAAGAGTTTTAAATAAGGCTGGGGGCTGCCATTAGGCGGCCCTCTTTAGCGCCTTATCTGATTGAATAGCAATTTGTTAATTTATATAATCTTCTTATAAGAAGATATATAAATTAGGAGGAGAATTATGAGATTCGGAGCACTTGAGGCAGGCGGCACCAAAATGATCGTAGCGATTGGTGACGAAAACGGCAAAATTTTGGAGAGAGCATCTTTTCCTACAAAGACACCAGAGGAAACTATGCCTCAGATGATCGACTTTTTTAAGGATAAAGAAATTGAGAGCCTTGGAATAGCATGTTTTGGTCCAATCGACTTAAACAAGGATTCTAAGACCTATGGATATATCACATCAACACCAAAGCTTGCATGGAAGAATTATGACATTGTGGGCGCATTCAAAAAAGCTTTGAATGTACCTGTTGGATTTGATACAGACGTTAACGGATCCCTTTTAGGCGAGATTACATGGGGATGCGCAAAAGATAAAACAGATGCCCTGTACCTTACTATCGGGACTGGTATAGGCGGAGGAGTCATGACAAATGGAAAGCTTCTCCATGGAATGCTTCATCCAGAACTTGGACATATCAGACTTGCCAAGGTTTCTGGAGATGATTATGCCGGAAAATGCCCTTATCACGGAACATGCTTTGAAGGCTTGGCAGCAGGCCCAGCTATCGAAGAGAGATGGGGCAAGAAGGCAGTTGAACTTGCAGATAGAGATGAAGTTTGGGAGCTTGAGAGCGAATACATTGCTCAAGCACTGTCTTCATTTATTCTGACACTTAGTCCGCAGATTATTATCCTTGGTGGTGGAGTAATGCATCAGATGCAGCTCTTTCCACTGATAAGAGAAAAAGTTGTTAAACAGCTTAATGGATATTTAAATACAAAAGAATTAGAGAACATGGATAAATACATCGTTCCAGCAAGTTTAAATGACGACCAGGGAATCATGGGCGCAGTGAAGCTGGCTATCGATGCTAAAGGAGAAATAAAATGAGAATTATCAAAGTAAGAGATTATCAGGACATGAGTAGAAAGGCAGCAAACGTTATCTCAGCACAGATGATACTTAAGCCAGACAGCGTGTTAGGACTTGCAACAGGATCTACTCCTCTTGGATTGTATGAAAAGCTCGTTGAATGGTACGGCAAAGGAGACCTTGATTTCGCTCAGGTTAAGACAGTTAACCTTGATGAGTATGTAGGTCTTTCAGCTGACAATGATCAGAGCTATAGATACTTTATGAACAAGAATCTCTTTTCAAAGGTAAACATTGATCCAAAGAATGTAAATATTCCTGATGGTACAAACGAAGACGCAGAGGCAGAATGCGAGCGTTATGAGAAGGTTATCGAGAGCCTTGGCGGAATTGATATTCAGCTCCTTGGAATTGGAAATAACGGCCATATCGGCTTCAATGAGCCCGCTGAGACATATATGATGAAGACACACAGAGTTGACCTTACAGAGAGCACTATTGAGGCTAATAAGAGATTCTTTGAGGATGTGTCTATGGTCCCTAGACAGGCTTACACAATGGGCATTGGAACTATCATGAAAGCCAAGAAGATCGTAATGGTAGCAAGTGGAAAAGCAAAGGCACCTATTATTAAGGAAGCTTTCACAGGAGAGATCACTCCAAGAGTGCCAGCTTCAGTTCTTCAGCTTCATCAGGACTTCACACTTATCGCTGATGAGGAAGCTCTTTCACTTATGTAATATGAAATAAAGCTTTTAAAGCATAATTAAAGCGCAGCCGGATAACCGGTTGCGCTTTATTTGTTGTTATAAGATCATCTCTTATTCTCGTGCTCAAGTGAAGCCTTGATGAATCCTGAGAAAAGAGGATGTGGTCTGTTAGGACGAGACTTGAGCTCTGGATGAGCCTGTGTAGCCATGTGGAAGTCGTTTGAAGGAAGCTCGATCATTTCTACGATTCTTCCGTCAGGAGACATACCGCAAAGCTTCATGCCGTTCTGTACAAGAACTGTTCTGTAGTCGTTGTTAACCTCATATCTATGACGGTGACGCTCTGTGATGTCTGTTGAACCAAAGAGCTCAAATGCCTTAGATTCTTTATCAAGTACGCAAGGATATGAACCAAGACGTAATGTACCGCCGATATCCTCAACACCATTCTGATCTGGTAAAAGAGCTATCATAGGATGTGTTGTGTTAGGATCAAATTCGATTGAATGAGCATCCTTGTAACCGATAACGTCTCTTGCAAACTCAATGATAGCAAGCTGCATACCAAGGCAAAGACCAAGGAATGGAACGTTATTTTCACGAGCATATTTGATAGAAGAGATCATACCCTCGATACCACGATCACCGAATCCACCAGGAACGATGATACCGTCTACATCTGAAAGATAAGAAGCAACGTTTTCATCATTAACTTCTTCTGAATCAACCCACTTAATATCTACAGCAGTCTGATTTGAAATACCGCCGTGCTTGAGAGCTTCTACAACGCTGATGTATGCGTCATGGAGCTGAGTATACTTACCAACAAGTGCAACCTTAACTTCGTGCTTAAGGGAGTATAGTGTATCAACCATTGCCTTCCAGTCTGTAAGGTCTGGTTCTGGGCAATCAAGTTCAAGACATTCACAAGCTACCTGAGCCAAATGCTCTTTTTCCATTGCAAGAGGAGCCTCATAGAGGTACTCAAGGTCAAGGTTGTTAAGAACGTGGCTGCTAGGAACATTACAGAAAAGAGCTATCTTGTCCTTGGTATCCTGGTCAAGCTCGATCTCTGTACGACATACGATAACATCTGGCTGAAGACCCATTCCCTGCATAGTCTTAACTGCTGACTGTGTAGGCTTGGTCTTGATCTCTTCTGAGCAACGAAGATAAGGAATAAGAGATACAAGAATGAGCATTGCATTCTCGCGTCCTACTTCATGCTGGAACTGTCTGATGGCCTCAAGGAATGGCTGTGACTCGATGTCACCGACTGTTCCACCAACCTCGATGATTGCGATACGTGTCTCATCATCTGTGAAGTTTCTGTAGAACTTACTCTTTATCTCGTTTGTAATGTGAGGAATAACCTGTACTGTACGTCCGCCATAGTCACCGCGGCGCTCTTTCTGAAGAACTGACCAGTAGATCTTACCGGTAGTTACGTTAGAATTCTTATCAAGATTCTCGTCAATAAATCTCTCATAGTGACCAAGATCGAGGTCGGTTTCAGTACCATCTTCAGTTACGAATACTTCTCCGTGCTGAACAGGGTTCATGGTACCTGGGTCGATATTGATATAAGGATCAAATTTCTGCATCGTCACCTTGTAACCTCTGGCCTTTAAGAGTCTACCGAGCGATGCGGCAGTGATTCCTTTACCAAGTCCAGACACAACTCCACCAGTTACAAAGATATACTTTACAGCCATTTAAATTTCCTCCTGATTATTGACGAGATATATAGTTAAAATTAATAAACACAAGCCATAATTATATAATTAAGCTCGAAGAAAATCTAGTTAAAAAATGAAGAAAATCGATTTAATAATTGAAATATTGAATTATTGGATTGTACTCTATATAATAGTACAATACGAGTGTTATAATAAGCTAACTTATTATAACACGAACAGGTTGTAGTATCACGTAAATAAAGATTGGAATTTAAGTTATGGATAATAATCAGAATCAGAGAAATAATAACCCTCTTGGAGGGGACAACAATTCTCCAAGAAGACAAAACATAATATTACTTTTAGTAGCAGCTTTGGTTACTATGATTTGTATGACATATTTCCTCAAAGCGTTTTCCGATGATACCAACAGAGAGGTTACTTACAGCGAGTTCCTTCAGATGGTTGATGATGGCAAGGTTGAGAGTATTGTCATAGAAAGTGACAGGATCGATATTTACCCTGTTGATTCCAAAAAGGAAAATCAGAGTCCAAGCTATTACTACTTCACAGGGAACAATACAGTAACTTATTACACAGGTAAGGCTGAGGAGGACACAGACCTCACTCAGAGGATGCTTGAAGCTGGCGTAGAAGTCAGCAGCGAAGTTCCTGACAACTCAGGACTGATCCTTGCTTTCATTATTCAATATGTAGCACCAATTCTTTTACTGTGGCTTATCCTTTCATTTGTATTCAGAAAGATGAGCAAAGGCGGCGGACCACTTAGTGTTGGTAAGAGCAACGCCAAGGTTTATGTTCAGAAGGAAACAGGCGTAACCTTCAAAGATGTAGCAGGTGAGGATGAGGCAAAAGAGTCTTTGGTAGAAGTTGTAGACTTCCTTCATAATCCTGCCAAATATTCCAAGATCGGTGCTAAGCTTCCTAAGGGAGCACTTTTAGTAGGACCTCCAGGAACAGGTAAGACACTTCTTGCCAAGGCCGTAGCAGGTGAAGCTCATGTTCCATTTTATTCACTTGCAGGTTCAGACTTTATCGAGCTTTATGTAGGTGTAGGTGCTAGCCGAGTTAGAGACCTCTTTAACGAAGCCAGCAAGAATGCACCTTGTATCATATTCATTGATGAGATCGATGCCATCGGACGTAGCCGTGACAACAAGTACGGCGGTGGCAATGAAGAGAGAGAACAGACTCTTAACCAGCTTCTTTCTGAGATGGATGGTTTTGATTCATCAAAGGGTGTTCTCATTCTCGGAGCTACTAACAGACCTGAGATCCTTGATAAAGCCCTTCTTCGTCCAGGCCGTTTCGACAGACGAATCATTGTTGACAAGCCTGACCTCAAGGGTAGAGAAGAGATCCTCAAGGTTCACTCCAAAGATGTCAAGATGGATGAGACAGTTGATCTTAAGGAACTCGCACTTGCTACAGGCGGATGCGTTGGTTCAGATCTTGCAAACATGATCAACGAGGCAGCCATCATTGCTGTTAAGGAAGGCAGAGAGTTCGTTAGCCAGAAAGATCTCATGGAAGCCTTTGAGCAGGTTATCGCAGGTAAAGAAAAGAAAGACTCAATCCTCAGCAAAGAGGAGAGAAAGCTTGTCAGCTACCACGAAGTTGGTCATGCTCTCGTAAGCGCAGTTCTTTCTAATACAGAGCCAGTTCAGAAGATCACAATTGTTCCTAGAACAAAGGGATCATTAGGATATGTTCTTCATCTTCCAGAAGATGAGAATCAGCTTAGAACCAAGGATGAGCTCCTTGAGAGAATCATCGTTTCACTTGGTGGACGTGCTGCAGAGGAACTTGTATTTAATACAGTAACAACAGGTGCAGCTCAGGATATCGACGATGCTACAGCAGTAGCAAGAAATATGATCACACTGTATGGTATGAGCGACAGATTCGGACTTATGCAGCTTGAATCTATCCAGAACAGATACCTCGATGGAAATAGAGTTCTCCAGTGCAGTGATGAGACAGCAACACTTATTGATGAGGAAGTTAAGAAGCTCCTTGCTGAGTGCTATGAGAAAGCCAAGAAGATCGTTGGTGAACACCTCGACACAATGGACAAGATCGCTCAGTTCCTTATCGAAAAAGAGACCATCACAGGCGCAGAGTTTATGAAGATCTACCGTGAGGCTGAGAACCTTCCTGAACCTACAGAAGAGGAGAAGGAAGCAACTAAAGCTAAGAGACTTTATGCTACAAGAGCTGAGTCAGCTAAGGTTGGAGAGAACGTTCCAGTCAAGAAAAAGAATGAGGAAGCTCCTAAGGAAGAGACTCCAAAGCAGGAAGATGCTCCTTCAGAAGAGTATTCGTTCAAAGAGACAGAGTCAATATTCACAGCTCCTGCTCAGAATGAAGAGACCAAAGACAATGATGAGAATCAGGACGATCAGCCAAATGTAGGCGGCGGTACATTCTCACATGTTCCAAATGACTTCGATAAATAATATAATGTAACTAAGACCAAACCAAATATGCTATTTGTGTTTGGTCTTTTATATCTAAAGAAAAATGAGCAATTTTGACGTAAAAGAGGAACTCAAAAAACTCCCTAATAAGCCCGGAGTTTATATCATGCGTGATGAGAATGACACCATCATGTACGTTGGCAAAGCCATAAACCTTCACAATCGTGTAAGGTCTTATTTTCGTGCCAACATCGGAAGAGGACCTCAGATAGATCAGATGGTGAAGCAGATCGCCAGATTTGAATACATCGTAACGGACTCAGAGCTTGAGGCTCTGGTTCTTGAGAACAATCTGATAAAAGAGAATTCGCCAAGATACAACACTCTCTTAAAAGATGACAAGACCTATCCTTATATTAAGGTGACAGTATCAGAGGATTTTCCAAGAGTTCTTTTCTCAAGACTTATGAAAAAGGATAAGTCCAGGTATTTCGGTCCATTTACCAGCGCGGCAGCAGTTAAGGATACCATTGACCTTATCAATAAGATCTACGGCCTTAGGACCTGTAACAGATCTTTGCCAAAAGAGATCGGTGCAGACAGGCCATGTCTTAACTATCATATGAAGCAGTGCTGCGGCCCATGTACAGGCAATGTCACTAAGGAAGAGTACAGAGAAAGAATTGATAAGGCCCTGGAATTTCTAAATGGAAATTATGGCGTTATCATGAAGGACCTGCAGCAGAAGATGGAGGCAGCTTCAGAAGAGCTTGATTTTGAATCTGCCGCCAAGTACAGAGATCTTTTGGCAAGTGTAAGAGTCGTTGCCCAGAAGCAAAAGATGACTGATTCCTCCATGGAGGACAAGGATATCGTAGCCATCGCTTCTGATGATAAGGACGCTGTAGTTCAGGTATTCTTTGTAAGAGATGGAAGGCTCATAGGCCGAGAGCACTTCTACATGACTCACGTTTCAGAGAATCCATCAGGAGAGATACTGCAAAACTTTGTTAAGCAGTTCTATGCAGGAACACCATTTATTCCTAGAGAGCTGGTTTTGCCAGAACCTATCGAGGACATGGAGATCATAGAGAAGTGGCTTTCTCAGAGAAAGGGCAGCAGGGTCTATATTTCTGTTCCTGAGAGAGGCCAAAAAGAAAAGCTTATGGAGCTTGCAACTCAGAATGCGCAGTTGGTTCTTTCTAAAGACAAAGAGAGAATAAAACGCGAAGAGGGCAGGACCATTGGCGCAGTAAAAGAGATAGAAAAGCTTCTTGGGCTAAAGGGACTTAACAGAATGGAAGCCTTTGATATATCAAACATAAGCGGCTTTGCTAATGTAGGTTCCATGGTGGTTTACGAAAAGGGCAAACCTAAAAAGAGTGACTATAGGAAATTCAGGATAAAGTCTGTTGCAGGACCTGATGATTATGCCTGCATGCATGAAGTCTTAACAAGAAGGCTTCTTCATGGAATTGAAGAAAAGCACGAGCTAGAAGTAAGAGATATAGACGCTCAGTATGGAAGCTTTACTAAGTTCCCGGATCTTATCCTGATGGATGGCGGAAGAGGTCAGGTCAATATCTGCCTTCAGGTACTGGATGAACTGGGAATCCATATTCCAGTCTGCGGTATGGTCAAGGATGATAATCACAGGACCAGAGGTCTTTATTACAACAACGTAGAGCTTCCTATAGATACAAGGTCAGAAGGATTTAAGCTCATCACAAGGATTCAGGATGAGGCCCACAGATTTGCTATTGAGTATCACAGATCGCTTCGCAGCAAGGCCCAGGTTAAGAGCTCACTTGATGATATTCCTGGAATTGGACCGGCCCGTAGAAAGGCTCTTATGAAGGGCTTTAAATCTATCGAAGATATCAGGAATGCTTCCGTTGAAGAGCTCGCTGCATTACCTGAAATTCCTGAAAATATTGCACAGCAGATATATGACTTTTTTCATATTCTATGATATTATTTAGCCGTGTGAGTATGCACATTAACATGACAAATTTGGAGGGGAACAAATGGCGAGTGTTAGTCTTAAAACTATCATTGAAAGAATGAAACTCGAGAATCTGACACCTGAACTTGATATCAAGAAGATTAGGATCAGCCAGCCAGATATCAACAGACCTGCTCTTCAGCTTGCTGGATATTTTGAGCACTTCGAGGCAACAAGACTACAGGTAATCGGATTCGTAGAATACACATATATGGAATCTTTTTCAGATGATGAAAGAGAAAAGATGTACAGAGAATTTCTCTCGTTCGATATTCCTGGTGTAGTATTCTGTAGGGAGCTTACGCCAGATCCTCTTTTCATAAAGATCGCTATGGAAGAGAAGGTTCCAGTACTGATGACCAAGAAGTCAACATCATCATTCATGGCTGAGATCATCAGATGGCTTAATGTTAAGCTCGCTCCATGTATTTCAATTCACGGCGTATTAGTTGATGTTTATGGTGTCGGCGTTCTGATCACTGGTGAGAGTGGAATCGGTAAGTCTGAGACTGCTATCGAGCTCATCAAGAGAGGACACCGTCTCGTATCTGATGATGTTGTAGAGCTTAGAAGAGTCAGCGAAGAGACACTTATCGGAACAGCACCAGATATCACCAAGCATTTCATTGAGATGAGAGGTGTAGGTATCATCGATGTTAAGTCACTTTACGGTGCATCAAGCGTAAGAGAGACACAGACCATTGACCTTGTTATCAAGCTTGAAGATTGGGACAAGGACAAGGAGTACGACAGACTTGGTCTTGAGGAAGAGTACACAGAATATCTTGGCAACAAGGTAGTTTGCCACCGTATTCCAATTCGTCCAGGTAGAAACCTTGCTGTTATCTGTGAATCAGCAGCGGTTAACCACAGACAGAAAGCTATGGGCTACAACGCAGCTCAGGAGCTTTACAATAGAGTTCAGAATTCACTTGCAAAAAGACGCGGTGAAGAAGATGACGATGAATAATAAATAATAGAAAGAGGTTTTGTTATGGCTAGATATGTATTTGGCGCAGATGTAGGGGGAACAACTGCAAAGATCGGTCTTTTGACTGAGACTGGAGAGAAGCTTGATTTCTGGGAAATCCCAACAAGAACAGAAAATCACGGCGAGATGATCTTAACTGATGTAGCAGAAGCAATCAGAAATAAGATGAAAGAAAAAAACATTGACGATTCAGAAGTGATCGGCGCTGGTGTTGGCGTTCCTGGTGCTGTCAATGTTGATGGACTTTGCTATCAGGCAGTTAACCTTGGATGGGAGAACTGCAACGTAGTTAATGAATTCCATTCGAAGTTGAAGCTTCCAGTTAAGGCTGGTAACGATGCTAACGTAGCTGCTCTTGGAGAAGCTTGGAAGGGCGGCGGACAGGGTTATCCTAATATGCTCCTTGTAACACTTGGTACTGGTGTTGGTGGTGGTATCATCAACGAAGGCAAGATCCTTACAGGTGCTAAGGGCTCTGGCGGAGAGATCGGACATATCCATCTTGTAGATGATGAAGTTGATGCTTGCGGATGCGGCAATCACGGATGCTTCGAGCAGTATGCATCTGCTACAGGTGCTATGAGAATTGCCAAGAGAATGCTTGCTGCTAGCAGCGAAGACAGCGTTCTTAGAAATGGTGATTTCGAATGTAAAGACGTATTTGATGCAGCCAAGAAGGGCGACGCTCTTGCAGTCAAGATCGCAGAGCAGTACGGATATTATCTTGGAAAAGGTATTGCTATCACAGCAAGCGTTGTTAACCCTGAGATCATCGTTCTCGGTGGTGGCGTATCTAAGGCTGGTGAGATGCTCTTTGACCTTCTCATGCCAAGCTTTAAGAAATACGTATTCCCAGGCTGTGCATCAGCTAAGTTTGCTCTTGCAAAACTTGGAAATGACGCAGGTGTTTATGGCGCTGCCAAGATGATGATACAGTAATAGATATAAAGGATGTAACAATTTGAATAGCAGTTTAATAGAAGCTATGAGACAGATCGTCTCAGCAGAGAATTTATTAATTAATGAACCTATGAGCAGGCACACTACATTTAGAACTGGTGGGCCTGCCTGCTTGTTTTTGAGACCAGAAAATCAGGAGCAGCTTAAAAAGGTCATGGACCTCGTAAGACGCCTTGGAATCGAGTACTTTGTACTTGGCAATGGTAGTAATCTTCTGGTTTCTGATGAAGGCTATGATGGAGTGATCATCTCCCTTAGCAAATTTAACAAAGTAGAATTAAAAGGATCAAATCAGATCTATGTAGAAGCAGGTGCAATGAATTCCACCATCGCTTCTTTTGCAAGAGATAACTCACTTACAGGTTTTGAGTTTGCGGCAGGAATCCCAGGAACCATCGGCGGAGCAATGATCATGAACGCCGGAGCCTATGGCGGAGAGATGGCACAGGTTGTAACTGAAGTTACAGTCCTTTCTCCAGAAGGTGAGATCATGGTTCTTGATAACAACACCATGGAGTTTGGTTATCGTACAAGTGCCATCAAGAATAAAGGCTTTATAGTCTTATCAGTTTTATTAACCCTCAAAAGAGGAAAAGAAGAGGAAATAACAGCACAGATGAAGGAACTTGCCGAGAAACGCCGCGATAAGCAACCTCTCGAATATCCAAGTGCAGGTTCAACCTTCAAACGTCCGGAAGGCTACTTCGCAGGCAAGCTCATCGAAGACGCAGGCCTTCGCGGTTTCTCCGTCGGCGATGCCCAAGTCTCCGAGAAACACTGCGGTTTCGTAGTTAATAAAGGAAATGCCACATCTTCTGACATTTTTAACTTGATAAAAGAAGTTCAAAAACATGTTTATGAGAAGTTTAATGTTAAACTCGAGCCTGAAGTTATAATATTGGGAAAATTTAGTTAAGATAAGTTTAAACCAAAAAGAAAGGGAATACTATGAGGTTTGTAATAGTCACGGGAATGAGTGGTGGCGGTAAGTCTACGGCCATACATATGCTTGAAGATGCAGGGTTCTACTGCGTTGATAATCTGCCTGTTTCTCTCATTGAGAAATTCGCAGAACTCATCACAATGCCTGATAGTGAGATCAATAAAGTCGTCCTCGGGATAGATGCAAGAGCCGGTCAGCAATTTGAAGAAGTTGCTGGAATGATCGATTCCCTCAAGGAAAGAGGCATCCCTGTAGAAGTTCTCTATATGGACGCCAGCGATCAGGTCCTTATCAAAAGATATAAGGAAACCCGAAGGATCCATCCTATGAACGTCAACTCTGTTGGCGACAGGATCGAGGATGGCATTGCCAAGGAGAGAAACGTTCTTGCAGAAGTAAAAAAGAGAGCTGATTATGTTATTGATTCATCTCAGCTCCTTACTAGAGAACTCAAGGAAGAATTAGACAGGATCTTTGTTAAGAACGAAGAGTACAATTCTCTCATGATCACTATTCTTTCATTTGGATTCAAATACGGAATTCCATATGATGCAGATCTTGTTTTTGACGTAAGATTTTTACCAAATCCGTTTTATATCGATGAACTCAAGCATCAGACAGGTAATGACAAAGGTGTTCAGGATTACGTTAAGAGCTTCCCTGCATGCGGTGAGTTTGTTGATAAGCTTGAAGATATGCTCAAATTCCTTATTCCTGGATATGTTCAGGAAGGCAAGTACCAGCTTGTTGTAGCCATTGGTTGTACCGGTGGCCAGCACAGAAGTGTGACTATTGCAAATGAGCTCTATGACAGGCTCAAAGCTTCAAAAGGTAACTATGGACTTAAAATTTTCCACAGGGATGTCAAGCAGGCTAAATAACAGGTAAGGTGAGATATGTCTTTTTCATCAGAGGTAAAAGAGGAGCTGGCTAAGCGAATCGGAAGCTCCAGACACTGTCAGCTGGCAGAGCTTGCTGCTATCATTAGTAGCGCAGGATATATCGAGATAAAAGACGGCATAGCAACAGCGCTATACCTACAAACCGATAACCAGTTGGTGGTCAGAAAGTTCTTTACATTAATAAAAAAAGCATTTAATATAGGAAATGGTATTTCGTCAAGTGCCCATGATAACAAGCCTGTGCTAGATGACGTGGGGCTTATAGATTCTTGCCTTAAGGCTATCAAGATGATAGATAGTGATGGCAGGATTCGTGACATAAACGAAGGAACGAATCCAATTGTAACTAGAAATTCTTGTTGCAAGAGAGCGTTCATTAGAGATTCATTTTTATGTCTTGGATCTATCAGTGATCCAAACAAAGGATACCATCTGGAATTTGTATGTGATTATGAGGCAGAAGCCACATTTTTACAGGAACTCATCGAGAGTTTTGATATAGAAGCCAGAATAGTTCGTCGCAAAAAATATTACGTCCTCTATATCAAGGAGGGTGCTGGAATAGTAGACCTGCTTAATATAATGGAAGCGCCAGTTAGTCTCATGAATCTGGAGAATCTCAGAATCGTCAAAGAGATGAGGAACTCCATCAATAGAAGAGTTAACTGCGAGGTTGCCAATATTACTAAGACCGTTAATGCAGCTACCAAGCAGATAGAGGATATTACATATATAAGAGACCATTATGGTTTTAATAAACTGCAGGAGAGCCTTCGCGAGATGGCGGAGATCAGACTTGAGCATCCAGATGCAACACTTTTGGAGCTTGGAAAGTTCTTGGATCCACCTGTTGGTAAGTCAGGAGTTAATCATCGACTTAGGAAACTAAGCGAACTTGCGGATAAGTTAAGATCCTAAAGGAGGGGAATTATGTTAACAAAATCTATCGAAATCAAGTTACCTAGAGGCCTTGAGGCTAGACCAGTTGCAGAGCTTGTACAGCTCGCTAGTAAGTACGAGAGCACAGTACATATCGAGGCTCAGTCCAAGAAAGTAAACGCTAAGAGCATCATGGGAATGATGACACTTAATATCGCATCTGGCGAGCTTGTTACTGTTATCGCTGATGGAACAGATGAAGAGAATGCTGTAGCTGATATGGAGAAGTTCCTCCAGGGAAGCCACAAATAATAGAAAAGAAATAGAAATAATTGAATAAATAAAAAAAGCCCTATAAAAGGGAGGATGCCAGGTAAGCTACCCTTACCTGGCATATTATGAAAAAGTTTTTTATTTGGTATTGTCTTAACTCATCTGACACTATTATAATAACAAGCCAATATGTCCAAAAGATGATTTGAAGTAACCATTCTTTTAATTAATTGTAAACAAATTATGAACGCCCGCATGTCAGTAAAATGATGTGATGAGCTTTTTTTATGCCCAAAACCCGCATATATGGTATACTTTTCTTGAGGTGGCAATTGTGCTTAATTCAATCTTTTTTATCTATGAGAATGAAATCATAGTTCCTTTAGTTCAGGACGAATCGGCCTATGTGGTGGAGCAGGGCTATTCATCTGCTGTATTCGAGGCATCTAAGTTTCCAGAAGACGATTACGAATCACACAAAAAGACTATTTTGATCGCTACAGATTCACAAGATAAGGCAAAAGAGCTTTCAGAAAAAGGCTTTTATGTCATCGGAATAGCTCATGCAGAGAATATTTCTTCAGAATTCAAGGGACTAAAATATATTTTTACCGACATTTCCGAGGTGGATATAGACTCTTTTGTTAAAGCATATCAGAGATATGCGGGCGAGCCCTGGGAGGTTCTTAAGACAGAGAGACTTATTGTAAGGGAGACAACTTTAGAAGATGTAGATGAATTCTACAAACTTTACGCGGATCCAGAGATGACACGCTATATGGAAGGTCTTTTTGAAAATCCAGAAGATGAAAAGAGATATCAAAAGGACTACATTGATAAAGTATATGGCCTTATGGGCTTTGGAGTATGGACGGTTGTCAGAAAGTCAGACGGTGTCGTTGTTGGAAGAGCAGGCTATTCTGTAAGGAATGGTTTTGACGATATAGAGCTTGGCTTTTTAATAGGAAAAGAGTACCAGAGACAGGGCTATGCCATGGAAGTTTGCTCAGCAATCCTTGATTATGGCAAGGCAGTTCTTCAGTTTGATAAGGTGCAGACTTTGGTCAAGGCTGAGAACAAGGTATCTATACATATTTGTGAGAAGCTTGGATTTGAGAAGACAGATACCGTAGAAGTAGAAGAGAACATCTATGGTCAGGAATATAATGCAGGTCAGAAAGTGCCTTTTAATGAGTGCCGTCACGGTACATATGTTAGAATGATCAAATTTTTATGGTAATTTTTGGGTTCTTCCTATAATATATATTTGTAGTTTATAGGAAAGGTAATCAAATAGGTACAGGGCGCCGCATGGAAGCGCTTAGGGGAGAGTATCTATCGGAGGTATTATGAGTTCATTAGAATTATTTAGTCTTGTAGCAGGCCTTGTTGGTGGTCTTGCAATGTTCCTTTACGGAATGAATGTTATGAGTGGAGGCCTTACAAAGGCAGCAGGTGGCAAGTTAGAGAGCGTACTTGCCAAGGTAACTGAGCATCCGATCATAGCTTATGCTTTTGGTGTGGCTGTAACTGCAGTAGTTCAGTCTTCATCAGCATCTACTGTCATGGTAGTCGGTCTTGTTAATTCAGGCATCATGACTCTTAGACAGGCGGTAAACGTTATTCTTGGTGCCAACCTCGGTACTACATTTACTGCATGGCTTCTTTCACTTAATGCGATCAGTAGTGACAATTTCTTTATAAATCTTCTTAAGCCCAAGTCATTTACACCATTTTTGGCTATCATTGGCATTGGTCTTTACATGTTTTCCAAGAGTGAAAAAAAGAAGAACGTAGGAACCATCCTTCTTGGCTTCTCTGTTCTCATGTTTGGTATGAGCAGCATGTCAGATGCGGTTTCTCCTCTCAAAGATGTCGAGTCTTTCAAGCAGCTTCTTACAACCTTCAGTAATCCTCTTGTTGGATTTTTAGTAGGTATCATCTTTACTATGGTTATCCAGAGCTCAGCAGGTACCATCGGTGTACTTCAGGCCCTGTCTCTTTCAGTTACAGTTGGTTATAGCATTGCTATTCCTGTAGTAGTTGGTGCTGAGGTTGGAACATGTATCACAGCTATCCTTTCATCATTTGGTGCTAACAAGAATGGTAAAAGAACGGCTCTCATGCATCTTTACTTCAACGTTATCAAGGCAACTCTTTTCATGATAATCTTCTATTCACTTCATGCAGTTATCCACTTTGACTTCATGGATAAAGAAATTGGAATGGCCGGAATTGCTGGAATACACACGCTTATAAATCTTGTGGCAACACCACTTATGCTTCCATTCTCTGGAATACTTGTAAGTCTTGCCCTCAAGACTATTCCTATAGATGACAAGGAAAAGAAAGAACAGGAGGAGCAGGAAGGTCTTCGCACACTGGATCCACTTTTCCTTTCAAACCCTCCATTTGCTCTTGAGCAGGCTAGACAGACAGCTGTTACAATGGCCAAGATGACAAAAGAAGCATTGGATAAGGCTATTGACCTTATTACCGATTATCATAAAGAAACTGCCGAAGAAGTTGAGTATCTAGAGCAGCAGGTAGACAGATACGAGGATGAGCTTGGAACATACCTTATGAAGATCAATTCTCATCACCTTGCTCCAGATGATAGCCATACACTTTCACTTCTCTTGCATTGTATTACGGACTATGAGAGAATAAGTGACCATGCCCTTAATATTGCTGAGAAGGCAAAGAGCATGGATGAAAATGAACGAAGCTTTTCTCCAAAGGCACAGGCTGAGATGGACATCTATTCAACAGCGGTTAGAGATATCGTAGATACTTCTATAACTGCTTTTGACAATCAGGATGTGAAGCTTGCCAAGACTATCGAACCTCTTGAAGAGACGATCGATGAGATCCAGAAAGAGGTTAAGCGCCGTCATGTAAGACGTCTTCGTAAGGGCAAGTGTACTATCGAGCAGGGCTTTGACTTAAGCGACATCGGTACAGACTTTGAACGTATTGCTGATCACTGCAGTAATATCGCAGTAGGTATCATCGAAGCACATGAGGATAACTATTTTGCTCACGGCTATATCGAGACATTGAAGGCCGAGAAGAACGACGGATTTGAGCAGGCAGTGGATTTCTACGAGAGGAAGTATCGTCTGCCTTCAGTTAAGTACTAATTAGTTTCAGGAAAAGAGTGTTATGAACATTAGAAAATTAAAGTACCTTGATGAACTTATTGAGGCACAGAGAGAAAGAAATAAGCTCCAGGGTGCAACTATCGTGGTTGAACATAAAGGCAAAAGAGTTTATGAGAACCACTACGAACCAGATAGAGAAGACAGCATTTATAAGATCTTTAGCATGACCAAGCCTATTACTGCCTTGGCAGCTATGATGCTTTACGAAAGAGGGAAGCTTGATCTGATGAGCAATGTATCAGATTATCTTCCTGCTTTTGCTGATTGCAAAGTTGTAACTCCAGATGGAATACAGAAGGCCCACAATCCTATTAAGATCATCAACCTTCTCAACATGACATCAGGAATCGCAGGTTCAGGAGATTTCGGCGAAGCTGAGAGATCCATGAGCAAAGTTTTCAAAGAGGCCAAGATCCAGAGAGAATCCGGAATTCTCAAGAACAATATCGATGTTTGCAACAAGCTTGCAGAAGGCTATCTTGCATTTGAGCCAGGAACAGGTTACAAATACGGTTACTCAGCAGATATCATGGCTGGAGTCATCGAAGCTATCACAGATATGAAGTATTCAGAGTTCCTTAGAAAAGAGATCTTTGATCCTCTTAACATGGATGATACTGGTTTCAAGATCGACATGGGCAAGACTTCCAGGCAGGCAGTTTTATATAGGAGAGACAAGAATAATAAAGTTGTAAGAGCTGAGGTTGATGTTGCTCGCAGGATGGATATGGAAAATCCTTTTGATGATCCATGGTTTGAAAGAGGCGGAGCAGGTCTTTATTCTACAGCTTTAGATTATTCTCACTTCACTCAGATGATACTTAATAAGGGCTCCTACCACGGCAAAGAGCTCATTGGTAAGAAGACTCTTAGCTACATGTTAAGCCCACAGCTTAATGCTATGCAGCTTGAGGATTTTGCAATAGATGATAATCAAGGTTACAACTATGGCAACTATTTCAGAGTGCTTACAGATCCAGCAAAGGCTCTTTCAAACGGAAGTGCTGGCGAGATTGGCTGGGGAGGATCTGGCGGAACTTATTTCTTTGTAGACCCTTCAGAGGAACTGACAGTGATCTATATGCAGCAGATCGAGGGCGGCTATGACAGCAGCTTCATCCGCAGTGTCAGACAGATTGTATATGGAGCTATTTAAAAATGGAATTTGAGTTTTTAGAAAAGAAGGAACAGGGCAAGTTCATTACACGCTATGACCTTCATTACAGAACATCTGATGATCAGGAAAAGATCTATGAAATGATCAGCAGAAATCCAGATCTTAAAACAATGGATGATCTAAGGAATCCTAAAGAAGATGCAGTTGCCATTATCATGCACGATGAGACAGGTGAAAAGATCCTCATCAACAAAGAATTTAGAATGGCAACAGGGGAATGGGTTTATAACTTCCCTGCAGGACTTATAGATGAAGGCGAGACTGCAGAGCAGGCCGCTAGAAGAGAATTAAAAGAAGAAACAGGACTTGATGTAATACGCATAGATGATTGGTGGGGCAAGTGCTACAGTGCGATTGGTTTTTCTAACGAGAGAAATGCTTGTTGCGTAGGCGTTGCCGGAGGTACTTTTTCAGAGAGTACTTCAACTCAGGAAGAGATCGTTCCTGGCTGGTACACCAAAGAGGAGATCAGAAATCTTTTAAAGACTGAGGCTTTTGCAGTAAGAACTCAGGCGTATTGCTATCTATGGTCCAGACAGTAGTTCTTTTACCTAATTAGTGGAAAGTAGAGCATGAGCGAAAAGAAGGATCAAAGTAAAAAAGGAATATATAAAGAAACAGACCATGGTGAAGAGCTCAAGCGAGGCATCATCGGTCTTAATATATGTGAGGAGTGCGGCGGATTTTGTACCGAGAAGCTTCCTCTTATGGAAGGTCTTCCTGTAAATGCGCAGGTAAGCCTTATGGAGCATTCAGTCCATGAAACCCTCAAGAAGAGCAGCTATCTTTTCAGAGAGGGAGAGGCAGTTGACTCCATATGTATAATAAGAAAAGGAAGAGTTAAACTTTGCCGATATGATTCCCTTGGTCGTGAACAGATCATTACCATATTGGCAGATCATGATATCATTTGGGAGGGCATGTTCCTTGACGGAAGTGTTTATCCATATTCTGCGGTATGCCTTACCAATGCGTCTATCTGTCTCATTCACAGAGACGATTTCATCAAGGTAGTTGATAACCCAACTGCCGCCATGAACATCATAATTCTTCTCAGCAAAAAGCTTCATGATGCTAATGAGAGAAATATGCTGTTATCTACCAAAGACCCCATGGCAAGACTAGCAGGCTTTTTGATGTACAGAGTAGACCGAAGCCCTAATGACGATATTGTGCTCAAACTCGATGACATAGCAGCAAGCGTGAGCCTTCGAACAGAGACAGTTTCTAGGAAGCTTCGCGAAATGGAAAAGATGCACCTTATTGAGAGACTTGGACATGCAAGGATCAAGGTGCTTGATAGAGATACTTTGCGGGAAATATATATTTCCCAGTGATTTAGATTGGAGTTTTTATGATTAAAGGAGCTATTCATTCTATAGAGACCTTTGGTTCTGTAGATGGACCTGGAATTAGATTTATTGTATTCCTCAAAGGATGCAATCTTAGATGTAAATATTGTCACAACGTAGACACCTGGGATCCTCACTCAGATGATATGAGAACAGCAGATGAGATCTTGGATTTTGCTGAGAGATATCGCAGCTACTGGGGTGAAGAAGGAGGTATCACTGTTAGTGGAGGAGAGCCACTTCTTCAGATCGATTTCCTTATCGACCTGTTCAAAAAGGCTAAGGAGCGCGGCATCAATACTTGTATCGATACAGCGGCGCAGCCCTTTACTAAGGAAGAGCCTTTCTTTTCAAAGTTTGAAGAGCTTATAAAATATACAGACCTTCTCCTTGTTGATATCAAGCATATCAATAGAGAAGAGCACATCGAGCTCACAGGACTTCCTAATGACAATATCAAAGAATGCTTTGCATATCTTGATGAGATAGGCAAGCCAATCTGGATCCGTCACGTATTGGTTCCAGGAATCACAGACAACGACGAATATTTAAGAGAGACCAGAAAATTTATTGAGAAATTTTCTAATATAAAGAGAATAGATGTGCTTCCATACCACTCAATGGGACAGATGAAGTTCAAAGAACTTGGAATTCCATATCAGCTTGAAGGTGTTGAATCACCAACAACAGAGCGCGTTGAGAATGCCAGAGCAATTTTAAACGGAAAAAAGAACTGATTTTATCGGTTCTTTTTTTATTTCTGTGAAACTTTTGTGAAAAGTGAAAAAAATAATAAAACTTGATTTCAATCAATGTTTGAACAAATTGTAAATGATAATATGACTTCCGGTAGATAATAGTGATAAATAATTAACAAACAATTGTTAGTTTTGAAAGGAGATAAACCATGAACGAAGCATGGAGAGGTTTTAAAGGAACCCACTGGCTGGATGATGTTAATGTAAGGGATTTCATCCAGAATAACTACACACAGTATGATGGAGATGAGAGCTTCCTCGCAGATGCTACAGATGCTACTAACAAGCTCTGGGGCAGATTACAGGAGCTTCAGAAAGAAGAGAGAGAAAAGGGCGGCGTACTTGAGTGCGAGACAGAAGTTGTATCTAGCCTTACAGCATATGGCCCTGGCTACATCGACGAGTCTATGAAGGATCTTGAGAAGATCGTTGGTCTTCAGACAGACAAGCCTCTTAAGAGAGCATTCATGCCATTCGGTGGTATCAAGATGGCTGAGGAAGCTGCTGAGACTTACGGATACAAGGTAAACGAGAAGTTCCACAAGATCTTCACAGAGTACCACAAGACTCACAACCAGGCTGTATTTGATGCTTACACACCTGAGATGAGACTTGCTAGACACAGCCACATCGTAACAGGTCTTCCTGATACATACGGCCGTGGACGTATCGTAGGCGACTACAGAAGAGTTGCTCTTTACGGTATTGATTTCCTTATCGCTAAGAAGCAGGAAGATTACAACAACTGCGGCGATGGCACAATGCTTGATCACATCATTCGTCAGAGAGAAGAGATCTCAGAGCAGATCAGAGCTCTTAAGGGAATGAAGGAAATGGCTGCTGTATACGGATTCGATATTTCACAGCCAGCTAAGAACGCAAAAGAAGCTATTCAGTGGCTTTACTTTGGATATCTTGCAGCTATCAAGACTCAGAACGGTGCTGCTATGTCTGTTGGACGTGTTTCAACATTCCTTGATATCTATATTGAGAGAGATCTTAAAGAGGGAACACTTACAGAGTCAGAGGCTCAGGAGCTTATCGACCACATGACAATGAAGTTCAGAATGGTTAAGTTTGCTCGTATCCCTTCATACAACAACCTCTTCTCAGGAGACCCAGTTTGGGCAACACTTGAGGTTGGTGGACTTGGTATGGATGGTCGCCACATGGTTACAAAGAACGACTACAGATTCCTCCACACACTTGAGAACATGGGACCTTCACCAGAGCCTAACCTTACTGTTCTTTACACATCAAAGCTTCCAGCTACATTCAAGAAGTATGCTGCTAAGATTTCTGTTACAACATCTTCAATCCAGTACGAGAACGATGATGTTATGAGACCTATCTGGGGTGATGACTACAGCATCTGCTGCTGCGTATCTGCTACACAGACTGGTAAAGAGATGCAGTTCTTCGGTGCTAGAGCAAACCTTGCTAAGTGTCTTCTTTACGCTATCAACGGTGGTAAGGACGAGAAGTTCCTCACAAAAGATGGTAAGCACATGCAGGTTGGACCAGAGATGGCTCCTATCACATCAGAAGTTCTTGACTATGATGAAGTTATGCACAAGTATGACATCATGATGGATTGGCTTGCAGGACTCTATGTAAACATCCTCAACCTTATCCAGTACATGCATGACAAGTACTACTACGAAGCAGCTGAGATGGCTCTTATCGATACAAACGTAAGACGTACATTCGCTACAGGTATCGCTGGTTTCTCACACGTTGTAGATTCACTTTCAGCTATTAAGTATGCAAAGGTTTCAACTGTTCGTGATGAGTCTGGTCTTGTAGTTGATTACAAGATCGAGGGAGACTTCCCAAGATATGGTAACGATGATGAGAGAGCTGATGAGATCGCTGTATGGCTTCTTAAGACATTCATGAAGAAGATCGAGAAGCACCACACATACCGTGATTCAGAGCCTACAACATCTATCCTTACAATCACATCAAACGTTGTTTATGGTAAGGCTACAGGTGCTACACCTGATGGAAGACCAGCATTCGCTTCATTCGCACCTGGTGCATCACCATCATATGGTGCTGAGCAGAACGGTCTTCTTGCATCACTTAACTCTGTTGCTAAGATTCCTTACGAGTACGCTCTCGACGGAATTTCAAATACACAGACAATGAACCCTAACGCTCTTGGTCATGACGACGAAGAGAGAGCTAACAAGCTTGTTAACGTTCTTGATGGATACTTCGATCAGGGATCACACCACCTCAACGTTAACGTATTTGGTAAGGAGAAGCTCATCGATGCTATGGAGCATCCTGAGAAGCCTGAGTATGCTAACTTCACTATCCGTGTATCAGGATATGCTGTTAAGTTCATCAACCTTACTAAGGAGCAGCAGCTCGACGTTATCGCTCGTACATGCCACGAGGCACTCTAATTTAGAGCTAGAGCACAGCAAATTTAAGTATAATACCACTACTAAAAATGAAGGATGTCGCAGAAATGCGACATCCTTTTTTATTCAATAGGAAATTCCTTTGGATTTCCTATTGAATAAAAAGCGCTCCGCTAAGGATGCGACTGGTGCGCAGATGAATTTTGCAAGCTAAAGCTTGCGCGCACCAGCGCGCAAAGAGTCGCGAGCGACTCTTTGTTTTGTTTTGATTTTTTTTATTTTCCTCTTGATATTTATTAATATTACTGCTATATTATACATAAAAGTTGCATAAATATACATTAATTTGCATAAAACAGGAGGTTATTATGAAAAATAAGGTATTATCTTTAGTACTAGTAATGATGTTAGTAGCTCTTTCACTTGTAGGATGCGGAAGCGCAAAGTCCAATGGAACACTTGTAGTTGGAACAAACGCAGCATTCCCTCCATTTGAGTATATCGGTGATGACGGAAACCCAGATGGATTTGATATCGCTCTTATCAAGGCAATCGGTGAGAAGATCGGTATGGAAGTTAAGATCCAGGATATGGAGTTCGATTCACTTGTATCATCTATCGGTGGCAAGATCGATGTAGCTATCGCTGGTATGACAGTTACAGAAGAGAGACAGAAGACAGTTGATTTCTCAGAGCCATATTATGAAGCTGTTCAGGCAGTTATCGTACCAAAGGGATCATCAATCAAGAGCGCAGATGACCTCAAGAACCTCAAGATTGGTGTTCAGCTGGGAACAACAGGTGAGTTCATCGCTGACGAGATTGAAGGCGTAGAAGTATCTGCATATAATAAAGCTATCGATGCAGTAAATGATCTTAACAACGGACGTGTTGATTGTGTTATCGTAGACAAGAATCCTGCAGAAGTATTCGGAACACAGTTTGCTGATTCTGTAGATGTTCTTCCTGGAACAGACTTTGATTTCGAGCCAGAGTTCTATGCAATTGCACTTCCTAAGGGAAACACAGAGCTTGCTGACAAGATCAACAATGCTATCGCAGAATTAAAGAAAGACGGTACTTACGACAAGCTCGTAGCACAGTACATTGAGGAGTAATTAGAAACACATGACAGTAAGGGAACGTTTTATCGCCGCTTTCATAGAAAGCGACCGCTGGAAACTATATATCTCAGGCCTTGGAATCACGCTTGAAATAGCTCTTTTCGCAGGTATTCTTGGTATCATAATCGGAACGATATTGGCACTTATGAAGCTCTCTACTACAGAAGAGGGCAAGCCAACGATATTCAATTATATCGCCACGATCTATATTGATGTTATTAGAGGAACACCTAGCGTATTGCAGCTTCTCATTATGTGGTTCATCATTATGGCATCTTCCAACAACGGAATCTTGGTAGCATCTCTTTCATTTGGTATCAATTCCGGTGCATATGTTGCGGAGATCGTCCGTGGCGGTATTATGGCTGTTGATAAGGGACAGATGGAGGCAGGACGCAGTCTTGGTCTTTCTAAGGCTGCTACTATGCGCTATATCGTCCTCCCTCAGGCAGTCAAGAACATCATTCCACCACTTGGTAATGAGTTCATCACTCTGATAAAAGAAACAGCGATCGTTGGATATGTTAGCCTTACGGACCTTACTCGTGTGGCAAACCAGATTGCATCAAGGACTTATGACGCATTTATGCCTCTCATTGGAGTAGCAGTTATCTACTTTGTGATAATCAAGCTCCTCTCTACTTTCCTTGGAAAACTTGAAAGGAGGATGCGCGTAAGTGATCACCGTTAAAAATCTGTGTAAAGAATTTAAGAATACTGACGGAACTGCAACAAAGGTTCTCACAGGTATTAATTATGAAATAAACAAAGGCGAAAAGATTGTAATCGTTGGACCTTCAGGTTCAGGAAAGAGTACTTTCCTTAGATGCCTTAACCTTATGGAAAGACCTACATCAGGTCAGGTAATCTTTGATGGAGTTGATATTACAGACCGTAAAGTCAACATCAATGAGGTTAGAGAGCGTATGGGAATGGTTTTCCAGAACTTCAATCTCTTCAATAACCTTACTGTTATGCAAAATATCATACTTGCTCCTGTTAAGCTTAAGATCATGACAGAAGCAGAGGCCAAAGAGAAGGCAAAACAGCTCCTTGAAAGAGTTAATCTCCTTGATAAGGCAGATGTTTATCCAGCTTCTCTCTCAGGTGGACAGAAGCAGCGTATCGCCATCGTTCGTTCACTTTGCATGAATCCTGAGGTTATCCTCTTTGATGAGCCAACTTCAGCTCTTGATCCAGAGATGGTAGGCGAAGTTCTCGATGTTATGAAAAAGCTTGCTGATGAAGGCATGACCATGGTAGTAGTAACTCACGAAATGGGCTTTGCAAAAGAAGTTGCTACGAAAGTCCTCTTCGTAGACGAAGGAAACATCCTTGAAGAGAATACACCAAAGGAATTCTTTGAGAATCCGCAGAGTAAGAGACTTCAGGAGTTTTTATCAAAGGTATTATAATCTAATTATGAAGCGAAGATAATATATCAGACTATGTGAACTATAGTTCTCATAGTCTGTTTTTTTAATTGATAGGAAATTGCTCCGAATTTCCTATTAAACAAAAGCGCTCAGCTAAGGAGGGGCACTCGCGCGAGAATGTCGCAAGCGACATTCTATTTATGTGTGCAGGTAGAAAGTCATGATATGTGAGCTTTGGTGCTATTGGTTTACGTCTTTTTTGTAATAATTTGTGACGAGGCGTAGTTTTGTTTTGCATTTTACGTCGGAATATAAGAATTAGTGAGTAAGACGTACTATAATCAAGAAAGTTACGTCAAGTAACAGAAATTGAATAATATAGGCGTATTTCATTTCAGCAAAATTACGCCGGCCTGAAAAATGAACAAGCATAGACGTAATAAATCGAAAAAAATTACGTCACATCACTTAAATTGTTGCTATGGACGTAATTTTCACAAATATTAAAGCCCTCTAATAATACTAAGGTAATCTTGCCTCTGATCAACCACTGCATAAATGGTAACTATTTTTTTTGAGTCATCAACTTTATAGAACACTAGGTCTTTTTCCAAGATAAGAACAAGATACCCCTGTCTTCGTAAAACATTATATTTGGGCGTAATGCCAATATAAGGATTGCTTTCAAGCGATAAAATAGATTTTTCCAAAGAGTCTAGTTTCTCTAGTGCAACATCATTTCCGAAATTTTCAGCTACATAAAGTACTATTTTTCTAATTAGGGAGTCGGCAGTGTCGGTTCTAATGATTTTGTATTTCAAGCCTTATCCTCCTTGAGGATACTTCTTAAATCATCAAATGTATCTTTTATAGGAGCTGTTCTTCCGAGTTTGACATCCTCATCAGATTCAGCGAGAACTTCTAATAATTCAATACGAGCTCTTATCCTTTTATACTCTTCGTAGCTAAGAGAAACAGTATCACCTCTACCATTTACAGTGATGATAACTGCCTCGTTTCCTTCATGACATTGCTTGGATATTTCATTATAATGATTTCGTAAATCAGCAGATGGTCTAATAGTTTCTTGACATGTAAACATCTAAATCACCTCCATTTGATAGACATATTATATCATGTGATGTCTATAAATAAAAATGAAATAAAAATAACCGCCACGTCCTGCACGACTAAGCGGTTATTACATATAAACACTTAAATCAAAACAGGGCTAACCGTCTACCGGTAGCACTATTTCTATTGATAAATTATCATAATGTTTTTTTTGTTGTCAAACATTATTGTATAAGAGGAAAATACCAGGCTATGTGAAGTATAGTTCTCATAGTCTGGTATTATTTAAATTGTAAAACATCATTTGGTGTGCATTCTATAATTTGACACAGCTTTTCTAATGTATAAACAGTAATGTTTTTATTCTTTTTTAGACTATCTAAGGTTTTATTATCAACCCCATGTTTTAACAAGTAATATTGCGAAATACCTTTCTTCGACATGGTTTGCCAGAGCGGAGAATAATCAACTATAGGATATCACCCCAATCGTTCTAATTTAACAAAATTGTAAGTGGATAATGTGGGTATGAACATTGTGGAGATATTCACAACATGCTAAAATTAGAAAGTCGGATTGAATCTATAACACTTGAATTAATTCATGTTTTTAGAAACATAGAAATCGTGTAGGAGGGTAAAGTTAATGGCTTTATTTCAAAGTGAGAATCCCAAGGAGAAGCAGCATAAGGGCGTGTTAGGAGCATTTTCGGTTGATGTTATCAAGTGGGAACCAGAAACTGATCAAGAGGCAGGAGTTGTAGTTCATAAATTTGAATATGAAGATTTCCCAAATGGTTCATATCTTATCGTGGGAACGTCTCAGATGGCGATTTTTACTAATAACATAACAGCGGGTGATTCACTATCTGCAAATGGAGACGGTCAATCACAAGTTTCGGTATTTGTTGGTCCATGCAAAATAAAGCTTGAAACAGGAAATAGTAGATTTGCTCCATTTAGAAATATAACTAATACTTTAACTGGCGGTGAGTCCGCTTTTCATTGCACGGTTTACTTTGTAAATACTACGTATATGAATGAACTCAATTGGGGAACGCAGGCACCGGTCGTTCTTATGGACCCCGAGGAAGAAGTAAATATCCATGTAAGAGCATTTGGATTATTTGGTGCACATATTGAACAGGTTGATAGCGAAAAAGCAGTTATCGATGCTAGGAAATTTTTGCAGAAAGTAGTTGGAACAAGAGCAGATTTTACAAGAGATGAACTTGTAGCCTTTATGAGAGCAAAAATACTTGAATATGTGCCTGATCTTCTGGCTAAGACAATGATCGATAATAAAGTTGGAATATTAAAGATTAGCACAAAATTAAGCGAATTCTCGGATTTGATTTATGGACAGCTGGAAAAACATTTCGAAGCGTTTGGATTAACTTTAGACAATTTCTCATTTCATAACATAAACGCTCCTGATGAAGATCTTAAAGCTATAAATGACATAAAAATCAAGCGCAAACAGTCGCAACTTGAGGCAGAAGGAAATGCAATGAAGATGGATATTGAGTCTGCAGCAAGGGCAAGGATGCGAGAAAGAGAAGGCTATACATATCAGCAAGAGCAGGCATATGGCGTTATGCATGATGCTGCATCAAACGAAGGAACTTCCAGCGGATTTATGGGAGCAGGAATGGGAATAGGAATGGGCTTCGGCGTTGGAGGAGCAATTGGAAATAATGTTAGTGAATTGGCAAAAAATACACTTGGAGGTCATCTAAATTCAGAAGCTTCACAGACAGTTTCAAATGATGCTATAAAGGTATGTTCAGCATGCGGAAAAAGCAATCCTGAAGGAGCTAAATTTTGTTTGAACTGCGGAGAGAAACTGGCAAGCGGGAAAGTATGTCCGGAATGTGGAAAGGAATTGGCAGCGGATGCAAAATTCTGCCCATACTGCGGAAAGAAGCTAAATACGATATGTCCTAAATGTGGAAAAGAGATAATTGATGGAGCAAAATTCTGTCTTGAATGTGGAGAGAAACTGTAAAGGAGATAGATTAATATGAAAAAAATAGGATCAGTGATTTTTACATGCATTATGGTAGCAGTAGCTTGGTTGGTATGTGGACTGCTATTTGCAAATTATGAGTCTCCAAGTTTTTATTACTGGGGTGGTTTTGGATTTGGTTTGATGGTTATTGTAGCTGTATGTTTAGCTAATTATGTTTTGAAATCAAGAAATAAGGCTCCGATAGAAGTAAATGTATTGCCAACAGTTATTTCGTTTGGCTATTTGATAATAGGTATAGCTTTTAATGTTAGGTTTATGATACCAATGCCAGGAATATATGAAATGCAAGGAACTGGTTTATTTGAAAAAGTTCTTATAGCAGCGAACATCTTACTTCTTTTGGTGTTTATCTTAACTATATACTTTGCTTCTGGATATAGAAATAGAGTTTCTGAGCAGGTAGAAATTGCTGAAGCTAAAATTGCAAACACAACGGAGATTATGTCATTAGTTGCAAGATTATTAAGCCAGACAAAAGATGAAGAAGTAAGAAATAAACTATATACATTCAAAGAAAAGATTGATTACAGTACGAATGTCTCTCAGAGTTTTTCTGTTGAAAATGAAGAAAAGCTTATGGAAAAACTTAGAAGCATTGGATCTGAATTAAATGATGGAGCATCTAAAGAGCGTATCTTATCGGATATAGAAGACGCTGAGAAGATATGGAATATGCGAAATGCAAAAATATCTACTTTGAGGTAGGAGATATATGGACGGAGTAGGAATGCAATGCCATGGTTGTGGTAGCACAAATGTGGTATTTGACTCGAAAAGAAGAATACTAAAATGTAACCAGTGCGGCAAGGAAGAGTACTATTCTAGGGCAACACTTAATGCAAATGGCAGGGTTGTTTTTGGCAAACAAAATGCTATGAGTTTTTTTACAGAAGGTAAATATGAAGAATCTAGGCATTATGCTATGGAAGTTTTAGACATTTCTATGGATAATGCCCCTGCATTGTATATTCTTTCATATGTGGATGAGTTTATTACTGGCAAAGCGGGAGCAATGCAAACTTTTTTCAAGCAGATAAAAGATATTCCGCTAGAATACGATGAAGTAAAGGATTTAAGAGAACTTATTTGGTCTTCAGCATATCGTTTATCTGATTATGAAAAAGATATTATAGAACTTATAGCTTTAAATATGCAATCACCGGAGGATTTACCAGAATTAACTGAATTCATGGATAAAATTTGTCCTTACTTTATTTCTAAGAGAGTATCAGCGGACTATTTAGATAAAGAGCTTGCAGATATGTATAAAGAATTAGCTGATCATTGTGGAATCCCTAAAACGTGTTTTGCTCTTATAAAATCAATAAGTGAGAATCCGGATTCACCGATAGCTGGTAATAGTTTTTTCTTAAAAGCAAAGGCTAAATACTTCTATGACAATTATGTACTGGTTATAGGAACAATAATTGAGTCGATGAAAGACAACGAATTTAAACAAAAATTTATGGGAGCATATGCACAGAAACAGAAACAGTTTTTAGAACAACTAAATTAACTATAGGAGGGGTATATGGCAGAAGGATTAGTAAGTCAGGCAGAAATAAGTAATCTTAGTAGAAGAATAGCAAAAGTAGAGAATATGGCTGCGCAAATGAATAATGTAGTGCAGAACATTGACAATTCTCTAAATGCTATGAATGGATCGCTGGGAGACATTAAAAGTGACTTAGCGCGTTTATCCGATGACTTCCAAAAAATGTTCAATGAACAAAAAAGAACAGCAGCTTTGCAACATGCGGCTACTGAGTTGGTGCGTGTAAGACAAGAGTTGGAGCAGAACTTTGGAAATTACAAAAATGTTAGAGAAACTATGCTTGGAGTGCTTCAAGCGAGTGATTTGGCGCTTGTTAAGAAAACAACTATTTCAAGAGTATCTGAAGAAATCATGTTGTCTACTCCAGAGTATTGGCTTGCACCTTGTTTAGTAGCTGTTTCAGCGTGGATAGCTAATGACAGAGATTTGGCTGAAAGGGCAATCAAAGAAGCATGTAGACGAGATGAAGAAAAAACAGCTATTACTATGGCGCTGATATGTAGAAGAAACAATAGAACGCAAACTTGTTATGAGTGGCTTTCTATCTATTTTGCAAAGCAAGATGCTGCAGATTTTTCAGAAGGAAGTTTTGCATATATAGATGCGTATGTGAATGGGATATTTGGTCCGGATGAAAGGCATATGTGTGACGACTATATTACAAAATGGTTAAATGAAATAAAAGGTAATGGTGTAGCATTCGAGTTTAGTCAAGAACAGATGTGGAAATCCTATTGTGAAAAATTTAAGCTCGATGTTAGTGGACAGTATCCTTCATTGGCATCATATTCATCAGAGTTTCCTCAGATTAATGAATACATGGGAAGAATTGGTTCTGTTGACAGTATATCTAGTAATTTCCATGAAATTGTTAATGCTTATGTAGATCAGGATTCATTAAAGAAAAAAGTTGATAAAAATTTGATATCTCTGATTAGCAGGTACGACGGAAAAGAAGAGCCATTGAGAAATGAAGAAAGATTCCTTCAGAAGATTAAAGATTTTGACGGTGATACTGAAAAGGCAAGAGATTATATGCGACAAGAAGAGATGCTCAAAAGAGAGCAACGTCTAAATCTTGTTGAAAGAATGGCTAGTACTATTCTGACTGATGAAGCAACTAGCCCATCCCAGAGGAAGACGGCGGTTTCATTCCTTCGCGGATATATTAGGAAGGGATATAATACTTATATTGAGGAGAAAAAACCAGAGTTTCCTACTGAAGTAACTGTGAATGTAAATGGGTGGAGTGGAAAAACAAGTGACGGAAGTAATACACCTCAGCTAATGACAGAATTTGAACAATATGCTAATGCGTTAAGACAAAGCGACATTGCTACAGCTAATACAAATAAACCTAAGGTATACATGGGGGGAGCAATAGCATCGGGAGTAGCAGCTTTGCTAGGAGCAATAGTAATTCATCCAGTTATCGGTTTAATGCTGTTGGCAGCCGCAGGATATTTGGCTTTCAAAATGTTTAAAGAAAAGAAAACTATTGAAAATAATATTGCGCTGATCAACTCAAATTATGATCAATTAATAACTAATGGAAAATCTGTTATAGCGGGTACTGTGGATGAATGGGTAAGAGCAAAGAATGTTGTTACTCAATTTGAACAACAGCCAGCAAGAGAAATAATTGCTTAAAGGAGTGTAATAATGGCAGAGAATATGATGAATGATGATATGAATTTTGATGATCTTGAAGCTATGTTCGGTCAGGATAGCTCCGATATAGCAAGAATGGAGAAAGTAGTATTATCACAGAATTTAGAGGGGTTTGCTAATTGTTTCCCAGATTGGGACTTGCATCCGCCAGTTAATGCGAAAAGCTAATTACAAAGTTGAAAAAACTCATCAAACACTCTATGCTTATTACAAGCGTAGAGTGTTTTTTTGAGGGCAAATATATGACATATTTCACATGTTTTTTCTTAGATAATGAGAAGGATATAATAGTTGATCTGTATAAGGATCTTGATAAGCTATTCTTTATTCTATCAACGCCAAACCATGCAACCGGGAACTTGATTCGTAATTTGGCTAAAGCATGTAAGGTGCCATTATCTCAAGACGCAGAAGGCAAGTTCATCATCAAAGGTGAAGTACCATGCTACATAGACGGCAACAACGAAGAGAGCTACATCTTCAGGCTCGGAGAGACAGAGGTTGCAAGCATCTATCCAGATGGAAGCGTTGATGTGAAGGCTGGAATTCCGGCAATTGCCAAGACGCTTATGAGTCAGACCAAAGACTTTAGGCTTGATCTGGACAAAACAATCTTTAAGACTTACGTCCGCAAGGACCTTAAATTCCGCGGCGATCTCCATACTCATATGAACGGAAATCTTCCAGGAGATATACTCATCGCTCTCGGAATCTATCATCAGATCAGATACCCTTTATATTATGTAAAAAAGCTTGATATCAAGCTCACAGACGCTCAATGGGAAAAGGTTAATGCCCAGAGAGAAAAAGTAGCAAGACAGTTCATATCATCAGGACTTCAGGGCAAATACCTAGATAGAAGGATTAACGACAACACCTTCATCAATTTTGCTGACCTTATCCTCAATAACCTTGACAACGCAGAGATGAATATCGTCAAGATCCGCGGCTCCCTTGCAGTCATCAAGGATGGCCAGGCAGTGTTTACAAATCTTGAGAAGGTCTACTTATATAGATATGTCTTTTGCAAAGGCAAGGAAAGTGAAGACAAGATAGAGCTCCAGCGAATCGACCAGATTCCAGATGAAGATGTCAAAAGAGCTCTTAAGCAGATGCTAAAGGATAAGGAAAATCCAGCATACTGCGGTAATACCATCTTCCAGGATAAGCTCCTGTGGATAGCTCGTAACTACAAAAAGCAAGGTGTTTACTACGCTGAGATCAGTGACACAACCCTTGTAAAAAAATATGAATCCCTTGAAATGTTAAGGCAGGTTCATGAGGTAATGCCTGAAATCTATCAGGAGACAGGCGTAATGCTTAGGTTCCTAGCTGCCATGCGAAGGATTCCACTTACTATTGTCAAAGACGCAGTAACTCCAGCCAATTACCTGGAGCAGAACCTTGAGGTATTAAAGGCAACAGCTCTTGACCCTTACGTTGCTGGCTGCGATTTTGTTGGAGAAGAGATAAATGACATCATTACCTTGAAGCCAGCCTTTAAAGAGATCGTCAAGATCGCCAGCAAGGATCCAAGCTTTGTAATTCGTGTGCACGCAGGTGAGAATGATAGCCAGAAGGATAACATCGCCCACAGTATTGCCTGCGTAAAAGACTCCCTGGCACCAGGCCAGAAGATGCCTCGAATGCGCCTTGGACACGGACTTTATACATATAGTCCAACCTCCAAGAAAGGCCGCGAAGTATTAAAGCAGCTAAAAGAAAACAACGTAGTTCTGGAGTTCCAGATTACAAGTAATGTTAGATTAAATAACCTTAACTCCCTTGATCACCACCCTCTGAAGCAATACCTAAAGCAAGGAATCATGTGCGTTCAGGGAACAGATGGAGCGGCTCTTTACGGCACAAACTCAATAGATGAAGAGCTTTCTCTTGAAAAGATGCTCTCTCTTTCAGAAGCGGATTTAAAGCTTATGAAGGATGCAGAGACCAAGATAATTGAAGAAAGCCAGAAGGCGTACTCTGACAAGAAGGCAGCCTTCACTCAGCTCCTTGCAGGAAGAGACCTAGAAGAAGTCCTTCTTGAGAGGATGAAGGCAGTTAAGATCTCAAAGCGTCTTGATAAGGGCGATCCAAAGATTGACGCCAATCAGGAACTTAAAGAGCAGATTAGCGAGATAACCTGGGATAGACTTCCTGTGGTACTTCTTGGCGGAAGCTTCAACACAGAGAACAGGTCAACCAAGATAACTGCCAAGGGAAAAGAGCAGCTGGATGCCCTTCTAAATTACCTAAGCCCAGAGGATGCCTGCTTTGTAATAGGCCATAAGTTTGCAGGTTATGAGAAATATCTTTTGGACCATAATGATAAAGGCTTTAGGATATATGCAGTAGTGCCGGCTCTTATTACCAAAAAAGAAGCAGACAAGATAAAAAACTATGGGGTACAGGTAAGAGTATCCACAGAAGCCCAAGGAATGGGCATTTACAAGAGCTTTAACTATGAAATATTTGAGCGCCGCCCATCAATGGTAGTAGCTTTCGATGGAAACAGCGCCGCAGCAAATCTCATACAGGAAGCCAAGAACGGAAAAGGCTTCTCAGAAATATATGTGTGGAGTCACTCCAAGACCCTTCAGCAAAAGGCCAAATCTCTTCATGGATACGTTCACACCTTTGATGAAGAGAATCCTATTGTGAAGGCCATTGGCAAGATCCAACAGGAAATTGCAGACAAATTAAATAGTAAAAAGAAGTAATATTATTTTCTGGATAATTCCCAGAAAGCTACAGCGCTTGCGGCTGCAACGTTAAGAGAATCTACCCCATGGGACATAGGAATCTTGACGCAGTAGTCGCAGGCGCTTATTGTTTCGGGAAGTAGTCCATCACCCTCAGCACCAAGGAATACTGCAAGCTTCTCACAGGAGTGAAGCTCAGGATCATCAATGTCTTTAGTATCATTTCTAAGAGCCATGGCTACTGTCTTAAACCCGCATTCCTTAAGAGCCTCGAACTCGCCGTCTTTAGGAAGGAATGTCCAGGGCACTTGAAATATAGTACCCATGCTGACTCTCGCAGCCCTTCTATACAGCGGATCAGAACAACCGCTTGTGAAAAGAACTGCATCCATAGAAAGGGCAGCAGCACTCCTTACGATTGCTCCAATGTTAGTTGGGTTGGTGACATTTTCAAGAACTGCAACGCGCCTTGCTCCTGCGCAGACCTTAGCTACAGAAGGTAGCTCTTTTCTCTTCATGGCACACAGAACACCTCGAGTTAGGTGAAATCCTGTGATACCAGTCATAACTGAAGACTTCGCCACATATACTGGTACGTCAAAAGAGCTGCTACAACGTTCAATGACTTCAGCATCCTCTTTTTCTGTCTGGTCTTTTTCCAGCAAAAGAGAAATTGGCTCGTAGCCAGCATCTAGAGCTCTTGTGATAACCTTGGGACTCTCTGCGATGAAAATTCCAAGGCCAGGCTCGTTTATGTGATATAGCTGATTTTCAGAATACTCGTGATATATGGAAAGCTCAGGAGTATCTATCGTATTTACTTCAATAAATTCATTACTCATTCAAATAATCCTCTATAATACTTTATCTTTTATGGGTTTTTATATCAAGAAGACCTTCAACTTTTGCCATATTTATATATAAATCTTCTATTTTCTTTTATCATTAACCATGCTAGAGTGAGACTAAGAGATTCAATTTGTCACACTCTAGGGAAGGATTTTTATGGGAAAGAAATATGTCACAGATATGACAAGCGGCAACGAGATCATGCTACTTGTTAAGTTCACTATACCTATGCTCTTAGGTAATTTGTTCCAGCAATTTTACAACCTTGCAGATACAGTCATCGTAGGTCAATTTGGCGGAGAATATGGTCTTCCATCAATTGGCGCAGTAGGAAGCGTTAACTTCCTTTTCTTTTCACTGTGTCTTGGAATGGGCGCCGGCGTAGGAATCATGATCTCCCAGAACTTTGGAGCTGGCAAGGACGAGTACGTTAGGAAGATAGTAGGAAATTCAATATATATCACTCTGGCAGCAGGTATCTTAATGAGTATCGTCAGCGTTGTCTTTGCAAGACCAATACTGACACTCATGGACACACCACCTGAGTGTATGGCAGATGCTCTTTTATATATGAGAATCGTGTGCGGAGCCACGTTCCTTGTTGCAGGCTACAACATGATCTCTTCTATATTGAGAGCTCTGGGTGATAGCAAGACTCCACTAGTATTCTTGGTGGTTGCATGTGTTATCAATATCGTCTTAGACCTCATTACAGTAGTTGGCCTACATATGGGAGTAGCCGGTGCGGCAATAGCAACAGTCTTTTCCCAGACAATTGCTATGATCGGATCAATAGTCGTTGGGGTTAAAAGAAATCCATACCTCCAGTTACAGCCTATTCACCGAGAGCTTGATACAGGTATCATAGATAAGTCCATAAGACTTGGTATTCCGCTGGCATTACAAAATGCTCTCATCGCATTCTCCTGCGTAGCTCTTCAGAGAGTAGTTAATAGCTTCGGAAGCGACGTTATGTCTGCTTATACAGCGACAGGTCGTATCGAGCAGCTGGTACAGCAGCCATTTGGATCTCTCGGCACAGCAGTATCAACCTTTGCTGGACAAAACGCTGGAGCCAAGAAGCTAGACAGAGTTAAGAGCGGATGTGTTAAGAGTGTTATGCTGGTTGCGGCATTTAGCCTTCTCATGGTAGCAGTGATGTTTGCTTTTGGTGAGAACATCATCAGATTCTTTACTCCAAATGCAGAAGCTATCAAGATCGGTGCAAGAGGACTTAGGATCACGAGCCTTTTCTACTTTACTCTTGGCCTTATATATGTCTTTAGAGGAATGCTAAACGGCGTGGGGGATGCAGCTTTTGCTCTCATAAACGGCATCATAGAGGTTGTAGGACGTATCGGCTTTGCTACTATATTAATGGCTATCCCTGGCGTTGGACTTTGGGGATGCTGGTACACAAATGGCCTCACATGGGCTATCACCGGTATTGGATGCGTTATCAGATATATGAAAGGAAGATGGCGCAAGAAAGTATTTGCATAAAAGATACAAACCATCATTTTTAATGGTAAAAACAGCTATTTTTACCATCAAAATGATGGTAAGGGGAGAAACATGGGCATTTATTCATTTAACAACAAGAAATATCAGCGGTCGGATTCGTTTTTACTAGGAGCTATACTCTCAGTATCGGGAGGCTTTCAGGATGCGTATACATACGTGCTGAGAGATAAGGTATTTGCTAATGCACAGACTGGTAATATTGTCCTTATGAGTCAGGGGCTTATTAATAAAGACTGGTCTACTAGTTTTAGATATCTTCTTCCTGTTCTAGCATTTGTTTTAGGAATTGTTGCATCAGAGCAGATTGGACACAGATTCAAGCACAGCAAAAAGATCCACTGGAGACAGATAGTTCTTTTAATAGAAGCCTTTATCCTGGCTGTTGTGGCCTTTGTTCCCCTTACCCACAACGTGCTGGCTAATGTTCTTGTTTCTTTTGCCTGCGCTATGCAGGTTCAGGCCTTCAGAAAACTTCACGGTTATGCGTATGCTACAACTATGTGCATTGGAAATTTACGAAGTGGTACAGAGAGTCTTTCAATATATTTCAGAGAGCGAAACAAAGAGTCAATAATTAAAGCATTTCATTATTATGGAATCATTTTCTTCTTTGCGATTGGAGCAGGAATTGGCGCAACTATCTCATGCCAATATGGAATAAAAAGCGTTTTTGCGTCAGCAATTTTGCTGATTATCGGATTTTTTGTAATGCTTGATACAGAAGAAAAATAATCAAAAAATATTCTGTCAAATAATTGACAAGTGTTAACGAAAATGTAATAATTTGTAAAGAATGCGCTTATAAAAAATATGTTTTGAAAAGGGGAAAAAGGGATGAGTTTTTTTGATGAAGTTGGTAAAAAGATTTCTTCCGCTAGTCAGGAAGCAATCGCAAAGACAAAGGACTTTGCTGACGTAGCAAAGCTCAATTCAAACATCTCTGACGAGGAGCACAGAATCACAAACGCTTATACAGAGATTGGAAAGATGTACTATGAGAGTCATCTTGAGAATTTCGAGGAGTGTTATGGAAACCAGTTTTCACTTATCAAGGATTCTATGGCTAAGATCGAAGAGTACAAGCAGAAGATCGTGGACATCAAGGGTGTATCAAAGTGTCCTAAGTGCGGAGCAGAACTTACTAAGGACGATGTATTCTGCACAGCATGTGGAACAAAGGTAAAGGAGAACTGATAGATATGGAAAAGACAAAATTAGGAATTTCAGTAGGCTTATTTGGAGCATTAGTTTTTGCAGCAGCACTTTTTGGTGGATATATGTCATCCATCATTATTTTAGGATATGTACTTCTTTTTGAGTCAAACGAATGGCTCAAGAAGTCAGCAGTTAAGGCTGTTGCTGCATTAGTAGCATTCAGCTTTGTAACAGCAGTTATCGGACTTGTACCAGACGCTATTAACTGGGTGGCAAACGTGATCAACACATTTGGTGGAAATGTCCGTTTCGAGTTCATCAACGATGTATTCTCAGATATCAAGGGAGTTATTTCAATCCTTAAGGATCTTGTATTCCTTGGCCTTATCTACAAGGCACTTAATCAGGGAACAATCAAGCTTCCTGTTGTTGATGACCTTATCAACAAATATATGTAATTTGTTTGATCAACTGAATATATAAGTGCATTGCTGGATTTCCCGCCAAGGGGAGTCCAGCATTTTTGTTACATATCATTTTTTAAGGAGAGAGACGCATATGGTTGGACCTAAAGGTGGCAACAAAAAACTGATTGGGATCATTGTGGCTATAGTTATCATCGGTGCTCTTTTGACACCAGATATAGTAAAGATGGCAGCTAAAGCCCATAAAGAAAAAACTGCTCAGACAACTGAGCAGAGTAGTGAAAGCTCTGCGAGTAAGGAGGAATCAGTTGCTAGTGCATCAAATACAACACAAGTAGCTGAAAACACAGAGGAGCCAGAGGAAGAAGTAGAGGAAGAAACAGGCCCAGAGCATGTAGAGTATTTTAGCTTACGTGTTGGTAGTGGAATGTATCCCTATACAACTGGCAGTAACGATTTTATCTTCTTTACTGAAGATAATAAGTATTACGCTCCATTTGCCAAGATGCTTCATATTGGTCAGGATCCTATTACATTTACAGATAGGAACGTGACCAGAATAGAGAATGATGAATTCAGAAGCTGTGTCATTACTGCAGATGGCAAGAACTATCTTTTTAACCAGTGGACAGATGATCCTATTATGTTAAATGAAAAATCTGTTAATGCTGCATGCGTTTATGATGACGCAACATACATGATCCCTACAAGCGCAGATGGAACAGTTGGAGACCTTTACTACATAAATTCTATTTATGAAGAAGAACAGCTCGTTGCCTCTGATGTTGTAGTTGATACAGCTGGTATCAATTTCTACAGCCCAAGCTATGATGACATCAAGTTCCTTTACACCAAGGAAGTTGGAGGTAAAAGAACTCTTATCCTTGCATACACCAAGGAAGAGACAATTCAAAAGGGTGATTTCAAGATCTATGAAACTGAAGTTGCTGAAGGAAATATGATTCCAGTGTTCCTTGATATTTACGACTACGCATATTATGACCAGGATAAAAAAGAGCTCTACTACGTATCTCAGGATTATCAGGATAAGAATAAGATAGAGACAAAGATGATCTATACAGGAAACATGGATGAATTCTATGCTTTTGATGATGGCGAGCTTTATATCCTTGATGGTGACAATGTTTATGGATTCAATCCTTCATATGAAAAGGCAGAGCCTGTTTTAACAACTGGAATTGCTAAGCTTGAGTATCACGGAAATGTTTCAGCATATGGTTATCACAATGGTCACAGAGTATACACTTCTGCAACATCATGTCTTTTAACAGACAAAAATGGTGCTACCTACTTCGGAGCTACCAAAGAAAGCGAGCTTACTCAGCCAAATCGCAAGATGGGTGAAGACAAAGCATATTACTATCCTTGCGGATGTTACTCAGCAATTCTCTATGTCAAAGATGGCGTGCTTTGGATCGATCAGTACAACGGTGTAAATGAAGAGACTGGTGAACTAAACATTGAAAACTTCATTTTATTTGATAAAGAGAAGGTCATAGATTTCTGCTCAGATTACGGCGGAGGATACATGTTTGTATATACAGAAGATGGGAACGTGTACTTCTTAAATGCAGATGAAAAAGAAGTTAAGCTCATAGATTCAGGCGTTGACTATGATCAGGAGAGCGACATCGCAAACTTTGCTTTTGATTACGACAATGAAATGCTTTATTACAGCAAGGACGGAAAATTCTTTAGATACGATATAGAGATGGATTCAGTAAATGACAGCATCTACTATGAAGGTTGGAAAATAAGCAGAGATTGGAATTATTCGTATATCACTTCAGATGGCGATAAGACAACCCATCTGTTCTATGGCGGAAGCACCTATGATTGCAACTAAAAGGAAAGAGGATAAATTATGAAAAGAGTATTAGTAAGCTGCCTCGTTGCAGCTATGTTTACAGGGCTTGTAGCCTGCGGAAATAACGGCGGCACCACAGAGGGTACAAACAGCTCAGAAACAGTTACAACATCAGATTCAGATGCAAATGCAGAAGATCAGGCTGATTCAGATGACGGAGAAAAAGCTAAGGATAATAAGGGCGGTTCTGGCTTTGTAGGTCAGTCAAGTGAGCTTGACTACGAGAAAATGATCATTGATTACAATGATATTTCAGATGAAGTCAGAAACGGCATGAAGGAATGCGCTAAGGCTCAGGTAAAAGAGTATCTTGATGAAAATGCTTCTACTTATGAAAACGTAGGAGACCTTAACTATGAAGGACTGATCTTCCAGGTAAATGATACTCCTGAAGGCGGCAAAGCAAGTGATGTATTTTTGTTTTTCTCAACAACTGGAACAAAGCTCGATGGACTTTCTGGAGAGAAAAAGGAGATGGACCTTTGCTTCTATGTAACCCTGGTTCATATTTGCCCAGTAGATGACAAATCTTATGGTTGTGCTGAAGTACATGTACAAGAAAATGAAAACATAAGAGCAGAGTTTTTATATACTAAGTCACAAATGCTGACCTTTTACCACACTTTCATGGTAGACAAAAAGAAAAATGGATATGTAGATGAAGCTTTTGATGGTTTCGAAAAGTACGGTGATTACAAGGCAGCAACAAAGGTTGCAGATATGGAGAAGGCTCCATTTTTTGAAACAATGAAGCAGGTTGGTGCTAATAACATCGACAAATACATGGCTGACAACTTTGGTGAAAACATCAGCTATACAGAACCAGAATATGTTGGCACCTTCATCAGAGAAGATAAGGATAAAGAAGAGCGCACAGAGACACACATTATCTATAAGATCGTATTCTCAGATGCAGATGGTCTTTGCGAAGATACAGAGCTCTTCTTTGACGAGGGCTTTGAAGAGACATGCTTTACTGTGGATGGAGAGCTTCTTTACTACGAAAGCTGCGAAGAGCCATATGGTCATATGTATTTAGGAGACTCAGCATACGAAGTTCGTGCATATGACAGCATTGGCAAGATCGGTAAGCTCTATGACGATGACGGATCTTTGCAAGAAGCTGTACTTGATAAGTCAGAGACACTTAGCGTTAACTAATTGATTAGGGCAAATAAAAGGGAAGAGAAAAATATGAAAAGAGTATTAGTAAGCTGCCTTATTGCAGCTATGTTTACAGGCCTTGTAGCCTGTGGGGACAATGCATCATCAGAAAACACAACTGGCTCTGAGTCTTCGGTTACAGCAGATTCAGGAGCTGATGTGGAAAGCCAGGCTGATTCTGGTGAAGAAGATAAGGCTAAAGACAATAAAAGTGGGGTTCATTACGATAAAGATGCAAAGATTCCAGGTCTTGACTACCTTGTTAAATCGTACAGTGAGATTCCAGATGAGGTTAAAGAGGAATTAAAGGAAGATAGTCTGAATATTATTAAACAGTATTTAGAGGAGACAAACAACACATATGAGATAAATGGGGATCTCAAGTATGAAGGATATTATTTCCAGCATGTAGAAAGTAAAACTACTGCAAATTCTAACCAGATACTATATGTGTACACAACAACAGGAAGCAGATGTGAAGTCAATTCTACAGACAAGACAGAGGGAACCTTATGCTTTTATGCAAGGTATGGAAATGTTTGTCCTGTTGATGAGCATACCTATGGCTGCACAGAAAAAAAGGGACTTGAGTATTTTGATTATGTTGCCAAATACGAAATAGATGAAGAGAGACTCATGACAAGCATGTTCATCAAGGAAGGAGCGTCTACCACTCCAGGATATACGCAAGAAGCTGGTGATGGAATGGAAAAGTACGGCAACTATACACCAATCACTAAGGTAGCTGATTTGGAAAAAGATCCATCCTTCGAAGACATGAAAGCAGTAGGTGTAGCTACTATCGATCAGTATATGGAAAATGAGATGGAGGACAATATCAAGTATACAGCTCCAGAGTATTATGGAGCATATATCATGAAGCATGATAAAGATGAGGATGTGGGCAAAGTCACTAGTTCATACCTTGTATTTAAATCAGTAATATCTGATACTGAAGGTCTTATTGATGATACCGAAGTTTTATTTACTATTAGCTTTTCTGGTACATGTTATACAGAAAATGGCGAGCTGACTTATGGCACGGTAAGTTCAGATCCTGTAGGCCAGTCTGAACTTGGCGATTCAGCCTATGTAATAAGTGCATACGAAAAGGTAGAAGACTTGTACCATTTAAGATCCTATAGTCAGTCATTAGACCGTATAATCGATAGGTCAGAAGTACTTAATTACTAAAAATGAAAAATTGTATACAAAAATGCTTGACATGTGTTTTTTGTTAGATTACAATTCATACTCATAAAGACAAAGGCGTCTTAGAGATTACTCTCTAAGGCGCTTTCTGCATTTCTGGAGGTTACTTCCGCGGAGTAACTGGCAGAGGTGTATACAAGTATTCATAAAAGATACAAAGCGATGCAATGGGGCATCATGCTACGTAAGTGCGTAGTGTGCCATTGCGTCGCTTTTTTCATTAAGGAGAGGAGAAAAAGTATGAGTGAGGAAATCTTAAGTGCTATTGACTCAAGTGTTTTTGGCGTTTGGTTTTTGATTGGTGCTGCTCTTGTATTCTGGATGCAGGCTGGATTTGCAATGTGTGAGGCTGGTTTTACAAGAGCCAAGAATACAGGAAACATCATCATGAAGAACCTCATGGATTTCTGTATAGGAACAGTAGTATTTATTCTTATCGGTTTTGGTCTGCTTCTTGGGGAAGATTTTGCAGGCTTCATCGGAAGACCAGGATTTGACATCTTTACAGATTATGCAAACTTCGACTGGTCAAACTTCGTATTTAACTTAGTCTTCTGTGCTACAACAGCAACAATTGTTTCAGGATCAATGGCTGAGAGAACAAAATTTATATCATATTGTGTGTACTCGGCAGTTATCTCAGCAATCATTTATCCTATCGAAGCTCACTGGACATGGGGCGGCGGATTCCTTGCGCAGATTGGTTTCCACGATTTCGCTGGATCAACATGTATCCACATGGTAGGTGGTATCTCAGCTCTCATCGGTGCAGCAATGCTCGGTGCTCGTATCGGTAAATTCGAAAGAGACAAGGATGGCAAGGTAACAAAGGTAAATGCTTTCCCTGGTCACAACCTTGTAGCAGCAGCTCTTGGTGTATTCATCCTCTGGCTTGGCTGGTACGGATTCAACGGAGCAGCTTGTACTTCGATCGATCAGCTCGGCTCTGTATTTGTAACAACAACAATCGCTCCAGCGCTTGCAACAGTAACATGTATGATCTTCACATGGGTTAAGTATGGTAAGCCTGATGTTTCAATGTGTCTCAACGCTTCACTTGCAGGTCTTGTTGCTATCACAGCTCCTTGTGATGTTACAGATGCATTTGGTGCTATCGTGATCGGTATCGTAGCTGGTCTTCTTGTTTGCTTTGGTGTTTGGTTCCTTGATTACAAGCTTCATGTTGATGATCCTGTTGGTGCCGTAGCAGTTCACTGCTTAAACGGTATCTGGGGAACAATCGCTGTAGGTCTTTTTGCTACATCTTCTGCACCAGGATATTCAATTGCTGATTCACAGGGAAATGTAATGACAGGTCTTTTCTACGGCGGTGGATTCAAGCTCCTTGGAATTCAGCTCTTTGGTTTCCTTGTAGTTGCAGCTTGGACAGCAGTTACGATCACAATCACATTCTTTATTATCAAAAAAGTTTTAGGACTTCGTGTTTCAGAAGAGGAAGAGATCCTTGGTCTTGACTCAACAGAGCACGGCCTTGCATCAGCATATTCAGGATTTGCCATCATGGATGTTTCAAACACTCTTAACATGGCAGTAAACGAAAATACAGACCTCGGCGTAAGCGAATACGAAGAGGCTTCAGAGATCCAGAAGCACGCTTCAGTGCCTGTAGTTACAGCACCAGTGCATACAGAGTCTGGAATACATAAAGTTGTTATTATCGCTAAGTTGTCCCGCTATGACAAGCTCAGACGTGCAATGAATGATCTTGGCGTAACCGGAATGACTGTCACTCAAGTTATGGGTTGTGGTGTCCAGAAAGGTTCTGGCGAAATGTATCGTGGAGTCGAGATGGATGCCACTCTCCTTCCTAAAATTAAACTGGAAGTTGTTGTTAGCAAGATTCCGGTTGAAGACGTTATAGAAGCAGCTAAGAAAACTCTTTACACAGGTCACATTGGAGACGGTAAGATCTTCGTTTACTCTCTCGACAACGTAGTCAAGATCAGAACCGGTGAGGAAGGTGCTGCAGCTCTAGCAGATGTAGAGTAAAAAATACTAAAACAGGAGGAAACGGTATGTGCGCAATACTTACATACGCAAGAGAATCGGTCCGAGAAGAATTCTTTGAAGAAATGCTTTCCAGGACTGTATCCCGCGGACCAGACATGTCCAGGATACAAAAAGTCGAAGGCGGATGGATGGGCTTTAATCGCCTTTCCATCATGGGCCTTAATGAATCAGGAATGCAGCCATTTAATTATGGAAAGAACACCGTCATTTGTAACGGCGAGCTTTACGGCTTCAAAGATCTTCGAAATTACCTTGTTTCTCTCGGATACAGTTTCAAAAGCGACAGCGATTGCGAGATACTGCTTCCTCTATATGAAAAACTTGGAACAAAAATGTTCAGTCTTCTCGATGCGGAATTTGCCTGCGTTATCTATGACGGGGAGAAAAAGAAATTCGTAGCAGCCAGAGATCCAATAGGAATCAGACCTCTCTACTACGGATATGACAGCGAAGGCTATGTAGTTTTTGCATCAGAACCAAAGAACCTGGTGGAAGTTACAGACAAGATCATGCCTTTCCCTCCAGGACATTACTACGAAGATGGTGAGTTTGTCTGCTACAAGGATATGACCGAGGTAAAAGAGGTATCAGTAGATGACCTTGAGACTATAACAGATAAGATTCACGACAAGCTATTAAACGGTATCAAGAAAAGACTTGATGCTGATGCGCCAGTTGGATTTCTTTTATCAGGCGGACTTGATTCATCTCTTGTCTGCGGCGTAGCAGCAAGCCTTTCAGATAAGCCACTTGAAACCTTTGCTATTGGAATGGATATCGACGCTATCGATCTTAAGTATGCAAGAGAAGTAGCAGAGTACATTCATAGCAATCACCACGAAGTGATCATAACCAAAGACGATGTCATAAACGCCATAGAGCCTGTTATTCACGCTCTTGGCACCTACGACATCACAACTATCAGAGCATCCATCGGAATGTATCTTCTATGTAAATGGATCCATGAGAACACAGATATCAAGGTAGTTCTCACCGGTGAGATCTCAGATGAGCTCTTTGGTTATAAATACACAGACTTTGCACCAAGTGCTCAGGCTTTCCAGGAGGAAGCTGAAAAGAGAATTCGCGAGATCCACATGTATGACGTTTTAAGAGCAGACAGATGTATCAGTGTAAACTCTCTCGAAGCAAGAGTTCCTTTCGGAGATCTGGATTTTGTGAACTATGTAATGAGCATAGATCCAGAGAAAAAGCTCAACACCTACGGAATTGGAAAGTTCCTTCTCCGTAAAGCTTTTGAAAAGGACCAGTTCATTCCACACTCGATCCTCATGAGAGAAAAAGCTGCTTTCTCAGATGCGGTTGGTCATTCACTTAGAGATGACCTTATGGATTACGCAGATGCCAAGTACACTTACGCAGAGTACGAGACCTTGAGAAAGAAATACACACATGCAAAGCCATTTACAAAGGAATCACTTCTATATAGAGAAACCTTTGAAAAATATTATCCAGGTCAATCGGATATGGTAATAGATTTCTGGATGCCAAATAAGAGCTGGAAAGGATGCAATGTTAACGATCCTTCCGCAAGAGTTCTTTCGAACTACGGTGCTTCAGGCGAATGATAATTCAGTAAATTTTAACCCATTAAGGAGGAGAAAAAATGATAGAAGCAAGCAAACTTACAGAGGAATTCGGATGCCTCGTATTTAACGACAGAATCATGAGGGAGCGCCTTCCCAAAGATATCTATAAGGCAGTAAAAAAGACAATCGAGAAAGGTTCACACCTTGAACTTGACGTAGCTAACTGCGTTGCAGCAACCATGAAAGAATGGGCTGTAGAAAACGGAGCTACACACTTTACACATTGGTTCCAGCCTATGACTGGCCTCACAGCTGAGAAGCACGACAGCTTCATCTCACCTACAGATGACGGCGGAGTTATCATGGAGTTTTCAGGAAAAGAGCTCGTAAAGGGCGAACCTGATGCATCAAGCTTCCCATCAGGCGGACTTCGTGCAACATTCGAAGCAAGAGGTTATACAGCTTGGGATCCTTCATCACCAGCATTCATCAAAGACGGATCACTTTACATCCCAACAGCTTTCTGCTCATACGGCGGAGAAGCACTTGATAAAAAGACTCCTCTTCTGAGATCAATGGAGGCTCTTTCAACTGAGGCTGTTAAGCTCCTTCACCACCTTGGATACAAGGATGTTACAAGAGTAAGCACAACAATCGGTTCAGAGCAGGAATATTTCCTCATTGACAAAGATTACTATAAAGCAAGAAAAGACCTTCTTTTCACAGGTAGAACTCTTCTTGGAGCACCTGCAACAAAGGGTCAGGAAATGGAAGATCACTACTTTGGTGTCATCAAGCCAAAGGTTTCAGCATACATGCATGATCTTGATGAAGAACTTTGGAAGCTCGGTATTCCAGCAAAGACCAAGCACAACGAAGTTGCTCCATCACAGCATGAGCTCGCTCCAGTATTTGAGACAGCAAACATCGCTGTAGATCACAACCAGCTCACAATGGAAGTTATGAAAAAAGTTGCTGACAAGCACAACTTTGCATGCCTCCTTCATGAGAAGCCATTCGAAGGAATCAATGGTTCTGGTAAGCACAACAACTGGTCAGTTTGCACTGATACAGGAATGAATCTCTTAGATCCAGGCAAGAACCCTGGCGAGAACATCCCATTCCTCGTATTCCTTATGGCAGTAATCGCAGCAGTTGATGAGTATGCACCAATCCTCAGACTCTCAGTAGCATCTGCTGGTAACGATCACAGACTTGGCGGCAACGAGGCACCTCCAGCAATCATCTCAATCTTCGTTGGTGATGAGCTCGCAGAAGTGCTTAAGGGTGTAGAGGCTGGCTCAGCATATCAGAGTACTGGTAAAGTTCAGATGACAATGGGAGCTACAGTACTTCCACACTTCACCAAGGACAACACAGATAGAAACAGAACATCACCATTTGCCTTCACAGGTAACAAGTTCGAGTTCCGTATGCCTGGTTCAGCAGTATCAGTAGCAAATGCAAACATCGTTCTCAACACAGCAGTTGCAGAAGAAGTTGCTAAGCTCTACGAGAAGCTCAAAGGCTACAGCGGATCAGAGCTCAAAGAGAAGGTTATGGAAGTTCTTAAGGAAACACTCCTTGAGCACAAGAGAGTACTCTTTAATGGAAACGGATATACAGATGAGTGGGTTGAGGAAGCTGAAAAGAGAGGCCTTCCAAACCTCAAGTCTCTCCCAGATGCAATGCCATTCTGGATCTCAGACGAGTCAATCGCTCTCTTCACAAAGCACGGCATCTTCACAAAGGAAGAGATTCAGTCAAGATATGAGATCCTCCTTGAGAACTACTCAAAGTCAATCCATATCGAAGCTCTCACAATGCAGGAGATGGTTCGCAAAGACCTTACAGAAGGCATCGTAGCTTATGAGAAGGATCTTGTAAAAGAAGCATCACAGAAGAAAGCACTTCTTGGCGATGGCGCTGGTTCACTTGAGATCGGTATCCTTAAGGCTCTCGACGAAGCAAGCGTAGAGATTGGCAAAGCTCTCGCTAAACTCGCTGAAGATACCAAGACAGCAGAAGGTAAGACTGAAGCTCTCGACACAGCAGAGTTCTATCAGAGAACAGTCCTTGCAGACATGGATGAACTCAGAAAGTACGCAGACAAGGCAGAAGCTCTTATCCCTGAGAAATATCTCAGCTACCCAACATACGGACAGATGCTCTTCTCACTTAGATAAAGAAAAAGATAATGCATAAAAGAAGACAGGGCAAGTCATTTAATGGCTTGCCCCGTCAGTATATTCAAAGGAAGGAAGCCCACAATGGAAACATGGTTCAATGAAAAAGACGCCTGCGGTATAGGTGCGGTCATAAATATAAATGGTAAGCCTGATAATAAAGTACTGGACGATGCACTTTCCATCGTAGAAAAATTGGAGCATCGCGCAGGAAAAGATGCAACAGGTAAAGTCGGAGACGGTGTAGGAATCTTAGTTCAGATTTCTCACAAGTTCTTTTCAAAAGAAGCTGCAAAAAGCGGTATCAAATTAAAGAAAGCCGGTGATTACGGCATTGGTATGTTCTTTTTTCCACAGGATGACATGAAGCGCATGTTTGCAAAAAGAATGCTTGAAGTCATTGCAGAAAAAGAAGGCCTTAAAGTACTGGGATGGAGAGATGTTGAGACACATCCTGAGATCCTTGGTGAAGTAGCTGTTAACTGCATGCCACATATCAGCCAGTGCTTCATTGAAAGACCTGCTGACGTAGAAAAAGGAATCGACTTTGATAGACGCCTCTATTGCCTTAGAAGAGAGTATGAGAAGTCTTCAGAAGATACATATATTTGCTCTTTTTCATCCAGAACCATCGTTTACAAGGGCATGTTCTTAGTAGGACAGTTACGTAATTTCTATGAGGATCTTCTTTCACCAGATTATGTAACTGCTATTGCTATGGTTCATAGCCGTTTCTCAACTAACACAACCCCTTCATGGCAGCGTGCTCATCCATATCGTATGATCGCCCACAACGGTGAGATCAATACTATCCGTGGTAACAGCGACAGAATGCTGGCCAGAGAAGAGACCATGTCATCAGATATTTTGGGTGATGACCTTGGCAAGGTATATCCAGTAATCGCTTCATCAGGTTCTGACTCAGCAATGCTTGATAACACCTTGGAATTCCTGTACATGAACGGAATGGATCTTCCTCTTGCCATGATGCTCACGATCCCTGAACCATGGAAGCACAACGACTTCATGGATCAGAGCAGAAAAGACTTTTATCATTACTACGCAACAATGATGGAGCCATGGGACGGCCCTGCGGCAGTTCTTTTCACAGATGGAGAACTCTTCGGTGCTACCCTTGATAGAAATGGACTGCGTCCATCAAGATACTATGTCACCAAGGATGGCAGACTCATTTTGTCATCTGAGGTTGGCGTTCTGGACATTCCAGAAGAGATCATTGAAAAGAAATCACGTCTTTCACCAGGTCATATGCTCCTTGTAAACACCAAGGAAGGACGTATCATTTCAGATGAAGAGTGTAAGGAAAAGTATGCTAAGTCAAAGCCTTACGGCGAATGGCTGGACAGATATCTTTTGCACCTTCATAAACTTAGTATTCCAAATAAAAAGATTCCAACTCACACCCAGGAGATGCGCGACAAGCTCTACAAGGTGTTTGGTTACTCCTACGAAGATGTGAAGACTCAGATCATGCCTATGGCTACAACTGGTATCGAGCCTACAGTATCCATGGGAACCGACGTGCCACTGGCTATGCTCTCCAAGCATCACCAGCCACTATTCTGCTACTTCAAGCAGCTCTTTGCCCAGGTTACAAACCCACCTATCGATTCACTTCGAGAGAAGGTTGTAACAGATACAACTGTTTACATCGGTTCTGATGGAAATCTGTTAAAAGAAAAGAGCGATAACTGTAAGGTTCTGGAAGTAAATAGCCCAATCCTTACCGGCGTTGATCTCATGAAGATCGAAAATCTTGATCAGCCAGGCTTCAAGGTCCAGAAGATATCTCTTTTGTACTACAAGAATACCCCAGTAGAAAGAGCCTTAGAGCAGCTGGATGTATCAGTAGACAGAGCGGTTGCAGATGGCGTAAACATCATCATCCTTTCAGATAGAGGCGTAGATGAAAACCACATGCCAATTCCTTCACTCCTTGCTGTATCTTCAGTTGAGCAGCATCTTGTAAGGACCAAGCAGCGCACAGCGGTTTCACTTATTCTTGAAAGTGGTGAGCCAAGAGACGTTCATCAGATCGCCACACTTCTTGGTTTTGGTGCACGTGCTATCCACCCATATCTTGCACAGGAGTGCATTGCAGAGCTCATCGATATCGGAATACTTGATAAAGACTATCACACTGCAATTGCAGATTATAATAAAGCTCTTCTTGGAGGCGTTGTTAAGATCGCAGCCAAGATGGGTATTTCAACCCTTCAGTCCTACCAGTCAGCAAGGATCTTTGAGGCAATCGGTCTGTCAAAAGAGCTTGTGGACAAGTACTTTACAGGAACCACCAGCAGAGTTGGTGGTATCGGAATAAATGAGATCGGTGAGGACGTAGAGTTTAGACACAATCAGGCCTTTGATCCTCTTGGTCTTTCAACTGATTCAACTCTTGATTCCTTTGGCTTCCACAACCTCCGAAGTGGTGATGACAAGGAAGACCATATGTATAATCCAAAGACCATAGTAACTCTCCAGAGAGCAGTCAGAGAGGGTGACTACGAGAGGTTCAAGGAATATACACAGATGGTGGATGACGAGGATAGACCACACACACTTAGAGCTCTTTTATCCTTTGTACCAGCCAAAACTCCAGTACCACTTGAGGAAGTTGAGAGCGAAGAAGAGATCGTTAAGCGTTTCCAGACAGGTGCTATGTCCTATGGATCTCTTTCCCAGGAGGCCCATGAGACTCTTGCTATTGCCATGAACAGACTTGGTGGCAAGTCCAACACTGGTGAAGGCGGCGAGGACAAGGCTAGATTTGGAACAGAGAGAAACAGCGCAGTTAAGCAGGTTGCATCTGGTAGATTTGGCGTCAGCAGTCAGTACCTCTTAAGTGCAAAAGAGATACAGATCAAGATGGCGCAGGGTGCTAAGCCAGGTGAAGGTGGACATCTTCCTGGCAAGAAGGTATATCCTTGGGTTGCAGCAACAAGATTCTCAACTCCAGGCGTTGCCTTGATTTCACCACCACCACATCACGATATCTATTCAATTGAAGACCTTGCTCAGCTCATCTATGACCTTAAAAATGCTAATGATAAGGCAAGAATCTCAGTTAAGCTGGTATCAGAAGCAGGCGTAGGAACTATAGCTTCTGGTGTTGCCAAGGCAGGAGCCCAGGTAATCCTTGTGTCAGGCTACGACGGAGGAACAGGTGCTGCTCCTTCATCATCAGTTCATCACGCAGGACTTCCATGGGAGCTTGGTGTAAGCGAAGCTCATCAGTCTCTTTTGGATAATGGACTTAGAAGCCGCGTTGTTCTCGAAACAGACGGTAAGCTCATGACAGGTAGAGACGTTGCTATTGCAGCTCTTCTTGGTGCAGAGGAATTTGGTTTTGCTACAGCTCCACTCGTAACTATGGGCTGCATGATGATGAGAGTTTGCTCCAAGGATACATGCCCATTTGGTATAGCTACTCAGAATGAAGAGCTCAGAAAGAGATTTAAAGGTAAGCCTGAATATGTAATGAATTTCATGCTCTTTGTGGCAAGGCAGCTTCGTGAGATCATGAGTGAGCTCGGATTTAGAACTGTAGAAGAGATGGTTGGTCACACAGATCGTCTTCAGATGAGAAGCTATGACGAAGCTACTGCAAGCGAAAGTCAGCGCAAGAATTCTGCTGACCTTAGAAGAATCCTTGATTCAAGATATGCAGGCGCTGAGAATAATCACTTTGATCCAAAGGATGTTTATAACTTTGAACTTGAGAAGACCCTTGATTCAAGAGTTCTAATCCCAGAGTATGAGAAGAGCAAAAAGAATCTTGGAAGCAAGCAGATCAAGATGAAGGTAGATATCTCAAGTACTGACAGAAGCTTTGGTACTCTTCTTGGCAGCAGAGTTACTGCAGATTATGAGAATAAGCTTGCAGATGATTCAATCCTTGTGGAGGCCAACGGCGGCGGTGGTCAGTCCTTTGGCGCATTCCTTCCAAAGGGTGTCACATTAAAGCTCTACGGCGATGCAAACGATGGCTTTGGAAAGGGACTTTCTGGCGGTAAGGTGATCGTAAGACCATCAGATAAGGCAACTTATAACGCTCACGATAACATCATAATCGGTAACGTAGCTCTTTACGGTGCTACAGCCGGAAAGGCTTATGTATGCGGTATCGCAGGTGAAAGATTCTGCGTTAGAAACTCAGGTGCTGTGGCAGTTGCAGAGGGATGCGGTGATCACGGTCTTGAATATATGACTGGTGGACGAGCAGTTATCCTTGGAATGACAGGCAAGAACTTTGCTGCTGGTATGAGCGGCGGTATAGCTTACGTTCTTGATAGAGAGCACACTCTTTATCTTAGAATGAACAAGGATATGGCTTCACTCTACGAAGTAACTGAGAAGTATGACATTGCAGAGCTTCGTATGATCATCGAAGATTACGTAAAAGAAACTGATTCAGAGTTTGGTAAAGAGATCCTAGATAATTTTGAAAGCTTCATTCCTGACTTCAAGAAGATAGTTCCAAATGATTATCAGAAGATGCTTACAGCTATAGGCAGGTACGAGGAACAGGGAATTGACCACGAACACGCTGTTCTTGAAGCATTTAAAGAGCTTACTTGATAACTGTAAACATTCATCTGAGAATTAGATAGGAGATTGAAAATGGGAAAAGAAACAGGATTTCTTGAATATACAAGAACAAATAATAAAGATGTACCACCAGAGGAGAGAATTCTACACTTTGAAGAATTCCATACACCTCTTGATACAGAATCACGCAGAAAGCAGGCAGCTAGATGTATGAACTGCGGTGTTCCATTCTGTCAGTCAGCTATGAACCTTGGGGGCATGGTAACAGGCTGCCCTCTTCATAATCTCATTCCTGAGTGGAACGATGAGATCTATAAAGGCCATGAGAAGCACGCTTTTGACAGACTTCACAAAACCAGTAACTTTCCTGAGTTTACTGGAAGGGTTTGCCCTGCTCTTTGTGAAAAAGCCTGCATGTGCGGACAAAATGGCGATGCAGTAACGGTTCATGACAACGAGCTGTATCTGGTAGAGACAGCCTTTGCAAAGGGTTATATCAAACCTTTGATACCAACTATCAGAAGCGGCAAAAAAGTTGCTGTCATAGGAGCAGGTCCTTCAGGACTTGCTGTCGCAGATGACTTAAATCACAGAGGACATCACGTAGAGGTCTTTGAAAGAGAAGATGAAGTCGGCGGTCTTCTCATGTATGGAATTCCAAATATGAAGCTTGATAAGAGCGTTATAAAGCGCAGAAGAAAGCTTATGGAAGCTGAAGGAGTTGTATTCCATACACGCGTAAACGTAACCAAGGAAGAGAGCACAGCTCTTTTGAGCAAATTCGATGCAGTAGTTCTATGCTGCGGCGCCAAGAAGGCAAGACCACTTCCTGTAGCAGATCCAGAGAAGGTAAAGGGCGTTTACTACGCAGTAGATTTCCTTACAAAGACCACAAAAGCCCTTATGAAGGCAGAGAATAGAACAGTAGAAGCTCTTAAGGAAGAAGGTGGATATATAGACGCAGCAGGCAAAAATGTCGTCATCGTCGGTGGTGGTGATACTGGTAACGACTGTATCGGAACTGTCATCAGAATGGGTGCAAAGTCAGTTACAGCCCTTGAGATGATGCCAAAGCCACCTGTCACAAGAGCAGCAAATAATCCATGGCCAGAGTGGCCAAAGGTCTTAAAGACAGATTATGGCCATGAAGAGGCTATCCACGTATTTGGATCTGACCCAAGAGTTTATGAGACCACTGTAAAGAGCGTAACTACTGACAAGAAGGGTAATATCAAGCAGATCGAGACAGTGAAAGTAGGATTTAAGGGTGGAAAACTTGTTCAGATAGCAGGAACAGAAAAGACTCTTAAATGCGATATTCTTTTGATCGCAGCTGGATTTATTGGCTGTGAAGATTATTCAGCAGAAGCTTTTTCTCTTAAGACCAGCCAGAGAGGAACTATCGTAACTGATATTGATAGCTACCACATTCCTAACACTAAAGTCTTTAGTGCAGGAGACATGCACAGAGGTCAGTCCCTTGTTGTATGGGCAATTGCAGAGGGTAAAGCCTGTGCAAAAGAGGTTGATGAGTACCTTATGGGTTATACAAATCTATAAAAACGTGAAAAAGAGTGCTTCTCGGAAAGAGGAGCACTCTTTAGTTTAATGAACTGTTTACTATAATTTAATAAAGTGAATTAACGTAATATGGTATATTAATATAAGTAACAGTTGTTTTTTTCATATCCGGAGAGCACATATATGTGGAAACGTGCACAGGAGCGATTCCGTACACGAAGCCTTGTGGCAACCATTGTACTTATGGCTGCGATATTCATTGCTTCCATAATTTATGTTTTTTATGTGCGGGATTACACCAGGCAGCAGAGCTACATAAAGCTTCAGCAAGCCACCGAGGAAACAGTTGAATCCATCGAGGGTCAGTTTCGTGCGGACCGAAATATGTTGCGTCTTATCTCTAGGATCATCTCAGAAACAGATGTATCTCTCCGTTCTCTTAGTATTTCCAAGTATATGAACTTATATGATGTAAATGCTGGTGTATCTGATGTAGGTATTCTTATGCGGGACAATATGGTCGTAAGAATAGACGGCGCAGATACGGATGCTACAGGCATTTTAGATTTTAATAAAGTAAAAGAAAAAGGCGAGCATCTGTCAACTCTTCAAAAGGATCTTGATACCGATGAAGAGCTTGATATCAGAAACTTTGTTCCAATCAGAAAAGAAGGAAAGACAATAGCCTTTATCTATGGCACAACTACGCCTGAATCCATTCTTAGCGCATGGACGCCAGATATATATGATGGTCACGCTATAGTATCAATAATAGAAAGAGACACAGGTCTTTTTCTGGCTGATGGACTTGGCAGGACCAACGAGATCTTAAAGGATACTGATTTCAAACTTGCTCAGATCACTACAAATGAGAGTATTGTTGATTCCGTTAAAAATGGAAGAAAAGGCTTTGCCATTCTTGAAATGGCTGATGGACAGGCATATTACGTATGCTTCCTTCCTATGAATATTGCAAATTGGGAGCTTACTGTGAGCATTCCTGAAGATGATCTCTATGCAACAGTAAGACCTATGTACAGATCGCTTTATATATTCCTAGTTGCAATGACGCTGGCTCTTGTCGGTTATTTCCTATATGTCATTCACATTACGACAGGTTCTCTTATTGGTATTGAGAGAAGAGCCAATATGGATGCACTTACTGGTCTTCAAAATCGTAACCGATATGAGTATTTTTGTCAGCATCTTCAGCAGGGAACTGAGGGAATTGCCTGTATCTATTTTGATGTAAATGGTCTTCATGAAGTCAATAATACTCAGGGTCATCTAGCAGGAGATAATATGCTCAAGACCATTGCGTCCATCATCTGTAATGAGTTTGGCGATTCCAACACCTATAGGATAGGTGGCGACGAATTTGTTGCCTTTAGATATGAACGAGATGAACAGGCTGTCAGGAAGGATCTTGACAGGGTGTTAAAAGAAGTTGAATCAAACGGATATCATGTGGCAAGTGGTCTAGCAATGGCTACCCCTGACAAGAAGCTTTTGACGGTTATCAAGAAGGCCGAAGAAGAAATGTATGAAAATAAGGCCAAGTACTATGAATCCATAGGAAAGGAGATGCGAGGATGATGAAAAGAAAATTAAAAGCATCCGCTCTCTTTATGGTAATGGTGCTTCTTTTGACAGGATGCTATGCAAAGCTTCCTGATATAGAAAATCACGAGCTCGATGATGCCTACAGAAGTGATGCAACAGTTTATAACACACTGTATTCGTCAGAAGTTACGAACCTAAACTATCTGGTTACTAGTTCACCGGTGGATACTGTCATTACTGCCAATGTGATCGATGCCCTTGTGGACTATGACAATGAAGGAAATATCATTCCTGGACTAGCTGAGAGCTGGGAATGCACAGAGGATATGACTACATGGATATTTCATTTGCGAGATGGCATAAAGTGGGTAGATTACGAAGGAAAAGTTTACGGTGAAGTTGTGGCAGATGACTGGGTAGCGGCAGCAGAATATGTAAATAATGCCGCCAATGAAACGGATTGTCAGTATATGTATTGCACGGGCTCCGTTGTGACCGGGGCTCAGGAGTACTACGACTATACCAGATCTCTTTTGCATCCTGAGGAATATGATGTGATGCCAAAGAAGGTAGAGGCTTCAGAAATAGGCGTGGAGGCTCATGATGATAAGACACTCATTTATAAGCTTGATAAACCATGTCCATTTTTCCTTAGTGTTCTATCTTATACATCATATCTTCCTGTTAACAGAAAGTATCTAAAGGCTGCAGGAACAATGTTTGGAAAAGATTATAAGAATGTTCTGTATAACGGAGCGTATATTCTTCATTATTTCCAGCCTTTGGAAAAGCAGATACTTGTAAAGAACCCTCATTATTGGGATAAAGATAAGGTTTATATCGACAGGGTAGAAAATGCCTATGACTCAGAGGCAGCTACTATTGGTGTTGAGAGATATGAGGCAGGGCTTATAGATAAGGCTGTAGTTAGTGCGGATAAATTGGAACATTATTTAACGCTTAGGTTCCATGCAGATGAGATACATGGCACGATTCCGGATTGTTCATACTCATATTTTTATGTATTTAATTTTGATCCTAATTATGACGAGGAAAATGAACCTGATAATTGGCGCAAGGCTGTAGTAAATGAGAATTTTAGAAAAGCCATCATGAGCTCTATAGATAGAGAGGAGGTTTTATCTGTCTATGAGCCATATGATCCAGGGAAGCTGATAAATAATACGGTCACTCCGCCAGGAGCTATCAGCATAGATGGAAAAGATTATACTAAGTTCGGTAAGTTAAGCTATTATTCCGGAAGAGATAGTTACAACAAAAATGATGCCAGGATCTATAGAGATCTTGCTAAGAGGCAGCTAAAGGAAGCAGGAGTTACATTCCCTATTAAGATCCTAATGCCTTATAATCCGTCTGTTGTGGGCTGGAAACAGGAAGTATTTACGATAAAAAAACAGCTTGAACACTCACTTGGTTCAGACTTTATAGAAGTTGTGGTAGAAGCTGGAAGTGATACGGGATTTTTGAATGCAGTTCAAAGAAGTGGAAAGTTTTCATTTATGAAGTGCAGGTGGGGAGCTGACTACGAGGATCCACAGACCTGGACAGAGCCTTTTGAGGAAGAGGATGATTATTCTTTCTGGCATCAGTGCGAGGATGAAAAGGTAAAGGAAGTCTGTGAGATATGGGAAAAACAAAAGGACAACGCATCGGAGATAACAGACAATGAAAATCTGAGATTTGAAGCCTTTGCAGAGGCAGAACGTCTTATCCTTGACCATGCAATAGTTGTTCCATTCTCAATAATGATTGGTGATGGTTATGTTATGGACAAGATAAATGAATTTGAGAGAGAGTATTCCTCTTATGGAATGGCCAAGCAAAGGTATAAGGGATGTCATTTATATGAGGACTCCATGGATATGGAGGAATATCAAAAAGCCTATAAAGAATGGGCGCATATAGAAGATGAAGAAGAATAAAAAAGGCTGGTCTCTTATATAGGAGACCAGCTTTTATACTTGGTATGTTATGCCACCAAATGCAGCATCCTTGTTGCAATGTTGAAGTAAACAAGGAGTGACAGTGCATCTACGATTGTTGTGATAAATGGACTTGCCATTACCGCAGGGTCAAATCCCACCTTGGAAGCCAGCATAGGAAGGCAGCAGCCCACCAACTTGGCAATAAGCACTACGAACAAGAGAGTAAGGCAGATAACTGCTGCAACTGTAATAGTAACTCTGTCTAGTAGTATCAGCTTCAAAAAGTTTGCACATGCAAGGGTAAGTCCGCAGAGAACAGCAACTCTGATCTCTTTCCAGATGATCTTGAAAATATCTTCAAACTCAATCTCTTTAAGTGAAAGTCCACGAATAATTGAAACACTTGCCTGTGAACCGGCGTTTCCGCCTGTGTCCATCAGCATTGGGATGTATGCTGTAAGTACTACATATGCTGAAAGGGCGTCTTCAAAGCCTGTAATGATAGCGCCTGTAAAGGTGGCACTTATCATCAGGAATAATAGCCAAGGGATACGATTCTTGTAGGTCTCAAAGATGCCAACCTTTGGATAAGGCTTGTCTGATGGCACAATAGCAGCCATCTTCTCGATATCCTCTGTAGCCTCTTCTTCAAGAATGTCCACAACGTCATCGATGGTGATGATACCAACCATACGACTCTCATTGTCTACAACAGGCATTGCTGTGAATCCGTATTTCTGGAACATACGGGCAGCTTCTTCCTGGTCAGTCATGGTATTGATGCTGATGACATTGGTGTTCATGATGTCGCCGATGACTTCATCAGGCTTCATAATGAGCAAATATCTAAGAGCAACAGTACCAACCAGAACTTTTTGCTTGGTAACAACATAACAAATGTTGATAGTCTCAGAATCTACGCCCTTTTGTCTGATTCTCTCTATGGCATCAGTAACAGTCATATCTTCTCTGAGGTCTACATACTCCACAGTCATGATAGATCCGGCAGAGTCCTCAGGATACTGTAGCAGATGATTGATATCAGCTCTGGTTTCAGGGCTTGCGTTGGCCAAAATGCGCTTAACTACGTTTGCTGGCATCTCTTCCAAGAGGTCAGTAGCATCATCGGCCATCAGATTGTCAATAATGTTGGATGCTTCTCGATCGGACAGTGAACGGATGATATACTGCTGGTCATCCAGTTCCAGATCGGCAAATACGTCAGCAGCCATGTCTTTTGGGAGGATTCTGAACATCTTAAGAGAATCCTCATCCTCCATCTCTCCCATAGCAGCAGCGATATCTACTGTGTTCATCTCGGAGATGGTCTGACGAAGCTTGGTATATTGCCTAGATTCAAGAAGTTCCTGTAAGATTTCTACGATTGTCTTCTCTTCTTGTAATTCCATGGTAATCTCCTATGAATTTGGTTGGCGGTTAATATGGTACTTCGACCAGGAGCAGAATCGCTACTGCAATTATGTGAATCTGACTTCATAAAAACCACCACCTTTCATACGAGATTTTGTGAGTTAACTGTAACACAATTTTTCACAAAAATAAACCTTGAAGATTGATTAATTTGCATAGAGATCAGGATAAAAAAACAACGAATACATTACAAAATTAATCTATTTCTAAAAAATACATTAATTTTGTCATCTTGCAATAACGCGCCAACGTGATAAAGTATTCCTTAATTATTTTTTATGTAACCTTTCTGATATTAATTTCTTAAGGTCGTGAACGTGGAGGGGGCAGATGGCAATATCATCTGATGAATATTTAAGTGAACTCTTAGGCCGCTATCAGGCCAATTTCGACATAACCAAAGACTTTACCCTGGGAGATAAGACATATCCCGCCTATGCATGGTTCTTTTCATTTGGAGAGAAGTACGTTCTAAAGAAGGAAGCTCAGCTATGGGCAATAAGAGCCTATGAGCATGTGCTGTTTATCAAGACGGATATGGTGTCAAAAGATCTTTTGCAGGAAATAAGACAGACAATAGAAGATCATGTGGAACCAGAGCTTGTAAGACGCGGAGAAAAGTATCCGGAAAAGGACCACATGTGTACCTACATGACATTCGTCATCATTTCTGATAGGACCCCTGACAAGGAGTTGCAAAAAGAAATAAAGAGATTTAAGTACGACAAAGGATATCTCTTTAATTTCAGGGGACATAGCGAAGGAAAGCTGGCCTGTGCATGCCTTGACAGTAAGGAAGTCTTTACTAACTACAGTGGAAAAGAGTTGAAAGAACTCTTAACCGATATATTCAAGACCCAGAGGGGTACTAAGGAGGAGAAAGTTTCATGAATGCAGCATTATTGTTGATCGTTAGTGCGGCAATTCTCGTAGCAGGTTATGTACTCTACGGCGGATGGCTTGCCAAGCAGTGGGGTATCGATCCAAAGAGGAAGACACCAGCACACGAATTAAAGGATGGTATGGACTATGTTCCAGCTAAGACACCAGTAGTTATGGGACATCATTTTTCATCAATTGCGGGAGCAGGCCCAATTAACGGACCTATTCAGGCAGCAGTTTTTGGTTGGGTTCCAGTTCTTTTATGGGTGCTTATCGGTGGTATTTTCTTTGGTGGCGTCCATGATTTCGGAGCTCTTTTTGCATCACTTCGTCACAAGGGACAGTCTATCGGTGAGATCATCGATGACACTATGGGCAAGACAGCCAAGAGATTATTCCTTACATTTGGCTATCTGACACTTCTTCTTGTAGTTGCAGCTTTTAGCTCTATCGTAGCTAGTACCTTTGGTACAACAACTGCAGCAGGAACTCCTGTTGAGGGCGCAACACTTGCAGCTAATGAGTCAACAGCCATGATCTCATTCTTGTTCATCGTTCTTGCTATAGCTTTTGGATTCTTTGTATATCGTAAGAATGCACCAATCGCGGTTGCATCAGTAGTTGGTTGCCTTGGAATCATTGCAATCGTAGCAATTGGACTTAATTTCCATCCAATCTCTCTCACATATAACACATGGATGTGGGTGGTTGGAGCATATATTCTTGTAGCTTCTGTAACTCCAGTTTGGATCTTGTTACAGCCAAGAGATTACCTTAGTTCATTCCTTCTCTATTTCATGATCGGAGCAGGACTTATCGCAGTTATCGGAGCAGTTATGGCTGGTCAGGGAAGCTTCTCAGTTCCAGCATTTGGAGATGCAGCACTTAAGGGAACTGGCGTATTTACAACAGGAACTGCATTCCCAGCTCTTTTTGTAACCATTGCCTGCGGAGCTATTTCTGGATTCCACTCATTGGTTTCATCAGGAACATCTGCCAAGCAGCTTGATAACGAAAAGAATGCTAGACCTGTAGCATATGGTTCAATGCTCATTGAGTGTCTTGTAGCAGTTATCTCACTTTGTGCTATTGGATTTGTATGGGCAGCAGCTGCTGACGGTACATATGCAAGCCCAACTCAGGTATTTGCTGGCGGACTTTCATCTATGATCGCTACATTTGCTCCGGGAGCACAGAACATTATGTATCAGATGCTGATCCTTGCAGTTTCTGTATTCTGTCTCACATCACTTGATACAGCAACAAGACTTGCAAGATACATGTTCCAGGAATTCTTCCTTGAGCAGGGACAGACAGCCAAGGATGCAACAGGATACAAAAAAGTATTTGCTAATCCTTATGTTGCTACAGCTATCACGGTAGTATTGGGCGTAAGCCTTGGTATGACAGGCTATACTAAGATCTGGCCTTTGTTTGGCGCTGCCAACCAGCTTCTTGCAGCTATCGGACTTCTTGCAGTTTGCACATGGCTTGGTTCTGTAGGCAAGAATAACAAGATGTTCTATATTCCTATGGTATTTATGCTTGCAGTAACAGTTTGCTCACTAGTTCAGACGATCACAGCCAAGATGAAAGCTTATGCTAGCGGAGCAGCAGATTTTTGGGCACTTATCCAGTCTGCAATTGCAGTGCTTCTTGTTGTGCTTTCACTTGTACTTGCCTTCATCGCAGCAAAGACACTTATCAAGCAGTATCAAGACAAGAAAAATGATAAGGCCGAAGAGGTAGCTTAAAACAAAAATTCGTTGAATAATATCCTATATAGAGTTATTATATTTATAACAAAACTAGGTTTTACTAATCGCTGTAAGGCCTAGTTTTTTCTTTCTAAGCCAGTTGACCGGTTTGTGTTGGAGGGGGATTCTATGGGATTATTCGATAAACTTTTCCAGAGCGGTAAATTTGAGATTGGTTCACCAGTTAACGGCACTATCGTGCCTATATCAGACGTTAGTGATCCTACATTTGGTGAAGAAATGGTTGGTAAAGGTGTAGCTATACAACCTTCGGATGGTAAATTCTGTGCCCCATGTGACGGTACTCTCATAGCTCTTTTCCCAACAGGTCATGCGTACTGCATTAATACTACTGATGGAGCTGAGCTTCTGATCCATATCGGAATTGATACAGTTAAACTAAAGGGCGAGCACTATAAGCTCATTGCAAAGCAGGGGATAGAAGTCAAAAAAGGAGATCCAATAGTTGAAGTGGATCTTGAGGGCGTAAAGGCAGCTGGGTATGACATCATAACGCCTATGGTTATCTCTAATCATAGTAAGTTTTCCAAGATCGAAAAAAAGACAGGTGCTGTAAGTGCGGGGGATACAGCAATAGTTGTCAGTAAATAATTGCAGCGAGGGGCTGCAGTTAGATATAAAGGACAAAGGAGGAAAAGTAGTATGATGAAGTATTTACAAAGGATCGGTAAGTCTCTGATGCTTCCAGTTGCTGTTCTTCCAGCAGCGGGTATCATGTATGGTATCGGATATTGGATCGATCCAACAGGTTGGGGGGCTAACAATATCATAGCTGCTTTCTTGATCAAGGCAGCGTCGGCCATCATCGATCAGATTCCAATTCTTTTCGCCATCGGCGTATCAGTTGGTATGGCAAAAGACCATGATGGAACCAGTGCTCTGGCAGGTCTTGTCTCTTTTCTTATGATCACAACACTTCTTAGTAGCGGTGCTGTAGCAATGTACAGAGGTGTTGATGTATCCGAAGTTCCTGCAGCATTTGGCAAGATCAGTAATGCATTTATTGGTATCCTCTCAGGTATTATTGGCTCCAGTTGTTATAACAGATTCAAAGATACCAAGCTTCCAGACTGGCTTGCATTCTTTAGTGGAAAGAGATGCGTTGCTATTGTAACAGCAGCAGCTTCATGCTTGGCTTCAGTTATTTTGTATTTCGTATGGCCTATTATCTTCGGTATCCTTGTAGCATTTGGTAAAGCTATCATTGGACTTGGTCCTATAGGCGCAGGTATTTATGTAATGCTTAACCGTGCACTCCTTCCATTGGGACTTCACCACGCTCTCAATGCTGTATTCTGGTTTGATACTGCAGGTATCAATGATCTTAACCTCTTCTGGTCAGGCGCTGACGGAGCAGTTAAGGGCGTTACAGGACAGTACATGACAGGATTCTTCCCAATCATGATGTTTGGTCTTCCTGCTGGTGCACTTGCAATGTATCACACAGCAAAAGATACAAAGAAGAAAGTTGCAGCTTCCCTTCTTTGGGCGGGCGCGCTTGCTTCATTCTTTACAGGAATCACTGAGCCTTTGGAATTTGCATTCATGTTCCTTGCTCCTGGATTATATCTTGTTCATGCAGTTCTTTCTGGTATTTCAGCAGCAGTTTGTGCAGCACTTCCATTTAGGGTTGGATTCAACTTCTCAGCTGGTTTTGTAGATTGGTTCCTTAGCTTTAAGGCTCCAATGGCAGTTAATCCTTGGCTTATTCTTCCAATAGGTCTTGTATTTGCAGTTATCTACTATGTAGTATTTAGATTTGTAATTATAAAGTTCGATCTCAAGACTCCTGGTCGTGAAGATGACACAGAAGAGGAAGAGAAAAAGATCGATCTTGCAAATAATGATTTCACAGCAATGGGTAAGCTCATCCTTGAAGGCCTTGGCGGTAAAGAGAACATCAAAGAGTTCGACTACTGTGCAACACGTATCCGTGCAGAAGTAAATGACTACACTCAGGTCAATGAAAAGGTTATCAAACAGGCAGGCATTGCCGGTGTTATCCGTCCATCCAAGACAACAGTTCAGGTTGTTGTAGGACCAAAGGTACAGTTTGTACACGACGAGATAAAGAAAATGCTTTGATTAATTTGATTTTGAAGAGGTTCAGCCTTGTGGCTGAGCCTCTTTTGCTTTAAGATATAATAGACGCTTATAAAAGAGGAGAGAAAGAGTGAAAAAATATTAAGGGGTGTTATATGCGTTTAAAAAATGTTCTTGCAGTTGCAACTAGTGTATTTAGCGCTTTTATGCTTTCTGTCACTGCCTATGCTGGTAATTCAGAGCTGACGGGACTTCCAATCGATGACAGCATTGCAGGTCAGAGACCTGTAGCTATCATGGTGGATAATGAAAAGAAAGCTCTTGCTCATTACGGCGTAGCAGAGGCTGATATTGTTTATGAGATGATGAACAGCACAGCTAATGGCCGAATCACAAGACTTATGTGCCTTTACAAGGACTGGGCAAATCTGGGACAGACAGGAAGTATCCGTAGTACCAGAACTACCAACATTATCCTGACTGGTGAGTACAATGCGGTACTTATCCATGATGGAGGCCCGGTTTATATCAAGAGCTATCTGAAACAGCCTTATGCTACACATATAAGTGGCGGATTCACAAGGGTCAAGAATGGCAAGCCAACAGAATATACAGAGTATGTCTTTGGCGAAGAGCTGGTAAACAGATTTGCCAAGGCTGGTATTCCTAATACCTATAGCGCAGCTCTTGAGAGACCAACGCATTTCCTTTTTAACGATAATGATGTGGAGCTTCCAAGTGAACTTGTAGCTAATACAGTTGATCTTTCAAGCATCTTTGTCCACAACAAGAGTCAGCTTCTTTTCAATGCAGAAACAAGAACATACGATTACTACGAGTACGGAGCTGTTCATGCAGATGCGGAGGATGGACAGGTTCTGACCTTCAAGAATGTCATTCTACAGAATGTTCCATTTAAGAAGCTTGATAAGAATGGTTACCTTACCTACGATGTTGTCGGATCAGGTACCGGTTATTACATCACTAATGGTAAGGCGCTTCCAATAACATGGGTAAAAGATAGCGCAACAGGATTTACTCATTATTACTACGCAGAGGGCGTTGAGGTCATGATCAATAGAGGAAAGACTTACATTGGTCTTCTTCCTACTGACACCTGCGACCAGCTTAGGATTGGTTGAGGGCTGATGGCGAAATCAACTGTCCGTTTTATAACCCACTATAAATTATAGGATTGTATTGTGAGAAACATGCAATCCTATTTTTTATGTTTAAATGTGAGGTGGATTATGAGTAAAGCGTTGATGGCAGCAGCTAGTTTATATAATGATCAGAGATTTTTATCAAAAAGTGAATTGAGGATATATAGAAATAAGATCAGACGTCAGAGAATTGTCAGAAGACAGCGCGTTACATTAGCGCTTGTTATTGCAATGATTCTTTTTGCAATGATCTTTGTAGTATCAACACTTGTATCTGACGCTGCATCAGATGACTATACTCCAGAATACAAATACTATGGATCAATAACTGTAGGTGTTGGTGATACTTTGTGGGATATCGCTTCTGATAACATTTCCTGGACACACTACGATACAGTAGAGGACTACATTTCAGAGATATGTAGCATCAATCATGTAGAAGAAGAGGAAATCTTTGCAGGTGACAATCTCGTGATACCTTATTATTCAACGGATTTTAAATAATAAAAGTATTATAAAAACTGCAAAAATACTCAAAAATTCGTTTAAATATGCCGATTATTGCTATATAATTAGTTTAGGAACGAGTCCTTTTTTGGAGGTAACGTCTATGAGGAAAGAGTATATTGCGGGAATGCTTTTAATATCAATGATGGCGCTGGTTCTAGGATGTGGCAAGAGCGCACAGATAGAGTCTGAAGGCGCAGATCTTAAGCCGGTCATATATCTTTATCCTACAGAGGACGATACAGAGATCGCTGTAAGTCTTAATTACAATGGAAATCTTGTAGAGCTTATTCCTGAGTTCAATGCAGAAGATACTTGGAATGTAACAGCCAATAGAGATGGACAGATTACCTTTGAGGGTCAGACCTATGATTACTTGTTCTGGGAAGGAGATCCTGCATATTCTTATGATTTCTTCTCGGGCTTCTGTATCAGAGGCGCTGACACAGAGATGTTCCTTAGAGAGAAGCTTCCTCTTTTAGGACTTAACGAGTCAGAGACAGAAGAGTTCATCGAGTTCTGGGTTCCTATGATGGAAGGCAATGAATTCAATATGATCAGCTTCCAGGGTAACAACTATGACAAGAATGCCAAGCTTACCATCAACCCTCAGCCAGATAACATTATCAGAGTGTTCATGGCTTGGTATCCAACAGAAAGATATATCAAGATCAATCCTCAGTATATCGAGACTCCTTCAAGAGATGGTTTTACCGTTGTTGAATGGGGTGGCAATAAAGTAAAATAATAGGCTTGAAACTATTACAATGTTGGTCTAAAATGTTGTGCGTGGTATCGGATTAATTTCCGGAATCACGCACTTATTTTTTATCACGAACAATTAGAAATGGAGTAGTTTTTATGATGCAATCACGTACACATAACTGTGGTGAGCTGCGCATGGAAAATGTTGGCGAGAGCGTTACACTTGTTGGCTGGCTTGAGAACATGCGTGAAGTCGGAAGCGGACTTGGTTTCGTAGTTCTTAGAGACTTCTATGGCACAACCCAGATCGTCCTTGAAACAGAGGAAATGGTTAAGACAGCCAAGGCTATCAATAAAGAATCAACTATTTCTGTAAAGGGTGTAGTAAGAGAGAGATCTTCCAAGAACCCTAAGCAGGAAACAGGTGATATAGAGGTTGTTCCTGAGTCTATTACAGTCCTGGGACGTTGCCGTTACAACGAACTTCCTTTTGAGATCAATCATTCAAGAGAGGCTGATGAGACAGCTCGTCTCAAGTATCGTTATCTTGATCTTAGAAATCCAGAAGTTAAGAAGAACATCATTCTTAGATGTAACGTAGTAGCTGCACTTCGTCAGGCTATGATGGAACACGGATTTATGGAGATCACAACTCCTATTCTTACAGCTTCATCTCCAGAAGGCGCAAGAGACTACCTTGTTCCTGCTAGAAAGCATCCTGGTAAGTTCTATGCACTTCCACAGGCTCCACAGCAGTTCAAACAGCTTCTTATGACAGCTGGATTTGACCGTTATTTCCAGATTGCACCATGCTTCCGTGATGAGGACGCAAGAGGAGACAGAAGCCCAGGAGAGTTCTATCAGCTCGATATGGAAATGGCTTTCGCTTCTCAGGAAGACGTATTTGCAGTTTGTGAGGATGTTCTTCCTCCAATCTTTGCTAAGTATGGTACATATAACCGCGCATCAGGCGCTCCATTTAAGAGAATCCCTTATCTTGAGGCTATGGAGAAGTATGGCTCAGATAAGCCAGATCTCAGAATAGATCTTACAGTTAATGATGTTACAGAGACTCTTGCTGATTGTGGCTTTGGACCATTTGCTACAAAGGCAGAAGATGGAACAGAGACAAATGTCAGAATCAAGGCAGTTGTTGTTTCAGATTTCAAAGAGAGCAGAAAGTTCATCGACAAGACTATCTCAGACGTTGAGGTTCAGTCAGGTAATAAAGCATATTGGTTCAGAATTGATGAGAATGGCGAGCTTGTTGGAGGTATCTCTAAGTTCGTTGCTCCTATCAAGGATCAGGTTGTATCAGCTCTTTCACTTAAGGCTGGTGACCTCGTAGTTCTTTCAAGCGGCAAGCTTTCTGCTGCACAGAAGACTGCAGGTGTTATTGTTAAGACATTTGGTGCTGCTGTTCCTGGACATATGGACAAAGAGCAGTATGCATTCTGCTGGATCGTTGACTTCCCTATGTACGAGATCGGTGAGGAGTCAGGTGAGCTTGAGTTCTGTCATAACCCATTCTCAATGCCATCAGGCGGTCTTGAGACACTTCTTAAGGCTGAGAGAGGTGAGATCGATCCACTTTCTATCACAGCAGATCAGTATGACCTTGTTGTTAACGGCGTAGAGCTTTCATCAGGTGCTGTTCGTAATCATGATCCAGAGATCATGATCAAGGCATTTGAGATGGTCAGACTTGGTGAGGATGACGTTAAGGCTAAGTTCCCTGCTATGTACAACGCATTCTGCTATGGTGCACCACCACACGCTGGTATTGCTCCTGGTGTTGACCGTATGGTAATGCTTCTTGCAGGTGAGGATTCAATCCGTGAGATTATTCCTTTCCCTATGAACAAGAACGCTCAGGATATCATGATGGGTGCTCCTGGATTCGTAACAGACAAGCAGCTTGAAGAACTTCACATCAGAACTGTAGATGTAGAAGAGTCTGCAGAATAATTTTATAGAATAAATATACAATTTGATTACATGAATCAAAGCCCTATTTTACAAACCTAGATGAATTATTGATCATCTGGGTAAGAAGAAATAGGGCTTTAATTTGCGCATTTTTATGCCTTTTTCATGAAAAAACAATTAATATTAAAAACAGATTTAATTTATAATACGTTAATTTATTGGCCGTATAATGATTATATGATTTACATAAAGTCACATACTTAAGGAGGGAATCATGACTGAGAAGAAAGAGGTCGCTTCAAAAAAAGGAAAAAGGATAAGTGCGCAGTTACTTGTACTGATAGTACCTATTACAGCACTGGCAATAGCGATAGTTACAACATTCATAGCGCTTAGCGCTAGGGCAGTAATTGAAGAACTGGCTAGAAATGCTCTGTATCAGGAGGCAAGAGCTAATGCTGCTGAAACAGGCAGTAAAGTTCAGATGATCACAACATATTTTGAGGGGCTAGCCCAAACTATAGAGCAGAACTCTTATAACAGTGATCAGGAAATAATAAATGATTACCAGTTCAGTATGAACCAGTTTACTGAAACCAGTACAGGCTTCTATATTGGTCTTTCTAACAAGGATTATATCGATATATCGGGATGGGTTCCTGATGCTGGATACGATCCTACGGCAAGACCTTGGTATACTTACGGCATAAACTATAGCACGATGACTCTTAATCCACCTTCAGTGGATCTTAGTACCGGAGAGATTGTAGCAGCTATTTCAAGAAAGATTACACTAAAGGATGGCAGAAGCGGTGTAATGTCTGCGGACATTTTTCTTAATGACATTTCCAAGACAACTAGCGCATTTAAGCCTCTTGGAACAGGATCCACAATGATGTTCTCAGGTTCAACAATGGTTGCATCTCCTTCAGAGGATCAGATAGGAAAAGATGTATCTGACTATCCTGACGATGGATTCATCCAGCAGGTTGCGTCTATCGTTAAGAGTGGCGGAACAAATGATATCATCACTATCCATGGAACTGATGGACATGATTACTATGTAGCATTTAATAATGTTGCAGGAACAGAGTGGTATCTTGTTTCGTTTGTAAAGGTTTCAGAAGTGCTTGCTTCACTTAGAAGCTTCATCATAATCAGTGTGATCATAGCTGCTATAATCGTGCTCATTATGGCGATCATAATGTTCAGAGTAATTACAAGAATGATCACTAAGCCAGTTAGCAATCTGACTAATAATATTACAAGGATCGCAAGTGGTGACTTCACCGTAGATATTCAGAAGGGCAGCGAAAATGCAAACGAGATCGGTATCATGAACAATAACATGTTTGATTATGTTAATCAGATGCGTGATACTCTCGCAGAACTTAAGGGTGTTACAGGTAAGCTTGCTACAGAAGCGAATAATAGTAAGACAGCATCCAGCGACCTCAATGAACAGGCTGATGAGCAGAACAGAGCAATGCAGCAGATTCAGGGTGCTATGGATGATATGGCACATGCCGTTACAGAACTTGCAAATCAGGCAACAACCCTTGCTCAGGAAGTAAGTAATCTTAACGATAAGAGTAATCAGACAAAAGACACTATGGAAACTCTCGTAACAAAGGCAAAAGAAGGCCAGAGAGACATGGAAGCTGTTCAGACTGGTATGACAAGCATCTCATCTTCAATGGAAGAGATGAACAGAGTAGTTGGAGATGTTGGAGAATCTGCTAACAAGATCAATTCCATCATCGAGATTATCAACTCTATTGCGTCACAGACAAACCTCCTTTCACTCAATGCTTCAATTGAGGCTGCAAGAGCTGGTGAGGCTGGTAAGGGATTTGCAGTTGTAGCTACAGAGATTGGTCAGCTTGCTAATAACAGTGCTGAGTCAACAACTCAGATTGCTGAGATCATCAAGGATATCACAGCACAGATAAAAGACCTTTCAGATAAGTCACAGGCTAACATGGAAGAGATCAGTGCTAACATGGATGCAGTCAATACTGCAGGAGAGACCTTTGAAGAGATCTTTAAGAGTCTCGATGAGACTAGCGATATTGTCGGTGAGATGATCTCTAAGGTAGGCAATGTTGATGAGATCGCAACTTCTATGGCTGCTATTTCAGAAGAGCAGTCAGCAAGTACACAGGAAGTTAGCGCAACAGCTACAACTCTTGCATCTAGTGCAGAGCAGGTTGCAGTTAACTCCAAAGGTGTTGATGGAAGTGCGGCTGCAGTATCAGAATCCTCAGATAGAATCGAGGATCTCATTAGTCAGTTCAAGCTTTAATTACAATATAGCTATAAATAGAGTTTCAGAACAATAAGCGAAATTTTGATAAAATATTTCTAAATCAAAAGGCTAAGGGTTTCATTTTCCTAGAAAGGAAGGGACTTTTAGCCTTTTTTAATACAATACACACAAAAGCATTAATCGTCTAACATCAGTTGAGAAAATGGCGCAAAAAGTGTATTATTATCTTGTTATACTGTTTATTTTATGCACAATAGACGGTATACCGATAAAAGTGAAAGGAGAGTTGAACTAAATGCAGGTTAAGCGCATGTCAGAAATATTAGGACAGTTCGCTATGGTAGGCCAGCTTGGACTATCACTCCTTATGCCACTTCTTATGTGTCTTTTAGCATGTTATCTTTTGTGTGCCAAGTTATCTGTTGGCACATGGGTTTACATACCAGGGTTTATCTTAGGGCTCGGAGGTTCTATGACGACAGCTTATAAAGTTTATCTGTCAGTGATCCACAAAGAAGAAAAAAAGAAAAAAGCTAAAAATAGCAGTGAAGTTTCTTTTAACAGGCATTTTTGATTACTTAAATTTAGGAGAGACGTATGAAATTACAGGATGCTGTAAAAAAAGAGACGGGGATAATTGCTGTGGGGACAGCCATAGGTATTCTCGTTATGTATGTTGTTTTTTTTGTTTTGCACATGGTGCTTCCAAGTTGGGCACCATTTGATATACAGGTTATCTTGGGAGGAATAGGCGGCTTTATAGTGGCTGTCGGTAACTTCTTTTGGATGGCCATATCTGTGCAAAAAGTTGCAGGTATTACGGATGAAGAGAGAGCAAGAAAGACCATGAGCGTAAGCTACAGGTACAGAACCCTGCTTCAATTCTTGTGGGTTATTATTGCGATAGTAGCTCCCATATTCAATGTGGTGACAGGAATTGTTCCTCTTTTCATTCCAAGCTTGATAATCAAACTACGCGGGATCTTGTCTGCGGGGAAAGGAGGTTGAAGGCGAAGATATGAGTAGTGATTTTTCAGTCGTTGGGCCGAAGATATATTACACGATCCACACTGGTATCCCGATTTTGGGCGATTTTAACATTACAGAGACCCTCGTTGTGAGCTGGATCGTAATGATTATTATCACTGGATTGTGTATCTTCCTCACAAGAGATCTTAGACTGGAGAATATTTCCAAGAGACAGGCATTCGCAGAGATGCTTGTGGAGATGGGCAATAATTTTGTCCGTAACAATACTGGAGGCAATAAGTTTGATAAATTGATACCGTTTGTATCCGCTCTGTTTGTAACGAGTGTAGTTTCAAACCTTATCAGCCTTACAGGACTGAGAAGTCCAACAGCAGACTTATCAACAGAAGCCGCTTGGGCTGTAGTTGTTTTCATCATGATCACAGCTACCAAGATCAAGACCAACGGCGTGGGCGGATATCTGAAAGGTTTCACGACACCTATTGCAGTCATGACACCATTCAATATTCTGTCAGAGCTTGCTACACCAGTTAGTATGGCATGCCGTCATTTTGGAAATATCCTTTCAGGAGTAGTTATTGACGGACTTATCTATTGGGCTCTGGGACTTGCGTCAGCAGCTCTTTTGGGACTCATCCCTGGAGCAGTTGGAAGATTCCTTTCCAACATACCGATCTTAGGAGTCGGTCTTCCAGCCATTACAGGTGTTTACTTTGACTGGTTCTCAGGATGCATGCAGGCATTCATCTTCTGTATGCTGACCGTCATGTACATCGCCAATGCGGCAGAGGAAGGTTAAAAAACTAAATAAAGTGAAACGATAACAAAGTTATTTTAGGAGGCAAAAAAATGGGTGATTTTGAGTTATTAGCTAGAGGTATTGCACTTGCAGGATGTGGTATTGGTGCAGGATGTGCACTTATCGCAGGTATTGGACCTGGTATTGGTGAAGGAACTGCTGTTTCTAAGGCTCTTGAAGCTATTGGACGTCAGCCTGAGTGTAAGGGCGATGTAACAAGTACTATGCTTCTTGGTTGTGCCGTTGCAGAGACAACTGGTATCTACGGTTTCGTTACAGGTCTTCTTCTTATCTTCGTTGCACCTGGAATGTTTATGAATTACCTGAAGTAATCAAAAAAGGAGAACTAATATGCAATTACAGGCTCTAATGATGCTCACTGCGGATACAGCCAAGACGCAGGAGCTGGTTACATTGGTACCCTGGACCTTTATTGCACAGATAATAAACTTATTTATCCAGATGTTTCTGATAAAGAAGTTCCTTTTCAAGCCTATCAACGATATTCTTGAGAAGAGAAAAAATCTTGCTGACAAGGCAATCAGGGAAGCCAGAGAGGCCCAGGAAGAAGCCGATTCTCTTAAGTCTCAGTACGAAGAAAGCCTGACTAATGCACATGCCGAAGCTGCAAAGATTGTATCTGAAGCTCAGAAAGAGGCTCAGAACAAGGCTGATACTCTTGTAAAAGAGGCAGAGCAGCAGGCAGCAGGAATCAAGGCAAGAGCTGCTGAAGACATTGAGCAGGAAAAGAAGAAGGCTATCAATGAGGCCAAAGATGAGATTGGCGGACTTGCAATGGATATTGCAGGCAAGGTTGTTGAGAAAGAGATCAACGAAGCTGATCACAAGAAGCTTATTGAGGACTTTATTAGCAAAGTCGGAGCTTAAAAATCAATCAGCCCGAAGCATTCACTGCTGAAGGAAAAATAACAATCAGTCCGAAGCATTTACTGCTGAGGACGTAAGAAAATGAAACTAGGGTGAGCATGCCCTATGCCGAAGGCATTTTAATGGCATGCGAATCAGAATTTCGACGAAGGAGAAATTATGAGTAAAGCTGGAGATCTTTATGGGCAGAGCCTATATGATCTGGCAGCGGAATCTAACCTATCGGATGAGATACTGGGCGAAATGGAGTTGATCAAAGGAATCTTTAAAGAGAATCCTGATTATGTGACACTTCTTTCGGAACCTTCGGTCCCAAAGAACGAAAGACTGAAACTTGTCGACGAGGCATTCGGAGACGGTTGTCAGCAGTACCTTTTGAACTTCATCAAGATCTTGATCGAGAAGGGATTACTTAGAGAATTCTCTGCTTGTCAAAAGAGATTCAGGAAATGCTACAACGAGGAACACGGTATCGCAGATGCCCTTGTTACCACGGCTGTGGCGCTGGATGAGGCACAACTCAAACAGTTAACTGATAAACTTGAGAAGTTAAGCGGCAAAAAAGTGTTGCTGAAGCAGAAGGTAGATAGTGGCGTCCTTGGTGGCGTAAGAGTAGATCTTGAGGGACAGCTCTTTGACGGAACAGTCAAGGGCAGGTTATCCGAGCTTCGCAGAAAAGTTGATGAGACAGTCATCTAAATAATATACATCGGAGGATGATATGGAACTAAAACCAGAAAAAATATCCGAGGTCATTCGAAGCCAGATAAAGAATTATCAGAACGCAATTATCCAGAATGAAACCGGTACAGTTCTTACCGTTGGTGATGGTATCGCCAGAGTAAGCGGACTTTTGAACTGTATGGCAGGTGAGCTTCTGGAGTTCGAGAATGGTACATTCGGAATGGCTCAGAACCTCGAGGAAACAGTAGTATCCGCGGTTTTGTTCGGCGAGGATGTTGGTATCAGCGAAGGACAGACCGTTAAACGTACAGGTCGAGTTGTTTCTGTTCCTGTAGGCGAGAAGATGATCGGACGTGTTGTAAACGCTATCGGTCAGCCAATCGATGGAGCAGGTCCAATCGAAACCACAGAATATAGACCAGTTGAGTCACCAGCTCCTGGTATCATTGCCAGACAGCCTGTTAAGGAGCCTCTCCAGACAGGTATCAAGGCTATCGATTCCATGATCCCTATCGGTAGAGGTCAGCGTGAGCTTATTATCGGTGATAGACAGACTGGTAAGACTACAATTGCTATCGATACAATCCTTAACCAGAAGGGTAAGGATGTTATCTGTATCTACGTTGCTATTGGACAGAAGCGTTCAACAGTAACAGCACTTGTAGAAGATCTGAAGAAGGGCGGAGCAATGGACTACACTATCGTAGTTGCTGCTACAGCTTCTGAGCCTAGCCCACTTCAGTATATTTCACCATATACAGGTTGTACTATGGGTGAGTACTTCATGAATAAGGGAAAACACGTGCTTTGCATCTATGATGACCTTTCTAAGCATGCTGTAGCTTATCGTGCACTCTCACTTTTGATCAGAAGACCACCAGGACGTGAAGCTTATCCTGGAGACGTTTTCTATCTTCACTCAAGACTTCTTGAGAGAGCTGCTAAGCTTTCTGATGAAAACGGTGGCGGATCACTTACAGCCCTTCCAATTATCGAAACTCAGGCCGGAGACGTTTCAGCGTATATTCCTACAAACGTTATCTCCATTACTGATGGACAGATATTCCTTGAGACAGAGCTCTTCCACTCAGGTATCATGCCAGCGGTTAACCCTGGTATCTCAGTATCTCGAGTAGGTGGTAACGCTCAGATCAAGGCTATGAAGAAGGTTGCCGGAACACTTAAGCTTGTTTATTCACAGTATCGTGAACTGCAGAGTTTCGCTCAGTTCGGTTCAGATCTTGATGAAGATACAAAGGCTCGTCTTGCACAAGGTGAGCGTATCGTAGAAGTTCTGAAGCAGGACAAGAATCAGCCTGTTCCAGTTGAGAAGCAGGTTGCGATTCTCTATGCGGTTGTCAACAACATCCTTATCAAGGTCAATACCGAAGATGTTGCTGAATACGAAGCAGGCCTTTACGACTTCCTTGACAGCGATCCTACTGGTATCGCAGTTATGAAGGAAATCCGTGAGACTGGTAAGCTCGAGAGCGACACTGAGAATAAGTTAAAAGAAGTACTGAACGCTTATACTGAAAACTTTATCAAGAAAAAATAATCAGGAGGAAAACTTAAATGGCTGGATCAATGAAAGCTGTTAAACTCCGAATAAAGAGCGTTCAGAGCACGATGCAGATCACGAAGGCGATGCAGCTGGTTGCAGCTTCAAAGCTTCGTAAGGCAAAGGAAAAGGCTGATAACTCAAAGCCTTACCTTGAGACCGTGCTTGCAACACTTACAGATATAGCCAATGGAAACAATGATTTCCGTTCTATCTTTACCAAGAGTAATGAAGATAATGATAGATGGCTATATGTTGTAATCGCCGGAGACAGAGGTCTTGCAGGCGGATACAACTCAAATCTGTTCAAGTTTGTTGAGAAAGAGATCAAGGATAAGAGCAATGTTACAGTTCTTCCTATCGGTAAAAAATCTGTTGAGTTCTTTAAACACAGAAATGTGCCTATCCTCACAGAAGAGTATGCCGAGGTTGCCAAGATCACAATCTCAGATTGCTTCCAGATAGCAAAGCTGCTCTGTGGATCATATGGCGGAGATGGTTTTGGACATGTATTCCTGTGCTACACAAATTTCGTGTCCATGCTCTCTCAGGTACCTACCGCTACATCACTTCTCCCATTATCTGATCTCAAGACAGATAACAAAGAGAGCGATGGCAAGGCAAAAGACCTGATTCTGTATGAGCCAAACAGTGAAACAGTGTTCGATACAATTGTTCCTGAATATTTAGCTGGAATCTTGTACACAAGTATCAATATCTCATATGCTTCTGAGCTTGCTGCTCGTAGAACAGCCATGGAGGCTGCGACAGACAACGCAGAAGAAATGATCGAGAACTTGAGCTTGTACTACAATAGAGCTCGTCAGGCAAGCATCACACAAGAAATCACGGAAATCGTGGCTGGTGCTGAAAGCTAAAGTAATCACTTGGCGAGGTTTTTACGAGCCTAGTGTACTACTTTGTTCTGGCTCGTGCATAGCACGAGAGCAGAACTTCCATATAAGAGCAGAACTTCCATATAAAATATGAAGGAAAATAAAACATTTAAGGAGTTTAACAATGAGTGAAAATCATGTTGGAAAGGTAATACAGGTTACAGGTCCTGTACTTGACATCCGCTTCAAAGAGGGTGAACTTCCAGATCTTCACAATGCTATAGAGATCATGATCGAGGACCGCAAGCTTATTGCAGAGGTTGCTCAGCAGGTCGGAGATGACGTAGTTCGTTGCGTAGCTATGAGCTCCACTGATGGTCTTGTACGTGGCGTTGATGCCAAAGATACAGGAAGTCCTATCACTGTACCAGTTGGTGAAAAGTGCTTAGGAAGAATCTTCAACCTTCTTGGAGAGCCTGTTGATAACGAACCTGCACCAGAGGGAGTAGAGAGATGGGCAATCCATCGTCCAGCTCCTGCTTATGAGGATCAGGTTCCTGCTACAGAGATCTTTGAGACAGGTATCAAAGTCGTTGACCTTATCTGCCCTTACGCTAAGGGTGGTAAGATCGGTCTTTTCGGTGGTGCCGGCGTAGGTAAGACAGTTCTTATCATGGAGCTTATCAACAACGTTGCTAAAGCTCACGGTGGTATTTCCGTATTCACCGGTGTAGGTGAGCGTACTCGTGAAGGTAACGACCTTTACGGAGAAATGAAAGAAAGTGGAGTTATTGATAAAACTGCACTTGTTTATGGACAGATGAATGAGCCACCAGGAGCCAGAATGAGAGTTGGTCTTTCTGGACTTACAATGGCTGAATATTTCCGTGATGTAAAGAATCAGGATGTGCTTCTTTTCATCGATAACATCTTCCGTTTCACACAGGCTGGTTCAGAGGTTTCAGCCCTCCTTGGACGTATGCCTTCAGCCGTAGGTTATCAGCCTACACTGGCTACTGAAATGGGTGCTCTTCAGGAGCGTATCACATCCACCAAGAAGGGATCTATCACATCAGTTCAGGCCGTATACGTACCTGCTGATGACCTTACAGACCCTGCTCCTGCTACAACATTCACACACCTTGATGCTACAACCGTTCTTTCCAGAGATATCGCATCAAAGGGTATTTATCCAGCTGTTGATCCTTTGGATTCAACAAGCCGTATCCTTTCTCCAGATATCGTAGGAAAAGAGCATTACGAAGTTGCTAAGGGTGTACAGCAGGTTCTTCAGAGATATCGTGAACTTCAGGATATCATCGCTATCATGGGTATGGATGAGCTTTCAGAAGAGGATAAGCTTACAGTTTACAGAGCACGTAAAGTACAGAACTTCCTGTCACAGAGCTTCTCAGTTGCTGAGCAGTTCACAGGTCTTCCTGGAAAGTACGTTCCTCTCAAAGAGACAATCCGTGGCTTCAAGATGATCCTTAATGGTGAGTGCGATGATCTTCCAGAGAGTGCATTCCTTCTTGTAGGAACTATTGACGAAGTCTTCGAGAAAGCAAAGAAAGGATAACTATTATGTCCAGTTATCATTTACAGGTTGTGTCCCTAGATGGTCTCGAATTCGAGGGTGATGTTCAAAAGATCATGCTTCGTACAATAGATGGTGATGTTGAGATTTTGGCTCGTCACACCAACTACTGTACAGCTATTGGCATGGGCACCGCCAAAGTGACCATGGACGACGGCCAGGAGAGAAAAGCAGCCTGTATCGGTGGAATGCTTTCTGTAATGAACGGAGAGGTCAGAGTCCTTCCTACTACTTGGGAGTGGAGTGAAGACATCGATCTTGATCGTGCCATTGCTGCTAAGCTCAAAGCTGAAGAAACTTTGAATGACAAAGCAATCGACAAGGAAGCAAGAATTCGTGCCGAGGCCAAGCTCTACAGAGCTCTTGTACGAATCGGTTCCTCCGGTAAGGATAAAAGCAAATTATTCGATAATTAAAAATGACCCGCCTAGGATTTAGAGTCCCAGGCGGGTTTTTGATTGCAAAAATACAACTTAGCAACCTTTAGAATAGATGTAGCAATAATTGAATAGACCATTTTCCTCAAAAATTTTACTCTACGATAAGAGACTGTATTTTTTAACACAATGGGGTGAAAGATTATGTTAAGAACAACAAAAGTAGAAAATGGTTTAGTTAAAGGTCTTGCAGGCGAAGATCCTCGAATTACCGTATACAGAGGAATTCCTTTTGCAAAGCCACCAGTTGGGGAAAATAGATTCAGGGCTCCACAGCCATGCGACAACTGGGAAGGAACATTAGAAGCATACGATTTTGGACCGATCTCTTATCAGGACACACCTGGTATTGGCGGTGGCCTCTACGACAGAGAGTGGCACGTTGATCCAGAGATTCCAATGAGCGAGGACTGCCTCTATCTCAACATTTGGACTCCTGCTAAAAGAACTGACGAAAAGCTCCCAGTACTTGTATGGTACTTTGGCGGCGGCTTCCAGTGGGGCTACACAGCAGAGATGGAATTTAACGGAGAGGCACTTGCTAAAAGAGGCATCGTAGTAGTAAGCGTTGCCTACAGACTTGGCTGCTTCGGATTCCTTGCACACAAGGATATAACAGCAGAATCACCAGAAGCTCCAGGTAACTTTGGTCTTCTGGACCAGAGATTTGGACTTCACTGGGTTCATAGAAACATCGCTGCATTTGGCGGAGATCCAGATAGGATCACCATTTCAGGTCAGTCAGCAGGTGGCTCTAGCACAATGCACCAGCTCACCAATCCTGAGAACTACGATATCGTAAAGGGCGCTGCAATCCTTAGCGGAATCATCAGAATGCCTAAGGCAGATGACGATATCTTTAGACCACTTAATCTCTCCCAGGCAGAGGATCTCGGTGCTCAGTTCTTTGAAAGTCTCGGGGTAAAAGACCTTTCAGAAGCCAGAAAGCTCACATCAAAAGAACTGCTCGAAGGCTATGATAAATTTGTTCAGGATCATCCAAGAATGTTCCCTATCATCGATGGTAAGTTCTGCGACAGCGATCCTGTAGAGCGTTTTGTAAATAGAAAATGTGCTGATGTTCCTGTAATGTCAGGAAATACATCAGATGAATTTAAGATAGATGGAATCAGCATGGTAGAGTCCTCTGTAAAGAGTGCTTTTGGCGATGCTCATAAAAATGCACCTGACCAGAAATTCTACTATTACAGATTTGATCCAGATATTCCTGGAGATGGACATCCTGGAGATAGCTATCCTGGAACCTTCCATTCATGCGATCTTTGGTTCTTCTTTGGAAATCTTGCAAAGTGCCACAGACCATATGCAGGCCATCACTATGACCTTCAGAGACAGATGTGCGACTACTACGCAAACTTCATAAAAACTGGAAATCCTAATGGCGAAGGTTATGACAAGCTTCCACTTCCAGAGTGGACACCTTATACACCAGAAAATCCAGCAGAAATGGAGTTCCTTGGAAAAGGCGCTGTACCTAGATTTGAAGGTGGCATCAGACAGAATAGCCAGAAGCAGGCAGTTAACCCATATCTTCCTTCATGGGAGTACATCCCAGATGGTGAGCCATATGTATTTGGCGACAGAGTTTATGTCTATGGTTCACATGACCTCTATCAGGGCGAAACATTCTGCCTTGGGGATTATGTTTGCTGGTCAGCTCCAGTTAATGACCTTGGAGAATGGAAATATGAGGGAGTAAGCTATCCAAAGATTTCAGATCCTCTTAATCCAGATGGACATATGTGCCTCTATGCACCAGATGTTACTGTTGGTCCAGATGGAAAATATTACCTTTACTACGTTCTTGATAAGGTATGCGTTGTGTCAGTTGCAGTTTCAGATACACCGGCAGGTCCTTACAAGTTCTACGGATATGTTCATTACGAAGATGGAACCAAGCTTGGAGAAAAAGAAGGCGACGAGCCACAGTTTGATCCTGGTGTAATTACAGAAAACGGAGTCACATATCTTTTCACAGGATTCTGCGGACAGGGCGACAAGTCAAGACATGGCGCAATGCTCACTGTTCTTGGCGAAGACATGCTCACAGTTAAGAAAGCGCCTAAGTTCATCGCTCCTGGCAATCAGTACAGCCAAGGAACACCATACGAGGGACATGCATTCTTTGAGGCTCCATCAATCAGAAAGCACGGTGATACATATTACTTTGTATATTCATCAGAAGTTATGCATGAGCTCTGCTACGCAACATCAAAAGATCCTGAGGGACCTTACGAGTACGGCGGAGTAATCGTAAGTAACTGCGACCTCCACATCGACAGCTACAAGAAGGCTGAGGAGGCAACAGCTTACGGAGCCAACAACCACGGCAGCATCGTTGAGATTGCCGGCCAGTGGTACATCTTTTACCATAGACACACAAATGGAACATGGTTCAGCAGACAGGGCTGCGCTGAGAAGATCAACTTCGAGGCAGATGGCTCTATCAAGCAGGTTGAGATCACATCTTGCGGACTTAACAACGGACCACTTTCTGACAAGGGCGAGTACCCAGCTTATATCGCTTGTAACATCTTCACAAAAGAGCATAAGATATATGTTGAAGCAGGTGCTCCAAGAGTTGTCCAGGAAGGCGGAGATGGTGACCAGAACCCTGGCTACATCAAGGATATCGTCGATGGAACAACCATCGGATTCAAGTACTTTGACCTCAAGAAGGTTACCGGTCTTAGAATTAAGACAAGAGCTTACTACAACGGAACTTTCGAGATCAGAACAGCTCTTGATGGCGAAGTTCTTGGCGAGATCAAGGGCATCGGCTCAAATATCTGGACTTCATTTGAAGGTAAGCTAAAAGAGCTTAGCGGCACACATGCACTGTACCTGACTTACAAGGGAACAGGAAATGCAAGCTTGTCTTCAATTGAGTTCCTTCACTAATTTGAGGGGAATAGAAATTTATGTCAAAAAAGAAACTTATTATTTTTCCACTTGTCTTCGCACTCCTTACAGGGTGCGGAGCCAGTGCACCAGTAGATGATGGAGGTGCAAGCGCTACAGCTGAAGCTAGTGTGGAAGTAGCCCAGGATGTAAGTAGTACTGAGGCATCAGAAGGGAAATATGATATGAGAGATATCACACCTAAGGATCTTGTGGCCGAGATGACCACCGGTTGGAACCTTGGTAATACCTTTGATTCATGGGGTGGCTCAGGACTTTCAGATGAGACCTATTGGGGTAACCCCAAGACCACCAAGGAAATGATCGACGCTGTTCACGACAAAGGCTTTAATTCAATCAGAATTCCTGTGACATGGTATGATCACATGGGCGAAGCTCCTGAATATACCGTTGATGAAGCTTGGATGGACCGCGTAGAAGAAGTTGTCAACTACGCCCTTGATGATGGAATGTATGTTATCATTAATTCTCACCACGAAGAAGAGTGGCGTATTCCAGACAATGCTCACATCGATTCAGTTGACGAACAGGTAAAGGTTCTCTGGGTTCAGATTGCAGAGAGATTTGAGAAATATGGAGATCATCTTATCTTCGAAGGGCTCAATGAGCCAAGAGTAAAAGGCGGTCAGGATGAATGGAACGGCGGAACGCAGGAAGTTCGAGATTGTGTAAACAGACTCAATCAGACCTTCATCGACGCAGTTCGTTCAACAGGTGGCAACAATGAAAAGAGACTTGTTCTCATTACAACTGTTGCTGATTCACCTGTTAAACCGGCAATCAACGGTCTTACAATTCCAGATGATGAGCATATGGCAGTAACGATCCATGCTTACACACCTTATGATTTCACCTTCAAGTCAGACAATTCCTATGATAAGTGGGATGGTTCTCATAAGGCTGATATTGACTATATGTTTGCTGATCTAAGAAATAAGTTCATCAGCAAAGGCATTCCAGTCCTTATGACAGAGTACGGCGCTGTTAACAAAGATGGCAACGAAGATGAAGTATGCAACTGGGTTACCTACTACCTCACCAAGGCAAAAGAACTTTGTATCCCATGCTTTTGGTGGGACAACGGCCAGTTCAATGCCGGCAATGAATTCTTCGGAATCTTCAACAGAAATACCCTCAGCTGGGAAAGAGAAAAAGTCGCTGACGCGATAGTTGAAGTATATAAGTAAATATGAGCATTATAAAACGGTCGCAAATCTAAAATTTGCGACCGTTTTCAATCGTATTTTCAATCGTAAAAATTTGCGACCGAAAATACGATTGAAAAATAATCGATAATCTTCTATTATAGAATTATAAATGGAGGATGATCATGAAAGAAACAAGGCAATTAGAGTTCAAATCTGATATAACAAATACATTTTTAAAAACTGTTAGTGCTTTTGCAAATTATGATGGCGGTCAGATTATATTTGGTTTGGCTGATGATGGAAGTGTAATAGGACTTACTAATCCAAAGCAAGCATGTCTTGATATAGAAAATAAGATAAATGATTCAATTCGCCCTCAGCCTCAGTATGAGTTATCTGTTGATGACAAGAATAAGACTGTTGTTCTCGTAGTAGAAAGTGGGAGAAATAAGCCATATACTTACAAATCAAAGGCATACAGAAGAAATGATACGGCAACGATTGAAGTAGATGAGCTGGAACTCTCCAGACTAATTCTTCAGGGAAAAAATACAAATTATGAAGAACTTCCTGCAAGTAGGCAAGACTTATCATTCAAGATATTAGAAGAAAAAGTTAAACAAGAAATAGGAATAAGGGTATTTAACAAAGATGTGTTAAAAACATTGAATCTGTATAGCGATTCTGAAGGATATAATAACGCTGCTGAGCTTGTTGCGGATCAGAATAATTTTCCAGGAATTGATATCGCAAAATTTGGAGATAGTATAAACATCATATTAAAGCGTGTAACATTTGAGCATCAGTCAGTATTAGAGCAAATAGAACAGACGGTTCAAATTTTCAAAGACTATTACCAATATGAAGAAATACAGGGAATGAATAGAAAAACAGTAAGTAAGATTCCAGAGGAGGCATTCAGAGAATCAATTGCTAATGCGATAATTCATAGAACATGGGATGTTAATGCTCAGATAAGAGTTATGATGTTTGATGACAGGATTGAAATATCTTCTCCAGGCGGTTTGACATCAGGTCTTTCAAAAGAAGAGTACCTCAAAGGAAATGTTTCTATCCTAAGGAACCCTATTCTAGGGAATATCTTCTATAGATTACATATTGTTGAGATACTAGGAACAGGAATTTTGAGGATCAAACAGGCCTATGAAAGCAGCAACACTAAGCCTTCGTTTGAAATATATGACAATTCTATCAATGTTATCTTACCTGTTATGGATAGTTTGGTACTTTCTGAAGATGAAGAAATGGTATATAAAATCTTGAGTAAATCACAGCCTAAATCTGTCGGTGAAATTACAGAAGAGGTTCCTTTTGGAAAGTCAAAAGTAACTACATTGATAAAGGGATTGGTTGATAGAAAATATGTCACAGTAGTTGGCAATGGTAGAGGAACGAAGTATAAGTTGTAATGATAAGAATAGCATTGAATTATAAGCGAGTTTTATTTGGAGAAAACTATGGCATATAAAATAGTCCATAAAAGCCTAAAATCAATTAAGGCTGACGTAATAGTTAATGCTGCAAACACAAAACCAATTTGTACGCCGGGTTGTGAAATGGAGCTGTATGTAGCAGCAGATGCAGAAAAAATGTTGGATGCAAGGCGAATGCTTGGTGAGATAGAGCAAGGAAAAGCAGCATCTACAGAAGCATACAATCTCATGGCTGCTAGAGTGATTCATACTGCAATGCCTAGACATGGCTGTGACAATAGGGCTAAAGAAAAAGTGCTTAGAAACTGCTACAGAAATTCCTTTAAGTTGGCAGGAAGCTTCTCTTGTAAAAGTATAGCAGTGCCCATTTTTATGTTGGATAGTAAAACTTTTCCTAAAAGAAAAGCAATCGAAATAGCTATGGGGGAAGTGACTAAATACTTATCTAAAAACGACATAACAATATACATTGCTGTTCCTCAAATAGATGAGTTTGTTCTGCCAGATAATTTAATGCAAGATATTGATTCTTTACTTTATTATGAGGGTGAATCATATGGCGGAAATTCTTTACAGGATACAATAGAGAAGGAAACCGAAAGTTTTGGAGAATGCTTTTTTAGACTCGTGGATGAAAAGGGGCTCACTGATGCTACAGTATATAATAAGGCTAATGTAAACCGAAAGGTAATCTCTAAACTCCGTATAAAACCTGATAGAAATGTAGATAAAAAGACGGCGATTGCGCTTGCAATAGGTTTGGAGCTTGATATAAATGATACGGAATATTTTCTTAAACTTGCTGGTTTTGCCCTTTCTCCGAGAATTAAGTTTGACCGCATAGTCAGGTATTTTATAGAAAGTGGTAAATATGATATTCAAGAGATAAATGAAGCTCTTTTTAAATATACTGAAAGGGTGTTAGTTGGAGCTGATAAATAAATGTCTCTTGTGAAGAGACCTGTAAGAATCACTAAGACTGTACTATTTAGACAATACAAAGAATTATATTATTCTAGGAGGCATAGTCGTTGTGATGAATTTAATGATAGAAGAAAAGATAAAAGAAGAACTAAGAAAGAGTCTTAATGCCTTTAAGGAATCTGATAATCCAAGACTTTATGAGTTGATTAAAAAAGTAGTTATAGATGGTTGGAACTGTTACGAAGATCCGTTCTCATTTGCTGTGGCTCTTGACACCGCGGATATGACATGCCCTATGCCTGAGGCAGTTGGGGATATTGTAATTGATTTATATACAGTTGCTTCCGAAAATCAGATAAATAAGGGAACTGCCCTAAATAATCTTGGAGTTATTTTCTATAATGATCGATACGGGAGAAAAGATCAGTCCAAGGCTATTGAGTATTATAATGAGGCTGCAAAGAATGGTGATGAAGCAGCGTTCGCAAACCTTGGCTATTGTTATTATTATGGTTCTGGTACTCAAATAGATTATGAAAAAGCATATTACTATTTCAGCAAGGCTGCTCTAAAGGGCTCTGCTGAAGCAATGTATAAATTAGGAGATATGTTCAAATGCGGTCATTACGTAGATAAGGATGAAGATCTTGCTAGAACAGCGTATGTTAAGGCAATTAGTTTATTAGAAGATAATTCATATTTTATTCCATGTACTGGAAAGGCATATTTGCGAATTGGTGATATGTATTATGAAGGTATAGGAACGGAAATTGATCTTAATTTTGCATTGGAAGCTTATCAAAAAGCAGAAGCAGCTTTTTATGAGATGTTGCGTCTTGGTGATATTTACAGTGATAGTTCAATGAAACATGTAAAAAATAGGATTGCTGAAATAATGCTCAAAAAAGATGAGTATATTCCACAAATTGATTGGACCAAGAAGTTTTAGTGATGGTACACAGTGGTGTATAGTGTTAAAAAATGTCTCTTCACGGGAGACCTACAAGAAGTCTTTCTCAAATATAGTGATTATGTAATAAAACTTTAATTGAGAAAGGCTTTTGCAATGGATTATAAAATTTTGTATGAACTTACCGTGCGTTGCACTGCACATGAATGTAGTGAAGATTTGACGGCTTATAAAATTATAGATATTGACGAAGAAGCGGTGTATACCACTGACAAAAAATATATAAGATCACAGCTTATGGAAGTAGATGAAATAAAAATTGATAAAGATGGAGAAGAAATTATTCTAAGGGTTCCTTTTCTAAAAAAAGAATCCGCAATTATTTGGATCCGAGAAGCTTTTGTAATAATCAATGAAAAAGGATCACGAGCTATGTATGCTGCTGCTCTTGAAGAATGGAGGAAAATAATGCACCCATACTATGACTGCAGTTGGTTTACCGGAGGGCAAAAGGTGGACGAATGGCGAAAGGAAATGAAAAGAATAGCTGAAAGATTATGAAAATATTGTATAAAAGCTAATTTCATTAATTCTTTCGCTGTGTTGTAAAGCCTTCATACCTTGGTTCATATTTATAATGCAGAGCAGCTTCAATAAGTTCTAGTGTAAAGATTCCTACTGATTTATCTAAGATAACGTCTATTCTTCTAGTATTTGCTTTTATCCAATCGCCTGCATTTTCTTCGGTTATAGCGTAATCAGACATTCGCGTATCGTTTATTAGTGATGCAGCTAAAGTACTTTTTGCACTTCCTGCATTGTAATGCTGACTCTGAAATCTTGCATTGCTCCTTGGCCCTGCTTTACCAATCTTGAGGAATTCATCCTCGTATATAAACGTGTACACACCCATCTTCCCATTAGGAAGAGTTCCAGGGGTATGTGGAATGCCTCTATCTATAATCTCATATTCATTTTTAGTGATAGGATGATCCAGTAATTTAGTGATTTCAGTAATAATCCTATCAAATTCATCACAGTAATCCATCTTTTTTCTCCTAGAATTATTATATGCTTGCAGAAGTGTCATTATGCTTTTTATGGTATGGCTTGAACACATTGTATAGTTGGATCATCCATAAGTTTTAGACTAACAGAAGGAATGTCCATTTCCATATTTTTCATATTTTCTAATGCTACGTTTAAGAATTTCTCAGCATTTTCTGAAGAAAGAGCTCCTTCACATTTCACAATATTTGCTGAATGAATTTGGTATCCAAGTTCTGACGCGATATCTTTAAAATTTCTTTGCTTGTTGAGAGCTTCTAATACACTTCGAAACTGGAAATATCCATAAATCATGACTTGCATGATCGCATCAGTATTCCAGATTCTCTTGTAGAAATCTAAGAATGCTTCGCCTTCTGGCATTGGAGAAGGTATTTTTTCAAGGATTGTTTCAACCATCAACTTTAATTCATCTAATTTCTGGGTTTCTCCCACATAGAGATAATAGCCAACAGCAAATTCATTTACGAACATTTCTTGCTCAATATTTGAATCTTGCTTTATGTTGCTTTCACCAGCAAAGCAATGTCCGAGTTCGTGAATAATATTGTACCAGTGGAAATATAGATCAAATTTCTGCAATACGTCTGCACCTAAAATTTGCTTAAAACTTTCTTGCTGTTCTTTTGTTCCTGTTTCATATTTTCCTGATTGAATAACATATCTCATCCTGTCAATCCTCCGTAGGTCGATGTTTTCAAGGATAATTGTAACTATACAATATTCGGTATGCAATAAATATTTAACACACTATTTTTAACGATAATAAGAGAGAAGATAAATGCATAGCCGCTCAGAACACTCACTAAATATATGTTTTTTATGATGCGTTCATTCTTGTACTTTTTGAAATCGTAATATGATTGAAAAATATATACTAAAAGTATATAATATTAATATATGGAGGTATAATTATGAATACTATCAAAGAGTTAAGAAAAACTACTGGAATGTCACAGAGTAAGTTTGCATTATATCTTGGTATTCCAGTTGCAAATATACAACATTGGGAGCAAGGAAAGACTACCCCACCAGATTATGTGACTTCTCTTATTTCGAGAGTAATGAAAAGTGATGGATACATTGAAGAGGAGCTTACTACAGCGCAAATAGATATGCTTCGCCAGACACAGGCTACTCTTGCGTTAGAAAATCTAAGTGTAGGAAATATGGCTATGAATGCTATGGGAAAGATGATCAAAGGCAAGATTTCCAGAGAAGAATACCAAAGGATGTTAAAGGAGAATTATAAGGCAAATGGTAAGCATTGATCATTACAAATACCCTGGAGAGGAAATTCTCATTAACAAATGGCAGAAGATGATGTTGAAGCAGAACTGGAGAGGAAACTTTTTGAAGGATTAAGCGGTTGCGATTAATTAAGATTGCAACCGTTTTTTTGAATGCGTTTTTCAAATACATGCAAAAGTGAAGAAAGTAAATAAAAGGCATGCCAAAAACTCCTGAGAAAAGAAAATAGAGCATGCTAAAAACTTGAAAACTTAAAAAAGGCATGCTGGAAATCTTGAAATTGAAGGAAATTGGCATGCCAAAACAAGAAAATAGCTAAAAAGACATGCCGGGACGCCACAAAGCGCCGCGAGAGACAACCGCACGCATGCCAGACTGGCTTGAAGTGCCGCACGTCCCACCCCCCACTTGCAATTATTGACGTGAAATTAGCAATTATTTGGTGGAATCCCCCTATCCCCATACCGTATAGTCTTGTACATGGAATTAACAAGGTGGGGATGGCGAAATGTACAAAAACAAGAAAAATCCAGCAATGACAGCAATCAGCATATTAACGGCCTTGATAATTCTAGCGGGATGTCATGATAGGCAAGCTGAAAATCAGCAAGACAACGCAGTCATAGAGTTAGATCAGGATAACCAAGACAAAACGGCATCAGCTACAAACCAGACAACACAAACCGAGGGGGATACAGATATGTCAGCAACACATTCAGTTGAGATTCAAAAAAGCTACAAGCAGATAACAGAGCACAATCCGGTAATGCTCCAGAGATTTGGCGCAGATCCATATGCTCTTGTTTATAACGGAAGAGTCTACCTCTACATGACAGGCGACAAGCCATCATACGAGGCAGATGGCTCAGCCAAAGAAAATACATATTCAAATATCAACACTATCTGCGTAGTATCATCAGATGATCTTGTTAACTGGACAGATCATGGAACAGTATACGCAGCAGGCAAGAACGGTGCAGCAAGCTGGGGAGCAAACTCATGGGCACCAGCTGCAGCTTACAAGAACATTGATGGCAAAGACAAGTTCTTCTTATATTTTGCAAATAACGGAAATGGCATCGCTGTCCTCACAGCAGATAGCCCAACTGGACCATTCACAGATCCTATAAACGGACCACTTATTTCAAGAGAGACTCCAACCTGCGCAGAAGTAACATGGCTCTTTGATCCAGCAGTTCTCATGGACGATGACGGATCGGCATACATTTACTTTGGCGGCGGAGTTCCAAGTAAAGAGCAGGCTGCAAATCCAGGAACAGCAAGAGTTGCTAAGCTCTCTGATGATATGATCAGCCTCGACGGAGATCCAATCGCCATCGAGAACGTTCAGTATCTCTTTGAAGATTCAGGTATCAACAAGATAAACGGAACCTATTACTATTCATATTGCACAAACTTCGATGTTACTCCAGAAGCAGAAAAAGAGCTCGGCTTCTCTAACGGCGAGATCATGACCATGAAGTCAGATTCTCCTATGGGACCTTTCGAGCCAGCAAACGGAGTCCTCAAGAACCCTGAAGTATTCTTTGGTCTTGGCGGCAACAACCATCACTGCATGTTTGAATTTGAAGGTCAGTGGTACATCGCATACCACTCCAGAATCCTTGAAGAGAAGATGGGAATCCTTCACGGATACAGAAGTACCAACATTGATAAAGTAAGATTCAATGAAGAGGGCGAGCCAGCTGCCAGCGTTGGAACTAGAAATGGTGTAGCGCAGGTAAAAGACTTTGATCCATACCAGACAATCCCTGCAGTTACCATGGCAAATGAAGCAGAGATAGATACAACTCAGTTCGGCGAAGAAGCTAAGAAATACGGCTCAGGAGACATGATCCTTACTGGTATCAAGGATGGCTCATGGACCAGCATTGAAGGCGTTAACTTTGGTACAGAGGGAGCAAAGAGCATCGAAGTAGAGTATCTTGGCACAGGCGAAGGAACTATCAACGTTTGCCTTGATCTTCCATCAGCAGAGCCAGTATGCAGAATTCCTGTAGCAGCTGCAGGCAAAGAACTAACAACTGTCACAGCAGAGTTTGAAAATCCTGTAACAGAAAAACACACTGTATACTTCGTCTTTGAAGGAAGTAACTACAGTGTGCATTCATGGAAGTTTAATAAATAAGCAGCTCTTTTACATTATCCTTGCTGCTGTTTGTGCAGTCCTTGAGAAAATAAAGAACGGTACTCACCAGGGGTACACCCTTTCTTTTGCTTGAAGGTCCGGTTGAAAGTAGAGATACTTGAGAAACCGGACTGGAGAGCGATATCAGTAATAGAAAGATCGTCTCTTGTAAGGAGAACCTCCGTAGCCTTGATACGCTGACCGATAAGGTAGTCGTAGAAAGTACAGTTCATATATTCTTTGAAAAGTCTTGAGAAATGGAACTTGGAGAAACCGCTGTAAGCAGCCACATCCTCAAGAGTTATATCGTAGGTGTAATTCTGATCGATGTAATCAATAGCATTGTTGAGCTTTTCAAAATACTCATGTCTCTTAACTGGCGTGCTGTCAGTAAAGATGTTGATCTTGCTGAGGCGGTGCCTTGAGAGAATAGTCATGATCTGGAACAGGTGGGAATAGATAGAAAACTCATAGAACTCAGTCTTCTGGAAGTATTCATTCCATATCTGTGAAAAGAGATCGCTGATCTCGGAAAAGATCGGTGCGTGGCTCTCAGGAGTGATATGAATGCAGTCCTGAAGCATAGTGATAAGACTGGAGTATCCTCTAAGTGAAGAGAAAAAGTCTATATCAAAAAGGCATACGTATCTGCAGCCTGTCTTTGGTGCATGAAGGCTGTGGGATCTGCGAGGCGGGATAATGATGATCTCGCCAGGAACAACGTGATAGTAGTCACCATCAATTTCTACATCATAGTAGTTTTCAATAGGAACGATAATCTCAAGAGCGTTGTGCCAATGTGATGAATAGTCGCAAGGCAGCTCATTGTACCAAATTCGTAGAGATGAGTCCTTTGGAAAAATAGATTTCTCGTTATTGTTCACCATTACACGTGCTTTGTAATCGGTGTTTTGCTGATAATAGTCTAATTTAACATTGTCTTCTTTTTTGACCATCGTTGTTACACCTTTCTAATATCAGTGTCTTATTGAATTTACCCTCAAATAATATCATTATCTGGTAGATAAAACTTCTCAAAAATTGCTATCAATCATCAAAAAGTGCTCAATATAGATAATAGAAAATCAATTAGCTTCATGTCTATTGTTAAATGTGCACAAAAAATCACTACCATTTTTTGCGGTCAAAAAGCAATATCTGAACGCCATTTTGCAAAAAATGACAAGCAAATCTTCCCGCTAGCTTATATGCTATATCTTGTCAACTAGAATTATGATTAGCAAAAATTGATTACTAATTGGGGAGGCTAAGTTGATGAAAAAATGGGGAAGATCTTTGGCGTCTGTTATGGCAGTGATCATGGCGATTTCTATTACTGCATGCGGCGAAACAGCTGGATCTGAGGCGGTAAGCACCTCGTCAGAGACAGCAGTAAGCGCAGATGACGCATCATCAGTTTCTAGCTCAGAACCAGAAAATCAGGAGAAGCAAGAATTGAATACAGAAGAAAGTAAGGAGCAGATTCCAGCCCTTAGAGATGTGGTTCCCAAGAAAATGGGATGCAGGATTGGATGTGCTATTACAGGTAAAGAACCTTGGGATTCCAAGTTGTGGGACCTTGTTACAACGCATTTTAATGCAGTGACACTTGGAAACGAACTTAAGCCGGATTCACTCTTTGGTTATAGCGTAAGTACCTGTCCTGGTACCAAAGAGGCAGAGCTTAACGGCGAGACCATAACCGTTCCAGTTCTTAATTATAGTAATCCGGAAAAGATACTTAATAAGATACTCAAATGGAATGAAGCAAATCCAGACAGAAAGATAGAAGTAAGAGGACACGTTCTCCTCTGGCATTCACAGACTCCAGAGTGGTTCTTCCATGAAGACTATGACAAGACCAAGCCATATGTCAGCAAAGAAGAAATGGACAAGAGGCTTGAGTGGTACATAAGAGAAGTCTTAACTCACTTTACTGGAGAGAACAGCCCATACAAAGATCTTTTCTATGGATGGGACGTAGTAAACGAAGCAATATCTGATTCAACAGGAACCTATAGAACAGATACAGAAAGACCTGATGAAGATCTTCTAGAAGACAGACACGGCGGCAACTCCAGCTGGTGGCATGTATATCAGAGTGAAGAATTCATCATTAACGCATTTAAGTACGCTAACAAATATGCTCCAGATGATCTTGAGCTTTACTACAACGACTACAACGAATGTGATGCCAAAAAGAGAGCAGGAATCATCACTCTCCTTGAAGCAGTGAAAGCAGCCGAGGGGCCTAAGGGCGAAGGCACCAGGATCACAGCCATGGGAATGCAGGGGCATTACAGTATGACCGGTCCATCCTATACAGAGGTTGAGGCATCAGCCAAGGCCTATGGCAAGGTTGTAGGAAATGTACAGATTACTGAGTGGGATATCAGTGCAACAGATGGCTACGACGGAAGTCCAGAAGCTATGGAAAAAGAATATGAGGAACAGCGTAAGGTTTACAACCTCATGTACTACGGACTTCAGTCAGCTCAGAACTCAGGAGTAAACATTACGGGAATTACTTTCTGGGGAACAATAGATACACTTTCATGGCTACAGTTCAGATCCAATGTAGGTGGTGGAAGTCAAAAAGAACAAAAGCAGTGCCCACTATTATTTGATGGCAAGTATGAACCAAAGCCAGCATTTTGGGTGTTCGCACAAGAATAAACAAAGGACTATATAACATGAACAAGACATTGCGAAAAGTTTTAATAGTTATTGGGGTATTAGTAGTTTTCGCCGGTATATGCGTACTTCTTTCACATAGAGAAAGAACTGATTTCCATGAGAAATACGAAGGCACAGATCTCACTGTAGAAGTTGAAGGAATGGAAAGAGTAGGCGCTTATACAGGATATCTTAATGAACATGCAGATGCAGACAGACCTTCAGGTGACATTGCAGTAAACATTGATGAATACGAATCAAAAGGTACTGTTCGCAAAGAAAACAACGGTATTTTTACAGAGACAGGTTCTGAGATTACTTGGACAGTAGATGTACCAAAGGCTGGTATGTACCAGATCTACATCGAGTATTTCATTCCAGAATCAAGAGGAGTTCCTGCAGAACGTACCGTATACATTAATGGAGAACTTCCATTTGAAGATGCCAGAAACATTTCATTCACCAGAATGTGGATGGATGGCGGAGAAGTTAGAACTGATAACAGAGATAACGAGATCAGACCAGTTCAGGTTGAATACTTCGATTTCCAGTCAGCATATTTTAGAGATGACATGGGATTCGTACCAGAACCATATGTTTTCTATTTTGAAAAAGGTGAAAACACACTTACATTCGAAGCAGACAATGAACCTATGATCCTCTCAAAGGTAGAGCTTAGAGGTGTTACAGAAAGACCTACTTATGAAGAGTATCTTGCAGCTAATAAACATGATCCTGCATCAGAGCAGGCCAGAAATTACATGCAAGTGGTTCAGGGTGAGGATTCTACCTTAAGATCTGAATCCTCCCTATATGCCAAGTATGATAGATCCTCACCTACCACTTCACCAAATAGTGTTACACACACAGTTCTCAACTATGTAGGTGGAGAAAGCTGGAGATCAACAGGTCAGTGGATCCAGTGGGATATCGAAGTTCCAGAGGATGGCTATTACAACATCATGGTAAAAGCCAGACAGAACTACGCAAGAGGATCTGTATCAAACAGAAGCGTTTACATTGATGGCGAGATTCCATTCAAGGAGCTCGAAGAGATCTCTTTTGAATATTCAAACGATTGGGAGAGTCTTGAACTTCCATATGATATCTACCTTACAAAGGGTGTTCATACTGTAAGACTAGAGGCAACTCTTGGAGGTGTTGGACCAATCCTTGAACAGGTTCAGGATTCAACCTACAGACTCAATCAGATATATAGAAAGATTCTTGTTTACACTGGCGCAAGCCCAGATGTTTACAGAGACTACCACATCGACACAACATATCCTGAGATCATGAAAGCAATGGACCTTGAGTCAAAGAGATTATACAAGACCGTTGATGACATGGTTGAATACTCAGGACAGATGGCAGATAACATCGCTACAGCTCAGACAATTGCTCAGCAGCTTGAAAGATTTATCGAAAAGCCACAGAAGATCACAACAGAGTTCGTTGCATTCAAGGACAACATCACATCACTTGGTACTGCACAGCTCAAGATGAGTGAAACAAAACTTGATGTAGATTACATCGTAGTTTCAGGAACAGATGCTCATCCAAAGAAAGATAAAGCAACTGTATTTAGCAAGATCGGTCACGAAGTAAAATCCTTTGTAGCATCATTCTTTGTAGATTACAACTCAGTAGGTGATGTTTACGATGGCTCAGAAGAGAAGGTAATCAAGGTTTGGGTACTTACTGGTAGAGACCAGGGAACAATCCTTAAGTCCATGATCGATGATGAGTTTACAACATCAACAGGAATAAAGGTCAACGTAGAGATCGTTGATCAGGCAGCACTTCTTAACGCAGTACTGGCAGGCAGAGGACCAAACGTAGTTCTTTCAGTTTCAGCAGAAAAACCTGTTAACTACGCACTTAGAGGAGCAGCAGAGGATATCACTCAGTTTGAAGGCTGGGAAGAAGTAATGAGTCACTACTCACCAAGCTCTTATGAGCAGTACAGCCTTGATGGTCATATCTACGGAATACCTGAGACACAGACCTTCAACGTAATGTTCTACAGAAAAGACGTACTTGAAGAGCTTGGACTTGAGGTTCCACAGACCTGGCAGGAACTCATCGAAATGCTTCCTACAATTCAGGGTAACAGCCTTTCAATAGGTATTCCTACAGCGGCAGGTAGCAGCGGTGCATCATCAGCTTCTACACAGGTTATGTCAAATGTACCTGACCTTTCAATGTACTTCTCACTCCTTTATCAGTACGGCGGTGACATGTACAACGAGGCAGGAACCAAGACTACAGTCAACACAGAAGCAGGCGTCAAAGCCTTCGATGATTACGTAAGATACTTTAACGATTATGGCATTCCTACAATCTATGACTTCGTCAGCAGATTCCGTTCAGGAGAGATGCCAATAGGTGTAGCAGCTTATTCAACATACAACACACTCATGGTTTCAGCACCTGAGATCAGAGGTCTTTGGGACTTCACTCTCATTCCTGGAACGTATAGGACGGATGAGAACGGAAAAACATATCTTGATCGCTCAGACTTCATAACAGGAAGTGCAACTATGATGATCACAACTGAGGATGAAGAGTTAAAGCAAGCTTCATGGGAATTCATGAAGTGGTGGGCAAATGAAAAAACTCAGGTTAGATTTGGTCGTGAGATCGAAGCGCTCCTTGGTTCATCTGCTAGATACGCAACAGCAAACAGAGATGCATTCAAGAATCTCTCATGGAGTGCAGATGATATCGAAGTTCTTGATGAACAGTGGGATCAGACAGTTGGTATCAGAGAAGTTCCTGGTGGATATTTCACAGGAAGACATATCTCAAATGCCATCAGAAAAGTTCTAACAGATAAGACGGATTCCAGAGAGACCATTATTGATTATTCAATCTTTATAGATGAAGAGATCAAGAAGAAACGACTTGAGTTCGGTATGTCAGTAGATTGATTAGGAGAAACTAGAAATGAAGGAATATCTGCAGAAGTATCTGACACTGCGAAAACATAATTTTCAAGTAGCAGTTAAGAAAGCCAAAAACAGGAAGATGTGCTATTTGTTCCTTGCACCATACGCAATACTTTTCACTATGTTTTATGTATTTCCTGTAGTGGCATCAATATATTACAGTTTCACTTATTACAACATCCTTGAACCACCAAGGTTCATCGGACTTCAGAACTACACAAGCTTGATCCTTCAGGATGATATCTTCCTGATAGGTGTCAAGAATACACTTATGATAGCTCTCATAACAGGACCACTAGGATACATATTGTCATTCGTTTTTGCATGGCTCATCAGTGAACTTCCTAGATGGATCAGAAGTATTGCGGTAGTTGTTTTCTACGCACCATCAATCGCTGGTAACTGTTATGTTATCTTCTCAGTATTCTTCAGAGGAGATGTTTACGGTTATGTAAATGCGTTCCTGTTAAGTCACGGACTCATTGATACAGCCAAGCTTTGGCTCATTGATCCAAAGTACATGCTTCCGATCTGTATGCTGGTAATCCTCTGGATGAGCTTGGGAACAGGATTCCTTTCATTCGTAGCTGGTCTTCAGGGTATAGATAGGGCTCAGTACGAAGCTGGATACATGGATGGGGTCAAGAACAGATGGCAGGAGCTTTGGTATATCACACTTCCAAACATGAAGCCAATGCTCATGTTCGGAGCGATCATGGCCATCACATCATCATTTGGTGTATGTGAAGTAACAATGGCACTTTGTGGATATCCTAGTACAAACTATGCAGCACGAACAATCGTAACACACCTTTATGACTACGGTTTTGACAGATTTGAGATGGGTTATGCCTGCGCTATAGCAACAGTATTGTTCTTGATGATGATTCTTTGTAATAAAGCAATTCAGAGCTTGTTAAGGAGAGTTGGAACTTGATATGAGTAAGCTAATTAAGAAAAGAAAACCTAATAGATCCATCGGAGGAGATATAGCACTTTACATCTTCCTTATACTGGTTGCGATGGTCATGGTATTCCCAATCGTATATGCAGTCAGCAGTGCTTTGAAGCCACTTGATGAGTTGTTCAAATTCCCACCAAGGATCTTCCCACAGCATCCAACATTTGATAACTTCTCAGATTTGTTTGTAACAATGGGAAAGAGCGGAGTAGTAACATTCTCAAGATATCTTTTCAACACTGTATTTATCACATTTGTTGGTACAGCAGGACATCTTATCATTGCATCAATGGGTGCCTTCGTACTTGCCAAGTATGAATTCCCAGGTGGAAAGACATTCTTCAAGATTGTCACAGTATCCATGATGTTCACAGGTATGGTAACACAGATTCCTAACTACCTTATCATCAACAAGCTTGGATGGATCGACACATACTGGGCAATAATCGTTCCTGCATTTGCAGCACCAATGGGATTCTTCCTTATGAAGCAGTTCATGGAAGGACTTCCAACATCACTTATTGAAGCAGCCAAGATCGACGGTGCCAATGAGTGGACGGTATTTTCAAGAATCGTTATGCCAAACGTAAAACCTGCATGGATGACACTTATCATCTTCTCAGTACAGGGACTTTGGAATAACAGAGCATCAACATTTATCTATTCAGAAGAACGTAAGACTCTTGTATATGCCCTTCAGCAGATTCAGGCTGGTGGAATTGCAAGAACAGGACAGGGAGCTGCAGTACTTGTAGTAGTAATGATCGTTCCAATTCTTATCTTCGTATTCTCAGAAAGCCAGATCTTAGAGACAATGGCTAGCTCAGGACTTAAAGACTAATGTGAAAGGTTGAAGCAGTTATGCATAAGAAAAATTTCATTATAAAAACTGGAATAGCGTTAATTGTAGCTGCGACAGTGCTTCTTCAGCCGGTCACAGCACAGGCCAAAAGTGATGGAGAGTATGGATACACCTACAACTACGACTGGTGGGGCGATGTTCAGGAAAGTCCGGACCTTTATACAGTTTGTAAGGTATTTACATCTTCAGAACTTGGACTTGATCTAAAGCTAAAAAATCCTCAGGGACTTTTCGTATATGGCACAAGCATTTACGTGTGCGATAGCGGTAACAACAGGATCATAGAGCTTGATAGAAAATCTCCTGAAAAGCTTGAAGTAAAAAGAATCATTGATTCTTTTTCTGGAGGAACAGGAACAAATACATTAAATAACCCTACTGATATAGCAGTTTCAGAAAAAGGAAACATCTTCATCGCAGATCAGGGAAATGCAAGAGTATTAAAGCTTGATAAAGACTTAAATTACATCATGGAATTTACAAAGCCTGATGATAGCACCCTTGATCCAGCACTTGTATTCCAGCCAAACAAGCTTGCAATCGATACAGCAGAACGTGTTTACTGCATAGCAATTGGAATCAACAAAGGTCTCGTGAAGTATGAAAACGATGGAACCTTTTCAGGATTCGTAGGTGCTACAAAGGTAACCTTCAATTTTGCTGATTACGTTTGGAAGAAGCTTGCTTCTCAGGAACAGAGAGCCAAGATGGAATCCTTCGTTCCAACAGAGTACGAGAACATCTACATGGACTACGAAGGCTTCATATATGCAACAGCAGCTATCAGAACCAATGAAGACAACAAGGTTGAGGGTGATGCAGTTAGAAAGTTAAATCTCCTTGGTGCAGACATCCTGGTAAGAAATGGTGAATGGAAGATCATCGGTGATCTTTACTTTGGATCAGGCGGTGGTTATGAAGGCCCATCAATCTTTACAGATGTAACCTGCATGGACAACGACATTTATGTCTGCCTCGACAGAAACAGAGGAAGACTTTTTGGATATGATGATCAGGGCAGAATGGTATTCGCCTTTGGTGGAAACGGAAACATGGACGGATATTTCAGAAGACCATCAGCCATCGAGCACTACGGACATGAGCTCTATGTACTTGATAGCCTTGATTGCTCCATAACAGCTTTTGTACCAACAGAGTTTGGTAACACAGTCTACAACGCTATCGAAGATTTCGACAAAGGTAATTACGAGAAATCTGGAGAAGAGTGGCAGAAGGTTATGGATCAGAATGGCAACTACGATCTTGCTTACATCGGTCTTGGAAGAGCACTTCTAAGACAGGAAAGATACAAAGAAGCCATGAACTACTTTGAACTTAAGTATGACGCCGAGAACTACTCAAAAGCTTACAAGCAGTATCGTAAGCAGTGGGTTGAAGAACACATCGGCTGGATAGTACTTGTGGTAGTCTTGTTATTCCTCATTCCTCTTGGAAGAGGCAGGATCAAGAGTATCAAACATGAGATAGATACAGCAGACATTTTTATAACAGGTAAAGACAGGTGAGGGTATGATAGCAAAACCAAAAGAGAATATGACTCCAAAAGAAAAATATATTGATTCGCTGAAGTTTGCTCTTTACTGCATGACTCATCCCCTCGATGGTTTCTGGGATCTGACTCATGAAAAAAGAGGAACCTATGCAGCGGCAAATACTATACTTGCTGCAGCGCTTGTTCTTAGAATCATGAAGCTCAAATACACAAGCTTTTTGTTTATGCAAGTTTATTGGGAAGACCTTAACATCTTCCTGTATCTTGCCAGTATCATTTTTCCACTTTCCCTTTGGGTAGTTGGCAATTGGGCTCTGACGACACTCTTTGACGGAAAAGGAAAACTGGGACAGGTATATATGGCAACCTGCTATGCATTTACGCCATATGTGATCATTCAGTTCCCGCTGATGATATTCAGTAATTTCGTAACTGTTCAGGAAGGTCAGTTCTACTCAGTAGTCAGCGCACTTTCCTTGGTATACGCAGCCCTACTTGTAATAGCTGCCATGGGGCAGATTCACGAATACTCCGCTGGAAAGAACATTCTTTTTACTGTTGCAACACTGTTTGCAATGTTGGTAATGATCTTCATCCTTATGATCTTCTTTAGTATGATCTCACAGGGTGTAGCGTACTTCATTTCAATAGCAAAAGAATTGATGTTCCGAATGTAGGAATGGCAAGAGGTGACGAACTTGAAAAAAGAGTTAAAGCAAAAACTAATAAAAGGGTTAATAAAACTCATCCCTTCATTGATCTTATTTTTGATAATTGTTGGAGCTATCTTTTATGTAGTTAATACTAAGGCTCCAGAAGAGTCAAAAGAAGCTATTCCTCCATACGCTTATGGTGGTGGCGAAGATACGATTACCATCGATAACGGACAGCTTAAGTTATCCATGGATCCAAAGACAACTGAATTTAGTATTGAGGTAAAGGACAGCGGCAAGGTGTGGTACTCAAATCCACAAGGTGCAGCAGAAGATGAGAAGGCACTTGATGATCAGAAAGCATATCTTCAGTCACCACTTATCATGTCTTACTCGATCACACAGGGACTTGAGACAACTTACAACTCATATGCCTTCAGTGCGCAGAATGGTATCTACGAGATCATTCCTGGAGACAATGAGATCAGAGTTAATTATTCACTTGGAAGTGTACAAAAAGAATTCATCATTCCTCCAGTAAGTACTGCAGAAGAGTTTGAGGGTTACCTCTCACAGATGGATAAAAAAGATGCTGATCTTATTAAACAGTACTACAAAAAGTACGACATCAATAAGCTCACACCAAAGGATAACAAGGAAGAGCTCCTTGCAAACTATCCTATCATCGAGACAGAAGTTATCTACGTACTCAGAACTGCTACCAAAGAGAACGTAAGAAAGACTATTCAGGATAAGTTTGAGGCAGTTGGATATACATATGATAATTACCTTGCAGATAAAGAGCTGGATCAGTCATCAAACACATCAGATAATGCAATCTTTAATGTAAGCGTTGTCTACAAGCTTGAAGGAAAAGACCTGGTGGTAGAAGTTCCATTTAGCGATCTTGATTTTGATCCTGAGACACCTATCTATACCATCACTCCTCTTCCATATTTTGGAGCAGGCGGACCAAATGATAACGGCTTCATGCTGGTACCAGAAGGTGGCGGAGCACTTATCAATTTCAATAACGGCAAGACATCACAGAGTAGTTATTACACCAACGTTTATGGCTGGGATATGTGTCTTAGCAGAGATGCAGTAGTACACAACACAAGAGCTTATTACGGAGTATACGGTATTTCTGAAGGAAATGATTCTTTCATCTGTATCCTCGAAGACGGCAGAAGCTACGCATCGATCCAGGCCGATGTTGCTGGCAAGAACCACAGCTACAATTTCGTAAATGCCAAGTACAGCATCTGCCAGAGAGAAAAATTTGATGTAGGTGATATCGCTAACTCAGATATTTACGAATATGCAACAAAGCTTCCAGATGAGACCTTAAGACAGAGATACACCTTTGTAAACTCAGGAAGCTATGTAGATATGGCCAAGGTCTATAGCACATATCTTCAGAATGAATACGCAGGCTACCTTGATCTTGTAGATGACACATCAGCTCCAGTAGCCATTGAGATCGTAGGTGCTATCGATAAGGTTAAGCAGGTTCTTGGTGTTCCAGTATCCAGACCACTTAAGCTCACAAGCTACAAAGATGCAGATGCCATCATCACTGATCTTGGAAATAACGGCGTATCAAATATGCAGGTTAAGCTTTCAGGATGGTGCAACGGTGGTGTCAAGCAGAAGGTACTTGCAAGGACCAAGACAGTTGGTGCACTTGGAAGCAAGAAAGACCTTAAGAATTTTGTTAATAACGCAGAAGCAAATGGAAATACAGTTTACTTAAATGGTATCACACAGTACGCATACGACAGCAATCTTATAGATGGATTCTTTTCCTATAGAGACGCTGCCAAGTTCATCAGTAAGGAAAGAGCTGAGCTTCACGCATACAGCCATGTAACTTACGCAGAAAGAGATTCAGAGGACCTTCACTATCTCCTTCATACAGAACTTGCAAACAAGTACGCAGACAAGCTTGTAAATACTTCTAAGAAGTACAATGCTGGAGCATCCTTCCAGGATCTTGGAATGGATCTTTCATCAGACTTCTATAGAAAGAAGACTTACAGCAGAGAACAAGTACTGGGGCTCCAGGTAGAACAGCTTAAGAGCTACAACGAAGCAGGAACACCAGTAATGATCAACATGGGTAATGATTATGCGATTCCATTCGCATCAATGGTTACAAACATGGATCTTAGAGGAAGCGAATATACGATCCTTGATGAGTGTGTTCCTTTCTTCCAGCTGGCTGTTCACGGAAGAGTAGATTACACAGGTGAGCCTATCAACATCTGTGGAAATGCAGAAGATGAAGTTTTATATTCTGCTGAATATGGCGCAGGACTTCAGTTTACATTCATGGAAGAAGATTCCTTCGCAACACAGAAGACTTTATACACAGAGTATTACGGATCATCCTACGATGCTTGGAAAGATCGCATGGTTGAGATCTACACAAGATACAACAATGAACTTGGACATACATTCAATCAGGAAATGACAGGTCATGAGAATTTAACGGCTGATGTTTCCTGCACAGAATATGCAGATGGTACTAAGGTTTACGTTAACTACGGCTATACTGATTACACTGAAGGCGCAGTTAAAGTACCAGCAAGAGATTATGTAGTTACAAGGTGAGAGGGGAGTTTGTTATGAGTAAGCAAAAAAACAAATTGGCTGGGCTTCAAAAACGCAAAGCCATATCAGGATATCTTTTCATATCACCCTTCATAATTGGCTTCTTGGCCTTCATGGTCAAACCACTTTTTGAATCCTGTTACATGAGCTTTTGCAATGTAAATCTGGCGGCAGGAACTGTTACCAAGACCTTTAACGGTTTAACGAATTATGTATTCGCCTTCAGGGTTGATCCTGAATTTAACAGGCTCTTGTGGGAAGAACTCTCACGTATGATGGTTTATTCACTGGCTATCATAGTTTTCAGTTTCTTTGTGGCGCTGATACTTAATCAGAAGTTCAAGGGAAGAGCACTGGTAAGAGCAATATTCTTCCTTCCGGTAATCCTTTCATCAGGCGTTATCGTAGGACTTGAGTCCAACAACGAACTTATGTCATCACTGGCACAGACAATTGAGCAGTCCACATCTGGAATCAGCATCACAGCAGCTATGGAGACTATCCTTAGAACTGCAGGCGTGGGTGTAAGAGCATATGAAAAGGTATTTGAAGTTATCAACAATATCTACGACGTAGCTCTTTCATCAGGAATCCAGATCATCATCTTCCTCTCAGGACTTCAGACAATATCTTCAAGCATGTATGAAGCAGCTGACATCGAGGGATGTACCAAGTGGGAGAGCCTTTGGAAGATCACCTTCCCAATGATCAGTTCTCTGTTCCTTGTTAACTGGATCTACACAGTAGTTGATTTCTGTATGAGATCGGATAACGGGGTTATTGAAAAAATACAGAAGGTAATGATTGACCAGCAGCAGTACGGCAATGCATCAGCAATGTCATGGGTATACTTCTTGCTCGTACTTGCATTCGTTGGAATAACATCATTCTTCATTTCAAAGAGGGTTTATTACTATGACTAATACAGAGAATAATACAAGATATGACAAATTAGGATTCTGGGAAAGAAATAAGCTTTCTGGTGGATATCTTTTACAGAAAAAGATTTCTGAGAGAGCAGTAAGCATTATCAGATTCATACTTCTGTTTGGTATGTGCTTCATGATCCTTCAGCCAATCCTTAACAAGATTTCTGTAAGCTTCATGACAGAAAAAGATCTGTATAATCCGATCGTTATTTCTATTCCTGAGCATTTTACCACAGGAAACTACAGACTTGCAGCAGAGCTTATGAACTATAGACAGGCAGTAATTAATTCACTACTGATCTCTCTTACGATCGCAGCTCTTCAGATTGCAGTCTGCACACTGGTTGGATATGGATTTGCCAGATTTGAATTTCCATTCAAGAAATTCTGGTTCGCCATGGTAATACTTGTAATCTTGATTCCACCACAGACTATTGCAAGTTCACTTCATTTGCACTTTAGATTTTTTGATATATTGGGATTATGTCAATTGATTACCGGTAATACAATTAATCTTAGGGGTTCAAAGTTACCTTATTATCTCATGAGTGCAGGATGTATGGGACTTAAGAACGGTCTGTACATATACATGATCCGTCAGTATTTCAGAAATATTCCTGGCGATCTTGAAGAAGCAGCGTATGTTGATGGCTGCGGAATGCTTAAGACCTTTGTAAGGATCATGCTTCCACAGGCTAAGCCAATCATCACATCTTGTTTCCTTTTTGCCTTTGTATGGCAGTGGACAGATGGATTCTATTCCAAGATGTTCCTTGGTAACACCAAGCTTGTAAGCACAGGACTTGCAAGGATCGTAGATAGCCTTGGTGCTTATATCCAGAGAATAAACGGCGTTAAGACAACAATTTCTGTTGCTTACTCAAACTGTATTCTTGCAACAGGAACACTTATGATCATCGTACCACTTATTATTCTCTATCTCTTTGCACAGAGATCATTTGTTGAGAGTATCAGTAGTACAGGTATCAAAATGTAATGGTAGCTACCGGATATTATAAATATTCGGACTAATATTTTCCCAATGGGGTAAGGAGGATTTAGAGTATGAGAAAGTCTCTAACAACCAAAGCAACAGCCGTTATCACAATGGCAGCTATGCTTACAAGTATGGCAGCCTGCGGCGCAAACGAGTCTGCACCAGCAGACAACACTCAGCCAGAAGCTTCTACTGATGCATCAGTAGAAACAGCTGCAGCAGATGCTTCTGAGGAAGCAGCTCCTTCTGACGAGTATGATCCATATCAGGTTATCACAGATGACGCTGGTAACCCAATTGACCTTGGTGGTATGGATATCATTATCCGTGACTGGTGGTCAGGTGATGAGCAGGAACCACAGAACGATTATGAGGAAGCTCTCAAGGATTACAGAGATTGGATCCAGGAAACTTACAACTTCACAATCAAGTCACAGGCTATTTCTGACTGGGGTTCAACACCACAGGATTTCGTTGACTACGTTACAACAGGTGGCGACGATGTAAACTACCTCTTCGTTCTTCGTGACGATCCAGCTATCACATCAGCTATGGCAAATGGTCTTCTCTATGATCTTTCAACACTTGATTGCCTTGACTTCAATGACATCAAGTTCCAGAGAAACCTTCTTCACGAGCAGTATTCAAAGGGAGATAGCATCTATGCTATGTTCGCTGGATATTCAGAGGCTCGTACAGGAGTTTACTTCAACAAGAGACTTCTTACAGAAGCTGGAATTGACCCAGATTCAATCTATGATATGCAGGCAGATGGATCTTGGACATGGGATAAGTTTGATGAGCTTATGTCAAAGGTTCAGCAGGATAAGGATAACGACGGTACTGTAGATGTTTGGGGTCTTACACTTAACGAAGGTGTTATGACAACAGAAGCTGTATTCTCAAACGGCGGATCTTACATCGATAAGGATGCAAGCGGAAAGTATGTATACAACCTTGAGTCTCCTGAGACACTTGAAGCTCTTGAGTGGACAGTAGATATGTACAAGAAGTATGACATGCCAGATCCAGAGGGCGCTGAGTGGGATTACTACAAGGAAGCATTCATCAACGGTATGGCTGCATTCATGGTAGAGGATGAGTATGCTGGCGCACCTGGTAACTTCCTTGAGGATATGCAGGATGATGTTGGATTCGTTATGTTCCCTAAGGGACCTAAGATGAACGACTACATCAACGTTTGGACAAACAACCCAGTTGCAATCCCTGGCTGCTATGATGCTGACAGAGCTTGGAAGCTTGCATTTGCTTGGAACCTTTACACAAATCCACCAGCAGCAGAGTACTATGACTACAACGGATACCTTTCAACAGCTAGAAATGGTAAGTTCGATGAGAGAGCTGTAGACGAGACAATCACAATGATGACAGAAAAGGGAACAATTGCTTACCACGGCATGATCCCTAACTTAAGCCTTGGCTCAGACTTCGTATGGAACATCACAGCTGACTGCGTAGTATCAGAGCAGGTTGAAGCAATCCGTGACACATGGAAAGCTTATGTAGATGAAGCTAACGCTCAGTAATTAGGGCTTTTAAGGTTTACAAAAGGGCGGCTATCATAGCCGCCCTTATTTTATAGGGGTGAGTATGAATACTTTATTACGTGAGGGGCCAAAAGCACCAAAGGATCCTGTAAAGAAAAGACCATTTTTCTTTATCATGCAGGAAAAAGAAATATTTGCTGCGCCACAACCTGACGGCAAGGGAATCCAGTTCCTTTTTATGGACATGGGTAGACTTGTGGATGCTGCTAAACTATCTGGAAATATCGGCGATGATTATATGCTTGAGCTCTTAAGATCAACAGAGGGCTTTAAGACCATGGTACATTCTATCGGGGTAAGTGTATCAGGAAGAAATACTTCTGAAACTGTTAAGTTTGTAATGGAGATGTATCCAGTTAAGGCAGGTCAGAAGGCAACTAAGATTGAAAAAGATGTTCTGATGAACGGAATGGAAGAAGTCATCAGACTTGATGAAATAAATTGGGAAACTACTGATAAGGAAGTAGGGCAGATCAGATTTGAATTTGCTCAGCCTGGAGTTCAGGCTACTACTGACATCAGATTATATTTAAATAAAGGCTTTATAGCACCCGTTCAGCCAATTGAACGAACTGTAGATTTTCATTCGGCAGGATATCGTCAGATGATATCAAAAAGCCTTTTTGATATGGGAAATACAAGCCGTCTTGAAAAAGTCCTTGGTAAAGCTGGTAGTGGCGAAGATGTGACACTTGCCTTTATCGGAGGCTCCATAACCCAGGGAGCTGGTGCTATTCCTATCAATACAAAGTGCTATGCAAGAGTGTTTGCAGACAGCTTTCAGGAAAAATACGCTAAGGGCGGAAAAGTAAATCTCCTAAAAGCTGGAGTTGGCGGAACCCCATCAGAGCTTGGTATGCTTAGATTTGAAAGAGATATCTTGAGAAATGGCTCTCAAAAACCAGATCTTATTGTGATAGAGTTTGCGGTTAATGACGGAGATGATGAGACGCAAGGAGTGTGCTATGAGAGTCTTGTAAGGAAAGCTCTTGCTCTTCCATGGAAGCCTGCAGTAGTACTTCTTTTTGCAGTGTTCTCCTTTGACTGGAATCTTCAGGATAGGCTGTCGCCTGTGGGCTACAAGTATTCTGTACCTATGGTGAGCATCATGGATGCGGTGACGCCGCAGTTTCCACTCCTTCCGGAGGATGGAAGAGTGATCTCCAAGAACCAGTTCTTTTATGATGTGTATCATCCAAGTAACCTTGGACATCAGATCATGGCTGACTGCCTCATAGAGCTTATTGATAAGGTAAATGAGACCCATCGTGACAACGAGCCGGAACCAGCAGAATTCCCAGAACCAGCTATCGGAGCTGATTTTGAAAAGGTGGAGCTTCTTGATAAAGCTGAGTTTGATAAGCTCAAGGATAAGTACAAGATCACAAGCTTTTGCTGCGGCTCTTTTAACGACACAGACAAGGACCTTCAGTTTGTGGAGATGGACAGCGAGATAGAACAGACTCCTGAGTTTCAGTATAACTGGCATCATTCTGGTAAAGATGGTGCAGAAAAAACATTTACAATTACCTTAAGTTGTAGCAAACTAGTGATAATATTTAAGGATTCCGGCAATTCATCCTATGGCAAGGCAGATGTCTATGTGGACGGCAATCTGGTCAAGACTCTTGACCCCCTTGTAGTAGGTTGGACGCACTGTAATCCAGTGATACTGTTCAATGATAAGCGCACCAAAAGGCACAAAGTGGAAGTTAAGATGCAGGATGCTTCCAAGAAGTTTACGATACTTGGCTTTGGTGTCGTTGGGTAATGTTTATTAGGAGTTATTTATGAGAGAAGCAAAATTAAAAGAAATGCTTGGAAAGCTCACTCTTGATGAGAAGCTTTCTATGATCCACGGAGCTGGATTCTTCCGTACTGCTGGAGTTGAGAGACTTGGTATTCCTGAGCTCATCTCATCTGATGGACCTATGGGTGTCAGAGGAGAATTTGCCAATGACAAGTGGATATCTGTTGGACACGGCGAAGATAATGTTACTTATTTTCCATGTAACAGCGCCCTTGCCAGCACATTTAACAGAGCTCTTGCTACTGATGAAGGTAGTGCACTTGGCGAAGAGGCAAGAGGCAGAGGCAAGGATGTAATCCTTGCACCGGGTATCAATTTAAAGAGAAGTCCTCTCTGCGGTAGAAACTTTGAGTATTTCAGTGAAGATGGATTCCTTACAGCGGAGCTTGCAATTCCTTTCGTAAAGGGTGTTCAGAGGCATGACGTTGCAGCCTGCGTCAAGCACTTTGCCATCAACCATCAGGAAACATCAAGACTTTCAGTTGATGCTGATATTGATGAAGACGTACTTAGAGAGAATTATCTCAAGGTGTTTGAGAGAGTCTTATTAGAGTCAGGCGCTCATTCTGTAATGGGTGCTTACAACAAGCTCTACGGTGATTTCTGCTGTGAGAGTGAGTTCCTCTTAAAGAAGGTATTAAGAGATGAATGGAAGTATGACGGTTTAGTAATATCCGATTGGGGCGGAGTTCATAATTCCAAGGAAGCAGCACTTGGCGGCTGCGATATCGAAATGTCCGTGACGGATGACTTTGACGAGTACTGCTTTGCAAATCCTTTGAAAAAACTTATCAAAGCCGGAGAAGTAGATGAGAAGGTAATTGATGAGAAGGTACTTAGAATCCTCAAAGTCATGAACAAACTTCATATGCTTGATGGAAAGAGAAAACAGGGCGCATACAACACAGCTGCTCATCAGAGAACTGCTTATAGAGTAGCTGCGGAGTCAATAGTTCTTTTGAAAAATGAAAAAGACGTACTTCCTCTTGATCCTGCAAAGCAAAAGAGAGTATTGGTTGTTGGTGATAACGCTATCAGACAGCACTCACTTGGCGGCGGAAGTGCAGAGATCAAGGCCTTCTACGAGGTTGCTCCACTTCTTGGACTCAAGGAGAGACTTGGGGGTAACACTAAGGTTGACTTCCTTATGGGATACGACGCAGAGATCGCACCAGAGAGTCAGGAGATCAACTGGCAGCAGGCAAGCCTTGAGGAGAGACAAAAAGAGGCTAAGGTCAAGAATAAGTTAAACAAAGAAATGAGCAAGGAAGTTATGGATGCTCTTAAGAATAACAAGTATGACAGTGTTATCTTTGTGGGCGGTCTCAACCATAACTATGATTCAGAAGGCAAAGACAGAATAGATATGGAGCTTCCTTATGGACAGGATGAGCTCATTGAGAAGATCCTGAAAGTTAGAAACGATGCGGTGATCGTCCTCATTGGCGGAAGCTCAGTACAGATGAACAAATGGATCGATAAAGCTTCTTCTGTTATCTGGAGCTATTACAATGGCTGCGAGGGTGGAAGAGCAATTGCCGATGTTATCTTTGGCAAGATCAATCCTTCAGGTAAGCTTCCTGAGACCTTCTATATGAAGCCTGAGGATTCATCAGCTATTTCTGTTGGAGATTTCGGAAATACTGATATGGTTCATTACAAAGAGGGATATAGGATTGGTTACAAGTACACAGATCATGCAGGTATTCCGGTTCAGTTCCCATTTGGCTATGGATTATCATATAGCAAATTCTCTTTTACCAAGGAAAAGTTCATGAAGGGCGAAAGAGAACTTAGACTTACAGTTAAGAATGAAGGTAAGAGAACCGGCCTTGAAGTTGTCATGGTATATGGTACCAACGACAGGACAGGCGTAAGAGAGCTTATCGGATTTGAAAAGGTTAACGTTGTCAGCGGTAGAAAAGTTGATGTGGCTATAAAGGTTCCAAAGGGATACAGCGACGTCAGTACTTCAAGAACTGCTAGCAAAAAATGATTAGTTCTTAGCAATTACATGCGTGAAAAGAAATTAAGCGATGGTTATAATCTTACCTATAGAAAGGAATGGTAGGATTATGTCATCGCTTAAATTATGTCGATTGATCTCTGATGGCGCAGTTCTTCAGCGCAGGAAAAGTATACACATATGGGGATGGGACGATGCAGGAATGCAGGTTACCATCAAACTTGAAAACGATATTACTACAGCAAAGTGTGACGCAAAGGGAAGATTTGACGCTTATCTTCCAGCAAGGGAAAGTGGTGGACCTTACAAACTCGTAGTGTCTGATGACAAGGGTGAAAAAGTCATCGTTGAGAATATCCTGGTGGGCCTTGTATGGCTCTGTACAGGTCAGTCCAACATGGAGCTTCCTCTTGCCAGGACCAAGGATCAGTATCCTGAGGTTGTGGCAAGTGATGAAAATGACAGGATCAGAACCTTTAAGATCGTAGAGGAGACCTGCTATACAGGCCCTTATGAAGAGCACAATACCGGTAGCTGGGTTTCAGTAGGCAGAGACACTATCATGAACCTTTCTGCTACAGGTTACTTTTTTGGTAAACACCTTCAGAAGCTCACAGGTCAGCCAATAGGCCTCATCAATGCAAGCCTTGGCGGATCAAGGATCTATTCCTGGATGGGCAAAGAGATGCTTGAGGGCTATGATGATCTTCTTGAGATAGCTGGTCACTATGCCGACAGCTCTTTTGTTGAAGGACAGATCAAAAAGAACATTGAAAATGGCGATAAGTGGAGAGGTGATATCTACAAGGCAGATAAAGGAATCTCAGAAAAGTGGCATGAGGATAAGCTTGATATTTCTGGCTGGACAGACCACAAGGTTCCAGGATTTTTCAAGGGAACAGAGCTTGACGGATTTATTGGCGCAGTTTGGTTTAGAAGAGAATTTGATCTTCCTAAGGAACTTGCGGGCAAAGAGGCTCGTCTTTTCATGGGAACCATGGTTGATAGCGATATCATCTATGTGAATGGACAGAAGGTCGGAGAGACTGGCTATCAGTATCCACCACGTAAATATGACATTCCAAAGGGACTTACAAGAGAAAAGAAAAACACCATTGCCATCAGACTTACAGTTGAGACTGGCATGGGAAGATTTACAGAAAATAAGGAACTTAAGATATTTAATAAAGATGCTGCAGTATATCTTGATGGAATCTGGAAGTGCAAGATTGGTGCTACCGCTGAGGAGATTCCTGCAACAGACTTTATCAACTGGAAGCCAACAGGCCTTTATAACGCTATGACAGCACCTTGCACAAACTACCCAATTGACGGAGTTATCTGGTATCAGGGCGAGAGCAATGTTGGGGATGGCTATGATTATGCAGATCTTACAGAGCGCATGGTTAAGGGCTATAGAAAGGCATGGAAGGAAGAAAATCTCCCATTCATTGCAGTTCAGCTTCCAAACTTTGTAATAGATCAGCTTCCAAGAACTGATGACTGGGGGCAGTTTAGACTTGTTCAGAACAAGATCCTTGATATGCCAATGACTGGTCTTGTGGTTACCATGGGACTTGGCGAAGACAATGATCTTCATCCGGTTGTCAAAGAGCCAGTAGGAGAGAGGTTAGCTCTATGTGCTGCTCATCTGAAATATGGCTATAATGGAGAGTACACTGGTCCTGTAGCCACAAGTGTCCTCATGGATAATGGGGAGATCACAGTTAACTTGACCCATGGGGGCGGACTTACAGTTAAGGATGCCGGCAAGGGACTTGAGTTACAGGATTTTTATGTAATTGATATAAATGGAAAAAGACAAAAAGCTAAGGCAAGACTTCAGGATGGTACTGTAGTTGTAGATAGTCCATTTGATGAGGGCAAGGCAAAGAGACTATGCTGGCTTTCAGAGAATACCTATCACGGCGGACTTATCACTAACAGCACAGGAATACCGATGTCTCCTTTTGACCTTGCGATCGAATGATAGGGGATATTATTTGTTATCAGCGCCAGTGCGATACAGCTTTCTAAACTCTGTTGGAGAGCAGCCGTTTACATCCTTGAATACTCTGTTGAATGTAGACAGGCTAAAGAAACCAGACCTAAGAGCAATATCCATTACAGAAAGGTCTGTGTCGCCAAGGAGCTCTTTGGCCATAAGGATCCTGCGCTTAGTGATATACTGATAGCATGATATTCCCATGTAGGACTTGAAAAGACGCTCAAAGTGGAACTTCGAAAAACCTGCTAGGTCAGCAAGCTTTTCAACAGTAAGTTCATCTGAGCGATGAGAATCAATATAGTTAGTAACAAGCACCAGCTTGTCGATGTTCTTGTGCTGGTAATCCTGAGCTTCAATAGGAGCAGGCGCATCGCTAAGGTGCATGCTACCGATCTGAGCCAAGATAAGTGTTACAAGAGAATAAACGGAGATCTGCAGAAACTCGTCGCTTGCGCCGTAGAGTCTGTCGATTTCCCAGAAATAGTTGTGTAATCTAGCTGATTCAAGAGGAAAATCCTTCTGTTTGATATGAGTATAAGAAGGAAGAGTCTTGAGAAGCGGAACAAGGGATGAAACCTGAGAGTAGCCGCCAATATCAAATAGGAGGATGAGCTTCTCACCGCCAGGTGCATCAGAAAGATACTCGTGAAGAGTTCCAGGAGCGATCATTACGATATCTCCAGGGGCAACGTTTATCATAGATTTGGTATCGTTGTGGAATTTCACTTTAAGAGAACCTGACACACAGAGAATGAGCTCTACCTCATTGTGCCAGTGCAGTGGATATTCTGAAAGGGTGTTGTGATATAGCAGAACTCCCTTTAAGGTATCATAGAAAATATCTTCCCGGGCCTGTTCGTTAATGTTATGTATCATACAGATTACACTCCTAATAGGATACTGCGTTTAATATGTGCATTATTTTAACATAAATTTACTAAAGAGAGGTATTAAAAATGGAATCAGCAAAATGGAGTCAGCTCTGGCTTGATTACAAAAAACGCAAAGACTCAGTAGAGAATATTGCTATTGAAGTTCTTGGTTTTGACAGAGCTCACAGGGTTATAGATAGCGGGGTAAAAGAACTTAAGACAGCACTTAGCAGATTATTTGGAGCAGAAGTTTCAGAAGGAAATGGGGCCGATGATTCTTTTGCTATTAAGATCGTAAAAGATAGCGCTGTGGCAAAAGAAGGCTACGAAGTGTCTTCATCAGCTTCTGAGATAAGGGTTACAGCTAGCGATGAAAACGGCGCTCTCTACGGAATCTTTGCAGCTATCCGCAAGCTTTCATGCGGCGCACGCAAGGAAGAAGTTTCAGAAAAGGCAGCACCATCTAACCCTCTTAGAATGATGAATCACTGGGACAACATGGATGGTAGCATCGAGCGAGGCTATTCAGGCAATTCATTTTTCTTTGTAAATAACGAGATCGTAGTTGATGAGAGGACTGTTGACTACGCTAGATTCATGGCCAGCATCGGTATCAACGGCATCGTCATCAACAACGTTAACGTCAAGGATGCTGCAAGCTATCTTATTACCGACAGATATTTTGCCAAGGTAAAAGAGCTTTCAGAGGTATTTGCAGATTACGGAATCAGATTATACCTCTCTCTTAACTTTGCTTCACCTATAGAGCTTGGAGGACTAACGCTTTGCGATCCTCTTGATGAGTCAGTAATAGGCTGGTGGAAGGATAAGATAAAAGAGGTATATGATAAGCTCCCTCTTCTTGGAGGATTCCTTGTAAAAGCTGATTCTGAGGGAAGACCAGGACCATTTACCTACGGCAGAACTCAGGCTGACGGCGCAAATATGCTGGGTGATGTAATAAAGCCATACGGCGGAATCATCATTTGGAGATGCTTTGTATATAACTGCACTCAGGATTGGAGAGATTACAAGACTGACAGAGCAAGAGCAGGCTATGACTACTTCAAGAATCTTGATGGAGAGTATCACGACAATGTAATTTTGCAGATCAAGAACGGTCCTATGGATTTCCAGATCAGAGAGCCTATTTCTCCACTTCTTGGCGGACTTACCAAGACTAATCAGATGCTGGAGGTTCAGATCGCTCAGGAATACACTGGTCACCAGATCGATTTGTGCTATCTCATTCCTATGTTCAAAGAGGTACTTGATTTCAAGACATATTGCCAGAAGGACAAAGATACTATCGCAGATGTTGTAAGCGGAAGAGCCTTTGGTAACAGCCTTGCTGGTATGGCAGCAGTTATCAACACAGGTAATGACTTCAACTGGACAGGTAACTATCTGGCAGCAGCTAATCTCTACGGCTTTGGAAGACTTAGCTATAACACAGAGTTATCCTCAGAAGAGATTGCAAGAGAGTGGATAAAGATGACATTTGCTCTTGAAATTGTGGATGAAGATATGTTAACTGACATGCTCCTTAGATCAAGAGAGATATACGAGAAGTACACAAGCCCACTTGGTATCGGCTGGATGGTAACTCCTAACGGCCACTATGGACCAAGTGTTGACGGATATGAATATTCAAGATGGGGAACTTATCACAGAGCAGATCACCTTGGAATTGGTGTAGACAGAACTGATAAAGGAACTGGCTATGCTCAGCAGTACTACAAGGAAAATGCGGAAGTTTACAATGATCCAAAGAAGTGCCCTGATAACCTGGTTCTTTTCTTCCATCATCTTCCATATACATGGAAGCTTCAGTCAGGAAAGACTGTGATCCAGCACATCTACGATACTCACTTTGAGGGATATGCACAGGCGCAAGAGCTTGCTGCAAACTGGGAGAAGCTTGAAGGCAAGATTCCTTCAGATATGTACAACAACGTGCATCACAGATTTGAGATGCAGCTAGCAAATGCAAGAGAGTGGTGTGATCAGGTGAATTCATACTTCTATAGAAAGAGCGGAATTGAAGACGAGCTTCACAGAGAGATATATTAAGCTGCTAGCTTAACTTTCATCTCTGTGAGATAACTGAAACTGTTTGGGTGCAACACCGATCTGCTTGGAGAATCTTCTTGAAAAGCTTGAGTAGTTGTTGTAACCAACCATAAAACAAACATCATATGGAGAATAGTTCTGGAGCAGTAATTTTTGTGCCAGAACTATTTTTTTGGCATTTATGTAGTGCTTTAAAGAATCTCCCATAGCTTCACTAAATACGCGGCTTAGATGGTCACTACTGTAGTGAAGGTCAGCAGACATCTTGTTGATGGTGATGTCCTCTTCTATGTGAGAGTCTATGTAATCAAAGATCCTTGTTACAACCTGCGGTGTAATGCTACTCTGAGCCTGTGTCGCAGCCTTTGATGAATACTGGCAGGTTAGGAGTAGGAATTCTGCCAAAAGAGATTTGGACAAAATGGAGTGCCCAAATTCCTGACTTACTAAACTAGCCTCAAGCCTTTCTGCTATTTCAATAAAACGTGGAAGAGCCTCTTCAGGAATGTGAAGGATATTCATATTAGGTGAAGCTTCGCTTCTAAATAGAGATGAGAAGTCTGTTTCAGCATCACCAAGATTTTTGAGATATTCATATTGGATGTTGATAACGATTCGCTCGTAACCGCTGATATTAACATCTTCCAGGTCAAGGCCGTGGAAAACTAAAGGGCTGATAAAGAACATATCGCCGCGTTTCATCTGTATCAGGTCAGGCTCGATCATGATGTTAACGTTTCCTCTCAAAAAGAAGACAATCTCGTAACCATCATGGGTGTGAACAGTCTTTACGTCAGAAGGCATAACTCTGGCTGTTTTGTGCTCACAGATGATCTCCTGGTCTATTATGCTATACGGACAATCCAAACATTTTCTCATTCTAATACCCCATTTTCTTTCTTCTAGACAAAACTCACAATGACTTAATGGAATAACTCGAAACCCTTGTGCAATATTATATCGGAAAATGCAAAAAAATTCTATCTTTTTGTGTATTTATATATAAATCCTAGACAATACAATTGAATTATAAAAAATGTGCTGACATTTTTTTATAATAAGTAACGATGTCGAGGGACAAGGTGGCAAAAGTAGGGTTTGACAACAGGATAATGTTTACATATGAAGCTAAGTCATATTCTGGCGTTAACCAAATTGCTACGTTAGTCAGAAAAGACGTAAATCTCGTAACAGGGTTCACAGCCAAAGAGTATGTCAGAGGCGAGAAGTGCAAGAACCTTGTGATCTACGGAACAGTTGACAGAAGCGATTATCTCGAAGAGCTTGAAAAAAGAGGTGTTGTAAATCTCAAAGAGGTAAGAGGAAAGTGGGAAGTATACAGCTTTCAGGTAGTTGATCATCCTATGGATGGCGTAGAACACGCTCTTATCATTGCTGGAAGCGACAAAAGAGGTACTATCTACGGACTCTTCCATTTATCAGAGCTTCTTGGAGTTTCACCCTTCGTCAATTGGAATCATGCATATCCTCGAAAGAGAAAGAATGTATTCCTGACAGATGAAGTTAATGTAGTAACCAAAGAGCCCTCAGTAAAATACAGAGGATTTTTTATAAATGATGAGTGGCCAGCTTTTGGTAACTGGGCAACAGAGCACTTTGGAGATGTAAATGCCAAGTGTTATGAGAGAATATTCGAGCTTCTCCTTAGACTTAAGGGAAATTACCTGTGGCCAGCAATGTGGAGATCCAACTTCAGTATGGATGGCCCTGGACTTGAAAGTGCAAGACTTGCCAATGAACTTGGTGTAGTAATGAGTACATCTCACCATGAGCCTTGCATGAGAACAGGAGAAGAGTACTCACTTCTTAGAGGTAAGGATTCAATATACGGAGACGATTGGAGCTTTATTTCTAATAGAGAAGGCATTACAAGATTCTGGAGAGACGGTCTTGTAAGAAACAGAGATTTTGAAAACGTAATTACTCTTGGAATGAGAGGCGAAAGAGATTCCAAGATCCTAGGGCAGGATGCAACCCTTGCCGATAATATAGATCTTTTACGAGATGTTCTAAAGACTCAGAACCAGCTCATAAAAGAGATAATAGATGAAGATGTTCAGAAAGTACCAAGACAGTTCGTACTTTTTTCGGAAGTAGAAGAGTTCTTTTACGGAGATAACAAGACCAAAGGCCTCCTGGGAGATCCAGAGCTTGAAGGCGTAACCTTGATGCTAAGCGACAACAACGTGGGCTATACCAGAACACTTCCTTCCAAGGAGATGAGAGACCACAAGGGCGGCTTCGGTATGTATTATCACATGGATATGCATGGCGGACCATTTTCCTATAAGTGGATCGGAGCAACATATCTCCCAAGAGTATGGGAGCAGATGACTCAGGCCTATGATTTTGGGGTAAAAGAGATATGGGTTGTAAATGTAGGTGATATAGGAACTCAGGAATTTGGACTTTCCTACTTCCTTGATCTTGCATACGACATAGAAAAATGGGGCGGAAAAGATGCTTCTATAACTCAGAAATACGTTTCTGAGTGGGTTGAGCGTTCATTTGGCGCTATGATGCCACAGTCCCTACGTAACAAGGCTCAGAAGATCATATGGGATTACACAGGTCTTTTGGAAAAAAGACGCCACGAGATAATGCATGGCAATGTATATCATCCACTTCACTACGGTGAGGCTCAGGATATACTTGATATATCAGAGGGAATCCTCAAAGAGGCAGCTGCCATCAAGAAAAGGATAAGCAATCAAGATATGTCAGCCTTCATTTCTCTTTTGTATTATCCAGCTTGTGGAACAGCAAACCTCATGAAGATGTGGATCCTGGCTGGAAGAAATGAACTTTTTGCTAGGCAGAACAGGATCGAAGCTAATCAGATCGCGGTATTAGTAGATGCTTGTGTCAAAGAAGACGACGCTCTCATTACTGAATATGAAACAGTAGATGATGGCTACTACAAGGGCTTTGGAAGATCAGAGCACATCGGCTTTATCAACTGGAATGAAGAAGATGACAGATTCCCAATGAGATACCTTATCTATGGGGCTAATTCTCCAAGAATGATGGTATCCCGCAAGGATGACGAGCACTACATGACAGGTACAGAGTGGTGCGACAGGCCACAGACCTGGAAAGACATGCTAAGAGCAGATGTAGATAGTATCGAGTTTGATCTTATAAATGGAAGCGAGCATCCATATAGATTTAAGATTACTGCTGACAATGATTGGATGAATTTTTCCAAGGTTGAAGGCGAGGTAAAGGCAAGAGAGAGAATAACTCTTTCAGTAGATAAGTCTTTATTAAAAGAAAAAGTGACAGGACATTTTGATATTGAGTGCGTAGGATTTGGCACAGCCCATACTACAGTAGAGGTTATGCCACCACAGGCTGTTCCTGGTCATTATATGGAGAGCGACGGATTTGTTTGTATCGAAGCTGAGCATTTTAGTTCCAAGAAGGATACGACAAAAGGCTCCTTTGAGGTCCTGTCTCCATATGGAAGAAGTGGAAGCGCTATAAAAGTCTTCCCTTCTACAGCAGATTTTTTGACAGAAAAGAAAAGACCAAGCGTTGAGTACAAGTTCTGGGTAGAGGATGAAGGAGACTACGAGCTCACATTCGACCTTGCACCAACTACACCAACAACCTTCAAGACTGAGCAGTATCTTGGCTACTCAGTAAATGAAGAAGAGATATGCATAGTTAATTCGGTACATAGAACTGACATACCATATTTCCTAAGTCCGCAGTGGGCGCAGGAGGCCAAGGACAATGTTAAGAAAGTCAGCGAGAAGGTTCGCTTAAAAGCTGGCAAGAATACACTGCAGTTCTACGGTATGAGTCCAGGCATAGTACTGGAAAGAGTTCTTTTTGTAAGAGATGGGGTAACGATTCCGAGTTCATACTTGGGCCCCAAAGAAAGCTACTTGGGCGATTGATCTTGTGGGGATAAGACATAAATAGAGAAGCATAAGGAGGAAAAGTATGAAAGAGAAGGGGAAGACGTCTAATTTCAAGTTTAGCGTCTACATGAAGAGGTATTGGCAGTTATATGTCATGCTTCTGTTACCACTGACATATTTATTAGTGTTCAAATATGCACCAATGGTCTATGTTCAGATTGCATTTAAGAAGTACAGCTTGGTTGAGAGTATCTGGAAATTGCCAGTAGCAGCCAATCACGGATTTGAGTATTTTATTAAGGCTTTTAAGACTAATGATTTTAAATATGCCCTTAGAAATACACTTACACTTAATTTGCTGGATCTGTTTTTTGGTTTTCCAGCACCTATCATTTTTGCACTGATATTAAATGAGCTTTGTTTTGCAAGATACAAGAAGGTAGTTCAGACAATTGCTTATATGCCTCACTTCCTTTCTTGGGTCATCATCTACAGCTTGGCACTTCAGCTCCTTGCACCAAATGATGGTCTTGTAAACATGGTAATTCATGACCTTGGCGGAAAAGCTATTCCATTCCTTAATGAAGAAGGTCACTGGATCGGAAGTTATATTGGCTTTGGTATTTGGCAGAACTTTGGTTGGGGATCCATTGTTTATCTGGCATCTATCGCAGGTATCAATCCAGAACTATATGAGGCAGCAGCTGTTGATGGAGCAGGAAGGTTCCGCAAGATGTGGCATATCACTCTTCCAGGAATCAAGCCAACCATCGTAGTTCTTCTCATCATGAGCCTTGGTAATATTCTTGGTGGTGGTTTCGACAGACCATTCGCATTCCAGAATAACCTCGTAATGAGAGTTGCTGACGTTATTCCAACATTCGTTTATAGAGTAGGTATTAAGGGACTTCAGTTCTCACTTACAACAGCTGTAGGTCTTTTCCAGTCAGTTGTTGGTGTGTTCTTCCTGTTAATGGCTAACTTCATCTCACGCAAACTTGGTGAGAGAGGAATATGGTAAAGGAGGAGCATAGACATGAAAGTTAAATCAAGAGCAGATAAAATCTGGGATATTGTATTTGTGATCTTTTGCTTGCTTGTAAGTGCGATCTGCATTATCCCAATGTTAAACCTCCTTGCTAAGTCACTTAGCGGTGTGGATTATATCGTAAGAAGTGAAGTATATCTTATTCCAAAGGGACTGAACTTCAAGGCATATGCAACAGTACTTAAGGATGCCAAGTACATAAGAGCTTTCTTCTGGACAGTTTTCCTTACTATCATTTGTACAGTTGCATCACTTACAATGACAACACTTTGCGCTTATCCTCTTATCTTCGAAGGACTTAGGGGCAGAAAAGCAATAAACGTATTCATTACTATCACGATGTTTTTCAATGCAGGAACAATTCCTAACTACCTGCTGATGCAGAAGCTTAACCTTTTGAGTAACCCATTGGTTCTCATCATTCCTGGTGTAATGAGCGTATACAACATGATCATCATGCGAAGCTTCTTTTATGGGATACCAGATAGCCTTCGTGAATCAGCCGAGATTGATGGAGCATCATTCTTTAGGATATTGATCAGTATTTATCTTCCTCTTTCCAAGCCTGTTATGGCTACACTGGCTCTTTTCTATGCAGTAGGAAGATGGAACGGTTATTCAGATGCCCTTATGTACATGAGAGAAGCCAAGTATTATACATTGCAGCTTCTTTTGTACAACATCATCAACAACATCAACCAGGTTGAGGTTGCAACACAGGAAGGCTTCTCAGCACCAGGTCTTTCAGAATCGCTTAAGGCTGCGGTAGTAATGTTCTCAACAGTGCCTATCCTGTGCATCTACCCATTCCTTCAGAAGTACTTTATTCACGGGGTTACATTAGGTGCTGTAAAAGAATGATCACTTGGCGAGGTATTTTCGAGCTTAGTGAGAATTCTTGTTCTGGCTCACACGAAGTGTGAGAGCAGAACTTCCTTATTGGTAGTAATTTAAATTTAAATAAATATGGAGGTATAGTTATGAAGAAAAAGGTATTATCTATGTTTCTTGCATCCGTTATGGCACTTTCAATCGTGGCTTGCGGATCATCAAACGGGGGCTCTGAGACCCAGACTGGCACAGATACAGCTAAGCAGGAAACTGCTACTGAGTCTGAGACAACAGCTGAGCCAGAGACTGCATCTGAACTTGTTGACGGCAAGTTTGCTGAGACAAGAAAGATCACAGTAGAGATCTACGACAGAGGAAACGATGGCGGATCAGATCCAGAAAACAACATGTACACAGAGTACATCAAAAAGGGAATGCTTGAAGAGCACAACGTAGAAGTTACTTTCAAGAAGGTTCCAAGATGGACAGAGGTTGATGATATCAACAACCTTCTTGCAGCTGGCGAAGCTCCAGACATCTGCGTAACTTACAGCTATCCTACAGTTCTTACATACGCTCAGATGGGCGGTGTTATCGACCTTGCTGACTATGTAGATGCATACAAGGCTGATCTTCCAAATCTTTGGAACTGGCTTGGCGAGCAGAACATCTACTGGGATAAGGATCCTAAGACAGGTTCTATCTGGGCAATCGAAGGTAGACGTGCTGAGCAGCAGAGAATCGTAACATTCGTTCGTCAGGACTGGCTTGATAAGCTTGGGCTTGAGGCTCCAAAGACAACTCAGGAATTCGAAGATATGCTTATTGCATTCAGAGATAACGCTGATACTCTTCTTGGAAAAGACGCTTCTAAGATGGTTCCATTCTCAACAAGCTATGATGTAGGTTGGAGAACAGCTAACATCATCACATCTTTCATGGATCCTAAGATCACAGATAAGGAATACTACATCAACGGATTCGATGACAGAATGGTAACACAGGCTTCTACAAAGGAAGCAGTTAAGCTCCTTAACAAGTGGTACAACGAAGACCTTATTTGGAAAGATTTCGCTCTTTATGGAAGCGGAGACACAACTGAGGATGACATGATCAAGGCTGGTTATGTTGGTGCATTCCAGCACAACTGGGATTATGTATTCAGAAACGGTGAAGACAGCATCAACGCAAACCTTAAGAGAAATGTAGGTGAAGATGCTAAGTTTGTTGCTGTAGATTGCTTCCAGAACTCAGACGGAAAGTATGCTAAGTGGCTTTACAGCTCAGCTGGTGACAGAAAGATCTTCTTCCCAACAACAAACACTGAGCCTCTTGCTTCACTTCTTTATGTTGACTTCATTTCAAAGCCTGAGACAATTAAGTACCTTCAGGCTGGTGACGAAGGCGTAACACACGAAGTTCTTGATTCTGGTGCTATCCAGATCATTGCTGCAACAGGCGATGCAATCCAGAACTCTGGTAAGAACATTGACTACACAATCACATGTAACGGAACAAACTTCGGTGATGAGAAGCTTGCAGCTCTTTCACTTGCATATGGTTATGCAGAGGCAGATCCTGAGCTTGTAAGCCAGGCAGACGTTATCTCTCGTACAGATGGTATTGAGCCAGTTAATGTAAACGTTGGTGAGATCACAGCAGAAGCTGGTGTTGGTGATACTCTTTCATCAAAGAGAGACCAGATCTATGATAACGCTGTAGTTGCAGCAGAAGCTGACTTCGATTCAACATGGGATAGCTATATGTCAGATTACCTCTCAGCAGGTGGACAGGCTATCATGGATGAGCGTGCAGAGAAGTGGGCTGAGTACTTCGGCGATGCAGACATGCTCCCATAATAACTAGACTTTTAAAGTGAATTTGAGGCATAACCCTTGCGGTTATGCCTCTTTTTCTATCCGCAAATATTAAGCTGATTAAGGCAAAAAATGGTAAGAAAAAACAATTTCCATTCTTTAAAATTGAAAATGGATCACAAAAGATTAATTAAAGGGGATTGTTTTTATGAATAGAGAGGAAGCTAGAAAGCGAGCAAAAGAACTTGTTGCTAAGATGACTGTTGATGAAAAAGCATCACAGCTTCGTTATGACGCTCCAGCTATCGATAGACTGGGAATTCCAGCATACAACTGGTGGAATGAAGCTCTTCACGGAGTTGCAAGAGCGGGCACAGCTACAATGTTCCCACAGGCTATTGGACTTGCAGCTGCATTCGATGAGGACCTTATGGGAGCCATCGGTGATATTGTTGCTATTGAGGCTCGTGCCAAGTACAACGAGCAGTCCAAGAGAGAGGATAGAGATATTTACAAGGGACTCACTTTCTGGGCTCCTAATGTAAATATATTCAGAGACCCACGTTGGGGTAGAGGTCATGAGACCTATGGAGAAGATCCTTATCTTACCAGCAGACTTGCAGTTCCATTTGTTAAGGGAATGCAGGGTGATGGAGAATATATGAAGGTTGCTGCATGTGCCAAGCACTTCGCAGTGCATTCAGGACCAGAAGGAGAGAGACATTTCTTTGACGCCAAGGCATCCAAGAAGGACTTGGAAGAGACATACCTTCCTGCTTTCGAGGCATGCGTAAAGGAAGCTGGCGTTGAGGCAGTAATGGGCGCATATAACAGAACAAATGGTGAGCCATGCTGCGCAAACAAGCCTCTCATGGTAGATACTTTAAGAGGTAAGTGGGGATTCGAAGGTCACTTCGTATCAGACTGCTGGGCGATCAAGGATTTCCATGAAAATCACAAGGTAACAAGTAGCCCAGAAGAGTCAGCTAAGCTTGCTCTTGAAATGGGATGTGACCTTAACTGCGGATGTACTTATCAGACTATCATGAATGCTTATAGAGCAGGCATTCTTGATGAAGAGCTCATTACAACATCCTGTGAGAGACTCTTTACTACAAGATTCCTTCTTGGAATGTTTGATAAGACAGAGTATGATGAGATTCCTTTTGAGAAGGTTGAGTGCAAAGAGCATCTTGCTGTAGCTAGCAGAGCTGCAAGGGAGTCAGTAGTACTTCTTAAAAATGATGGACTTCTTCCACTTGATAAGTCCAAGATAAGGACTATTGGCGTAGTTGGACCAAATGCTAACTCAAGACTTTCACTTATTGGTAACTATCATGGAACAGCTTCTAGATACATCACTGTTCTTGAAGGTATCCAGGACAAGGTTGGAGATGACGTCAGAGTTCTTTATTCTGAAGGCTCAGACATCTTCAAGAATAACATCAGTAACCTGGCAGATCCTAATCTTCCAGACAGACTCTCAGAGGCGCAGGCTGTTGCTGATCACTCAGATGTAGTGGTAGTAGTAGTTGGTCTTGATGAGAACCTCGAAGGAGAAGAGGGCGATGCAGGCAATCAGTTTGCATCAGGAGACAAGATCAATCTTAATCTTCCTCTTTGCCAGAGACAGCTCCTTTACTCAGTACTTGAGTGTGGCAAGCCTACTATCGTAATCGATATGGCTGGTAGTGCTATCGACCTTAGCAAGGCTGAGGAAGAGGCCAATGCAGTACTTCAGGCTTGGTATCCAGGTGCTAGAGGCGGTAAGGATGTTGCAGATATCCTCTTTGGTGATGTTTCACCTTCAGGTAAGCTTCCTGTAACGTTCTATGCATCAGCTGATGATATTCCAGATTTCAAAGACTATTCTATGAAGAATAGAACTTACAGATACTTTGAGGGAACACCTCTTTATCCATTTGGATATGGCCTCACATACGGTGATTGTTATGTTAAGCCTGATCATCACTTACATATGGACAATGGCTTCAAGGATGAGCAGATTGATGCAGAGCTTACAGTTAAGGTTGCAAATGATGGAAAGGAGGATACAGACGAGGTTGTTCAGGTTTATATCAAGGATCTTGATTCTAAGTTTGCTACGACACATCCAAGCCTTTGCGGCTTCAAGAGAGTGCATGTTCCTGCAGGCTCAGAGGTAGAGGTTACTGTTAAGCTTGATAAGAAGGCATTTACATCTGTAAATGAAGAAGGTGAGAGAAAGGTGTTTGCCAAGAACTTCAAGCTTTATGCTGGATGCCAGCAGCCAGATGCTAGATCAAAAGAGCTCACTGGACACGAGTGTGTAGAGATCGAGGTTACGCTTTGATAGCTTGTCTTTTTTAGAGACTAAAAAAATTACAAGATATAGGTATTTTGAATAATTTTATCGGGGTATTTTCTATAATTTGGCACGTTGTTTTTTAGTGCTTTTTAGCTGATAATGATATACGTCGGTTAGACTAAAGGTAGAGTAGAGCAGATTGCTCTTGGTATAAAAAAGAAAGGGGATTTATTATGATCAATATTCCAGAGGTAAAAATCGGTCTTGTTGCAGTAAGCCGTGACTGTTTCCCAGCTTCACTTGCTGTAAACAGAAGAAAGGCTTTAGTAGAGGCCTACAAAAAGAACTACAACGACAAGGACGTTTATGAGTGTCCTGTTTGCATCATCGAGAGCGAGACTCAGACACTTGAGGCTCTTGAAGATGTAAAGAAGGCAGGATGTAACGCTCTTTGCGTATATCTTGGAAACTTCGGACCAGAAATTTCTGAGACACTTCTTGCAGAGAAGTTTGATGGACCTGTAATGTTCTGTGCGGCAGCAGAAGAGTCACAGGGCGACCTTATCGATGGTAGAGGAGATGCTTACTGCGGTATGCTCAATGCAAGCTACAACCTTCACCTTCGTAACGTTAAGGCATACATCCCAGAGTATCCAGTAGGAACAGCTGATGAGTGTGCTAAGATGATCAACGAGTTCGTTCCAATCGCTAGAGCACTTGATGGACTTGCAAACCTCAAGGTTATTTCATTTGGACCACGTCCTATGAACTTCCTTGCTTGTAACGCTCCTATCCAGCAGATCTACAACATGGGTGCTGAAATTGAAGAGAATTCAGAGCTTGACCTCTTCGAGTCATTCAATAAGCATGCTGGTGATCCTAGAATCGCAGAAGTTAAGGCAGATATGGAAAAGGATCTTGGCGCTGGTAACAAGAAGCCTGAAATCCTTGAGAAGCTTGCTCAGTATGAGCTTACACTTCTTGACTGGATCGAAGAGCACAGAGGCGGCAAGAAATATGTATGTATCGCTGGTAAGTGCTGGCCTGCATTCCAGACACAGTTCGGATTCGTTCCTTGCTACGTTAACTCAAGACTTACAGGCAGAGGAATCCCTGTATCTTGCGAAGTAGATATCTATGGTGCAATTTCAGAGTTCATCGGAACATGCATTTCTGATGATGCTGTTACACTTCTTGATATCAACAACTCTGTACCTGCTGATATGTACGAGCAGTCAATCAAGGGCAAGTTCGACTACAAGCACACAGATACATTCATGGGCTTCCACTGCGGAAACACATGCACAAGCAAGCTTTCAAGCTGCGAGATGAAGTTCCAGAGAATCATGGCTAGAAACCTTCCTGAGGAGGTTACACAGGGAACACTTGAAGGTGACATCATTCCTGGTGATATCACATTCTACAGACTTCAGAGCACATCAGACAATCACCTTAAGGCATATGTTGCACAGGGTGAGGTTCTTCCAGTTGCTACTCAGTCATTCGGTGGAATCGGTGTATTCGCTATTCCTGAGATGGGAAGATTCTATAGACACATCCTTATCCAGCACAACTTCCCTCATCATGGAGCAGTTGCATTTGGACACTTTGGAAAGGCTCTTTACGAAGTATTTAAGTATGTTGGAGCAGAAGTTATTGGCTACAATCAGCCAGCTTCACTTCCATATCCAACAGAGAATCCATTCGTGTAAAGCACTTGGTGAGGTCCTTTCGAACCTAGTGCGCACCGCTTCTTTGTACTTAGCGAGGTTCTATCGAGCTTAGTACAGAAGAAGGTTCGATAAAGCACTTGACGAGGTATCGTCAATTAGGGGCTATGGGGTTTTAGTTTAATAATAAAGTGCCACTTTGGAGGTTGCTCCAAAGTGGCATTTCTTATATAATTGTTTATGTTAAGAAAAATGTAAAAATCCGAGGGGAGTCAGTGTAAATGAAAAAAGTGGGAAAACTCATTCTTTCAGTAGGAATGCTCATCTCTGCGGTAGCACTCCTATCTTTTTCGCCTGTAGGCTGCATTACAGCTGAGGCTGCAGGAGCAGGACCAGAAGTTGCAGTAGGCATCGATGTTTCTAAATATCAGGGAGCAATCAACTGGCAACAGGTCAAAGCTTCAGGTATCAGATTCGCTATGATCCGTGTTGGTACTACCAAGAAGGGTCTCGACGAACAGTTTGTAAATAACATCAACGGAGCTAATGCTGCTGGCGTTAGAACAGGTATCTATATCTATTCTTATGCTACAACTCCAGAGGCAGCAGCTGCAGAGGCCAACCAGGTTCTTGCATGGATCGCTCCTTATTCAGTAACTTTCCCAGTTGCAATTGATATTGAGGATCAGTGTCAGAGAGGACTTAATGCTGCTCAGCTTCAGGCTATCGCAGATACTTTCTGTGGAATACTTAATGCTAATGGATATGAGACAATGGTTTACGCAAGTCGTAACTGGTTCCTTCAGAGAATGCCTAGTGTGGCTTCAGCAAAGTGGGTTGCTCAGTACAACTCAGCATGTGATTATCCTGGTGAGTATGCTATGTGGCAGTCAACAAGCCATGGTTCATATGCAGGTGTTCCTTCAAGGGTAGACGTTAATCACCTCTACACAGATTATTTCTCTCGTATCATTCCAGAGGGATTTAATAGCTGGGGCGGACACGTATTCTACTACAGCAATTACCGTAAGCAGTATGGTTGGCTAAACCTTGCAAACGGAAGATATCATACAGATGCTAATGGATTTGTTCAGACTGGTTGGTTCCAGGATGAGACAGGTATCTACTACCTGAAGCCAGCAGAAGGCGGACTTGCAGCAGTTGGATTTAATGATATCGACGGTTCAAGATTCTACTTTGATGCGAATGGTAATAGATGCACAGGTCTTCTTAATCTTGGAGAAGCTGGTGTATATTATGCTAATGCTGATGGTGTTTGTCAGAAGGGCTTTGTACAGTTCGAAGATGGTATTCACTATTTTGATGAAAACTATGCAATGCGCGCAGGTCTTACACAGATTGGTGACAAGCTTTACTTCTTTGGTCCGAGTGGTGCAATGCAGACAGGTATGATCGCACTTGAAACTGGTAAGTACATGTTTGGTGCAGATGGTATCGCAATTAGCGGATGGTTCTCCAATGAGCAGGGCCAGAGATTTTACTTCGCACCTGATACACATACAGCAGTTACAGGCCTTGTAACTCTTGATAAAGCTAACTACATGTTTGACGCAGAAGGCGTTATGCAGACAGGCTGGTCAGGAGATGTTGCTAGCAGATTCTACTTTGGACCAGACGGCAAGATGGTTACAGGCTGGAATGCAATCGACGGCAAGAACTTCTACTTTGGCGCAGATGGTAAGATGGTTGTTGGACTTGCATCTCTCAAGGATGGTGTTTACTATCTTGATCCTACTGATGGACACCAGGTTGTTGGATGGGTACAGACTCCAGAAGGTTGGAGATACTTCGATGTTAACAACGGTAGAATGCTTGTAAAGGTTACAGCACTTCTTGATAACGTAAATTGCACATTTGACAAGAACGGAATCCTTGTTGATCCAGCAGGCTGGACACCAGGAACTCCAGCACCTGCACCTGCTCCAGAAGCAGCACCAGCAGGCTGATAAAAGAAATTTGATCGAGAGAAGTTGCCATTTGTGTGGTGACTTCTCTTTTTTGTGGAAAGTGAGCTATAGGGACGGAGGAAGTGAGCCATAGGGACGGAGGTTGGGGCTCATTTTTGCAAAAAATGAGCCCCAACCTCCGTCCCTATGGCTCACTTCCTCTGTCCTCAAGACTCACTTTTTACGAAAACTTTGACATGTGGTAAAATGGAAAAAGTGTTTATTAGAGGACGACGGAAAGGAAACGTTATGAACTTAGAAGAAGCAAAAAAGAAACTTGAGGAGTATGGCCAGAGCCATGTTCTCAAATATTATGATGAGCTTTCAGATGGCGAGAAGGCTGATCTTCTTCAGCAGATCGAGGATACAGATTTTGCTGTACTTGAAAACTGCAAGAACCTTGGAAAGAGTGAAGGAAGGGGACAGTTTGCTCCACTTGCAGCAATGCAGGTTTCCGAGATTGAAAAGAGAAAAGATGAATTCACTAAGATTGGTGTAGAGGCTATTAAGGCTGGTAAGGTGGCAGCAGTTCTTTTAGCTGGTGGAATGGGCACAAGACTTGGTTCAGACAACCCTAAGGGAATGTATGATATCGGTCTTACCAAGCACGTTTACATCTTCCAGAGAATTATCGAGAACCTTCAGGATACAGTTAAGGCTGCAGGCGGCGCATATATTCATCTCTTTATCATGACAAGTGAAAAGAATAATGATGCTACAGTAAACTTCCTTAAGGAGCATAACTACTTTGGATATCCAGAGGATAAGGTAACATTCTTTAAGCAGGATATGGCGCCAGCTTCAGATTATGAAGGAAAGGTTTACATGGAAGGTAAGGGCAGGATCTCAACATCACCTAATGGTAATGCTGGTTGGTATTCATCAATGCTCAAGGCAGGCCTTCGTGATGTTATCCTTGCAGAGGGCATCGAGTGGATCGATATCTTTGCAGTAGATAACGTTCTTCAGAGAATCGCAGATCCTTGCTTTGTGGGCGCAACACTTAATGCAGTTGTTGATTGTGGCGCTAAGGTTGTTCGTAAGAGCGCACCAGACGAGAAGGTTGGTGTTATGTGCCTTGAGGATGGCAAGCCATCTATCGTTGAGTATTATGAGCTTTCACAGGAAATGATGGATGCCAAGGATGCTAACGGCGATCCAGCATACAACTATGGTGTAATCCTTAACTATCTCTTCAACGAGAAGGCTCTTAATGAGATTGCCAAGAAGACTCTTCCTCTTCACGTTGTTGAGAAGAAGATTCCTTATATTGATGAGAACGCTGAGCTTGTTAAACCTGAGAAGCCAAATGGCTGCAAGTTTGAGCAGCTTGTTCTTGATATGATCCACATGCTTGATAGCTGCCTTCCTTATGAGGTAGTAAGAGAGTATGAGTTCGCACCAATCAAGAACAAAGAAGGTGTGGATTCAGTAGAGTCTGCAAGAGAACTTTGCAAGAAGTGTGGTATTGAGCTTTAATTACAATCAGTTAACATTATGACAGGTACGCATAACAAAAGAACGTTGTAATATAGTAATTCACTTACTAAAATAAAAGCCAAGATAATAATTTGTGAAAACAGACAACATTTTGCAAAGAACAAAAAGAGAGGTATCAAAATGGCAATTCTAGTAACAGGTGGAGCAGGATATATCGGATCACACACAGTCGTTGAGCTTCAGAACGCTGGATACGACGTGGTAGTTATGGACAATCTGGCAAATGCGAGCAAGAAAGTAATTGGCAGAGTTGAGGCGCTTACTGGTAAAAAAGTGCCATTTTATGAGGCAGATATTAGAAACAGAGAGGATCTCGAGAAGATCTTTTCAACAGAGAAGATTGACAGCGTAATTCACTTCGCTGGACTTAAGGCAGTAGGCGAGTCAGTTCAGAAGCCTTGGGAGTATTATGACAACAACATCACAGGAACACTTACACTTGTTGATGTCATGAGAAAGCATAACTGCAAGAACATCATCTTCTCATCTTCAGCAACAGTTTATGGTAACCCAGCATTTATTCCTATCACAGAGGAATGCCCTAAGGGAACATGTACAAACCCTTATGGATGGACAAAGTCAATGCTTGAGCAGGTTCTTACAGATATTCAGAAGGCTGATCCAGAGTGGAATGTAGTTCTTCTTAGATACTTCAATCCAATCGGAGCACACAAGAGTGGAACAATCGGTGAGAATCCTAATGGAATTCCTAACAACCTTATGCCATACATCACACAGGTTGCAGTAGGTAAGCTCCCAGAACTCAATGTATTTGGTAACGACTACGATACACCAGACGGAACCGGCGTACGTGATTACATCCACGTAGTTGACCTTGCAGTAGGACATGTTAAGGCTCTCAAGAAGCTTGCTCCTGGAAGCGGACTTAACATCTACAACCTTGGTACAGGCGTAGGATACAGCGTACTTGATATCGTTAAGAACTTCGAAGAAGCTACAGGAGTTAAGATCCCATACGTGATCAGAGACAGACGTCCTGGTGATATCGCAACATGCTACTCAAATGCTGACAAGGCAGAGAAGGAGCTTGGCTGGAAGGCTGAGAATGGTATCAAAGAAATGTGCGCAGATTCATGGAAGTGGCAGAGCCAGAATCCTAACGGATACGAAGACTGACCATGATAGCGTGATATGGGGGAAGTAAGAGAAATAGAGGTTTTTAGATGTACCATATAGAATGTGATACCCATACACATACAATATATTCAAGACATGCATATTCAACTATAGAAGAGAATGTCAGAGCTGCCAGTGAGAAAGGAATCAAACTCCTTGGCAGTACTGATCACTTCAGTGAAATGCTTTTTCCAGATTACAAAGACGTCAAGAATTATCAGTACTTCTTTGGAACTAATATGTGGCCAAGGCAGTTTCATGGCGTTACTCTTTTAAGAGGCTGTGAGGCTGACATAGTAGATATGGAAGGCCATATGTTTGGATTTGACAACATCATTACCAAGTCTATCGTAGGTGATGAGATGGAAAGTCCAATGCCACTTATTGATATGGTATTTCGCAGAATGGACTACGTGATCGCAAGTGTTCATTCCAAGAGACATACAGTAGGTCATTCGGCAGCGGAGAACACTCAGATGTTCATAAATGCCCTTAGCCATCCAAAGGTTCTTTTCATAGGACACATCGGAAGATCTGGTGTTGAGTTTGAGATGGACCCAGTGCTGAAGGCAGCCAAGGATATGAACAAGGCCCTTGAGATCAACGAGGCCAGCTTCTCATACGAAGGACATCATCAGAGTCTTTGTAGACAGGTGGCAGTAAGATGCGCAGAGCTTGGAGTTAAGATTGCAGTCAATACTGATGCTCATATGGCTTATGAGATTGGAAATGCATCTAAGGCTCTTGCAATGCTAGAGGACATCCACTTCCCGGAGGAACTCATCATTACCCGCACAAGGGAGAGTTTCCTTGAAGCCTTAAGAGCAAGTGGAGTTTTTACAGATAATATTATAAAATGATTATATGCTGGATTATGAGATAAGCTCATGATCCAGCATTTATTATGAAAAGAACTTTAACAAGGCGGTATTTATCTATGTTTAGAATGTGGTGCAGAGTTGTTGATGATAACCACTTGATCAAGGATACAGTGATATGCGATGAGACCTATGACAAAAGAACTCACAAAATAATGAACGCCCTTGAAAAGGCGTGCTATGAATTTGACCTTCCAAAGCCTATTTGGCTGGACCCAATAGTTAAGGATTTTCAGCTACACAATAAATGCAGGTTCTATCAGGACTCTTTTATCGAGGAAATAGATTTCGACTATCTGGAAATACAGGTTTTAGAAGAAGATTATTAATTCTAATATTATTTTTTTATTATAAATTCAACACAATTCCGTCACAGAATGAAACTATACTAAAGCCATAATTTGAAAGGAAGAAGGTATGACCTATGTTTGAAGAAGAAAACAAGCCAGGTACAAACAGCAACCCTTACAACAATTATAGTTATGGAAATGGATATATGGGGAATAGCTCACAGAATTCTTACAGCTACGGTAACGGGCAACAGAGCTATGGAACTTATCAATATAGCTCCAATGGCAACATGAATTCTGGGGCAACAAATCAGGCGCCTGCGCCAAAGAAGAAAAATACAGCAGGCATCGCAGTAGCAATTATAGTAGCAATAGCTCTTTTGACTGGTGGCATTGGAGCGGGCTACTACGCAGTAACAAACAGACCAGAACTCTTTGCTAGTGTCAAAGATGGTTCCAAGCAGGTCGAGGAAACTCAGGAAGAAGCTCAGGACGAGACAGCAAAAGAGGAAGCTGCAGCAGAAGAAGCTTCACAGGCTGCAGAAGAGGCAGCAGAAGCAGAGAACAAGATCCAGACAACAACAGTTTCTGGTGAAGTTAAGGCAGTAGTTACCGATGTTACAGGTGTTGTATCAGAAGTAATGCCAGCAATGGTAATCATCCACAACAACTACACAGCTTCTCAGAACTACTTTGGATATGTTCAGACTCAGGAAGCTCAGGCTTCAGGTAGTGGTATCATCGTAGGTGAGAACGATACAGAGCTTCTCATTGCAACTAACTACCACGTTATCGAAGGTGCAGATTCACTTGAAGTTATCTTTACAGATGATGCTTCAGTTCAGGCAGTTGTTAAAGGAACTGACCAGGATATGGACCTTGCAGTTATAGCAGTTATGCTTGATGACATTTCAGCAGATACTCTTGGTTCCATCAAGGTAGCAACTCTTGGCGATAGCGATTCACTTGTGCTTGGCGAGCCAGCAATTGCAATAGGTAACGCTCTTGGATATGGCCAGTCAGTTACAACAGGTGTTATCTCAGCTATCAACAGAGAAGTTGAGATCTCAGAGGGTGTATATCAGACATTTATCCAGACAGACGCAGCGATCAACCCAGGTAACTCAGGTGGCGCGCTTCTTAATATTTCTGGTGAAGTGATCGGTATCAACTCTAACAAGATCGGTGGCGAGACAATTGAAGGTATGGGCTATGCTATTCCTATTTCAGTTGCACGTCCTATCATCGACAAGCTCATGAATGAAGAGACCAAGGTTAAGGTTTCTGATGAAGAGAGAGGATATCTTGGAATTTCAGGTGTGACAGTTACATCATCAGTATCTCAGATGTATGGACTTCCACTTGGCATCTACGTTGCAGAAGTTGCTGATGGCGGTGGGGCACAGGCAGCAGGTATGCAGAAGGGCGATGTCATCGTTGGATTTGAAGGCGATGAGATCACATCAATGGATGAGCTTCAGAACAAGCTTGAGTATTATTCAGCCGGCACAACAGTTAAGGTTACTGTTAAAAGAGCTAACGGCGCAGAATATTCAGAGATCACTATGGACCTTACACTCGGCAAGGCTATGGCTGATTCTAATGCAACAAATGGAAGCGGCAATTCTGGCAATGGCAATGGGTCAGAAAGCGGCAACAATGGCGGCAATGTAGACCAGCAGCCAGCCGGCGATCCAAATGCTAAGAGCGGCCAGGGTAGCGGTCACTAATAATTTAATGAGGTATATATGGCAGGAAACAGAGACGACGAATTTGATTTCAGAGAGATAAAAGAGGGTGATGATGGCTCAGATGTTGTGAATACAACATCTGAGTCTTCTGATACAACAACAGAAGATAACAACAAAACTGAATATGAAGATGTTTGTTTTGTATGCAGACGTCCAGAGAGCAAAGCTGGTAAGATGTTCCATCTTCCAAACAATATCTGCATCTGTAACGACTGTATGCAAAAGACCATGGACACAGTCAGCCAGTTTGATTATCAGAACATGCTGAACAATCCAAATCTTATGAATGAACTCAACAAGAATACAAACGGGTTCCCAGGATTTGGTTTCTTTGGCATGGGAGATCAGCCTTTTGGCGGTATTCCTAATTCACAGAAGATCAAGAAAAAGAGTGAGAGCAAGGTTAAGCCAGCTTTTGATATAAAGAATATCCCAGCTCCTCACAAGATCAAGGCTAAGCTTGATGAATATGTTATCGGACAGGATCAGGCTAAAAAAGTAATGTCTGTTGCGGTCTATAATCACTACAAGAGAGTAGCTACAGATACAATGGATGATATTGAGATCGAGAAGTCAAACATCCTTCTTCTGGGACCTACAGGTAGTGGTAAGACTTATCTAGTTAAGACCCTTGCTAAGCTTCTTGATGTGCCTCTTGCTATTGCAGATGCTACATCTCTTACAGAGGCTGGTTATATCGGTGATGATATCGAGAGCGTAGTTAGTAAGCTTCTTGCAGCTTCTGGCAATGATGTAGAGAAGACTGAGCACGGAATTATCTTCATCGATGAGATAGACAAGATTGCCAAGAAAAAGAATACTACATCAAGAGATGTTAGCGGCGAATCAGTTCAGCAGGGAATGCTCAAGCTTCTCGAAGGATCAAATGTTGAAGTTCCAGTTGGAGCAGGCAGCAAGAATGCCATGGTTCCTCTTACAACTGTTAATACTAGAAATATTCTTTTCATCTGCGGTGGTGCCTTCCCAGATCTTGAGGAAATCATTACCCAGAGGTTAAATAAGAAGACATCAATCGGATTTGATGCAGATCTTAAGGACAAATATGAAGATGATCCAAATCTTCTTTCAAATGTCACAGTGGAAGACCTCAAGAAATTCGGTATGATTCCTGAGTTCCTCGGAAGACTTCCTATTATCTGTACTCTTCAGGCTCTTGATAAAGAGATGCTGATACAGATATTAAAAGAGCCAAAGAATGCGATCCTTAAGCAGTATCAAAAGCTTCTTGCACTTGATGAAGTAGATCTACGTTTTGATGATTCAGCCCTAGAAGCTATTGCTGAGAAGGCTCTTGAAAAAGACACAGGAGCAAGAGCTCTTCGTGCCATAATAGAAGATTTCATGCTGGATATCATGTATGAGATTCCTAAGGATGAAAATATCGGAAGAGTAACTATTACTCGTGACTATATTGAAAAGAAAGCAAGTCCTTTGATCGAGATCAGAGGAGAGAGCTTCCAACCTAGAATACCTCAGTTTAATACTGAAGCAGCAAAACAGGTTTAAAGACATAATTAAAGCCTCACGCAGATGCGTGAGGCTTTATATATGAAAGAAATTATTCAAAAGTGATGAAAGTACCAGCTTTGCCCTTAAGAGCTGCATCAACAGAATCAAGTGATGTGATGAGAACTGATCCTTCGTGATTAGCTTCAAGGAATTCGATAGCAGCTTCAATCTTAGGAAGCATGTCTACCTCTCCAAACTCGCCAGCCTCGATATACTTCTTAGCATCAGCTACGTTCATCTTGAGGATTGGCTCCTGATCTTCCTTCTGGAAGTTCTTGTAAACGTAAGGAACTGAAGTTAAGATGATGAGTCTATCTACTTTGAGGTCCGCTGCAAGCTTACCGGCAATAGCATCTTTTTCGATTACGGCAGAAGCACCCTTAAGAGTGTGTCCCTGCTGAATAACTGGGATTCCGCCACCGCCACAAGCGACAACTTCCTGACCAGCATCTACAAGAGTTCTGATAGCGTCGATCTCGACGATCTCGATTGGCTTAGGAGCTGCAATGATTCTCTTGTATCCGTTTCCAGGAATCTCTTTTACGAAGTTACCTTTTTTAACCTCGTTATCAGCGTCTTCCTTGGACATGTTACGTCCGATCTCCTTGGTAGGAGCGTAGAAGGCTTCATCATAAGGATCAACAGTAACCTGTGTGAGGATAGTGCTGACCGGCTTGTAGATTCCGCGCTTTGTGAGCTCTGTTCTAAGTGAGTTCTGAATATCATAGCCAACATAGCCTTGGCTCATGGCACTGCAGACACACATAGGAGCTGAAGTGTAATCTATATACATTCTGTGAAGTTCGGTCATAGCTTTATGGATCATGCTGACCTGTGGACCATTACTGTGAGTGATGACCAGCTGATAGCCGGCCTCAACGAGATCTGCAAGAGCTTTACCAGTGAGCTGTGTGGCAGCTCTCTGTTCCATGGTGTTGACACCAAGAGCTTCGTGACCTAGAGAAACAACTGCTTTGATATTTTCCATTTTGTCCTCGTTCCTGCACTACATCTGTGCTAGTAAGATACGACTATTGTACAATAATTGCTCTATTTTTGGAAGTTTCCACCTAAAAATATACTTGATATTTTATCAGAATGTAGTAGACTATCTCAGTACCAAAAAACATGTTCGATATTGTGAAAGAATGGTTTTAAACATGCAAAAAAGTAGTAATGTAAAAGACTTAACTGTAGGAAATCCAATGTCTCTTATCCTTGGATTTGCGCTTTCTCTTTTGTGGGGAATGCTCTTCCAGCAGTTGTACAACATCATAGATACAGCCATTGTTTCCTGGTTCCTTGGTAAAGAGGCTTATTCAGGAATGGGCTCAACAGGATCCATCAACTTCCTTATCATGGGATTTTGTATGGGTGTATGTAATGGATTTGCGATTCCTGTAGCTCAGAGATTTGGAGCCAAAGACTATAAGAGCATGCGTAAGTTCGTAACACACTCCATCATCCTCAGTGCTATATTCGCTGTAGTGATGACAGTTCTTGTCAGTGTTTTCTGCAGACAGATCCTTACTGCTATGAAGACACCTGAGTCAGTTTTTGAATATGCATACATTTATATATTAGTAATATTCCTTGGAATTCCAGTTACATATATGTATAACCTTTTATCTGGAATCATCAGAGCTCTTGGAGATAGCAAGCACCCTGTTCAGTACCTGATCATTGGATCAGTTGTTAATATCGTTCTGGATATCGTGTTTATTGTTCCTTTCCACTGGGGAATCTTTGGAGCAGCCTTTGCTACAGTAATTTCTCAGGGCATTTCTGGAGCCCTTTGTCTTATCTATATTATTAGAAAGATTGACATCCTTCATTTGCAGAAGGAAGACTGGGAGCTTGATAGACATCACTTTGTGATTCTCCTCAATATGGGCGTTCCAATGGGGCTTCAGTATTCCATCACAGCCATCGGAAGCGTAATCCTTCAGATTGCCATCAACTCCCTTGGAGAAGATGCTATCGCCGCTGTTACAACAGCCAGCAAGGTTGCGATGTTCTTCTGCATTCCATTTGATGCTCTTGGATCAACAATGGCAACTTATGGCGGACAGAACGTTGGTGCCAAGAAACTGGAGCACCTTCAGGATGGCCTCATTGCTGCCTGTAAGATTGGATGTGGCTATGCAATCTTAGCCTTTGTAGTCCTTGCACTTTTTGGAAGACAGTTCTCAATGATATTTCTGGAGGCAGGAGATGTGGCATGTCTAGACAACGCCCACCTGTTCCTCTTTTACAATAGCTTATTCTACGTACCACTTGCACTTGTAAATATTGTCAGATTCCTTATCCAAGGGATGGGCTTTTCAATGTTTGCAGTACTTGCCGGAGTAATGGAAATGATCGGACGAGGCGCAGTAGCCCTTCTCTTTGTTCCTAAATTCGGCTTCATAGCAATCTGCCTTGCAAGTCCAGCAGCCTGGATCCTTGCAGACGCATTCCTGATACCAGCCTTCATCATGGTTCGTAACAGACTTAGACGAATCTTCCAAGGTCAGGTAGAAGTATATTGATCGGAAAAAAATTAAACCTCCGAGTGAGCCATTAGCAGGCTCTCGGAGGTTTTTGGTTACTGTTTTTTAAACCTTGTTAGAAGATGTGGATCAAGGTCTGGGTTGATCTTGGTGATTTTGCGGTCGTAGGTGATGAGGCCGTTTACTTCTTCTTCTACGTCGCTGAGCTGGGTGTAGACTACACCGGCTAGGCCCTTTGAAACAAGAGGCATGACGCTTGAGTTCATGATGTTATAGTAGGCGACACCTAGGTCATCTAGAGTGTCGTATTTTTTGTATCCAAAAACGCGGTCTACACTGGAGTGGCCATCTATGTGGCAGGTGAGTCCACCAAATTCCGAGATGACAAAAGCTCTGTGGTTAGGATCATCTTCCACGGTAAGTGGACGGAAGTAGTTGTGTACACTTCTAAAGTCGCCGCTTCCTTCATCAAACCATCCGCTGGCCTGATCGATAGGTCTGGTGTCATCAAGGTCTTTTGCCATGATCGTGGCACCAGCTGCGTTGAACTGTCCCCAGCCTTCGTTGAACAGAACCCAGGTGCCGATACTAGGCACGTTGTAGAGATAGCTGATGGTGTTCTGCATCTCCTGAAGCCATTCTCTGCGTCCATCTGCTGAATGCCTTGAAAATGCCTTGTAATAAGCAGGACCATCTGACATTCGCCCAAACACCTTTGGGAAAAGAGTTGGAAGGTATGAAACTACAGGCTTAGCATAGGATGAACCTCCGCTTACCATGTCCTGCCATACTATCATTCCAAGTCTATCGCAGTGATAGTACCAGCGAGCAGATTCAATCTTGATGTGCTTGCGCAGCATATTGAAGTGAAGTCTCTTCATCTCCTTAATGTCAAAGATAAGAGCTTCATCTGAAGGCGCTGTATAAAGACCATCTGGCCAATAGCCCTGGTCCAAAACTCCCATGAGGAAGTAAGGCTTATGATTTAAGCAAAAACGTCTAATGCCCTTCTCGTCATCCTCTACAGTAAATGAGCGCATTGCAAAGTATGAACTAACATGATCATCTGCGGTAGAGATCTGGATTGGATAAAGATAAGGATCTTCTGGGCTCCACAGATGAGGGTCATCGATCTCAAACTTAAAGTTATAGTAAGATGCTGGTCCCTGTGAGTGATCTATACTTGCGCTAGGATAAGTATCTGATGAGTAGGAGAAGTCTCCGATAAAGAAATTATCTAAAGCATCATGTGATGCTGGAGACTTAACAAGCTCGTGACCTGGAATCTTAACAGTAACCTGACTTGGAAGATTTGTTGAAACTTCAATAGATACTGTCTTTAGGTCTTTTTCTGGTCTGATGCGGAGCTCCCTGATGTATGTAGCTGGAACTTCCTCCATCCATACTGCCTGCCAGATGCCGCTCTGAGCGGTGTAATACATTCCACCTCTCTTGAGGGTCTGTTTGCCTCTGCTGTGATATGAAGAATCACTGGTGTCGCGAACCTTTACAACAAGAGTGTTGTTTTCAAAGGTCATGTTATCTGGTGTGTGATTGAGATAATCAGTGATATCCAGAGTAAATGGAAGATAGCCACCGCCGTGGTATCCTACGTGATCTTCGTTTATGTATATGTCTGCAAACTGATCCACTGCTCCAAAGTGAAGGAGGATCCTTGAGTTTGGAGATTTTTTTGCTATCGTTGGGAGAGCTTTTTTGTACCAAAGAAGCTGATCTGGCTCAAGACGTCTTTCTACGCCTGAGAGCATTGACTCAGGAGAAAAAGGCACAAGTATTATACCCTCAAACTCTGATGGAATCTCCTCCACTGAGTCGGGGGTAAAAGAATAATCCCAGTAGCCATTGAGATTGATATAGCTATCTCTTACAAACTGAGGTCTAGGATACTCCTTTAAAAGATTATCTGGATCGATTTTTTCACCCCAAGGGGTGTAAAGGCGATTAAGGACATCGTCTTCGTGCGGCTTATCGATTGCTTTGATTGCATCAATTAAGTCCATAGCTTACCATCCTTTTTATTCTGATTTCTTGGCCTTTTGCATTATAAGATCCTGATAAAAAGCGGCGAGAGTGCCGTTTCTATAAACGTTTATCCAAAGAAGTGGAATTCCAAGTGTAAGGATTCCTAAGAGAAACAAAGGAACAAATGTAAGATTAAGTACTAGAAGCCTTAATCTGTGGCCATTCATGATCCTGCGACTGGTTAAGAGCAGCTCTTTGGCTGATCTGTCTGGGAAATCATGAAGAAGATAAAACGCCTGTGAATAGGTGATTCTAATATAAATATTAACAACTAGTTCAACCAAAACGGCTATGAGACCGAGCATTATAAGATCTGAAGATGGACTACTAGACTGTCTTAAGAGATATACAAGATATGAAGCTGGAAGACCAACAACAAAATCAATGATCACAAAAAATGCCTGAATGATAACTGCTTTTTCAGGGTTCTTTTTGAAACCAAAGAAAAGATCGCTTATTGAAACTGTCTGTGAATAAACGAGATTCATATAGAGGTATGTCTTGCCGGAAACAAGGATACCTATGAGAATATAGATAATGAGAACTATGAGTTCATTGATGATGAGCTGGACTACGCCGTTTGCTGTAACGGTAGCGATAGCACTAACGATAAAGATAATTACGGCATAGAGAATATCTGCACCTATCAGGGTGCCATACTTATCAAGGGCCTGTTCCCTGACGGAGGCCTTAAGTTCTGATGTTGATTTAAGATTAGTCATTAAAAAGTTACACTCCCCAACATCCTCACACAGCCAGGTCTACATTGTTTCCCAGAAGTCCTTGTTTGTCCATGGACTTTCTTGCTTGCTGGTAAGGGTTTTCTTCGTTTGAATATTTTATCTTGGTTGCGGTTACTCCTCCGCTCACATAAGTACGTCCGCATTCTGGACATACAGCGGTCTTGAGAGATACTGATGCCTGCAATACCTTGCCGTTATGCTGGGCGGCATCTTTGTAGGCATTACTAACATGCTCAGCCTCATGACCTCTGACTCTTGCTGCTGCGGCCTGAGGGCTGATGTGCTGGGCGCTCTTAAAAGAAACCATCTCATCAGAACCGTCTTGATACTTGCGGTTCTTGCAGGTTTCACATTCCGCTGGAGATGAGAGCTTGCCTGGAGCTCTCTGGGTTGATTCATTTGGATTGAGGATTGGTTTACTGTCTGTAGCAGCCGCTGGGCTGTATGCCCCTGCTGAATATGCACCATATCCGCTATTAACAGCACCGATAATACTCATAGGCACCTCTTTTCCCATGCTGATAGGTTACTGATCTGTGGTAACTCCCAGTTCCTTTAGCATGTCGTCAAAGCTCTCGCCATTCATCTGCTCTGACATCTGATTTAACTGCTCTCTGTAGGTAGGATCAGTTAAAACATGATAAAAACTTGATATTAAAACAAAGTAACCAACAACGATACCGATCGTTCCATAAATGATGCCCTTTTTGGCCTGTGGCAGGAGCTTTGGCTGAGAGCCTCTTGATAAAAGAGCCAGCACAACAGCGATACCGCCTAGGATAATGCCAATGTTCATAAAGAAACAAAATGGAACAGAAATAAGTCCTGTCACCATGGCAACTGTGGCCAGATTTACATGTCTGTCAAGCTCGTTGTGAGTCTTGTTGTAGTTGTAATTGTTGTAGTAGTACTTGTCGTCCCCGTTTTCGCTTCCGTTCATGGTACTCCTCGTAGTTCAATTAATTGTGCGCATAATACGACACCTATATCATAAATATACAATAAAACAGCTGTTTTTACAATGTTTCCAGCACTTCTAGAGGCTTGAAAACGGTGGGAATTCACTGCTATAATAGTGGAGTGTGTGGATTTATAAAAAATTCACGAAAAATTAACTTCAAGTTAAACCCATAATGTGAGGAAAGTATGGACATAGTATTAAAGATCAAAGAAGAACTCAAGGTGGAAAAATGGCAGGTAGAAGCTGCAGTCAAGCTTATTGACGAAGGCAACACCATCCCATTCATTTCACGTTACAGAAAGGAAGTTACAGGATCTCTTAACGATGAGCAGCTCCGTAATCTTGATGAGAGACTCAAGTACCTTAGAAGTCTTGAAGAGAGAAGAGAGCAGGTTCTTGCTTCTATCGAAGAACAGGGCAAGATGACTGATGAGCTCAGAGCCAAGATCGTAGCAGCTGAGACCATGGTTGCTATCGAGGACCTTTACCTTCCATATAGACCAAAGAGAAAGACAAGAGCAAGTGTAGCTAGAGAGAAGGGACTTGAGGGTCTTTCAGAGATTCTTTTAGCTCAGGAAACAACCAAGCCTCTCCAGGAAGAAGCTGCAGCATTTGTTGATCCAGAAAAAGGTGTTAATGATCCAGCAGAAGCTCTTCAGGGCGCAATGGATATCATCGCTGAGGATGTATCTGACAACGCTGACTATCGTGCATACATCAGAGAAGTCACGATGGAACAGGGTATTCTCACCAGTAAGGCCAAGGATGAGAAGGCTCAGAGCGTATATGAGATGTACTACAACTACGAAGAGCCTGTTAAAAAAGTTCTAGGCCACAGAGTTCTTGCTCTTAACAGAGGTGAGGCTGAGAAATTCCTTGTAGTCAAGATCGAAGCTCCAGAGGAGCAGATCCTTCAGTACCTCAACAAGAAGCTTTTAAAGAATGACAACCCTATTACAACTCCTGTTATCGAAGAGATCACACAGGATGCTTATGAGAGACTTATTGCTCCTGCTATTGAGCGTGATATCAGGAACGAGCTTACAGAGACAGCTGAAGACGGTGCTATCACAGTATTTGGCAAGAACCTCACACAGCTCCTCATGGCACCACCTATTGCAGGCAAGACTGTACTTGGTTGGGATCCAGCTTTCAGAACAGGTTGTAAGCTTGCTATCGTAGATGCAACAGGAAAAGTCCTTGATACCAAGGTTATCTATCCTACAGCTCCACAGAACAAGGTAGAAGAAGCCAAAGTAGAGCTCAAAAAGCTCATTGATAAATACAATGTTGATCTTATCTCAGTTGGTAACGGTACTGCTTCAAGAGAGTCAGAGCAGGTTATTGTTGAGCTCATCAAAGAGCTTGATAGACCAGTTCAGTACGTTATCGTTAACGAGGCAGGTGCTTCTGTTTATTCAGCAAGTAAGCTTGCTACAGAGGAGTTCCCACAGTTTGATGTAGGACAGAGAAGTGCGGCATCTATTGCCAGAAGACTTCAGGATCCTCTTGCTGAGCTTGTTAAGATCGATCCTAAGTCAATCGGTGTTGGTCAGTACCAGCACGATATGAACCAGAAAAAGCTAGGCGAAACACTTGAAGGTGTCGTAGAAGACTGTGTTAACAAAGTAGGTGTAGACCTCAATACTGCTTCTGCACCACTTCTTCAGTATATTTCAGGTATTAGTAAGGTAATTGCCAAGAATATCGTAGATTATAGAGAAGAGCACGGTAAGTTCAAGAGCAGAAAAGAGCTCCTTGAAGTACCTAAGCTTGGACCTAAGGCTTACGAGCAGTGCGCCGGATTCCTTAGAATCTCTGATGGCGAGAATCCTCTCGATGCTACAAGCGTTCATCCTGAGTCATATGATGCAACACTTAAGCTCATGGATAAGCTTGGAATCACCTTTGACGACGTAAGAGCAGCTCAGAAGAATGCAGCCAAGGCAGTTCTTGAAAAGCCAGCTCCAAAGGCAGAAGATAAGCCACGTCCACCAAAGAAGCCAAAGCAGGTAGTTATCAAGAATACAAGCACAGCCATGGGAGCAGCCCTTGCGGCAGCTCTTGCGGGAAGTGATCTTGCAGTAGTTGACGCCCAGGATAACAAGGAATCTGCCAAGGCACCTGTAGCCAAGGCAGCAGAGACAGCTGGCACAGTTGGAACTCTTTCCAAAAAGGTTTCAGATGCAGACAAAAAGAAGCTTTCAGAGGAGCTTGGAATTGGTGAGATCACACTTACAGATATCCTCTCTGAGCTCGAGAAACCATCAAGAGACCCTCGTGAGAACATGCCTGCACCAATTCTTAGAAGTGACGTCCTTGATATGAAGGACCTCAAGCCTGGTATGGTACTTAAGGGAACAGTTAGAAATGTAATCGACTTTGGTTGTTTCGTAGATATAGGTGTTCATCAGGACGGACTTGTTCACATCTCACACATCACTGACAAGTTCATCAAGCATCCTCTTGAGGCTGTAAGCGTTGGAGATATCGTAGATGTTCAGGTTCTTGATGTTGAACTTGATAAAAAGAGAATTGCTCTTACCATGAAGATCGGTGATCCTGCCAAGGTTGCAGCAGAGGCAGCAGCCAGAGCAGCAGAAAGACCTGCTCCAAAGGTGGTAAAAGAAGAAAAGAAAGCGGCTCCAAAGAAGACATCTGTAGTTGATCAGGTGGCAAAGGCAGCAGGAGTTACCAAGAAAGCAGCTCCAGCCAAGAAGCCAGCAACTAAGGCGGCTGCTCCTGCAGAGTCAAGGCCTGCAGCTAGCTCTACTTCAACATCAGAGGCTAAGCCAGCAGCACCAAAGACATTCAAGAAAAAAGGCATTGTCATCTTTAGAGGAAATGCAAACGAATAAAAGCGAAAATGAGCCACAGGGACGGAGGTTGTGGCTCATTTTTTTCACAAGAATTAGTTAATCAAAAGCAAGATGTGAAGTGAATACTTCATGGAGAATGACTATAATAGTAATATAATGTCAGTAGTATGGGACGATTAGGAGGTAAGGTATGCTTTATATTGGTGTAGATTTGGGGACTTCATCTGTTAAGCTTGTGCTGATGGATGAAACAGGTAAGATTCATGGAACAACTTCAAGGGAATATCCTTTGTTTTTCCCACATCCAGGTTGGTCAGAACAAAAGCCTGAGGATTGGTACACAGAGGCAATAACAGGTCTCAAGGAACTGCTTAAGGATGTTGATAAGTCACAGGTTGCAGGTATCAGCTTTGGCGGACAGATGCACGGTCTTGTAATACTTGATGAGAACGATAATGTAATTCGTCCTGCAATTCTTTGGAATGACGGTAGAACTCAGAAGCAGGTTGACTATCTCAACAATGAGATTGGAAAAGAGACCCTTTCAAAATATACTGCAAACATCGCATTTGCAGGATTTACAGCACCTAAGATTCTCTGGGTAAAAGAAAATGAGCCAGAGAACTTTAAGAAGATCAAGAAGATAATGCTTCCAAAGGATTATCTTGCATATAAGTTATCAGGAACATTCTGCACAGATTATTCTGATGCTTCAGGAATGCTCCTCCTTGACGTTCAGAATCGTAAGTGGTCAAAAGAGATGTGCGATATCTGCGGTATTACAGAAGATATGCTTCCACAGCTCTTTGACAGCTTTGAGAAGGTTGGAACACTTAAGGCTGAGCTTGCTTCAGAACTTGGACTTAAGGATAGCGTAGTTATCGCAGCAGGCGCTGGCGACAACGCAGCAGCTGCTGTAGGTACAGGCACAGTTGGTAACAACAAGTGCAATATCTCACTTGGAACAAGTGGAACAATCTTCATGTCATCAGACAGCTTTGCTGTTGATAGCAATAACGCACTTCACTCATTTGATCATGCTGATGGACACTTCCATCTCATGGGATGCATGCTCAGCGCAGCTAGCTGCAACAAGTGGTGGAATGATGAGATCTTAAAGACTAAGGACTATGCTGCAGAGCAGAAGGGAATCGAGAAGCTTGGTGAGAACCACGTATTCTTCCTTCCATACCTTATGGGCGAGAGATCTCCTTGGAACAATCCAAATGCTCGTGCAACCTTCACAGGTATCACAATGGATACAACAAGAGAGGATATGACACAGGCTGTTCTTGAAGGTGTTGCTTTTGCTACAAGAGATATGTATGAAGTAGCTAAGTCTATCGGCGTAGCTCCTCAGAGAACAATGATCTGCGGTGGTGGTGCTAAGAGCCCTCTTTGGAGAAAGATGATCGCTAACATCTTAAACGTAGAAGTTGATGTTCCTTCATGCGAGGAAGGACCTGGAATGGGCGGCGCTATGCTCGCTATGGTTGCTTGTGGAGCATACAAGACGGTAGAGGATGCGGCAGCAGCCATCGTTAAGGTTGATAAGACTGAGAAGCCTGATCCAGAGCTTGTTAAGAAGTATGAGGCAAGATATCAGCAGTTCAAGACTATCTATCCTGCACTTGCTGAAACTTTTGACAAGATTATTTAATAATATTTAGATAAATATTATCAAAAGTAGTATTGCTTTTATTAATCTTATAATGTAATATCTTAAGCGGATACACGAAAATGTATCCGCTTTTACAATTTAACTATTCTCTTATTCAGAGTGGTGGAGGTACATAGGACCTGTGAAGCCACGGCAACCCCTTGATGATATCAGGAAGGTGCCAACCTGAGCGTGCAACTCCAGTATTGGAAAACGAGCAATAAGAGGATCTGATATGATAATCAGCTCCGTATGTTTTGTTTATGCACGCAACAAAACAACGGAGCTTTTCTAATGAAAGGAAAACAGAATGGATAAGTTTATTTTCACATCCGAATCAGTAACAGAAGGACACCCAGACAAAATCTGTGATAACATCTCTGATGCTATCCTTGATGCCTGCATGGAGCAGGATCCTATGAGCCGTGTAGCTTGTGAGACAGCAGCATGTACAGGATTCGTTCTCATCACAGGTGAGATCACAACAAAGGCACACGTTGATTATGCCAAGATTGCTCGTGAGACAATCAAAGAGATCGGCTATGATGATTCAGCTAAGGGCTTTGATGGTAACACATGTGCAGTACTCGTAGCACTTGATCAGCAGTCAGCTGATATCGCTATGGGTGTTGATAAGGCTCTTGAGGCTAGAGAGAACCAGATGACAGATGAGCAGCTTGAAGCTATCGGTGCTGGTGACCAGGGTATGATGTTTGGTTACGCTACAAACGAGACAGACGATTACATGCCATATGCAATCAGCCTTGCACACAAGCTTACCAAGAAGCTTACAGAAGTTAGAAAGAACGGCACACTTCCATACCTTAGAGCAGATGGAAAGAGCCAGGTTTCAGTTGAGTATGATGAGAACGGTAAGGTAAAGAGACTTGAAGCTATCGTTATCTCAACTCAGCATGATGAGAAGGTTACACAGGAGCAGATTCACGCAGATATCAGAAAGCACGTTATCGATACTGTAGTTGATCTTTCACTTGTTGATGACAACACAAAGATCTACATCAACCCAACAGGACGTTTCGTAATCGGTGGACCTCAGGGTGATGCTGGTCTTACAGGACGTAAGATCATCGTTGATACTTACGGCGGAGCAGCTCGTCATGGCGGCGGAGCATTCTCTGGTAAGGACTGCACAAAGGTTGACCGTTCAGCAGCTTATGCAGCTAGATATGTTGCAAAGAACATCGTTGCAGCAGGTCTTGCTGACAGAGCAGAGATTCAGCTTTCATATGCTATCGGTGTAGCACAGCCTACATCAATCCTTGTAGACACATTTGGAACAGGTAAGGTTTCTGATGAGAAGCTTACAGAGGCAGTTCGTAAGGTATTCGACCTTCGTCCAGCTGGTATCATCAAGATGCTTGACCTTCGTCGTCCAATCTACAAGCAGACAGCAGCTTACGGCCACTTCGGACGTAACGACCTTAACCTCCCATGGGAGCAGACCAACAAAGTCGAGGAACTCAAGGCTGCAGTTAAATAAGTTTACGTTATGAATTGAGGACGCCAGAGAGTAAAATAAAAGTTTTATTCACTTGGTATTTTTCTCAGTGATACATAAGACAATCTAAAAAACCTGAAATGATAAGTTTCACTTTGTTCAAAGCACTTATCATTTCAGGTTTTTATATTGTCATGTATCATCTGAAAAAAATAAATCGTTCATAAAACTTCTATGTTACTCTCTGGCTGACACTGAATTTATTAGCGTAAGTTTTATACCACCTGTATGTTGTCTGTACCAAAAGATTCTTTGAGTTTGTCGATTAAAATTTTATCAGCTTTAACAGTATAACCTCTACCAAGTTTTTTAACTTGTTTTGTATCAGTAAGATAAATAGCTACTTCATCTCTGCCATCACTAGTAGCAATGAGTCTTTCAAGTTCCTGGCATTTTTCTTCGTAAGCTTCTTTGCTAGGGAATCTTATCCACACAGTCTTTGGAACTTCATCAAAAAGAGTCACCTTGCTGGCGATGAGTTTGGCGTCTCGATCTTCTTCTACGGATACGCGTCCTTCTATGAAGACCTTGGCGTCTGCATTGAGGCGTCCGGCGTTGGCTTCGTAAGTTTTAGGGAAGACGATAACTTCTACTGCGCCAACCAGGTCCTCTAAGGTGATGAAGGCCATGATCTGGTCGTTCTTGGTGTATTTTATCTTTTTGTCTATTATGATTCCGCCGATGGTTGCGTTTGCGTTGTCCTTGACTGTAGGCTCACCAACTTCGTCGTCCAGGAAGAAATCTGCTGTAGTGTTTGTAATCTTCTTTTTCCACATTGCGACGTACTCTTCGAGAGGATGACCTGAGATGTAGATTCCAAGGACATCTTTTTCAAATTCCAAAAGAAGGTCTTTCTGGAATTCGCCAACATCTGGAAGAGGAACTTCATACTGTTTCTTGTCCTGCTCGGATGCAAGGTCGAAAAGAGACATCTGGCCAGCCATGCTGTTGCGGCCATTCGAATGGAGCTGATCCATGATCTGGGCGTAAACAGTCATGTGCTGTTTTCTGGTTCCTTCAAAGCAGTCGAAGGCGCCAGCTTTTATGAAGTTTTCAACAGCTCTTTTGTTGACATCATTGTCACTTCCGGACATTCTAGTCAGGAAATCGTTGAGATTCTTGAACTTGCCGTGGGCACGTCTCTCTGTGACAACAGCGGAAATCACTGGTCTGCCCACACCCTTTATAGCTGTAAGGGCGTATCTGATGGCCTTTTTCTTGCCAGGGGCTGTTGTGACTACGGCGCCAGGAATAGGAGTGTCACCCTCCCCAGCATCTATCTCAGTAACTGAGAATCCAGAATATCCCTCGTTAATATCAGGTGGCAAAAGAGTTATGTTCATGTTCCTGCAACTCATGATATAGCCTGAAACTTTGCCAGGATTATCAATGACTGAAGTCATGAGAGCCGCCATAAATTCTACAGGGTAGTAGTATTTAAGCCAAGCTGTCTGAAGTGCAACTACTGCGTAGCAGGCAGCGTGTGACTTGTTGAAGGCGTACTTGGCAAAATCCATCATGGAGTCGTAGATTGCGTTGGCAACATCAGGACTGATGCCCTTAGAAGCACAGCCTGGAACGTTCTCCTCAGAATTACCATTTACGAAGTTAGCTCTTTCTACCTCCATGACATGCTGTTTCTTTTTACTCATGGCACGTCTTACAAGGTCAGCTCGGCCAAGGGTGTAGCCGCCAAGCTGCTGAACTATCTGCATAACCTGCTCCTGGTAGACAATACAGCCGTAGGTGGGCTTCAGGATTGGCTCCAGTTCTGGAGTTAAATAACTGATGGAACCAGCGTCATTTTTACCAGAGATATATTTTGGAATAAAGTCCATAGGGCCTGGTCGGTACAGAGAAACTCCCGCAATGATATCCTCAAGGGATTGAGGCTTAAGTTCTTTCATGAAAGCCTGCATTCCGCCGGATTCAAGCTGGAATATACCGTCGCACTTGCCACTACCTATAGAAGCAAGAACCTTCTGGTCGTTGTAATCTATCTCATCTATATTAATGAAGTTAGCATCTCCAGGTTTGGCGCCAAGAGAAGCATTTGCATAATTAACAGCATCCTTGATAACAGTAAGAGTGCGAAGACCCAGGAAGTCCATCTTGAGAAGCCCCAGCTCTTCTATAGTAGTCATGGTGAACTGAGTTGTGATGTTACCTTCTGCTGAACGCGACAGTGGAACAAGGTCCTCAGCTGGTGCCTGACAGATAACGACGCCGGCAGCGTGGATCGAAGTATGTCTTGGAAGACCTTCAAGCTTCTGGCACATGTCGATCAATTTGTGAACTGTAGGGTCAGTCTCATAGCTGGTCCTAAGCTCAGGGTTCATAGAAAGAGCTTTCTCAAGAGTGATGTTCAGCTCATTTGGAATCATCTTGGCAATCTGATCGCCGTAGCTATATGGAAGATCCATAACTCTGGCAACGTCTCTGATAACACCCTTAGCTGCAAGAGTACCAAAGGTGATAATCTGAACAACCTTGTCAGCACCATATTTCTCAGTAACGTAATCTATAACATCCTGACGGCGCTCGTACTCGAAGTCCACGTCAATATCGGGCATGGATACACGTTCAGGATTAAGGAATCTCTCAAAGAGAAGATCATACTTGATAGGATCTATATTGGTGATGTGCATGCAGTAGGAAACGATACTACCAGCGGCAGAACCTCTACCTGGTCCTACAGCAATGCCATTTTCTCTACAATAATTTATGTAGTCCCATACAATAAGGAAGTAATCTACATATCCCATCCTCTTGATGACGCCGAGTTCGTAATCAAGCTTATCTTTTAAGGTGCCATCATCGTCAGGATATCTCTCATGAAGACCATCGAGACAGAGCTTATTAAGATATGTCCATGAATCATAGCCTTCTGGAACCTCGAAATGAGGGAGCTTGGTAACGCCAAATTCGATCTCAACATTACATCTGTCAGCAATCTTTTGGGTATTGTCGATAGCCTCCTGAGCATATGGGAAAAGAGCTCTCATTTCCTCTTCGCTCTTAACATAGTACTGGCCGCCCTCATAGCGCATTCTGTCTTCGTCGGTGACTTTTTTGCCAGTCTGTATGCATAAAAGGAGGTCGTGAGCCTCTGCGTCATCTGCGTATGTGTAGTGGCAGTCGTTGGTTGCAACAAGCGGAATATCGAGCTCCTGAGAAAGAGCAAGAAGAGTGTTGTTGACCATGCGCTGCTCTGGGATTCCGTGATCTTGAAGCTCTAAAAAGAAATTGCCGTGACCAAAGATATTGTCCAGGCGAATAGCAGCTTCTTTTGCTGCACCATTCTGACCCTTAATGATATTCTTGGGAATCTCACCTGCAAGACAGGCAGAAAGAGCTATGACACCTTCGTGGTACTGTTCCAAAAGCTCCATGTCTACACGTGGCTTGTAGTAATAGCCTTCAGTGAAACCGCGGCTTACGATATGTGAGAGGTTAGCGTAACCTACGTTGTTCTCTGCAAGGAGCACAAGGTGGTAGTATCTCTCATCGGAGACAGAAGTCTCTTTTTCAAAACGGGAACCTGGGGCAACATAAACTTCGCATCCAAGGATAGGATTGATGCCTTCTTCCTTGCATGCCTTGTAAAAGTCAATGACACCGTACATTACACCGTGGTCAGTGATAGCGCCGGCGGTCATTCCGAGACTCTTAAGTCTTTTAACATATTCTTTTATCTTGTTTGAACCGTCCAAAAGACTGTATTCAGTATGGACGTGAAGATGTGTAAATGCCATTTGATTGCCCCAACAAAAATTATTTAAAATATTATATCATAAAGGAAAATATTATTGCAGACATTAGAAGTTTGCGCTAATATAATAAGTTAGGAATGATAATAAAATGACAATGTAAAGGTTGCTATGCAACATAAGAAGTAGGAATCGAGGAAAGAAAGATGGCAAAGCAGATCAAAACTATCGGTGTACTTACAAGTGGTGGAGATGCACCAGGAATGAACGCTGCAATCAGAGCAGTTGTACGTAAGTCATTAGCTAACGGACTTAAAGTTAAAGGTATCAAGAAGGGATACATGGGTCTTCTCAATGAAGAGATCATTGATATGGACAGACGTAGCGTATCTGATATCATCCAGCGCGGTGGTACAATTCTTGGAACAGCTCGTTGTATGGAGTTCACAACTCCTGAGGGACAGGCTAAGGGAGCAGAGATCTGCCGTAAGCATGGTATTGATGGTATGGTTGTTATCGGTGGTGACGGATCATATCGTGGAGCTCAGAAGCTTTCAGCTCAGGGTATCAACACAGTAGGTATCCCAGGAACAATCGACCTTGATATCTCATGTACAGATTATACAATCGGTTTCGATACAGCTATCAACACAGCAATGGAAGCTATCGACAAGATCCGTGATACATCATCATCTCACGAGAGAGTTAGTATCGTAGAGGTTATGGGACGTAATGCTGGATATATCGCTCTTTGGTGCGCAATCGCTAACGGTGCTGATGATATCCTTCTTCCTGAGAAGTACGATTACAATGAGCAGAGAATCATCGACAACATCATTGATAACCGTAAGAAAGGTAAGACACACCACATCATCGTAAACGCTGAGGGTATCGGACATTCAACATCAATGGCTCGTAGAATCGAGGCTGCTACAGGTCTTGAGACAAGAGCATCTATCCTTGGTTACATGCAGCGTGGTGGTAGCCCAACATGTAAGGACCGTGTATATGCATCAATGATGGGATGCTATGCAGCAGATATCCTTGCAGCTGGCAAGACTAACAGAGTAGTTAGCTACAGAAACGGTCAGTTCGTAGATTACGATATTGATGAGGCTCTTGCAATGAAGAAGAACATCAACGAGTACATGTACGAGATCGCTCGCATTCTTTAATCTAAATATATGTAAACCTAGCTGTTATCCTCATTTGAGGGTAACAGCTTTTTTTCATTTCTGCGTATTTTTTTGTGATATACTATACGTACAAAAAATAGAATGAAGGAAATAATTATATGATCACAAGTGTGAATAACGACAGAGTCCGCAAGGTTGTGACCTATATTCAGAAGAGTAAAGCCAGAAGAGAGGATGATGTCTTCGTAATAGAAGGCATGAAGATGCTAAGAGAGGTTCCTGTTCTTCAGGTTAGAGAAGTCTACGTAACCAGTAGATTTGTTGATAAAGCAAGTGAAGATGATAAAGAGATCCTTTGGAGATACGGCGCAGAGGAGGTTTCTGAGGATGTCATGAAGAAGATGGCAGATACCCAGACTCCTCAGGGTGTTCTTGCGGTCGTGTCCCAGTACCACTATACAGAAGAGGAAGTATTGGAAGGCTACAACCAGGGCAATGAAGGTGCAGCGCCACTCCTGCTTGTGCTTGAGAACATCCAAGATCCAGGCAATCTGGGAACAATGTTCAGATCAGGCGAGGGTGCTGGAGTTACAGGTGTGATCCTCAGCAAGGGAAGCGCAGACATCTACAGCCCAAAGGTTATCAGATCTACAATGGGATCCATATTCAGAATGCCCTTTATATATGTAGATAATCTACCAGAGATGGTCAAAAAATTAGGTGACAACGGCATTAGCACATACGCCGCTCACTTAAAAGGAAAAAAGAATTACGACGAGTTCGATTATACAAAGCCAACAGCTTTTTTAATAGGGAATGAAGGAAACGGATTAACCAAAGAAACGGCTGATGCTGCTACGGATTACGTACTGATCCCTATGAAGGGCGAGGTAGAATCTATGAATGCGGCAACATCATCTGCAATACTCACATTTGAAGCATCTAGGCAGAGGAGGAGTTAATATGACAATCGGTTTTATTGGACTTGGAAACATGGCAAAAGCAATGATCGGCGGCATTTTGGAAAAAGGACTTATGGCGCCAAATGAGATCATTGGTACAGCTGCAACAGAGGAGACCAGGAAAAAAGTCGCTGATAAGTTCGGCATTCAGGTTCGCACCTCTAATGAAGCAGTTGCCAAGGAGGCTGACATCATCATTCTGGCGGTTAAACCTCAGTATCTCAAGGTTGTGATTGCTGATATCATGGACAGCGTGGATGATAAAAAGCTTGTAGTCAGCATTGCTGCGGGCAAGACCATTAGCTGGCTTTCAAATGAGTTCGAAAAACCGGTTAAGCTCATTAGAGTTATGCCAAATACACCAGCCCTCGTAGGTGAAGGTTGTTCAGCTGTATGCAGAAATGACCTTTGCAGCGACGAAGATTATCACTTTGTAAAAGAATTGCTGGAGAGCTTTGGTAAGGCTTATACAGTACCAGAGAGCATGATGGATGTAGTAGTTGGTATCAGTGGTTCATCACCTGCTTACGTATTTCTTTTCATAGAGGCTATGGCAGATGCCGCAGTTGAAGGCGGAATGCCACGCAAACAGGCATATGAGTTCGCAGCTCAGTCTGTTCTTGGAAGTGCCAAGATGGTTCTTGATACAGGCAAGCACCCTGGCGAATTAAAGGATATGGTATGTTCACCTGCCGGTACAACGATAGAAGCTGTACATGTTCTCGAACAGGAAGGATTTAGGGGAGCAGTCATGGATGCAGTAACTGCCTGCATTGAGAAGAGTAAGAGCCTCTGATTCGGGTCCAAAATTTGACAAAAATTTCGATTTTTGCTAATATCTGTTTCGGATATTTGCTTGACGGTAATATGTCGCAATATATTCGTAATATTTACTTAGACGGTCGTTTGAGTAATACATATATTTAGAGGTAAGCAAAGATATGAAAAAAGAATCACAGTTATCCACTAGGATAATGAGACTTATCATGTTTTGCGGTCTCATCTTGATTCTATTCGTTTCCCAGGGGTTAACAGCATATGCAGGAGGCGGCGCAACATACGCCAGTTATTCTACAGGTATCTCCAGCATTGTTAGTCCTACTACACCACTTGGAATCGATAGAACAGCTACAGAAGTTAAGGTGGCAGAGAGCGTAGATAAGTCCTCAGATGCCAGTTCTTCTGCTTCATCTGAGTCTAAGGAATCTAAACTCGTCATGTCCAATGTAAGTCAGGCCATGAATATTCGAGAAGAGCCCGATGAGGATGCACAGAAGGTCGGAGTTCTATACAAGGACTGTGGCGGCAAGGTAATAGAGAGAAGAGATGGATGGACCAAACTTCAGTCAGGTGACTTAATCGGATGGGCCAAGGATGAGTATCTTCTTTTTGGAGAAGACGCTGAGAGCTTAGCATCAGATGTTGGTAAGCAGCTGGTTACAAGCCAGAGCAGCGCACTTAATGTTAGGTCAGAGGATTCAGAGAACGGAGAAGTTATCGGAGTTCTCGGAGAAAAAGCTTTCGTTGATATGATCGAGGATCTCGGCAATGGCTGGATCAGCGTAGATTACAACGATGAAGTAGGTTATGTTCAGGCTGAATATGTCACAACTGAGTTCAAGATCGATCAGGGTGAGACGATCGCAGCCATCAAGGTTCGAGAAGAGCAGGAAAAGAAATCAGCTCTTACAAAGAACACCGGCGCAGTTTCTGCTGATGCTGATGAAGTTAAGCTTCTGGCAGCACTTATCCAGTGCGAAGCAGGTAACCAGCCATACGAAGGAAGAGTAGCCGTAGGTGCGGTAGTTATGAACCGAGTTAAGAGCGGCGCTTATCCTAACACTATTTACAGTGTTATTTATGCATCAGGACAGTTTACACCAGCCATCAACGGTACAGTTGCTAAGGTTTATAACAGTGGCAATATCTATGATATGAACTATCAGGCAGCTGAGGCAGCTATTAACGGTGAGACAACTGTTGGTACAGCACTTCACTTCAGACGTATCAATGGTCACGAAGGAATTATTATCGGAGCGCATGTATTCTGGTAATATTCATCAAAATTGAATATTTATACAAATTCATTCACAAAAGTGAATATTTATGCTATTATTAAGGGGGTTGCAATTGCAATCCCCTAATTACTTAGTATTTATATTTTCAGGAGGATAAAAAGATGAATTTGTACGGAAAAGATTTTTTGAAACTGCTTGATTTTACACCTGAGGAAATCCTTTATCTTATTGACCTTTCTGCAGAGTTTAAGGAAAAGAAGAAAAAAGGTATTCTTCATGATGAGCTAAAGGGCAAGAATGTCGCTCTTATTTTTGAAAAGACTAGTACCCGTACAAGATGCGCTTTCGAAGTCGCTGCACATGACCTGGGAATGGGCACAACTTATCTTAATCCAACTGATTCACAGATCGGTAAAAAAGAAAGCATCGCCGACACTGTAAGAGTCCTTGCTGGAATGTTTGATGGAATCGAATACAGAGGCTTTGAACAGGAAATAGTCGAGACCATGGCTAATTACAGCAAAGTCCCTGTATGGAACGGACTTACTAATGAGTTCCATCCAACACAGATGCTGGCTGATGCCCTTACTATCAAAGAGCATTTTGGTAAGCTTAAAGGCATCCACCTTGTATATATGGGTGATGCAAGGTACAATACAGGTAATTCACTGATGGTTATGTGTGCTAAGCTTGGCATGCATTTCACAGCAGTATCCAACAAGAAATATTTCCCAAGTCAGGAACTTATTGATACTTGCCTAGATATTGCCAAATCCACCGGAGCTGTGATAGATTTTAGTGAGGACCCAATGGAAGGAACAAAGGGTGCTGATGTTGTTTACACAGATATCTGGGTATCCATGGGAGAACCAGAGAGCGAGTGGGAACAGCGAATCAAAGATCTTGAGCCATACCGTGTTACCAAGAAGATCATGGACAATGCAGGAGAAAAGAGTGTATTTATGCACTGCCTTCCATCCTTCCACGATCTCAATACAGGAATAGGCCGAGAAGTTAAAGAAAAATATGGTCTCGATGAGATAGAAGTAACTGACGAAGTCTTTGAGTCAGATAAATCTATTGTCTTTGAGGAAGCAGAGAACCGCATGCACACCATTAAGGCTGTGATGTATGCTACTTTAAAGGATAACTAACATGCTAGGCTATGAAGAAATTAAAGGGCAGCTCAGTACCAAATGGGCTGCCCGTAATCTTGTTTATAAAGATGTTACAGGCTCCACCAATGACGATGCCAAAGTCCTTGGCGTGGAAGGCGCGCCTCATGGCACGCTGGTGGTAGCTGACGTTCAGAACAAAGGAAGAGGCACTAGAGGAAGGTCCTGGGAGAATCCTAAGGGCACCAATATTGCTATGAGCCTTCTCATAAGACCTGACGCACCACCTGACAAGATATCCATGCTCACTCTGGTCATGGGACTTTCCGTTGCAGAGGGCATTGATAATGCAGTTGGAGAGAATGTCACATCCATCAAGTGGCCCAATGACGTAGTGATCAATGGTAAAAAGATCTGTGGAATCCTAACAGAGCTTCACATGAATTCAGATAACACCATTGGCGATGTAGTAATTGGAGTAGGGATAAACGTTAAACTTATGGATATTCCAGAATCCATCAAAGATATAGCAGGTTCTATCCTTTCAGAAACAGGTAAGGCTATAGACAGGTCTTTTGTGGTAGCAAGCTGCATGAAGGCCTTTGAAGAAAACTACGAGAAATATAACGAGACTTTTGATCTAGCTCTTTTAAAAGAGCAATATGAAAAGAAGCTCATAAATAAGGGAAAAGATGTAAGAATCTTAGATCCAAAGGGCGAATATGAAGCGGTGGCTGAAGGAATAACTCCAAATGGGGCGCTGATAGTTCGCACCAAAGATGGTACAATAAAGGAAGTTAATGCCGGTGAAGTATCCGTTCGCGGACTTTACACTTATGCATAAAAGGAGCAGAAAATGATTCTGGTAATTGATGTAGGAAATACAAATATCACTTATGGAATATTCAAGGGAGAAAAGCTTGTGACATCCTTCAGGATGGTTTCCAAGATGACTCATACATCAGATGAGTATGGAATCAAGCTCTTAGAATTCCTGCATGTAAACGAGATCAAAAAAGAAGAGATCGAAGGCGTAATGATCGCAAGCGTTGTGCCTCAGCTCATGCATGCTCTTGTAAATGCGATACTCAAATACATTGGCAAGAAGCCATATATCGTAGGCCCTGGCATCAAGACAGGTATCAAGATCGCGATCGACAATCCAAGGGAAGCTGGTCCTGACCTTATAGTAGACGCTGTTGCAGGCTACGAGCTCTACGGCGGACCTGTTCTTGTAATTGACTACGGAACAGCTACTACTTATATTATTGTAAATGAAAAAGGCGAGTTTTTTACTGGTGTTGTGGCACCTGGTATCAGAATCTCAGCCAAGGCCCTCTGGGAAGATACAGCCAAGCTTCCTGAGATTGAGATCAAGAAGCCATCTAGCATTCTGGCAAAAGAGACCATCTCCAGCATGCAGGCTGGACTCATCTATGGACAGATTGGCCAGACCAAGTACATTATCAATGAGATGAAAAGAGAATCTGGCTACAGCAACATGAAAGTCGTTGCAACAGGCGGACTTGGAAGACTTATTGCAGAGGAGACAGATGAGATCGATATTTACGATCCAACACTTACTTTGAAAGGTCTTCAGATCCTTTATGAAAAGAACCGAAGGAGCAAGCCACAGCTTAATGACTTTGAAGACAGTGACAGACCAGAATAATATAGATTGATTTGGAGAAAAAATGAACGCTAAGGATTTTGAGAACGAGTACAAAAAAGAATTTGAAGATAACGGATCTATTGAAAATGAGCAGGAAGAGCTCAAGATAGATGAAATGCAAAAGACTAATAAGGGCAGAGTCTTTGAAGAGACTGCCGGCGGAAGAGTAGTTCTCTGCGGAGCCAATGCTTACGAGCAGAAGTATTACTTTAATCCAATATTCAAGCAGATTCCTGAGAGCATCAAAAAAGAGCTGAATATCATCAGTGTTCTTTTTACTCAGGAAGCAGGCGGAATCTTCACAATAGTTTTTGAAGAGGATGGAAGCATCAGCATTGAGACTAATGCAGATGAAGAGGACATCACATACGACGAGATCACAGCAGGTCTACTTGTAGGTGAGGTTCGCAGAAAGAGACAGGACCTCTTTGAGGCACTTGGACTCTATTACAGGATCTACGTGCTCCACGAAAATCCTGCAGATATATTAGGAAGTGAGGATTAAATGTCAGGATACGGCAAGCTTCAGATAGGAAGCGTAACCCTAGACAATAACATAATCTTAGGACCTATGGCAGGTGTTTCTGACCTGCCTTTTCGTCTGTTATGCAGAGAAATGGGCGCAGGTCTTGTGTGCATGGAGATGGTAAGTGCCAAGGCCATAACTTACAAGAACAAAAATACAGGAATGCTCATGGAAATCCACAAGGACGAGCATCCGGTTTCTCTTCAGCTCTTTGGCTCTGAACCAGAGATCATGCAGCAGGCAGTAGAGATGATAAAGGACAGACCTTACGACATCCTGGATGTAAACATGGGATGTCCTGTTCCAAAGGTGGTTGGAAACGGCGAAGGCTCTGCACTTATGAAGAACCCGAAACTCATTGAGGAGATAGTTGCTGCACTTGTGAAGGTTTCTGACAGACCAGTTACTGTTAAGATAAGGAAAGGCTTTAATGAGAACCTGATAAATGCTGTAGAGTGCGCACAGGCAGCAGAGGCTGGCGGCGCGGCAGCAGTTGCAGTACATGGTAGGACAAGAGAACAGTATTACTACGGCGAGGCAGATTGGAGCATCATTCGTCAGGTAAAAGAAGCTGTGAAGATCCCTGTAATCGGTAATGGTGATGTTACAGATGGCCCATCAGCTAAGCGCATGTTTGAAGAAACAGGCTGCGATGGAGTAATGGTGGCAAGGGCTGCTCAGGGCAATCCTTTCATCTTCAGGGAGATCAAAAGCTTTTTTGAAACAGGTAAGACTTGTGATAGGCCTAGTAAACAGGAAATCTATGATACTGTACTAAGGCATGCGGATCTTCAGCTAGAATATAAGGGTGAATTCATTGGAATCCGTGAGATGAGAAAGCATGTTTCCTGGTACACAACAGGTATGGCAGGAAGTGCCAAGTTTAGAAACGAGATCAATCAGATGGAAAATATGGAATCCCTCAAGGAAGCCTGTCGAAAGCTCTTTTTACAGGGATAAATTTAGTATGATTGACAGTATAATTTATAGACTGTATAATAGCAAAGTTAAAATAGGTTTTTGCACTTATACTCAATTTTTATGAAGGGTAGGTTTTTATAATGGAAGAAAAGAAAAACATCTTAACTTATGAAGGACTTAAGAAATACGAAGACGAACTTCATGAGCTCAAAGTAGTAAAGAGAAAAGAAGTTGCTGAGAAGATCAAAGAAGCAAGAGAACAGGGCGACCTTTCAGAGAACGCTGAGTATGATGCAGCTAAAGATGAGCAGCGTGATATCGAGGCTAGAATCGAAGCTCTTGAGAAGATCCTCAAAAACGCAGAAGTAGTTGTTGAGGAAGATGTAGACCTTAACAAGATCAGCATCGGATGTAAGGTTAAGATTCGTGACCTTGAGTTCAATGAGGATCTTGAGTACAAGATCGTAGGTTCATCAGAGGCTAACAGCCTTAAGGGCAAGATCTCTAACGAGTCTCCAGTTGGTAAGGCTCTTATCGGAGCTAAGAAGGGACAGACAGTTTCTGTAGAGACACAGGCTGGTGTTCTTAAGTACAAGGTGCTTGGCATCGAGAGATCAGAGAACTAAAAGATTCAGCCTAGTGCTGAGTTTGGATTAGACATTCAGAGCCAGCGATAAGTACAATTCGCTGGCTTTTATTAAGTAAAAAACGCAGGCATATGAGCTTGCTATCAGGAGGAAGAAAAAGTGGCAGATAATAATCAGCAGAACAATCAGCAGAATGCACCACAGGAAGACGTTGGACGTCTTCGTCAGGTTAGAAGAGACAAGCTTTCTGAGCTTCAGGTAGCTGGAAAAGATCCTTTCCAGATCGTTAAGTATGATCAGACACATCACACACAGGATATCAGAGACAACTTTGAGACATTGGAGTTTGTACCTCCAGTAGACGAAGAGGGCAAGGCAGTTGTAGTACCTCTTTCAGATGTTCCTTCAGAGAAGATCGTTTCTCTTGCTGGTCGTATGATGAGCAAGCGTGTAATGGGTAAGGCATCATTTGCTAACCTTCAGGACAGAGATGGCCGCATGCAGCTCTATGTTTCAAGAAATGACCTTGGTGATGAGGCTTATGCTGATTTCAAGAAGATGGATATCGGCGATATCATCGGTGTTAAGGGATTTGCATTCAGAACCAAGACTGGTGAGATCTCAGTTCATGTTAAAGAGCTGGTTCTTTTATCTAAGTCACTTATGCCACTTCCTGAGAAGTTCCACGGACTTACAGATACAGAGATCCGTTACAGACAGAGATATGTTGACCTTATCATGAATGAGGAAGTCAAGGAGACATTCAAGAAGAGATCAGCTATTCTTCGTGAGATCCGTAACTTCCTTGCTGAGAGAGACTTCATGGAAGTTGAGACTCCTATGCTCGTTGAGAATGCTGGCGGAGCAGCTGCTAGACCATTCCTTACACATTACAATGCTCTTGATGAAGAGCGTAAGCTTCGTATCTCTCTTGAGCTTTATCTTAAGAGACTTATCGTTGGTGGTCTTGAGAGAGTTTACGAGATTGGCCGTGTATTCAGAAACGAAGGTGTAGATACAAGACACAATCCAGAGTTCACACTTATGGAACTCTATCAGGCATATACAGACTACGAAGGAATGATGGAACTTACAGAGTCTATGTTCCGTTACCTTGCTGAGAAGGTTTGTGGCACAACACAGATCAAGTATGGCGATAACGTAATCGACCTTGGCAAGCCATTCGAGCGCCTTACAATGAACGACGCTATCAAGAAGTACGCAGGAATTGATTTCGATACAGTTAAGACTGACGAAGAGGCTAAGGCTCTTGCAAAGGAGAAAGGCATCGAGTTCGAGGATCGTCACACTAAGGGCGACATCATCAATCTCTTCTTTGAGGAGTTCTGCGAGAAGAACCTGATCCAGCCTACATTCATCATGGATCACCCTCTTGCTATTTCACCTCTTACCAAGAAGAAGCCTACAGATCCTGAGAAGGTTGAGCGTTTCGAACTCTTCATCAACACTTGGGAGATGTGCAACGCATACTCAGAGCTTAACGATCCTATCGATCAGCGTGAGCGTTTCGCAGCTCAGGATGCTAATGCAGCAGCTGGTGACGAAGAAGCTGAGCACACAGATGAGGACTTCCTCAACGCTCTTGAAGTTGGTATGGCTCCTACTGGTGGTATCGGCTATGGCATTGACCGTCTCTGCATGCTCCTTACAGATAGCGCAACAATCAGAGACGTGCTTCTCTTCCCGACTTTGAAAAGTGCAGGCAAGTAAAAACCAGTAATTATGCGGCTTCCGAAGCACAGTTAAGACGAAATGACAACAAATTGACAACAATTCTTCCGATAATCACGAAGAATGACAAAGGATTATAAGTTGTTGGAGAAAATAATAGCCTAGAAAATTAGGACCCTAATGGACCACTTTCTTGAAAGAAATTTCAGGAGAGTGGTCCTTTTTTTGCGTTACAGGGCATTTGCACACCAAAAACTTTTATATCGGAGGAAAAAGACATGGAAGATCAGTATTACGACATTGAAAGAAGAACAGCGATTAAGGAAGAAGCTCGGATGTTTAGAAGAAAGTTCATTACATATGAACAGGCTGAAATCATCTATAGCATTTCTCACAGGAAGCTTAGAGATATTGCAGAAAAGGCAGGTGCAGTTTACAGAATCAATGATGTCAGTGTTCTCATTAACAAGGAAATTCTAGATGAGTTCATGGAGCAGTTCAGACAACCAGCAAATCCTAACGTGAAGATATGAAGGGCGGTGTATAGACATGGCTGGACAGGCTTGGAAGTATTCAGGGGAATTAGATGAAAGAGACCTGGCATTTCTGCAACATGAGTACATAACGATTCCCATGGGCATTGAGTATTACGGATTCAGTGAAAGGCCTCTTACCAGAATGGCTAAAGAGGCAGGAGCTTTTTACAAAGTAGGAAAGATGACTCGTATAAATCGGAGCGTCTTTGATGCGTATTTAAGAGAAACAAGAAAGATCCCAAGAATAGGAGGCAAATTATGTGCAAAGTCATAAGTATCAGTAATCAAAAGGGAGGAACTGCGAAAAGTACAACCGCAGTAAACTTAGGAATAGGACTCGCAAGGGAAGGAAAGAAAGTTATCCTGCTGGATTGTGATCCACAGGGATCTATGACAATCAGCTTAGGTTTCTCAGATCCTGATGCAATGGAAGTTACTCTGGCAACTCTAATGACAAGAGTTGTTAATGAAGAAGAACTTCATGTTGAGGATGCGATTCTTCATCACGAAGAGGGAATAGATCTTATTCCTGCAAATATAGAGTTGTCAGCACTTGAAGTTTCTATGGTAAATGTCATGAGTCGTGAAACGATTCTGAGACAGCTGATAGAGGAGATCAAGGATTCATATGATTACTGCATTTTGGACTGTATGCCTAGTCTTGGAATGGTAACAATAAATGCTCTGGCATGTGCGGACTCAGTTTTGATACCCGTACAGGCGGCATATTTGCCGGTCAGAGGTCTTCAACAGCTTATAAAGACAATTGGCAGGGTAAAGAGGCAGCTTAACCCAAAACTCGAAATAGAGGGGATTCTGCTCACTATGGTAGATAACCGTACCAATTATGCCAAGGAAATTGCGCAGCTTGTCTATGACAGTTATTCATCTGCTGTAAAGGTATTTGAAACAAAAATACCTATATCAGTACGTACAGCAGAAACAAGCTTGGAAGGAAGCAGTATCTATAAATATGATCCAAAGGGCAAAGCAGCGGATGCATACAGGGGTCTTACAGAGGAGGTTCTCAATGGCTAATGTAAAAGAAAAAATGAAGCTTACAAGTATAGATGAGTTGCTGGGAGTACCGGCTACTAATGAAAATGGCACCGAGGAAATTGATATAAGCCTTATCCAGCCTTTCAAGAATCATCCTTTTAAGGTTCTTGATGATGAAAAGATGGATGAACTTGTAGACAGTGTTATCAAGCAGGGGATTATTTCTCCTGTCTTGGTAAGACCTACCGGTAAAGGTACTTATGAAATGATATCCGGTCATCGCAGGATGCACGCTGCTAAAAGGGCGCATCTTACAAAAATCCCTGCAATAGTTATGGAGCTCACTGATGATGAATCAACCATAATTATGGTTGACGCGAATTTGCAAAGGGAAGAAGTACTTCCAAGTGAAAGAGCTTTTTCTTTTAAGATGAAGATGGATGCAATGAGACATCAGGGAACTTGTCGACATGATGTCGACAAGCTAAGTCCTGTTGAAAGAAAGACTGCGACTATTGTAGGGGAGGGAAGTGGACTGACAGGCAGGAGTGTTCAGAGATATATCCGACTTACTGAATTACTACCGGAGCTACTTGAAATGGTAGATAATAAACAGTTATCATTAGTAAATGGGGTTGATATAGCTGCCTTTGATAAAGAAGTGCAGTCATATCTTTTGACTTATATTAAGGAAAAGGGAAGCATTGCTCCGGCTCAGCTTGCAGCATTAAAGAAGCAGCCGAACTTGGAGAACCTTACGCCTTATATGGTTATGACGATTATGAAAGAGGCTGTTGCCACAAAGCCTCAGACAAAGAAGGTTTCTTTTACAGAGAAGAAGTTAAATAAGTATTTCCCTGCTGATTACTCGGCATCCAAGAGAGAAAAAATAATTATAGAGCTTCTTACGAAATGGAGCGCAGAGCAGGGATTCAACAAAGATGTGGAGGGTGTGGTATGAGAGTATTAGTAAAAGTAGCAGTATTTCCGCTGGTAATTGTTTTGACATTGGCAGGACTGCTTGTAAGAGTATTTATCAACAAAGATGCCAGAGGTGTCTGCATAGGAGTTGCTGGAAATGCTGTGGGCTGTGAGTCTGTAATAGAGTACAAAAAGATTTCGGATAATGTGTATTATATAAAGAGGATAGGAAAATGAATAAAGAGGAATTAAAAGAGAATTTGGGGAAGATTTTTGTGGACGAAAAGCCGTTTGGGCTGGAGGTTTATGCTGTCCTGAAGCAAAACAATAATCTTATCATGAAGAAGTTCTTGACCACAGATGAATTGAATGCAAGATTATCATATCTTATAAAAAAAGTGATTGAACAAAACTATCTCTTGGATGAAATTGAATTGGAAGCATCCGACAACATATCCGATAATAAAAAGAATTGTATATACGATATACATGTGACAGAAGCATATGATCCATTTTCAGTAATCAATGATTACAAAGACACTAATTTACAGTATGACGAAGAAGATTCAAAAGCTTTGATGGGTTTTTTGTTCAGAATGAATTTTAATGATAATCATTTTTGGGCATATCAGCAAGTATACCCAGTTACAATGTTAAAGAAGAGCAATAGTGTTTATGCTGTAATAGGGAAAAATAAGACATATGATGAATTAAAAAAGGATATTATTGCAATTGGATCGCGTATAGACCTTATAATATTAGGTCAGCATATTATTACAGGCAATATAGGCCTGCTACAGAATAAATTTGGTTTTGAAAAGTACATTCGTCAGGAGGCACGTTTTGCAATTGATATTATTGTTGAGACGGGAATAGTTACTGATCCGGAAATCCTAGTGAGATTTTCAAGTAAAGAAAAGCTGACAAATGCAAAAAAGCTTATGAAAGCCAAAAACTCGCCAGTTCTGCGTATCGAGAAAACGGAACTGATAAATCGAATTGGCCGACATTCGAGATATAGTTCTATGATAAGAATAGATAATGACGAGATACAATTAGGATCGGAAAAGGATGTTAATAGTTTTATTAAGCTTCTTAATGATGATATTGTCCGGTCAGAACTGACTGAAACTGAATATGATAGTATTTCAAAGAGAGAACTGGAACCTGTTTGATAATATGGAGAAAGACGATGGGAGAATACTACGATTGGATGAACATAATAAAAGATTATCTCTCTAAGGTTCTGGATGATATATATATCAAAGTCGGTATGATAGGAGCTTGAATAATGAATAAGAATTCAGAGAATCCTAAAATTGGAAAAGAATTTGAAAAGGTTGTTAAGGAGTGGGCAGAGCTCTATCCTAATTATGCTCAGAAAAGAGAGCAATAATAAAAAGAATTAAGGAGCTGAACAATATGATTTTTGATACTGTGGGAACAAAGGGTAAGCTGTATGAAAGCGGTTTGAAAGAGGCAGAAAAACTGGATGCATTTCTTGGATTGTAAAACGAATCCGATTTCATATAAAAAAACAAGGAGCAGAGGTTCCTTTCCGCAATCACCTGGAGAAGTACCTGGAACTTGCTCAGGCTTTCAATAGCGATAGGATGGCAGAGGGACTGAAGAAGCTGAGAAGAAAGCAATCATAGCTGCCTTTTTTATTTTGTGGCAGTCGGAAGAGACACTCCGGGTGTGTTAAGTATATCTGCCAGAGTAATCTGCGCCATTTTATCTTCCATAACCTTTTGTATCTCATAGAGTTTGTCATCGAGCATGGCATGTATATTTGCACCTACGGGACAGGCCGGGTTGGGATCCTCATGGAAATGGAAGAGTTCATCGTTGCCTACAGCTTCTACCGCTTCAAATACATCGAGGAATGTGATGTCTTTCGGGTCTTTTCCCATTCTTATCCCGCCGCGTCCTTTTTTTACATCCAGCATATCTGCCGCTGAAAGTTGCAGCATGATCCTTCGTATTTCTACGGGATTGGCATTCACTGAATCGGCAAGGACGGTGCTTGAAACGGTCATTGTATCCTGAAAAGTGGCTACTGCTGCAAGCATATGGATAGCCATTGTAAATCTGCTTGAAATCTGCATTTTCTCACCTCAAAAAAATTATAGTAACTTTCAATGTTACTATTGACAATAGGTATATTCTGTTGTATATTATGAATTGTAACACAAGTAGTTACTATAATCAAGGAGGTTTTAAAATGAATAAGATCGTAGAAGCAATGAAAGCAACAGGCGTATTCTATCTTGCAACCATTGACGGAGAGCATTCAAGAGTCCGTCCGATCAGCGCCGTAGAGGATATAAACGGTGAAGTATATTTCTGCACCGGCAATACCAAGGATATGTATAAGCAGATCATGGCGCATCCACAGGTAGAGTTTTCCGGAATGAACAAGGATGGCAGCTGGATCAGAGTAAACGGTACTCTTGTGCGTGATGATAGTGATGAGAGCCGTGCAAAGATGCTTGAACTGGAGCCGACACTCGGAAATATGTATCACGTGGGCGACGGCGTATTTGAGGTTCTTTATCTTAAGGATGCAAAGTGCACGAAGTATTCGTTTACCGCTGCTCCGGAAGAGATCAAAGCATAAGTGTGCAGCTATAATGCCATAGAAAGTAAAGTGCAGGCCGCCGAGAAAGGAGTATTTCCTTTTGCGGCGGCTTGTTACAAAGCGGGGTGACGGGTATGGATCAGAGAGAGCGAAGAGAATATCTCATAGGCAGGCTGAAAGACGAGAGAAGCGAATATAAGAAGATTGCGATACCGAATGCGGAGAGTGATCAAAGAAGGCTTCTGCGTGCGCTTATGAATGTCCGGATGCCGGGTGAGATCGATCAGGAATTTCTTAACGTGCAGGATGAATACCTGAAAGAAGCCCGGGATGAAAAAGGCATTGTCTCCATAGATGATATAGATTTTAATCAGGATGGCATTGGTATCTGGAAGGGAGACATCACAAGGCTTCAAGTTGATGCTATCGTGAATGCGGCTAACAGCGGGATGACCGGATGCTATGTGGCCAATCATTCCTGCATTGATAATTGCATTCACACCTATGCCGGAGTTCAGATGCGTTATGAGTGTGCCCGTATCATGGAAGAGCAAGGGCATGAAGAACCGACCGGACAGGCCAAGATCACACCGGGATATAACCTGCCTTGCAAATATGTCCTTCATACCGTGGGACCGATCGTGCAGGGAAGACTTACGGAAGAGCATGAGAGGCTTCTTGCCTCCTGTTACAGATCCTGTCTGGAACTGGCTGCCGAGAAAGGTCTGGAGAGTGTGGCCTTCTGCTGTATCTCAACGGGGGTATTTATGTTCCCGAATGAGAGAGCGGCTGAGATAGCAGTACAGACGGTTAAGGACTTTATGAAAAAAGATTCTTCAGTAAGGAAGGTGATTTTCAATGTTTTCAAGGATGTCGATGAACAGATCTACCGGGGATTACTCGGATGAAATAAAAAAACTGAAAAATGCGCTTAAGACCTGTGATGCCGTTATCATCGGCGCAGGCTCCGGGCTTTCTACTGCAGCGGGATACAGCTATTCCGGCGAGCGTTTTATGAAGTACTTCGGAGATTTTGCAAAGCGGTTCGGTATCCGGGATATCTATTCCGGAGGCTTCTATCCGTTCCCGTCGCAGGAAATCAAGTGGGCCTGGTGGTCGAGACATGTGTGGGTGAATCGCTATGCTCCTGCACCGAAGCCTGTTTATGTGGACTTGCTGGATGCGGTGATGGATAAGGATTATTTTGTAATCTCCACAAACGTGGATAACGCCTTCTTAAGAGCAGGATTTGATGATAAGCGATTGTTCTATACACAAGGCGATTATGGGCTGTTCCAGTGCACAAAGCCATGTCATAAAGAGTTATATGAAAATGAAGAGGTCATCCGCAAGATGATCTTGGATCAGGGATTCATCATTGAAGAGGATGGCAATCTCACGATCCCACCGGAAGGTGTCAGGATGGAAGTGAGCTCCGAACTGTTTCCGTACTGTCCGAAATGCGGGGCTCCTATGGACATTAACTTAAGGTGTGATGATACTTTTGTTGAGGATGCAGGCTGGCACGTGCATTCCGGGGCTTATGGTGACTTCCTTGCGACACACGGAATCAAGGCGCAGGGGTTCTTTACAGATGATACAAAGGCGAAGGTAGATAAGGAATATCAGGGGAAAGTCCTTCTGATGGAGTTTGGTGTGGGAATGAATACACCAGGTATCATCAAATATCCGTTCTGGCAGTACACGGCACAGAATGGGAATGTGATTTACGCCTGCATCAATATGGGAGAGGCGTATGCGCCCACGGATATCGAAGAGCAGTCAATATGCGTGGATGGAGATATAGCAGAGATAGTCAAAGAATTGATATAATAAGCGTGAAAATCAACTGAACAGGGAGGAACAGAGAATGAGTACAGGTGTCATAATCACAGAAACGGTATATTGCTTTGATTTCCTTAAGCATAAGCTGGAAATAGCCGTCTTACACAGAGAGAAAGACAAGCTTATCCGTCTGATGCTTGATGATAAAACTGTGCTGGAGACGCCTTCGGAAGATATGGAGCTGTCCGACCCTGAATTGATAAAAAAGACCGGTGAGGACTTTGCGAGGGAACATGCAAACAATAAGTATAGCGATCTTTTCATGAAACATGGAGACAAGCTTGTCATGACAGAGAAGATCATCCGCTTTGAGGGTGCGACTGAATATAATAAAATGCGTTCGGAAGTCATTGTAAGCAAAGGATTTACAGAAATCACATCAGAGACAGGGATAGAAGGAGAGCAGATTCACATACGGCTTGCCGGTGATAATTTTTCCGATGTTTTTGAAAAGATCCGGATGACATCAACAGTTATGCAGAAAATGGTTGAGGAAGCCACAAAGAACATCACTGAGTTATCGAGTGATGTTGTGAGGGATGATTTTGGTTGGTAAGAACGGGTGTGTCATCCCCAGCCGGTCTGGATCATCGCAACATAGGGAGCAGGCAAGAGCCTGATGGACTGAGGTTTTATTCATATGAAATTCGCGATCAGATATCAATCAAGAGGCGGGAAGACGCAGAAAGTAGCAAATATCATGGCGGAGGTTCTGGGAGTTGAGGCGCTCAGTCTTGATACGCCTGTCACAGAGCATGTAGACCATCTTTTCATAGGCGGTGGCCTTTATGTAAAAAGGCACAATGAGGCGATCAAGGTTTTCCTGGAGAATACGGATCTGTCCCTGATAGGCGAGATAGTGCCGTTTGCTACATGCAATGAGTTTTCAAATGTGATCAAGCAGATAAGGAAGTTTTGCAAGGATAATAATGTAAAGTGCTCGGATGAGGATCTTTGCATCAAATGGGTGCTTGAAGGGATGCTCGATATTGGCTTCAGAGGAGCAGATTTTACACCGGAGCTGATCGAGAGGATCAGGAGCTTTGCGTCAAAGTTTAAAGGAGCATGAGATAAGTGAGTAAGGCAATAGAGGCAAAGAACAAATTCGGAAAAATGATGTGTGCCGCAGCTGTGCTGACAACATATGCTGATGAAGCCGGAATCAGCAAAGTAAAGGCTATGGCTATGGGACCTGCTATGTCAGGCGGACGTATGGTCAAATGTGGCGCGGTTCTTGCTGCAGAGGAAGTATTAAAAAAGCAGGCTCCCGATAAGATACCGGAGCTTGAGAGACGCTTTGGGGAAAAGAACGGATCTCTGTTGTGTGCGGAGCTTAAAGGTCGCACAGGCGGACCTGTTCTGCAGTCTTGTCCCGGATGTATTGAAGATGCGTCTGTAATCCTCGAGGAATTATTAGGGTAAAGGAGGTTGCGCCATGAAGAAATTTCTTGATCTGGGAGATCAGTATGCAAAAGAAAGCACATGGAAAGACTATGCGCTTATCAAGTTCTGCCTCTTCTCGATGGGAATGATCGCGGGGACACAGGTTCCTGAAAAACACAAGAAGAAAGTGATCATAGCTGCTGCATGTGTATTTGTGGCGACCTATATTCCTCTTATGGCGAAGGTATTTCACATAGCTTTTAAGGAAAAGTAAGACATGGAGACAATTATGGGTTTTTTATTTGTTGCTGCCGGCGGAGCGCTTGGAGCAATGGGAAGGTATGCGATAAGCCTGATTCCTGTCAAAACAAGCTTTCCGATACTGACGCTGGTTACGAATATTATCGGAGCGGTATTGATCGGGTTTATAGTAGGAGTTTTCGGGGACAGAGATGATATTTCACGAAATATGACTCTGTTTTGGAAGACAGGTATCTGTGGTGGCTTTACTACTTTCTCGACCTTTTCTCTTGAAGCATTTACCTTGTTTGAAAACAAACAAATTGTAACAGGCGGGGTATATGTTGTACTCAGCGTGGTATTCTGCGTCGCCGGCATTTATTTCGGAAGGCAGCTTTCTAAAGTAGTTGCGATGTGAGCATGGTTTAAGAATTATCCCAAAACGAGAGTGGACATTTGTATGGCTGCTCTTTTTTTGAAAAAACATATTGACACACATCTATGTGTGATATAGTTCGCATAGATAATAGTCTATGCGAAAGGAGAACCGTGATGACAGCTAAGGAAGTAGCGCTGATCTGTAAGGCGATGTCAGATGAGAACAGGCTTAGGATCATAGAGATGCTGACAAAGGGAGAAAAGTGCGGATGCGACCTTCTTGAAAAGCTTCAGGTCACTCAGCCAACATTGTCGCATCATATGAAGGTTCTTGGAGACTGCGGGCTGGTGGAATCCAGAAAAGACGGAAAGTGGAGCTATTATTCCATCAATTGCGATAAGTTCAAGGAATTCAAGGACTATATTAACGATATTTCCTGCTGCGATTGTGTGGCAGATAAATGCTGCTGCAAGAAAGGTTAAGGTGGATACGATGGTAAATGTTAAGGTTTTAGGTGGTGGATGCAATAAGTGCGAGACACTTCTTGCCAATGCAAAGGAAGCAATCAGCAATCTCGGAGTAGAGGCTGAGGTCGAGTATATTACGGATTTTTCCGTGATCGCAGGTTATGGGATCATGTCTACTCCTGCTCTGGTGGTAAATGAAAAGGTTGTTTCAACAGGTAAAGTGCTTAAGACAGTGGAGATTGAGAAGTTCCTGAAGTAACAAGGCTTCTTCTTTTGTTCTGACCGGAGAAATCCGGTTTTATTTTGAAATTATACATAGACAAATGTCTATGTGAAAGGAGAAGTTATGATCTGGAAATTTATACAGGAACAGATACTTGGGATGAAGTGGCTGAATGACGTGATAGGAAACCTTTTGTCGCTTGTCGGTCTTGATATAACAACAAAGATCGGAGGAAGCATTCAGTTTTTCATCTATGACGTGATCAAGATAACGGTGCTCTTATGTGTCCTTATCTTCGGCATCAGTTATATTCAGAGCTACTTTCCGCCGGAAAGAAGCAAGAAGCTCATGAGTAAGTTTCATGGGATAGGTGCAAACACAGTTGCTGCACTTCTTGGGACGGTAACACCGTTTTGCAGCTGTTCATCCATCCCGATTTTCATAGGATTTACAAGCGCCGGACTTCCTATCGGAGTGACTTTTTCGTTTTTGATCTCATCGCCTATGGTGGATCTCGGAAGCCTGGTTCTATTGATGAGCATATTCGGACCGAAGGTTGCGATCATCTATGTAGTGCTCGGTCTTGTGATAGCTGTTATCGGCGGCTCAATCATAGAGCGTATGCATCTTGAAAATGAGCTTGAAGACGTTGTTAAGAATGCTCTTAAGGCAGGTCATGTAGATATCTCAGCCCCGGACCTTACACAGAAGGACAGACTGATCTTTGCAAGGGATCAGGTAGCTGAGACATTTAAGAAGGTATTTCCTTATATCCTGATTGGTGTAGGCATCGGAGCTGTGATCCACAACTGGATCCCGGAAAGCTGGATCGAGACAGTCCTTGGAAGCAAAAACCCTCTGGGTGTTCCGCTTGCGACACTGATCGGTGTGCCCATGTATGCTGATATATTCGGGACTATCCCTGTTGCGGAAGCGCTTTTAGCTAAGGGGGCACTGCTTGGAACAGTCCTTGCATTCATGATGGCAGTTACAACGCTTTCCCTTCCTTCGATGATCATGCTGAGGAAAGCGGTGAAGCCAAAACTGCTTGGAATCTTCATCGGGATATGCGTAATCGGTATCATCTTGGTCGGTTATGGATTTAACATTTTTCAGAGTATGGTTATTTAAGAGCATGAGGATCTTGGTGTTGCAAGCTGCTGGATCCACAGGGCTAAGGAAGAATTTGAATCAGAGGAAGGCAAAGAGATCCTTAAAAGCCTTGGTATAGAAGGTGATTATGAAGGCATCGGACACCTGGTCATCGGTTATGCCGCAGCACCTGCAAATAATGCTGCACCGAGAAAAGACGATTACGTGTACTATGCAAGATAGATATAAGCAAACCTGAGACAAAGATGTTTGTATAAGAAAAACCTGTACTATACCTGAAATATGGATAGTACAGGTTTTTTACATCGCTTGAGCTGGCAGCATGGCCTTGTCATCGATGTAATAATCGCAGGTGATCTTTCTGGAATTGTTGCCGTACATCTCGACGATCTCGGGAAGATTGTCATTGATGGCATCAAAGGTAAGCTCATGTTCTGAGCACCAAAGGACCGCTTTATCCAAGGCTTCACCGGCACGGCATGTCCAGAGGATTAGCTTGTTGCCGGAAGCCTGTTGGCGTTTGAGATATTCTATGAGAGGACGGTTAGGCTCGCCAAGCTCAGGCCAGTTGCTGTAGCAGAGCGTTCCGTCAAAGTCTACGGCGATGATCTGATATGCTGTTGTACTCATGACGGGCCTCCTTTCTTCAGGCTATGTATCAAGCCCTGATTTATGTGGCTGTGTAGTATGTTCTTCCTCCAGATGGAAGATATCTTCCACAGAGACTTTAAAATATGCTGCAAGGCGAAGAGCTGTTTCAAGGCTGGCCGGATTCTTTTCAAGCTCGATGTTGCTGATACTTTTTTCACACATACCGACAGCTATTGCAAGATCAGCCTGCTTTAAGCGCTGTTCCTTGCGCAGCTTCTTAAGATCGTTTTTGACTGCCATATAATCCCTCCCTTTTGGTTGACCTGATACGGGGAGCAATTATATTGTAGCAATCAACATGTACAATAATCTGGACTCTAACTCACAACCCGGCCAAAAGTTTTAAATGTTTCTCCTTCGGCAATCTCAATAGGATCGTACTTGTCATTCAGTGAAATGAGGTACGTTCCTTTTTTATTACTTTGAAGCTTCTTACAGTAGGCGTTTCCGTTGTAATAGAAAATCCCGATCTCTCCATCATTCAGTTCATCTGTCTTCTGGATCCACACGATCTGTTTATCCAGGTATCTCGGCATCATGCTGTCTCCGCTGATGCGCACTCCGAAATCAGCTGTCTCCGGAACTTCAGGTCCGACTTCGACTTCTTCATAGCTGTCGTTGTCAAGAAACTGACCGGTTCCTGCGGATACAGGCATATCATACAGATTGAGTATCCTGACAGGCTGTAGGATACGGACGGGAGCTGCCTGGTACTTTTCGGAGCCCTTCAGCAAGTCAATATAATTAAGCGCCATCGTCCTGCCTTCCTCATTGAGCTCAGCCATAGGATCGTCCGGATTGTATCCTCCTATAAACTGATTGAAGATATCCGTGATCCCGAGGATCTTGCACATCGCAAGAAACTGTACTGCGTTCGGAATGCTGTTACCGGTCTCCCAGGTGCTGTATGCTGCAGGTTTGGTAGGGATTCCCATTCCGGTAAGCTTATCGCAGATATCCTGTTGTGAGTATTTCAGGTTTTTCCGATATGCTGCAAATATGTTTCCGATATTGTCCATAAGTGACCTCTTTCTAAGTGTGGGATACAGCCCACACGTCTGTGAATCTAATATACTTCATAGGGCGGATAAAATCAATAGAAAAATCAAATATAATTAGAAAACGGAAATATGTTTCCATTGAAATCAAATTAGACTTGTTTTATATTAGATACTCGTAAGGGGTACACGTACTGGCCGGCCGGCAGAATGGTACCCCATACACAAGCAACTTTTGGGGAAGGGGCTTGCGGACCACGCTAACCTTCGGCGGTCGGAACTTGGTTCGCTGCTTGTTTGGGATGGAGGTAATGAACATGCCTATGATTGTTTACACGCGTAGGAGGATATGAACTATCTTCTTTCTGCGCAGGAAGAAAAATTGAATAAAGAGGTTTTTAGTGAGCTGCCCGGACCTCGGGGTATTATAGTCAGCTCGCTTTGCGGATCGACTAATCAACGTTTCGCAGTAATCTGTAAAGGTGACTTTCCCTTTCCTTTTCAGACTTCAGATCAAAACATTGAATTGGAGGTGAAGAGCCGAATGCAGGCGATTGATTTTTATTGCAAGAAGTGCAGGAAATCCATGCGGATCTCCTACGCACTGACCGGAGACAGGACGGCTCCGGCTATGAACGGCATTATGATAAAGTGCCACACTCACAAATGTACCAGAGTAGTGACCCTCAAGAATTTTACAGAGGGGCAGATCGTCGAGAGAACGGATGCTCTCGGAAAGTGCTACTTATAAGCTTTAGCGATCAGGACGAAATCAAGCGTGCATGACACGCATAATTACAACTAAATGAGGGCTTCATGATATGGGGGCATGACCCACCGCGGACGCATGAAAAGATAACCGGTAAAACGGAGTCTTTTCGTGCGTTTTGTTTATTGTAACGGACACAACAGTACATCTCTTTTTTCCGGTTCGCCCGGAAAGAAGGAGAAGATGAACATATCTATTAAGGAAGAAACATTAGGACAGAGGATCAGAGCACAGCGTATCAGACTTGGAATGACCCAGGAGGAACTGGCGGAGGAGATGAATACCACCAAAAGCATGATCTCTTATTATGAGAATGATCACGGGGATATGAAACAGAGCATGATCGCTGAGTTCGCTAAGGTTCTGGGGACTACGGTTGAGTATCTGGTGTGCGGCGTGATAAAGGAAGGCAGCCCGGATGCGTCCTCTGCGGAGATGCTGCAGCTGTTTTCTTCGATGGACGACCGGACGAAGGAGATCATGCTGATCCAGATGAGAGCGTTGGTGAAAGGAGGGTGCTGACATTTTTCCGATTGAAAAGTCAATATTCTTCCGATTCGAAACCTCACATTCTTCCGATTCAAGATTGATTTTTCTTCCGATTTAGGGTAAAATACTTTAAAAAGATAAGGAGCGAATGCCTGAATGAGTGAGAAAGAGTATATCAGCAGAATATTTGACGGAATTGTTGAATTTACCCTTAAGAGTAAAGGCGCACTGGTGATAGTCGGGCCTAAATGGTGCGGAAAATCTACTACGGCAAAGAGATATGCCAGGACGGTCATCGACCTGATGCCGCTTGAATCAAGGAATGAATATATAGAACTGGCGAAGATATCACCGGAAAACTTTTTAAACTATGGCCCCAAGCCGATACTGGTCGATGAGTGGCAGCATGTATCATTTATCTGGGATCAGGTAAAGTATGAAGTCGATAAAACTGGAGATTTCGGACAGTATATCCTGACCGGCAGCGTGACGGATAAGAGCAGGACTGAACTGGACGATGAAAGCAGCAGACATACCGGAAACGGGAGGATCATACGAAAAATGATGCGTACCATGTCTCTTTACGAAACGGGAGACAGTAACGGTACCGTATCACTGCTGGATCTTAAAAATGGTAAATTTTCCAAGGCAATGTCAAAGAAAGACATAAACGATTATGCTTATTATGTCTGCAGAGGGGGATGGCCGGTCGCCATAGGCAAGGACAGGGATGTATCTCTGGCACAGGCAAGGGATTATTACGAAGTTGTCGTTACGGATGATATCTTCTCATTGAAAGACATCCCTCTGAAGAAGGACGAACAGAAAGCGAGGAAACTTATGCGTTCCTACGCCAGAAATGTTTCCATAGCTGCGGCTGATACAACGCTTTTGGAGGATTGTGCCGGAAGTGATGATACATTTGATAAGGATGTATTTGCGAAATACTTGAATGCTCTCAGAAATCTGTATGTTATAGAGGAACTTCCTGCGTGGAATCCGAACCTCAGAAGCCAGGCAGCCATCAGGACAAAAGAGACAAGGCATTTTACGGACCCTTCCATCGGTGCTGCAGCTTTAGGCATAACTCCGGAGGGGATATTTAAGGATATAACAACATTCGGATTGCTGTTTGAATCGCTGGTAGTGCATGATCTAAGAGTATATGCTGATGCGATTGGAGCCCATGTTTATAAGTACCGTGATTCAAAAAAACGTGAGGCGGATGCCGTGCTTCAGTTTGCGGACGGTTCATGGGCGCTTGTTGAGGTAAAACTCGGTGGAGAAGATGATATCAGGAAAGCGGCCGATAACTTGATCAGGATTGCTGATGATATCGACCGTGAACGGATGGGAAAGCCGGCATTTCTTATGGTTGTTACAAAAAATAAGGTGGCATATCAGATGGAGAACGGAGTTTATGTTGTTCCGCTATGCTGTCTTAAAGATTAACAATTGAATATTCATATTTTGGTATGATAAAACAGGATCTCGTAACAGAGATCCTTTTTCTTTTGCACCAAGGTTCGATATTTTCGAACCCAAAGTTCGAAATTCTATGGAACGACTTTTTACATAGAGTTCCGTAGAATTGCATATGTAAGCAAGAGGTGACGCAAGCCGGCAAGCCTAACCTCCAATCAATTTCATGGAGGTGCGAACATGTGCATTACAGAAGATAAGTTGGTGGAAAGCTACGGGAAAGCAACTCCCCGTGAACGCTTCCGACTGATCTACAAGAACTATAGTATATTTCCACAGTTAGTGGACTGCTACGAAACCGGACTGTTCAATCGGATCCTCTTCGAGGTTGAATACAACAGACGGAAGAAAAATGATGATGACCTGGGCGTGAGGATCCAGACCAGTCATCGCAGCGATCCGACAGCTGCAAAAGCGATCGAGCATATCATGATCCGCGATGCCATCGAGGAGTGCAATTTCTCCGGGAACATCTTGAAGGAGACCGATGATCCCGAGAAGCATAAGCGGGACATCCTGACGATCCACATGATGCGCAGGGAATACGAGGTCTTTGATACAAGCCTCAAAGCACTTCCCCTGGCAGAATTCAAGATCACCTACAGTCATCTGCATGACGGTAGAAAGCTCGTAGAGATCGCGGAGGAAGAAGACAAGGCGTATCAGACGATCCTGAATATCGTATCGAAAACAAGAAAAAAGCTGGAAGGCAAGACGATTGCTTTCTTCAGGGAAACCATACAGGAGGGTTAGATCATGGGATATAAGAGAAAAGAATATGAGAATATGGAAGGACTCTTTACGAATGGTAAGAAAAAGTTCGTGAAATATGATGAGGGTGCAGCGATGTACTCCATGGGAATCCATGCATTTACCGAACTTGCCAAAGAAGCGAAAGCAATCTACCGCATCAGAAGGATCGTTCTGGTAAATACAGAGATCATCGACGAGTATATGGAGAACTTCAGAGACATTTAATGGAACAGTATGGAATGAAAATAAGATGCACGGCTTTCAAAAAAATACATTGATTTTTTGTGGGGCATTAAATATAATGTGAGTAGAGATCTGAAGGGAGCAGGAAGATGGCAAAACGCGGAAGGCCTACGGTAGAAGACAAAAAGTACATTAAGGTTGGATTTAGAGTTACCGAAGCGGAACGCGACAGACTTTTGGCATACTGCGAGAAGATGAATCTCACCCAAGCACAGGTCTTTAAGGAAGCACTTGAGCTCCTTTACAAGACCAAACCCTAAGAAAGCTGTGCCTCTCCAAAAAGGAGGTAAACAGATTGGCACAGAGCAGGAAGGACTCCCGCGGCTATACGCTCAGAAGCGGTGAGTGTCAACGGGCAGACGGACGCTACTCTTATTCTTACACTGACAGAAACAGGAAGCGCCACACCGTCTACGGAAAAGATCTCGTGGAACTTCGAAAGAAGGAACAGCAGATCAGACGCGATCTGGAGGATGGACTGGATCCCCAGAGAGCAGAGCGTGTCACAGTCAATGAGGTATACGATTCGTATATCAAACAGAAATACGACCTGAAACCGACTACCAGAACTACTTACGTTTATACTTACGATCACTATGTACGTGAGACTTTTGGGAAACGCAGGCTGATCAAGGTACGTTATTCGGATGTGAGAGAGTTTTATTATTCGCTCATGCTTGAGGAGGGTTTTTCACCTTCCGTCGTTGATAACGTGCATACCGTTCTTCATCCCGCATTTCAGATGGCTGTGCGCAACGGGCTTATCCGTGTAAATCCGGCAGCCGGAGTCCTCGGAGAGATCAAAAAGAGTCATGTGTGGGTAAAGACAAAGCGTAAGTCGCTCACGGTTCCCGAGCAGAAGGCATTCATGAATTATCTCTATTCCAATCATCTGTATCATGGATGGAAGCCGGTCATAACGGTTTTGATCGGAAGCGGAATGAGAATCGGAGAGTGCCTGGGCCTCAGGTGGGAGGATTTGGACTTCGAGAACAGGATCATCGACATCAATCACAGTCTGGTACATCGCAAGGTGGATGATTCGGGATCCAATTATCACATCAGCACGCCGAAGACGGAAGCAGGATGCCGCAGGATTCCGATGATCAGTGAAGTGTATGATGCATTCCTGGAGGAATATCAGATCCAGCAGATTACTGGCTTTTGCACACAGGAGATCGATGGCTATTCAGGATTCGTATTTGCCAGTTCGGGAGGATCGATCACAACACCCGGCGAAGTGAACCGTGCGATTCACAGTATTACGGCAGACTACAATAAAGAAGAGACTGCCTTGGCGCAGAAAGAAAAGAGAGAGCCTCTGCTCCTTCCGGACTTCTCTGCCCACCACTTGAGGCACACCTTCTGCACCAGACTTTGTGAGAACGAAACGAATCTGAAGGTGATCCAGTCAGTCATGGGTCATAAGGATATCCAGACTACGATGGACATCTATGCGGACTGCACAGAGGATAAAAAGAAGGAAGTCATCAAGAACATGGAAGACAAGATTTTTATCATGTAAAAGTGCCTGTGAAGAACAGCGCATTTTTTACTCAAAAAAGCCATACATCCTAATCCATCAGGCTACCGTGTTTTGATATCTGACGCACTGAGTACCACACGTTAAGACATCACTACGGAACGGGATGTAAAACAACGAAAGTGCCGAAATGGATTAGGACGGAATATAAAGGAGCAGGGCGGAGCGGGATGTGAATTCACGAACAAAAGTCCCAACGCTGAAATCCAGTAAGTAACGCACGGACTCATTAGGAATCACTGAAATCCATAGACGTACTATGTTATCCAAAAATGCAACATTTTTACAACGAATTCATTGGACAAGTACGGAGCTATTTGGACGTGTATGTAGTTTTTATTCAAAATAAATAGGACATCAGTGGTGTGTCAAAAGACAATTTCTACTTGCTTAAAAAACGCATTTTGGGATAGGAACTTTTAAAAGTTTCTATCCCAAGGTAATTGTCAAAGGAATAATCGGTTCAGACACATCACACATTTGACCACATTTCTCGAAGGAAGAGAAGATGTGGTTTTTTTGTACCCAAAATTCTGATCTTCTTAATTGCATCTCGTAACACCAGAAACGGAGGTTACAGATGAATCGTGGAAAATCCCCACCAGTTGACTTGGACAAGTATCTTGTCGGAAAAGAACATCGATATTGCACCTATCAGGACGGAGCCAGACTTTACAGCATGGCATATTGGTCATTTGTGACTCTGGCAAAAGAAGCCAAAGCCAATATAAAGCTTCGGAAAACTGCCCTTGTGGATTTAGATTTGATCGAACAGTATATTGAACAATTTTGTGAAGAAGAAAACGAAAGTGAGGAAGTATTCATGGCTAGAAGAAAGAAAATCGAAGATTTAGCAGAAATCGTTAAGGAAGGCAAAAAGAAATATGTCAGGTACGCAGAGGGAGCAGAGCTCTATTCAATGGGGCTTCATACCTTTGAAAGCCTTGCAAAGGAAGCCAAGGCCACAAGAAAGGTAAAGGGAGTGGTTCTCTGCAACACAGAAAAGATTGATGCGTTTATTGAGTCATTTGATGAATAAGGGGGAAAAAGAGATGTCTAAAGTTATAGCAGTAGCAAACCAAAAGGGCGGTGTAGGGAAGACAGTAACAAGCGTGGATCTTGGTATTGGGCTTGCCAGGGAAGGTTACAAGGTTCTCATGATAGATGCAGATCCTCAGGGGAGCATGTCGATAAGTCTTGGATGTGATGAACCGGACAGACTGGATTATTCTCTTGCCACAGCACTTGTAAATATTATCAATGACGAGCCCGTGGATGTATCAAAAGGAATTATCCACCATGCAGAAGGTGTTGATCTGATGCCGGGAAATATTGAGCTCTCAAGCTTGGAAATAAGCATGACCGGAGTTATCAGCAGGAAAACAATTCTCAGAGAATATGTGGATAACGCAAGAAATACTTATGATTTTGTGATTATTGACTGCATGCCATCCCTTGGAATGATGACGATTAACGCACTTGCCTGTGCAGATTCAGTAATTATTCCGTGCCAGGCAGCATATCTTCCTGTAAAGGGTCTTCAGCAGCTTATTAAGACCATAGGAAGGGTTAAGAGGCAGCTTAATCCCAAGCTCGAAATAGAGGGGATTCTCATCACTATGGTTGATAACAGAACCAATTATGCAAAAGATATAGCGGCTCAGATCTACGAAGTTTATTCCTCAAGCATAAATGTTTTTGAAACGGAGATCCCTCTTTCAGTAAGAGCTGCAGAAATAAGTGCTTCAGGAAGCAGTTTGTATCAGTACGATCCAAAAGGAAAAGCAGCATTTGCTTACACATCATTTATCAAGGAGGTTATGAACAATGGCACAAAGAGTTGGTCAGAAAGTAAAGCTATCTAGTATAGATGAGCTCCTCGGTGTTCCAAGCACCGAGGGGACTGTGGATCTTGATGTAATGACTATCTATCCTTTTGAAAACCATCCTTTCAGGGCCGTTGATGATGAAAAGATGGAAGAACTTGTTGAAAGCATCAAGGAAAGTGGAGTGCTTACTCCTGTTCTCGTAAGACCGGATGATGAAGGCACTTACGAGATGATTTCAGGACATAGAAGGCTTCACGCGGCTAAACGAGTTGGGCTTCGAAAGATTCCTGCAATCATCAAGGAAATGACCAATGATGATGCAACTATCGCCATGGTTAACGCAAATATGCAGAGGGAAGAGATACTTCCGAGTGAAAGAGCCTTTGCCTTAAAAATGAAGATGGATGCCTTGAATCATCAAGGTAAGCGTTCTGATTTAACTTTGTCTCTTGAAGAGACAAAGTTGCATTCGGCAACAGAAGTTGGCGAATCAGTGGGAATGAAAAGAGCACAAATACATAGATATATGCGACTCACATATCTAATTCCCAAGTTATTAACAATGGTTGATGAAGGAAGATTAGCTATTGCAGTAGCTGTAGAAATCTCCTATTTTAACCCAACCTATCAACAGTGGATATGGGAGTATATTCACGAAAACGGCATGATCAAGCAGGAACAGCTTATGGATCTTCGTCAATATCGTGATGATGACTCTCTTACACAGGAACAGATGATAGACATTCTTATCCAAAAGAGATCCACACCACAGACTAGGAAGAAGATCCTTATCACAGAACGTAAGCTCAACAAGTACTTCCCTGCTTATTATTCACAGTCTGAGATTGAAAGAGTTATCGTAAGTCTCTTGGAGCAATGGAAGGCATCGCAGGAAAGTGAGGAACAGTAATATGATGGACTATTTTTACAACACCCAGGCACAGCAATTTGCTTCTGTAGAGATACCAAGAGAGCTGCTTACAGGGAAGAGATTTTCTTCCCTGTCGGCTTCGGCCAAAATGCTTTATGCAGTTCTTTTGGACCGAATGGGCGAAGCTAAGAAACATAATTGGTTTGATGATGATAACAGAGTCTACATCATTTATCCGTTAAGCAAGATTCAGGAAGATATCAATTTCTCCAAGCACACAATAATTGATTGTATGAATGAACTGGAAGAATTTGGTCTTATATATAAGTTACAGGCAAAAGGTAAGCCAAGCAAGATCTACGTCAAAAATTTCAATCGTAGATGCAGATTTCAGCTGATTGGGTAGTGCAGAAATTGCACCACTTAAATCCATGGAACGTCACAGAAAATCATTGAAGGGAGGAAAAACGAGTGAGCGAAAGAATTATTTTTGACTATTTCAGCGGTCAGGAATCAGAAATGCTTGCCTTTTACAGAATACCAAAGCTTTTGTTCACAAACGCCTATTTTAGCGGGCTTGACGCTCTTGCTAAGACACTTTACGGTCTTATGCTTGATAGAATGTCATTATCCCTTAAATATAAGTGGTTTGATGAGCTTCAGAGGGCATATATATACTTTGCACAGCAGGAAGCCGCAGAAATGCTGGGCTGCGGGGAAGATAAGATCAGATGTCTTTTTAAGAGTCTTGAGGAATATGGGCTCATAGAGCGCAAAAAGCAGGACCAGGGGAAGCCTACCAAGATCTATCTCAAGAACTTTGCTTCAAGGGAAAATGAAGAAGTTCAGACCTTGGAAAAACCAAGTTCTGGAACAAATATGGAAATTTTAGACCCCGGAAATATCGGGGTCAAGACCACGGGAATTTCGGGTTCTAGACCAAGCGAAAATCCGGTTCTAGACCACGGAGAATCCGACCCTAATTATATTAATATTAATAATACTAAAAGAGTTATAAATACTAATCATATCTCTTCGATGAAAACCGATTTGAATGATGAGTATAATGCCTATGCAGAAATTATCAGGGAAAATCTGTGCATTGATATCATGCTGGAAAGATATCCTCATGATACAGAGATTATTGAAGGCATCTATGATCTGGTGCTTGAGACAGTTCTTTGCCAGAATCCAACCATTTGGATCTCCAAGAACGAGTATCCTACAAATCTTGTTAAGTCCAAGTTCCTGAAGCTTAACCATATGCATCTTGAGTATGTTATGGGATGTATGAAGGACAATACTACTAAAGTGCGGAATATAAAGAACTATCTATTAGCAGCTCTTTTCAACGCACCAACGACTATGGGGAGCTATTACCAGTCCGAGGTCAGTCATGATCAGGCATACAGAGCCATGTAGAAGCATTTGACATATATGTTCAACACTCATATAATCAGAGTATAACATAACTGTTCAACACTCATAGGAGGATGAAGATATGCCAAGAGTAAATTTATCACTTACACAGGATATGTATGATCGTATTGAGAAGGAAGCCAAGAAGCAGAACATCACAGTCAATTATTATATCTGCGAGATGCTGGAAGAGCGCTTTGGTAAAAGAACTACCTACGACTATACAGTAGCCGTTGGCGAGATGATCAAGGAAGCCAAGAAAATGGATAAAGAGTTTACTTTGGCAGATCTTCCTACCTTTGCAGATGTGAATGAAGTCCTTGTAGAGTACAAGATCAAGGAATCACCGGCACAGATAAGAGCCCGTCTCGGAAAGATGTTCAATGAGGCAGTCAAGAAGGGTACAGCCAAAGGCGTAGAGAGAGCCACAACTATAAAAGACGGCGAAGAGCAGCTCAAGTTCTATTGCAGGGCTGCAGTGTATGTCAACAAATTGAATCAGATTAAAAAGGGTGACAAATAATGTGGGATGAAGATAAGTTTTTCTTTAATAGACACGATAGCGTATCAGATAGTGTTTCAAGCAGTGCTGCCGGCGCTCTGGGAGGTCTTGCTGCTATTCCGCTTGCATTGGTCCTTTCAGCTGTTGGGATTCTCATTATGAGGATTGATATCCTCAATGCTGCCAGTGCTGGCTTTATTCCATTATTCCTTACTCGTAACATGGGATTGGATTCAAAAACGTGTCTGATTATATATGGGGTAACTGTAATTGCTATGCTCATTCTTGAACACTGTTTTACTATTGCCAAGATCCTGGGAAGTATTATAGGATGCTTGGTTGTCGCTTTTCTATGCTATGAACTTAGTGATGTGACACCTATGAACACACGGCTGACAATTACTGGTGTTGGAACAGTTATAACTATTTTGCTTAATATCAGATTCTGGAAAAGGTAAATAATAAAGAAAGGAAGTTTGACACCTGTAACGTTACAGGTTATAATAATGACATGATAAAATCGTTTGCACATAAAGGCTTAAAAGACTTCTATGAAACTGGTTCAAAGAAGGGGATTCAGCCAGATCATGCACCGAAATTAGCGAGAATGCTTGACCGATTGGATGCCAGTACCAGTGCTCAAGATATGAACTTGCCTGGGTATAGATTACACCCACTTAAAGGTGATAAGCAGGATATGTGGTCTGTTACTGTCAATGGTAATTGGAGAATGACTTTTTACTTTGAGGGTCAGGATGCATTTCTTGTAGACTACATGGATTATCACTGAGGAAGGAGGAAAAATACATGACTAGAAGACCGACACATCCAGGAAATGTATTCTTGGAAGATGTAATGAAACCATTGAATCTCACAGTTACCGATGCAGCGAGAATGCTAGGAGTAAGTAGAAAAGCATTGTCAGAGTTTGTTAATGAGAAAGCTTCTCTTAGCCCGGAAATGGCTATAAGGATAAGCAAGGCAACTAATACATCTCCAGAAAGCTGGATGAATATGCAGCAGAAACTGACGCTTTGGACAGCACAACAAAATGAACCATCAAATGTAATACCTTTTCCTTTGGACGCAGTAAAAGAGGGATGATTGTAATAGCTCTGGAATCAAGATTTGATTAGTTGATGTCCGGGGCTATTTTATTTTTGTCTGAAAAAAGGTATGATAATCCATAAGTTGTCGGAAAAGATGATAGGGAAAAGGGAAAGTAGGATAAGATGAAGCATTGCGGGACACAGACTATCGAAACAGAAAGACTTATACTGAGGCAATTCAAGAGTGAAGATGCCGATGCCATGTTTAAGAACTGGGCAAATGATGAAGAAGTAACTAAGTATCTGACTTGGCCACCTCATGGAACGGTGGATGTTACAACAGAGATTTTAAAACAGTGGGTGGATTCATATAAGGATGAAAAGTACTATCAGTGGGCTATTGTTCTAAAAGAAATAGATGAACCAATAGGAAGTATCTCTGCAGTTGGTATGAAAGAGAGTATAAACATGATTCATATCGGATACTGTATCGGAAGGTGCTGGTGGAATCAGGGTATTACATCTGAAGCATTAAAAGCAGTCATAGATTTCTTTTTTGACAAGGTGGAAGCAAATCGCATCGAATCAAGGCATGATGTTAATAATCCACACTCCGGTATGGTCATGAAAAAATGTGGAATGAAGTACGAAGGGACACTCCGTAGCTCAGATATTAACAACCAGGGACTTAATGATTCCAGTTGGTATGCAATTCTAAGATCAGACAGGCTTTTATAAGAAGACTGGAATGAAAAAGGCTGTTGAAGTAATGAAATACAACCACATAGAATGGACGGAATGGACAGTATGAGTGACCGGTAGGAGTATATTTCAGTATATATGACAATAGAGAGGTTGATATGAATTTTCTATTTGTAGCACTTGGTGGTGCCTTGGGTGCAGTAGCGCGATATGCAATAAGTCTGATTCCTGTTAAGACTTATTTTCCGATATTAACTCTGATTACAAATATCCTCGGTGCCATACTAATTGGATTCGCTGTTGGAATTACCAGTAACCGAGAAAGTGTATCTGATAATACCATTCTTTTCTGGAAGACAGGGGTGTGTGGAGGTTTTACCACATTCTCTACATTTTCCCTTGAAGCTTTTAATTTGTTTGAGAAGAAACAATATATGAATGGCGGATTATATGTGGCACTGAGTTGTTGTTGCTGCATATTTGGAATTCTATGCGGAAAGAAACTTGCGACGATAATAAAACTTTGAATTCCAGAATAAATCAGAACGATAACTCGGCAGTTTTCCGTCTTTTATAAGTTTTGCTCCGGTCTGATGGTAGTTGAAGCTTATCCCGTTTTCGATGCATGCATTATGTAATATCTCCACTGCTTTCATTGTCTTGGTGCGCCAGGCTAAAGAGAATTTTTAATTCTTTGCCACCTTCATGCATACCACGTTTGATCCATTCCAGCATCCATCCGTAAATGCCATATGCCCAAAAAGATTTCATGTATGCTTCAAGGTTGGGCATTTCAGGCATTATCTGAATGGTGCTAATTATGGTTTCCATCATGATGGAAGACATACCTGCGTTATAGAGAATCGTATAAAATTCTCTATGATCACGGTAAAAGTCGAATAATGAGGGGAACAAACTTTCCGGCGTTGATTCGGGGTTAGGCAGCCTTATTGTTTCGACAGTAGGTGCTTGCATCTGTATCTGGGCTGGAAGAAAGCTCTTTACATGAATAGTACTCGGCAAAGGCGGTCTGTGGACGATGATTCATGGAGCGCCTTTTTTATGTGTTTTTTGCTTCGACAAAAGCTTCTATTATTTATGTTTTGAAGAAGTGAAGATATGATGTCAGCATGTTCCCTAAACAGAATAGCCTTCCGGGAATTATTATCGAGGTCAAATGGGATACAGACCTTGATGACAAAGCTCTAGACAAACTTGCAACAAAGGCTTTGGAGCAGATAGATAACAAAAATTATGAGGCTGAAATGCGTGATGACGGAATAACTGACATCATAAAGTTCGGAATGGCCTTTTCCGGTAAGCATGTTTTGATTAAGACGAGATAGCTATTGTCGATTATGTTAGAATCTCTCTAGCATCTCTTGAACAGCATCTTTAAGTTCACCACTGAAATCGTTAAGATCTTCGGTGGTGATTACTTTTTTCTTAATCATAGTAGCAATATTCCAAATGGATTCTGATTTACTGATTTCAAGTAAGACCCAAGGGTTCTTTTTGTCTTTTTCGATACGATCTTCCAAGGTCCAGAACTTATCAGATGCCGGTTTTGGACTATAAAGTAATTTAGAATATTCTTTTATCAGCTTTTCCATATAAGCTTCTTATCAATAAATATCATTTGTGAAAAAAATAAATTTAAAGGTAAGCCCGGACACGAAAAAACATAAATTGCAATCAATTTAATTGCATTTAATTTAAAATGTGATATGATAATACCGTAACAGAAAACAGTTTCAATTCGTGAGTGCACCGGATAAGGCTTTGCACGCAGGATAACTGGAGGATATTACGATCACATGAATAAGAAGAATAAATTATCAAAAATAATAAAGTGGGTAGTAGCCATTGTGCTCATTGCTTTTGTGGCACTTGATATTTTTGCAGGCAACTACCTTGTTACATTTGCAATTTCACGTTCTACAGCATCCGGAATAGCTGTTGCACCGACTCCAACGACTTCTGACGATACGAAGAACACGGTTGACCGGGTATGGAAGGAGATAAGCGAGTTAACTAACAACTGGGTCGACAGTTCAGCAAAAGAGGTTGTCTCTATCAGTTCTTCTGACGGCTTAAATCTGGTCGGTGATGTTTTTACCACCGATGCTAACAGCCATAACTGGGTCATTGCAATACATGGTTACACAGGTAAGCGTCAGCAGATGTATTCCTATGCAAGATATTATGCTGAGCAGGGCTACAATGTTCTTACCCCGGATATGCGATCCCATGGAGACAGTGAAGGTAAATTCATTGGAATGGGATGGCTCGACAAGGAAGATGTAAAACTCTGGATCGATCATGTACTTGGCATCGATCCTGATGCGCAGATAATTCTCCATGGAGTATCCATGGGAGGCGCAACTGTTATGATGACATCAGGAGAGGATCTTCCGCATAATGTAAAGGCAATAATCGATGACTGCGGATACACTTCAGTATGGGATGAGTTTACTGATGAGGCCAGATATCTTTTCAATATCTCGCAGTTCCCGATCCTTTATACTGCCAGTGCTATTTCCAAGATAAGGGCAGGATATACTTTCCAGGAAGCCTCTGCTCTAGAGCAGGTCAAAAACACCTCGATCCCCATATTCTTTATACATGGCGAAGAGGATAACTTTGTAAATACAAGAATGGTCTACAGCTTATATGATGCTTGTAACTCTCAGAAAGACCTCTATGTGGTCGAAGGAGCCGGTCACGGACAGGCACTGTATATGGACCCTGACAAGTACTTTACAAAAGTTTTTGGATTTATAAATTCACTTTGATAACAAATAAAATGATCGAACAGATAGGAGGAAACAAAGATGAGTACATTAGTTACATTTTTTAGCGCAGAAGGAACAACCAAAAAAGTGGCAGAGGAGTTTGCTCAGAAGATAAATGCAGATATCTATGAGATTGTGCCTGAGGAACTGTACACAAAGGCTGATATCAACTATATGAATCCCCTTTCAAGATGCAATAAAGAGCAGATTGGGAAAAAAAATGTCCCCGTTAAAGGAAAGGTTCAGGACTTCGATAAGTACGACACCGTATATGTCGGTTTCCCTATCTGGTATGCTGCAGCACCAAGAGTAGTCTACACTTTCTGCAAGGGATATAACTGGGAAGGCAAGAAAGTATACGCCTTTGCAACATCAGGCGGAAGCGGAATAGGAAAGACTGCAGAAAAACTTGAGGAGTACGTTAAGGGGGCTGCATCTGTAGAGGCAAAGCTTATACATACCGCTGATGAGATCGTGAACTGGTAATTGTAAGGAATAAGGATGGCACGATATGAAATATAAATCTTTTAAAGCTGTTGATATGACTGTGGGGGCGCCATGGAAGCAGATACTTAAATTTACTATACCTATGCTGCTTGGAAATGTTGCCCAGCAGCTATACAGCACTGTAGACAGCATTATTGTTGGAAGATACGTTGGCGATAATGCTTTGGCTGCAGTTGGAAGTGCGGCTCCTATTCTTAATCTTCTGTTGGTTATGTTTATAGGTGTAAGTATTGGTGCGACGATAATGGTTGCTCAATATCTGGGAGCCAAAAACAGAGACGCTCTGTCCTGGACAATAGGAAACTGTTTCACTCTTATCTTTATTGCGTCAGTTTCAATGACTGTGATCGGAGTCATCATAGCAAGACCGATGTTATCGTTACTTAGAACACCTGAGAGCATTATTGACTGGAGTGCAAGTTATCTTAGGATACTGTTTCTCGGTTCGATCGGACTGGGCTTTTATAATATCTTAAGTGGTGTCCTGAGGGGACTTGGAGATTCGGTTTCTGCGCTGGTTTATCTTATCATTTCAAGCGTGATCAACATTGTATTGGATATTCTTTTTGTGGCGAGATTCAACATGGGCGTGTCCGGTGTTGCTCTTGCTACGATAATCGCGCAGGCATTTTCTGCCATATTATGTATCAATCGTCTGAGAAAAATGGGCGATGTATTTGATTTTGGAATAAAGTTTTTTAAATGGCAGGGAAACTATGCGGGACAGATAATAAGACTTGGATTCCCTTCCGGAATCACGCAGGCCATCTTTTCCATGTCTATCGTCCTGGTGCAGTCTCTTACTAATACCTTTGGTGAGCAGCTTATCACTGCAAGTGTGATCATACAGCGTGTGGATGGATTTGCAGTGCTTCCTATTTTCTCTTTCGGATCGGCTCTGACAACTTATGCAGGTCAGAATATCGGTGCGGGAAATAAGGAAAGAGTTGAACAGGGTTCAAGACAGGGCCTTTTGCTGTCGCTGATCTTTTCTGTAGCGATAGTGGCAGTCATCCTTACGTTTGGCAGGGGCCTGATGGGAATATTTACAGATACAGAGGAACTCGTTGATCTTAGCATGCACCTTATGAGGATTCTGGCAGGCGGTTATCTGTTAATGGCTATCATTCAGTCCCTTACCGGTGTAATGCGTGGTGCGGGAGATACAGTGACACCTATGTGGATATCTATCATCGAGACCTTTTTCCTCAGAATGCCGCTGGCCTACATTATGGTATATATGACACGTTCCGCGGCTAATCCACTTGGCGATCGCGACATGATCTATTGGTCACTTCTTATAGCCTGGATCATTGGTGCGATCATGAGTATTGTGCTGTACAGATATGGAAAATGGAGAAAGATAGGACCTGTCAGCCAGCAAATTTCCGATTAATAAACTGTCGGGGCTTGATTTTTGACGATATATTATTATAATTAAAATTGTACACAATTAAATGTTGCGAAATGCAGCATTGCATTCGAACAAATAATGAGCAGATTAATTAAAAAGAAAAGGAGAATGAAACAATGATCTACGATTACACACTTAAGACCGGAACCGGCGAAGAGCTTAATCTTGCTGATTACAAGGGAAAGGTAGTTATGGTGGTCAACACAGCTACAGGATGTGGCTTTACACCTCAGTATGCACCTATTGAGCAGATGTATACCAAGTACCACGAGAAAGGTCTTGAGATAGTTGATGTTCCCTGTAACCAGTTTGGAGGACAGGCTCCCGGAACAGATGACGAGATCCATGAGTTCTGCACACTTCATTACAACACAACCTTCCCTCAGATGGCAAAGGCTGATGTAAATGGTGAGAACGAGCTTCCTCTTTATACATATCTTAAGTCTCAGAAGGGATTTGAGGGATTCCAGGAGCATGAGTTCAAGGCGCTTCTTGAGAAGATGTTTGCTGAAGCAGATCCTGAATGGGATAAGAAGCCTGACATTAAGTGGAACTTCACTAAGTTCATTATTGACCGTGAGGGAAACGTTGTTGCAAGATTTGAGCCTACAGCTGATGTAAAAGATGTTGAGGCTTGCATTACATCTTTGCTTTGATAAAAAAGTAGAATTCTGATAGCTATTTTTAGATGGGTCAAGAGACTTTTATCCTGTTGTTATGGATGAGGGCGCAACACTGCAGCTTCCTTATTACATCACAGCATATCCGACTACATTTATAATAAATCCGGAAGGCTATGTCCTTGGCTACATCCCCGGTAGCATGACAAAAGAAATAATGGAAGATGTGATAGATCAGGCGAGAAAATGAAAATATCTACGCTGATTGCAAGAGGCTTAAGCCACTTTACGACTACATAAGCGGGCATGATGTTAACAGGCTCTTTTGCATATCCAGGGAACCGCATGGACATGAGGCATGGAAATCAGAGATGGTGGAAAGGCTTTACGGAATTCCTGCATCGCACTGCTTCTATACTTTGGAGGCAAAAGAAAAGCCGCAGATTGTCATGGACAAGGTAAAAGAGCTGTTTCCTGATATTTCGCCTGAGTCTGTAGTCCTCATGGATGACAATGATGACACTTTGGGAATGTATATGGCCCAGACTCCGTTTTGCACAGCACATCCCATGATATTTATGGAGTATCTTTGATTTTGATATTCGGATATGACACACGGTTTATTGCGGAGGAAAATCCCGCATACTGTGAATGGTAACCGGAGAGAATTTTACGGCTTTTTTGGCAGACTATATTGCTTTTTATGGGCAATGTAGTCTGCCAAATTTATTAAATGACAATAGTGTCAAAATAATCAATTATTCACGCGTCATCCCTTGCGCTGTGGAGCATAGGTGCGAGCATCTCTACAAGACCGTCTGTCTGTGTCGGGAATGCCCAGATCGTACCCATGATCATTTCCATAGTCATTCTGCCATTGATGATCATTGTAATGATGTTGATCATTTCGCCGGCCTGGTCACCGTAGAGCTCGGCTCCGACAAGGTATTTATTCTTGTCGAGAATAACGGTAGCTTCGGCGTCAGTCTCATTTCTATATTCAAAGGCAAGAAGTTTTCCGTATTCCACCTTGGCAACGGTATATTTATCAGGTTCCTTCAGGGCCTGATTTACTGTAACACCGGCAGCAGCAATTCTTGGAAGCGTAAATACTACATTTGGAACAGCCGGGTACTGGATAGGCTGTGGTGCGCCAAGAATAGCGAGAGCGATGTAATTTGACTCGAAGGTTGCAGTAGGAGTGAGCCTTGGAATCATCTTATCAACCACGTCACCGCTGGCATATACGTTAGGTGCTGTGGTGCGCATATGGTCGTCAACCTTGATGCCTCTTGGGCTGTACTCGATTCCGGCATTCTCAAGGCCAAGTCCTTCGACATTAGCTCTTCTTCCTGTAGCAGCAAGGATGTAGTCCGTTGTAACTGTCAGGCCGGAAGCGGTCTTGGCGATATATTTCTCACCGTCTTTTTCTACAGAAGCTAAAGACTCACCAAAGTGAAAATCAACACCTGCAGCCTTAAGCTTATCCACAACTCTTGCAGAATATTCCTCGCTATATGCTAAAAGAGCTCTGTCCGCAAATTCAATTACGGTTGCTTTAACGCCGAACTGTGTAAGGAGCGAAGCAAACTCCATCGAAATAATACCTGCTCCAATGAAAGCAATATGCTCAGGCAGTTGTGGAAGATCCAATATCTCGCGGCTTGTATGCATATACTCTTTTCCCGGAATATCAAGCTTGAAGTCATTCTGGCCTGTGCAGACAACGATATTTTCTGCAGTAACAGTCTTGTCTCCAACTTTTACCGTATGATGATCAACAAACTCAGCACTTCCTCTGATGATGGTAAAACCGGCATTTGTGAGCAGGCCTGTCATGGCATTTGCAAGAGGATCGATTACCATGTGCTTATATCCCATAAATTTGGGCCAGTCCATCTTAACATCGGCACTGAGTCCAAAATCCTTGTATCTTTCAAGAGCGGAGACCAGCTCAGCCGGTCCATCCAGGAGAGCCTTGGCATCGCATCCATAGTTGGTACATGTTCCGCCTGTCAAATCCCTTTCTGCAAAAGCAATCTTTTTCCCGGCTCCTGCAAGAATAAGAGCGCCATGCCATGCAGCATGACCGGTACCGATATATAGAACATCATAATCAAAATTAGCCATTTTTTTACCATCCTTTCATCAGTGCTGTAGTGACTAAACATGCTAATTAGATTGAGCACAATTAAAGTACAATATATACCTTTAATAGTCAACAAATAAATGATAAAAAAATGATAAAAAAAGTGAGTGGGGGTGAGTCAAAACGCCCCACTAAACAGTGAATAAATTATCCCCTCAAGCCGTTCACAAGTGATGGCATTTCTGTTCTTTACATAATGCTTGGCAATAGTAGTAAGTCCCGAAGCAATGAAATCCAGGGCAAGATCCCGGGGAATCTCACCGGCGTCATCATTGCTGACCTCTGAATCAGTGTAATGCTTAAAACCGCAAAAAAGAGTCTCCTGCAGGAGATAGGTTATGTTATTCTTTTCAAGAAGCTCGATGAAATCGCCCTTTTGAACAATAAAGGATGAAAATCCTTTACTGAGCTCAGAAAGAGTTGGTGTTCCGCAGCAATTACACTCTTTTTCCGGGTTAAAAGCGTATTCCTTGGACAAAATGAAGGCGACAATATTCTCTTTTGACGAGAACAGAGAATAGAAAGTCTGCCTGGAAACACCGGATTTCTTGCATATTTCACTGGCGGTAATTTTGGAGTATTCTTTTTCTTTTAATAAATCATAGAAGCCCTCTGCGATGGTGTTCTGTGAACAAAGAGCTGTTTTATTGCATCCCTGGTACATAATCTTTTCCTCTGAGAGTTACATTGTTTGAGTGAGTCATTGGGGGCGTTTCGTGAGTCACGAAAAACTTAACGTTGACACTTGTCAATGTTAGTGCTATTATCATGTAAATATCTTAGACAAGTGTAAATGTTTTGTAAAGCGTTCAATGATGATCTGCTTTATTTTTTTACCAAAGGATTAGCACTCATCTCATAAGAGTGCTAACAAAAGGAGGTTAATTATGATAGTAGTTCCTGTATACAATAAACAGCTTATTTCAGAGGGAAACCTTTATTTTCAGACTGATGAGTTCAAGAACCTTGGCGGAAGAGCGGTTCAGGGTGAGAAGGTAGTTCTTTTGCAGAATAAGAGCTTTCAGAAGAGAAACGAGATGACGGAGGATAATTTTTATCCTATCGGCGCATCGGGAATTCTGAGTACCATCAGTCCGGACGGATACATTGTTGTCAAGGTAAATAACCGTGTGAATATCGATGAGATTGCCATTGATCAGAGGCACAACATTGAGCTTAGCATTTCAAGAAGGCCGGATACGGAGCCTGCCAACCCGGAAAAAGAGATGGAGGTATTGCGAAGACTCAAGGAAGAAGTCAAGGAATTGTCTTCAAGATTCCAGTATGTGGGCTTTTTCAATATGATGATAGACAACATGAATACTGTAGGTGAGCTGACTGCGGCGGTTTCATATTGGATGAAGAACAGTAATGACGACAAGTACAGGATTCTAGCGGAAGACAGCGCTGCCACCCGTCTTGAGCTCATGGAAAAAGCTGTTGTTGAGTTCGTGGAAGTGGCCAAGGTCACCACAGATGCGGCCACAGCGCAGGAGCAGGAATATAAGGACATGTACCGTGAGTCCGCCATCAAGAAACAGATGGAATATCTGCAGAAAGAGCTGGATGAGATGCATCCCGAGAATCAGACAGATGTTCAGAAGTTCGAGGAAAAGATAAATGAAGCCGGTATGAATGAAGATGCAGAGAAAGAAGCCAGAAAGGTTCTGGACAGGCTTAAGCAGGAGGGCAAGAACAGCCCTGAAACCGGCATGCTGTATGACTATCTTGATTTTGTGACAGGTCTTTCCTGGAAGAAGCAGGAGGCTGAGTTCATAGACCTCTCGGAAGCTGAGAGAATTCTGGATGAGGACCATTACGGTCTTGATAAGGTAAAAAAGCGTATTGTTCAGCAGATAGCTGTTATGAATCTTAAAAAACAGCAGTCAGGCTCAATCCTTTTGTTTGTGGGCGCTCCCGGAACAGGCAAGACCAGTATCGGCAAGAGCATTTCAAAGAGCCTTGGAAGAGAGTACGTTCGTGTAAGCCTTGGAGGAATCAGGGACGAGGCTGATATCAGAGGACACCGCCGCACATATATCGGTGCCATGCCCGGAAGAATCATGGATGCCATAAACAAGAGCGGAGTAAGCAATCCTGTTATGGTACTTGATGAGATCGACAAGCTTTCCCAGTCCTATAACGGAGATCCCGCAAGCGCGCTTTTGGAGGTACTTGATCCGGAGCAGAACAACACTTTTACCGATCATTACATGAATGTGCCCTACGACCTTTCAGACGTAATGTTCATCTGCACCGCCAACAGCGTGGATACAATCCCTGAGCCGCTTTTAAACAGAATGGAAGTCATCAACTTCACAGGCTACACTCCTGATGAGAAGCTCAAGATCGCGAGAAAGCATCTTTTGCCAAAATCCATGGCAGCTATGGGCATATCATCAGATAAACTTGAGGTGTCTGATGAAGTGCTTGAGACCATAATTGAGGAATATACGAGAGAAGCCGGCGTCAGAGGACTCAGGAAAAGAATTGATTCCCTCTGCAGAGGCGCTGCCGTACTCATATCAAAGGGCGGTCAGGACAAGCTCTCCATAACAAAGGATCAGCTAAGAACAGACCTTGACATGAGACCGGTTCGAAGAGAAAACGTTCCTGATAAGCAGAAAGCAGGCGTTGTGACAGGAATGGCCTGGACAAGCGTCGGCGGAGAAATCCTTTACATCGAGACACTGTTTACCAGAGGCAAAGGAAATATCATAATCACCGGTAAGCTGGGAGATGTGATGAAGGAGTCAGCGCAGATTGCTGTGAGCCTTGTGAAATCTCTTTTCCCGGAAAAAGCCAAAATGTTCGAGGAAAATGACCTTCACATCCATGTTCCGGACGGGGCAGTGCCCAAGGATGGCCCATCTGCCGGAATAACCATGACTACAGCAATAGCATCACTTCTTACAGGCAATGATGTTGACCCAAGGATCGCTATGACCGGTGAGGTGTCCCTGCGAGGCCTTGTAATGCCTATCGGCGGCCTTCCTGAGAAGCTCATGGCAGCCCTTAGAAGCGGTGTTAAGACAGCTTTTATTCCTTATGAGAATGAGCAGGATCTGGTAGACGTTGCGGATGAGGTAAAAGAGAACCTTCAGATAATCCCCGTTAAAACCGTTGAGGAAGTATTGAAAAGAACCGGTGTCATCGAATAAAAAGGTTATTTTGGAGAGATAATCTGAGCTTATCACCAACAATAACGTTCATGTATTAGCCAGGATGAGCATCTTCCATTATGATTTGCTGGCTTGGGGGTGGAAGTCCCTGGGACATATACCAGGATTACATAGATGGCAACAAGAGCTTTCTTGAAGTGTCTGCGTATTACAAATAAATAATGATAAATTTGACCTCTTGAAATTGATGATACATATGATACAATCATATTGTGCAAAATATATAATTTCAAAGAGGTTTTTTATTATGGATATCGCAGTAAGATACTGTTCTAAGACTAAATTTGGGAATACAAGGAGAATTGCAGAGGCAATAGGTGATGGGATTGGTGTAAAGGCAGTCAGCATAGCTGATGAACCAAAACTCAAAGAAAAAGTGGACATTCTTTTTCTTGGCGGAGCTCCATATGCAAATATCATGGCTCCCGAGCTTAAAGAATATGCGGAAGAGCTTGATTTTAAGATGGTTTCAAAGGTAGTCCTTTTTACAACTTCAAACTGGTCAAGAAGAACAGTTCTGGCGCTTAAGAAGATGCTTAAGGGGAAAGGGATAACTGTCTGTGAAGACTATTTCTATGCGCATATGCTTAATATAGATGGAAAGCTTGAAGCAGCAAAAGAATTCGGGAAAAGGATGATTGAGAAATAGTAAGAAGAGGCCTGCGAAATGCTATACATTATACGGCATGGTGAAACAAAATTAAATAGTAAGCATGTTCTCCAGGGGCGTAGTGACAATGAGCTTGATTCCAAAGGCTTTGACCAGAGCAGAAAAGCTTCTGACTGGCTCAAGAAGGAAGGTATCTCTTTTACCAAAGTATATTCCAGTCCCTTGAAAAGAGCTGTGCAGACCGCAGAGTGTGTGGCTCCGGGAGTCACAGTATCTATGGACGGACGTCTCATTGAGATGGATTATGGTCCATATGAAGGAATGAGCCTTCTTAAGCCAAAGAAAGAGGTAGTGAAGTTCTTCAGTGATTTTGTAAATAATCCTGCTCCGGAAGGAATGGAACAGCTGGCTGATATCGTTGTAAGAACCGGAGAATTTGTGGATTCCATAAAGGATGAATGCTCACAGGGAAATGTGCTCATATCAACCCATGCGATAGCCATGAAGGGAATCCTCGAATATCTTGATAAAGATGCAAAAGGCAGGTATTGGTCGAAGAATATCGGGAACTGTGAGATTTACAGAGTTGAATGTTCTGATGGAATCTTTGGAGTTCCGGAGAGTGTGTTTAGGATCAAGAAGCTATTGTTTTGAATTATGGAGGGTACGAAAATGAAGGAAAAAATCAATGTAACTGATTACGCCAACATTATTACAAAGGCACTTCCCAAGGGAATCCTATTAAATACATTTGCAGATGACAGGTTTAATTCAATGGTAATCGGCTGGGGACATCTTGGAACCCTGTGGAATAAGCCAACCTTTCATGTGTATGCCCGTCAGGGAAGATTTACCAAGGGACAGCTTGATAAGGCTGGCGAATTCACAATCAGCGTTCCACTTGAAAATCCGGATCCTCAGATAAACAAGATCTGCGGATGGCAGTCAGGTTTTAATATCGACAAAGTAAAAGAGGCAGAACTTGAGCTGGTGGATGCTGATACCATCAAATAAAGGAGATATGAAGAATGAGCGTTTATGATTTTACAGTCCTGTCTTTGACAGTACAACAATAATAATCAACGCCGAAAGCCTTGAATTGTCTGACTTTCGGCGTTATCTTTGTGCTTCTTGAAATATAGTAATATTACCTTTGTTTACTCTGTTTTTCTATTGTTCTCATATCAGATTTGGTAATGAACTCATAGTCAGTTCTGAATCCGCATATTTTGTGGAGGGCATCAGTTAGTTCGTCTCGAACATAAGTGGGCATGTATCCCTGCCCTTTTATGTCTGCAAAATTAATTGATTTCAACTTATCCAGGATTTCTTCGCAG